>NZ_MUKN01000001.1 GCF_001995175.1 Rathayibacter rhapontici
GCCCGCGCGCCGAGGGGCCGCGCTCGCGCTGAGGCGCCGCCCGCGCGCTGAGGCGCCGCCCGGAGCGGGCGCCGCGGCCCTAGGGTGAGCGGCACGCCGAACCCGCGGCGCCCCTCGAGGAAGGCCCCGCCGTGGTCCCCGACATCAATCCCTGGGCCGTCGCCCTCGCCACCCTCTCGACGATGATCGTCGGCTCGGTCTGGTACACCCCGAAGGTCTTCGGCACGCTCTGGATGCGCCTCACCGGCATCACCGACGAGAGCATGCGCACCCGCAGCGCGGTGGTGCCGATCCTGGTGACCCTGGTCGTCAGCCTCGTCACCGCGCTGGTCCTGGCCGGCTGCGTCGACATCGCGCACGCCTTCTACGGCGGCAGCTGGTTCGCGAACTCCCTGATCACCGGTCTGTTCCTCTTCGTCGGCTTCACCGCTGCCCGGATGATCACCCACGACGCCTTCGAGGGCCGCCCCGCGAAGCTCACGATCCTCAACGTGACGCACGAGCTCGTGACGATCCTGGTGATGTCGGTGATCATCGGCCTGCTGCCGGCATGAGTGCTCCGCGCTCAGGTGCCCGGAACGGCTGCCGACGCGCCGCGAGAACGCGCCTTCCCGGGCGACTCGGCGCACAGGCCGGGGTGGCGACCGCGATGGCGCTCGCGCTGGCGGGCTGTGCGCCCGGCCTCTCGGCGTCCGCGACCGACGCCTGCAACCAGCACGCCTACTGGGTGAGCGGGGGGCAGCTGGAGGAGCGGCGCGAGCGCATCGCCGAGACCGTCGCCGAGCTGCTGACGGCCGACGATCCGGCCGAGCTCCGGACCGCGTCGGCCGCGATGACGGCGGCACTCGGCTCCGGTGATGAGGCCGGCTTCACTGCCGCGTCGGCCGCCTTCGCGGACGCCTGCGGCGAGAACGGGTGGGAGCCCCTCGAAGGCTGACGCCGGCCATCGGACCTCGGAGGACGCGGGTCTCGACACGCCGCTGCGCGGCCGCTCGACCGGCAAGGGGGCCGCGCGCCCCCGTCGTCAGAGCGCCCGCCGCAGCGCGATGCGCGCCGTCACCCCGCCGCCCGGGGTGTCGAGCAGCTCGATCGTCCCGGAGTCGTGCTCGACGACCTGCCGCGCGATCGCGAGGCCGAGTCCGGAGCCGTCGGGGCTGGCACTCCAGAAGCGGTCGAACGCGCGGGCGCGGTCGGCGGCGCTCATCCCCGGACCCGTGTCGGCGATCTCGACGACCACCTCCTGTCCGCGCTCGGCCACGCGCAGGAGCACCCGACCGGCGCCCGCGTGCAGCGCGTTGTCGACGAGGTTGTCGACGCCTGCTCGAGGTGCCCGGGAGTGAGGAGCGCCCGCGGTGCGCCGCGCGACGCCGACAGGACGAGCTCGGCGCCCGCGTCGTCGGCCGCCGCGGCCCAGAACGCCGCCCGCTCCCGCAGCAGCGCCGCGACGTCGACGGGCTCGCGCGGACGCGTGGGCGCCTGGCTCCGCGCGAGCACCAGCAGGTCCGAGACGAGGCGTCCGAGCCGGCCCGCCTCGGCGAGCGCCCGGTCGACGGCGGCGCGGTCGCCGGGCGACTCGAGGCGGTCGTGCAGGTTGTCGAGGCTCAGCCGCAGCGCGGTGAGCGGCGTGCGGAGCTGGTGCGAGGCGTCGGCCGTGAACGCCTGCTGGGCGGCGAGCAGCACGCCGATCCGGTGCGCGCCGTCGTTGAGGGTCTCGGCCAGGCGCCGCGTCTCGGCGGGCCCGACCGACGCGGGGTCGAGACGGGCGTCGAAGTCGCCCTGCGACATCCGCCCCGCCATCGCGTCGAGCAGGCGGAGGGGGCGCAGCAGCGAGGTGGAGACCAGGGCGCTCGCGAGCACCGCGAGCCCCAGCACCGCGAGTCCGACGGCGCCGCGGAACAGCCAGATCGACTGCAGCTGCTCGTCGACCGGCGCCGTGGGCAGGGTCAGCCGCACGGCGCGTCGACGACTCCGGCGTCGGTCGTGGCGGGCACGGTCACCTGGAGGCCCGGCTCGCCGAGCACCGAGTCCTCGCGCGAGCGCACGCGCTCCTCCCCCGCTAGCGCCGCCGCGAAATCGGAGTCGTCCGCCCCCGCGACCGCGCGGCCGAGCGCGGGAGCACCGTCGGGCGAGAGCAGCTCCACCCGCCCGTCGGTCTGCGCCTCGAGCTCGGCGCGCAGCCGCACGAGGGCCAGCTCGGCACCCTCGGCGGTCTCCTCGTCGGCCTCCGTCGCGGTCGACAGCAGCACCGCGATGGTCCGCGCCTCGCGGAGCGCCACCTCGCGCTGGTCGTCGCGCAGCACCCGGTCGAGGTCGAGCGCCACCGGCACGGTGAAGACGGCCAGGGCGAGAGTGACCAGCACGACGCACGCGGCGATCAGCCGACGGCGCATCAGGGCCGCTCCAGGCGGAAGCCCACTCCGCGCACGGTCGTGATCACCGCGGCGCCGGCGAGCTTCTGCCGCAGGGTCGAGACGTGCACGTCGAGCGTGCGCGTGGATCCGAACCAGTGGCTGTCCCACACCTCGTCGATCAGCGATTCGCGGGTGAGCACCGCGCCCACCGCGCCGGCCAGCGCGACGAGCAGGTCGAACTCCTTGGGAGCGAGCGCCAGCTCCTCGCCGTCGCGGTGCACGCGGCGGGCGGCGACGTCGATCGCGAGCGGCCCGAGCGCGATCACCGGGCGGGCCGGCGCCTCCCGGTCGAGGACCGCGTGACGCCTCGTCACCGCCCGGATCCGCGCCACGATCTCGCGCACCCCGAACGGCTTCGCGACGTAGTCGTCGGCGCCGACCTCCAGCCCCGCCACGGTGTCGATCTCGTCGCCGCGCGCGGTGATCACGATGATCGGCAGATCGGAGCGGGCACGCAGGCTGCGGCAGACGTCGAGCCCGTCCATGTCGGGCAGCCCGAGATCGAGCAGCACGACGTCCGGGGCGTCGGCGGCGAGCGCCTCGGCCCCGGTCGTCACCCAGTCGACCTCGAACCCGAAGCGCTCGAGCCCCTCCCGGAGGGACTGCGCGATCGAGGGGTCGTCTTCCACGAGCAGAACGAGCACCCTCGAGGGTCCCACCGCCGCCTGGGGAGGAGCGGTCACGCCGCTGCCGGCTCCTTCGAGGAGTGGTGCTCGACGATCAGCCACTCGCCGTCGACCTGCTCGTAGACGAAGGTGAAGCGCGCGGGCACCACGTCGCCGCTCGCGCCCATCGTGAACGTGTAGAGCCCGGAGTGGGACACGGTGCCGTCGCCGAGATCGCGCACGACGCCCTCGGTGATCACGCCCTGCGGCTGGTTGTCGAGGAACATGTCGAAGTAGCCGAGGCGCTCCTCCGGGGTGTCGTGCACGCCGGGCGAGACGGTGGGGAGGAGGACGGCGTCCTCGGCGTAGAAGGTGTTGACCGCCTCGGGGTCGCCCGTCGCGAGCGCGGCGTTCCACTCGTCGAACAGGCCCTGCACCTCGGAGTCGGACGGCGTCGCGAGCACCGGGGCCGAGGCCGCGACGGCTCCCGACGTGCAGCCGGTGAGGGCGAGGATCGCCGCCGCGGGAACGGCGAGCAGCGGGAGGGCGGTGCGGGTGCGGAGTGTCATGAGGAGGTCCTCGAGGTCGTGACCCGGGGCTTCCGGATCGAGCGGTCATCGGTGCAACCACTCTCTCGACCGGCCCGTCAGCGCTCCGTCAGGGGAGCATCAGGGCCGGGACAGGGTTCGCCCCGGACCCCGGCGGGGGGGCAGGTCTCGAGACGCCGCTGCGCGGCTGCTCGACCAGCGAGGATCCGCTCCGAGCTCGCGCACCGGGCCGAGGCCGGATGCCTCCCCCTGCTGATCGAGTAGCCCGCGCAGCGGCCGTATCGAGATCCACCCCCGCCGATCCTCGTCGCCGACGCCGGACGGGGGTCGGGTCGACGGCCGTCGACCTGCCAGGCTCAGAGCATGAACGCCCCCAGCGATCTGCTCGCCGTCCTCGTCGATGCCGACAACGTCCCTCCGTCCCGGATCGGGGCCGTCCTCGCGGAGGTCGCCCGCTTCGGCACGGCCTCGGTGAAGAGGGTCTACGGCGACTGGACGAGCACGCAGCTCACCAGCTGGAAGACCGCTGCGAGCGAGCACGTCATCCAGCCCATGCAGCAGTTCGCGCACACCAAGGGCAAGAACTCGACGGACAGCGCGCTCATCATCGACGCGATGGACCTGCTCTACACGGGGAGGTTCCAGGGCTTCTGCATCGTCTCCTCGGACAGCGACTTCACGCGGCTCGCCTCCCGGATCCGGGAGCAGGGGATCACCGTCTACGGATTCGGCGAGCGCAAGACGCCGACGTCCTTCCGCAACGCCTGCGACCAGTTCACCTACCTCGACGTCCTCGAGGTCATGGCCGGCGAGTCCGCACCCACCGTTCCGGCGCCGGAACGACCGGCGCCGTCCTCGCCCCAGGACGATCCGCGTCTCATCGAGGGGCTCCGGAACAGCGTCAGCACCGCATCGTCCGAAGACGGATGGGCGAGCCTCGCGGCCGTGGGGCAGCTCCTGCGCAAATGGCGCTCGGACTTCGACTCCCGCAACTGGGGCTACGCGAAGCTGTCCGAGCTGGTCCGGGCCACGGGTCAGTTCACGGTCGAGTCGACGGCGACCGGGCACCGCGTCCGCACGGGAGTCTCCTCCCCGGCACGATCCCGTCGCGGGACGGCAGGACGCGGCACCGAGGCCTGATCTCCTCCGCCCCGTCGAACCCACTGACGACGAGACGTCCCCGTGCCGTCGAGACGTCCCGCTGCTGCGGGCTGTCTCGACGGTCCGAGGACGTCTCGTGGAGGGGCGGGTCCTACTTCTTGCGGCGGGGGCCCTTCTCGACCGTGCGGATCCCGGTCGTCCCCGTCACCTGGTTCACGCCCGTGGTGTCGATGTCGGTCGGGCGCTCGCCCGGGCGGTAGGCGGTGTCGACCGCCGACTGCACCGACTCGTCGACGACCGTCGCCGCGGCGATCGCCCGCTCCATCCGGCTCTGGCGCGAGCGGAGGTAGAGGCCGAGCGCGATGATCACGATCAGCGCGAGGTACGCGAAGGCCGCGAACGGACGGGTGACCAGCGCCGTCAGGTCTCCCTGCGAGAGCTGCAGCGCCCGGCGCAGCTGCGCCTCCGCCATCGGGCCGAGGATCAGCCCGATCACCAGCGGCGCGACCGGGTAGCCGAAGCGGCGGAGGAAGTAGCCCACCACTCCGACGACCAGCAGGATCACGATGTCGACCGTCGAGAAGTTGACGGCGTACGCGCCCAGCACCGCGAAGGTCAGGATGCCCGCGTAGAGGTACGGACGCGGGATCTGCAGCAGCTTCACCCACATGCCCACCAGCGGCAGGTTCAGCACCAGCAGCATCACGTTGCCGATGTAGAGGCTCGCGATCAGCGCCCAGACGAGTCCCGGCTGGTTCGTGAACAGCTGCGGTCCCGGCTGGATGCCGTAGCTCTGGAACGCCGAGAGGATGATCGCGGCGGTCGCGGTCGTCGGCAGTCCCAGCGTCAGCAGCGGCACGAGCACGCCCGCCGCCGCCGCGTTGTTCGCCGACTCCGGACCGGCCACGCCCTCGATCGCTCCGCGGCCGAACTCGTGCTTGTGCTTCGAGAGCTTGCGCTCGGTCGCGTACGACAGGAACGTCGCCACATCCGCGCCGCCGGCCGGGATCGTGCCGATCGGGAAGCCGATCGCGGTGCCGCGCAGCCACGGCTTCCACGAGCGCTTGAAGTCGTCGCGGGTCATCCAGCTGCGCCATCCGCGGGTGACGGGGATCACCTGGATGCCGCCGTGCCGCATCCGCGACGCCACGTAGAGCGTCTCGCCGACCGCGAAGAGGCCGACCGCCACGAGCACCACGTCGATGCCGTCGGCCAGCGGCAGCAGTCCGAACGTGTAGCGCTGCTGGCCCGAGAGGATCTCGGTGCCCACCAGGCCCACGAAGAGGCCCAGGCCCAGCGAGCTGAGACCGCGCCAGACGGAGGAGCCCAGCAGGGCGCCCACGGTGATGAACGCGATGACCATGAGCGCCACGTAGTCGGCGGGAGCGAGGTTCACGGCCCAGGCCGCGATGGTCGGGGCGAGCAGGGTCAGCAGCACCGTGGCGACGGTGCCGGCCACGAACGACCCGAGGGCCGCCGTGGCGAGGGCCGCGGCTCCGCGCCCCATCTTCGCCATCTTGTTGCCCTCGAGCGCGGTGACGATCGAGGCCGACTCCCCCGGCGTGTTCAGCAGGATGCTCGTGGTCGAGCCGCCGTACATGCCGCCGTAGTAGATGCCGGCGAAGGTGATCAGCGCCGCGGTGGGGTCGAGCGTGTAGGTCAGGGGCAGCAGCAGAGCCACCGTCATGGCCGGGCCGATGCCGGGCAGCACGCCGACGGCCGTGCCGACCAGCACGCCCAGGAACGCGAAGATCAGGTACTGGGGCTGCGCGGCGATCGCGAAGCCCTCGAGCAGTGCCGAGATGTTGTCCACGTCAGCCTCCGATCGCGTCGAGGAAGGGCTGCAGCCAGCCCAGGAGCGGACCCAGCGGCAGCGAGAGCCCGAGCAGACCGCCGAAGACGATCTGCACGACCAGGCCCAGCGCCAGGCCGACGAGGATCGCGACCCACCACTTCTTCGCGCCCAGCGACCAGGCCACTCCGCCGAAGAGCACGGCCGCGGCGAGTGCCCAGCCGATCAGGTCGACGAGGACGATGTGCGCGATGACGAAGGCGACGAGCTTGCCGAGGGTGACCCAGTCGGTCTTCGCCGTGGAGTCGATGTCCTCGCCCTCCTCCTGCGGACCGAGACGGCCGCGGAGGACGTCGATCAGCACCATGACCGCCGAGAAGGTGAGGATGCCGCTGACCAGGAACGGGAAGACCCTCGGCCCGACCTGCGAGCCGGCGCCGGGGGCGCGGATCGAGAACGCGCCGACGAAGACGAAGATCCCCAGCGCGACGGCGAGCACCGCGAAGATCAGCTCGCCGATCAGGCGGCCCCGGTCGCGCGGGCCGCATCCGTCCCCGGGGCCACCGGAGGAGCGGACGTCGACATCAGTCGACCAGCCCGATGTTCTTCAGCGTCGCGCCGACCTCGGTGATGTCGCTCTCGAGGAAGTCGCCGAACTCGTCGCCGGTGAGGAACGCGTCGGTCCAGCCGCGGGTCGCGAGCTCCTCGGTCCACGCCTCGGTGCCGTGCAGCTCGGTGACGAGGTCCGTGAGGGCCGCGGTCTCCTCCTCCGTGATGTCGGAGGGGGCGAGCACGCCGCGCCAGTTGGTGAGGGTCACGTCGTAGCCGGCCTCGGTCATGGTCTCGACGTCCGGGAGGGACTCGACGGGCTCGGCCGAGGAGACGGCGAGGGCGCGCATGGTGCCGGCCTCGATGTGCTCGAGGAACTCGCCCACGCCCGAGATGCCGGCGCCGACGTTGTTGCCGAGGATCAGCGAGACGGCCTCGCCACCGCCCGAGTTCGGGATGTAGTTGAGCTTCTCGGCGATCTCGTCGCCCGAGAGGCCGGCCGACTCGAGGAGCAGGCCCGCGAGGATGTGGTCGGCGCCGCCCGCGGAGCCGCCGGTGACGGTCACCTCCTGGCCCTTGTCGACGATGTCGTCGGCGAGGTCCTCGAGGGTCTCGTACTCGGACTCGGCCGGCACCACGATGACGAGCGACTCCTCGGTGAGGCGGGCGATCGGAGTCGTGTCCTCCATCCGCACGTCGGCGGCGTTGGTCTCGACCGCGCCGACCATCACGAGGCCGGTGACCATGAGGGTGTTCGGGTCCTTCTCGTTGGCGAGGGAGGCGAGGCCGACGGTGCCGCCCGCGCCGCCCACGTTGGTGACGGGCGCCGAGCCGACGAGCTCCTCGGCGGTCAGCAGCTGCGACATGGCGCGGCCGGTCTGGTCCCAGCCGCCGCCCGGGTCGGCGGGGACGATGATCTGGAGCGACTCGACGGCGCGCCGGCGGCGGCGGGCTCCTCAGAGGCGGTGCCTCCGGACGAGCAGGCGGTGAGGGCGAGGGTCGAGGCGGCGAGCACGACGAGGAAGGGCTTGGATCGCATGGTTCTTTCTCTCCTTTGAGAACTCCCGAGTGCGAGATCGGGGGGCTGCGCCGCTGCGGCGCGCGAGTCAGAACCTAGTGACGGGGACGCGGCGGCCGCGGCTTCGGTAACTAAGAGCGGGCTTTCGTAACTATTGGTCGACAGCCGGTCGGTCTCGATCCGGTCCCGGAGCGACGTGGCGGCACCCGTGGCGCGTCATGATGGGCAGGTGGTTCGGGCAATGTCGCTTCGAGTACAGCTCCTGCTCCTGCAGGCGCTGATCGTCGCTGTCGCCGTCGTCGTGACCGGCCTCGTCGCCGGATCGCTCCAGGAGCGCTCGCTGCGCTCCTCCTATCTCGACCGGATGACCGGAGTCGCGCGCTCGGTCGCGAACCTGCCCGCGATCACCGAGGCCTTCGACGACGAGGACCCCTCGATCGTGATCCAGCCGATCGCCGAGGTGATCCGGGAGGCGTCCGACGTCACCTACGTGGTCGTCACCGACCGCGCGGGCGTGCGCTTCTCGCACCCCGACACCGAGCGGATCGGCGAGCGCGTCTCGACCGATCCGTCCGTGCCGCTGGCCGGGCAGACCTTCGTCGGCACGCAGACGGGGACCCTCGGGGAGTCGTGGCGGGTGAAGGTGCCGGTGTTCGGCTCCGACGGCGAGGTGATCGGCACGGCCTCGGTCGGGATCCTCGAGTCGGCGCTGCGCAAGGACTTCCTCGGGCACCTCAGCTGGCTGCTCTGGGCGATGGCGGGCGCCGCGGTGCTCGGGATCTTCGGAGCGGCCTGGGTCACCGCGATCATCCGCCGCCGCATCTTCCGTCTCGAGCCGGAGGAGATCGCGTCGCTCGTGACGCAGCAGGAGACGATGCTGCACCGGCTCTCGGAGGGCGTGGTCACGGTCGACGCGAGCGGGCGGATCGTGCTCGTCAACGACGCGGCGACCGCGCTGCTGGGCTGGTCGCCGGATCCGACGCTGCCGCCTCCGCTGGCGCGGGACGTCCTGGAGCCGTCGCTCCTCGAGGTGCTCGAGTCGGGCGAGCGCGAGGGCCGGCTGGTCCTCGCGGGCGAGCGGATCCTGATCGCGCGCGGCACCGGCACGCACCGCGGCGAGCGCACGGTCGGCGCGACCCTCCTGCTCCGCGACCACACCGAGCTGCACCAGCTGATGCAGGACACCGACGGCGCGCAGTCGCTCGCCGCCGGCCTGCGCGCCCAGGCCCACGAGTTCGCGAACACCATGCACGTCGTCTCGGGGCTGCTCGAGCTGGACTGCGTCGACGAGGCGCGCGCGTTCATCGCGCGGCTCGGCAGCGGCGGCCCGCTCGGAGTCGGCGGGGCGATCGCGCCCGAGATGCTGATGGAGGACGCGGAGCTCACGGCGCTGCTCATGGTCAAGAGCGCCCACGCCCGCGAGCTGCGGATCGACCTCGCCGTGTCGGCGACTCCCGAGGCCGAGGCCCTCGCCGGTCGGCTGCCCTCGACCCTGCGCGACGACGTCGTCACCGTCGTCGGCAACCTCGTCGACAACGCGCTCGAGGCCTGCTCGGCCGGGCACCGCGTGCGCGTGCAGTTCTCGATCGACGGCGGCGACCTCGTGATCGAGGTCGACGACGACGGAGCCGGCATCCCGCCGGAGCAGCGCGAGCGGGTCTTCGAGGAGGGCGTGTCGTCCAAGGGCGGCCGGGATGCGGGAGTGCGCGTCCACGGCCGCGGCATCGGGCTCGCGCTCGTGCGCCGGATCGCTCAGCGCAACCGCGGCAGGGTCTCGGCGGGGGCGTCGGAGTGGGGAGGGGCGCGCCTCACCGCGCGCCTGCACCTGCCGCCCGTCGCCGTTGCGCAGGTGGTGCGATGACCGCCCCGCTCTCGGTCGTCATCGTCGACGACGACTCTGCCATCGCCGCCCTGCACGAGCGCTTCGTCGCCGCGCACCCCGGGTTCGAGGTGCGGGAGGTGGCGGGCGACGGACCGTCCGCGGTCGCCGCGATCCAGGCACACCAGCCGGACGTGGTGCTGCTCGACTTCCACCTGCCGGGCTTCTCGGGGCTGGACGTGCTGCGGGCGGTGCGGGCGACGGCGGGGCCGCAGCCCGACTTCATCGCGGTGACAGCGGTGCGCGACGTGGAGAGCGTGCGCGCGGCGCGGGCGGCAGGCGTCCACCACTACCTGGTGAAGCCGTTCAGTGCGACGGCGCTGCGGAACCGGCTCGACGAGGTGGCGCACGACCGCCGGCTGTTCGAGGGGGCCGCGGGGCTGCACCAGGACGAGATCGACGTGCTCTTCACCTCCGGATCGCGGGCGCAGGCGCTGCCGAAGGGGCTGAGCACCGAGACGCTCGCCTCGGTGCTGGGCGCGCTGCGACCGGATGCGGACGCATCGGCCACCGAGGTCAGCGTCGCGGTCGGCATCTCCCGGGTGAGTGCGCGGCGCTACCTGGAGCACCTGGTGGCGTCGGGCCGCGCGGCGCGGACGCTGCGCTACTCCACGGGGCGGCCGTCGAGCGTGTACACGCTCGTGGAGTGACCGCCCTGCTGGTCGAGTAGCGCCACAGGCGCCCCCCTTTGCTGGTCGAGTAGCGCCGCAGGCGCGTATCGAGACCCACGACTCCCGGGACACGGGGATCTCGATACGCCGCTGCGCGGCTACTCGATCAGCAAGTGGGCGCGAACCGGGCGCGGCGCCCCAGCCAGGGCCCGGCTCGCGACCACTCGTCACGCCAAATCACGCCGAGTCGACCCGGAACGGGGCCTGCGAGGCCGGCAGGCACCGTTCAGTGACCACTCGCGGCCTCCCTGCTGGTCGAGTAGCGCCGCAGGCGCGGCCCTTGCTGGTCGAGTAGCGCCGCAGGCGCGTATCGAGACCCTCCACCACCGGACACGCGGATCTCGATACGCCGCTGCGCGGCTACTCGATCAGCGAAGAGGGGACCTCAGCCCCGCGCGACCGTCGAGCCGCGCACCAGCAGCTCCGTCGGCATGATCGTCACGCGCTCGACCGTCTCGCCGGCGAGAAGCCGCACCAGCACCTCCGCCATCGCCGAGCCGAGCTCGGTCGAGGGCTGGCGCATCGTGGTGATGGGCGGATCGGCGGCCTGCGCGAAGTAGTCGCCGTCGAAGCCCGCGAGGGCGACGTCGCCCGGCACCGACAGGCCGCGCTCGCGCAGCGCGGCGAGTGCGCCCGCCGCCATCTGGTCGTTGGAGGCGAAGACCGCGTCGATCGGGCGGCCGGAGTCGAGCAGGCGGTGCATCGCCGCGGCTCCGTCGGCCGGCGAGTAGTCGCCGATCTCGACGCGGGAGTCGTCGAGCCCGGCCTCGCGGACCGCGTCGCGCCAGCCGAGCAGCCGGTCGACGGCGGCCGGCATGTCCTGGCGGCTCGCGATCATCGCGGGCTCGCGGCGGCCCAGGCCGAGGAGGTGCTCGGTGATCTCGCGGGCCGACGCGATGTTGTCGACGTCGACGAAGTAGCTGCCCTGCTCCTCGGCGCTGAGCGGCCGACCGCCGAACACCACCGGGAGGCTCGTGCCGAGCCGGGCGTAGGAGTGGTCGCCGCTGTGGTGCGAGACGACGAGCGCCCCGTCGACGTTGCCGCCGAGGAGGTAGCGGCGGGTCTTCTCGGGCGCCGCCTCCGACGCGATGACGATGTTGAGCGTGTACTCGGTGTCGGCGAGCCGCAGCGCCGCCCCCTGCACCACCGACGCGAAGAACGGATCCGAGAACACCTTCGCGGTCGACTCCGGCACCACGAGGGCGATGACCTCGGTCTTGCGGCTCGCGAGCGAGCGGGCGGCGCGGTTCGGCACGTAGCCGAGCTCCTCGATCGCCTTGCGCACGGCCTGGGCCGCGTCGTCCTTCACCCGGGGCGAGTTGTTGACCACGCGGCTGACCGTGGAGCGCGAGACGCCCGCGCGAGCGGCGACCTCTTCGAGCGTCGGCGCGGCCGAGGCGGTGTCGTGACTCATAACGGGCCTCTCGGATCAGTGATCCGAGGGTAGTGGAGCCGCGACACCGCACCGCACGGATCAGCCCTTGACCGCGCCGCTCATGATGCCGGCGATGAGCTGGCGTCCGGCGAGCACGAAGAGCACGAGCAGCGGCACGATCGACATGACCGCTCCGGTGAGCACGATCGAGTAGTCGATGTAGTAGCCCGACTGCAGCTGCGCGAGCGCCGTCTGCAGCGTGGGATTCGTGGGGCTGAGCACGATCAGCGGCCAGAGGAAGTCGGTCCACGCCATCATGAACGTGAACAGCGCCAGGATCGCCATGGCCGGTCGGGCCGCGGGCACCGCGACGGTCAGGAACGTGCGGAACTGGTTCGCCCCGTCCATCCGGGCCGCCTCGATCAGCTCGTCCGGGATCACGTCGATCAGGTACTGGCGCATGAAGAACACGCCGAACGCGGTGACGAGGGTCGGCACGATGACCGCGCCGAGCTCGCCGGTCCAGCCCAGCTCGCGCATCAGGATGAACAGCGGGATGATGCCCAGCTGCGTCGGGATCGCCATGGTCGCGACGACCGTGATCATCAGCCCGTCGCGGCCGCGGAACTTCAGCTTCGCGAAGGCGTAGCCGGCCAGCGTCGAGAAGGTCACGACCGAGACGGTGATGACGCCCGAGACGATGATGCTGTTCATCAGCGCCGTCCAGAACGGCAGGGCGTCGAAGACCTTGGCCGCATTGGCGAGGAAGTTGCCGCCCGGCACCATCGGCAGCGTCTCGCTGCGCGTGGCGTTGGTGCCGCTCGCGACGACGAACGACCACCACAGCGGGTAGGTCGAGCCCAGGATGAACGCGCTGAGTAGTCCGTAGACGAGGAAGCCGGGGCGGTCGACCCGGCCGGCGCCCTTCCTGCGGCGGCGCGGCTCCGTCGCGGAGGCGTCCCCCTCGACGGGGCGGCGGACCGGGAACGCGGCTGATCGGGCGGGGGCGGGGGCGGTCATCGCTCGCTCGCTTTCTGGCCGAGGCCGGTGGAGGACAGGAGGGGGTCGGTCGCGGCGATCTCGTCGGCGCGGTCGGCGTCGTCGGCGCGGTCGGCCGACGAGGCGAGCACGGCCGCGGCCTTCTTCTGCGCCCGCTTGCCGAGCACGCGGTTCTCGACCGAGGCGATCCTCCGCGAGACCGCGAAGTTCACCAGCCCGATCAGCACGATCAGGAGGAACAGCAGCCACGCGATCGCAGCCGCCTCGCCGAAGTTGCCGCGGAAGAACGCCATCTCCCACAGGTAGAGCACGGTGGTCTGGAACTGGCGGTCGGAGCCGCCGATGCCGCCCGCGTTCGAGACGTCGAACAGGCGCGGCTCGGCGAAGATCTGGAGGCCGCCGATGGTCGCCGTGATGATCACGAAGATCAGGGTCGGGCGGATGTTCGGGATCGTGATCGAGACGAAGCGGCGGAACGCGCCGGCGCCGTCGATCGCGGCCGACTCGTGCAGATCGCGCGGCACGGCCTGCATCGCGGCCAGGAGGATCAGGCGTTGTAGCCGGTCCAGCGCCAGTTCACCATCGAGGCGATGGCGACGTGGCTGGCGAGGCGGTCGTTGATCCAGTCGATCTGGGGGACGCCGATCAGGCCGAGCAGGTTGTTCGCGAGGCCGTCCTGCTCGCTGAACACGCTCGAGAAGATGAGCGCCACGCGACCGGGGACACGATGTAGGGCAGCAGCACGCTCATCCGCCAGAACGTTCTGGCGCGCAGCGACTGATCCAGGGCGGCCGCCAGGACGAGCGCGACGAGCAGCTGGGGGATCGTGGACAGCAGGAAGATGCTGACGGTGTTCACGATCGAGTTCCAGAAGAACCGGTCGCCGAGCACGGCCGCGAAGTTGGCGAGGCCGACGAAGTCGCCCTGGCCCTGCAGCAGCTCCCAGTCGAAGAGCGACACGACGAGCGTGTAGACGAGGGGGAACGCGCCGGTGATCGCGAAGAGCAGGAAGAACGGCGAGATGTAGAGGTACGGGGAGGCCTTCACGTCGAAGCGGCCGAGCCGCTGGCGGAAGGTCAGGGGGACGCGGGCGGTGGGCCGCTCGCCCCTCGGCGGGGTCGCCGTCGCCGGCGGGGTCAGTGTGCTCGTCATGGCGCGATCGCTTTCCTCGAGGAGAGGGGCCCCCACCCGGCGGAACGGTGCCGCCGGGTGGGAGCCTGTCGGGAGGGAGGGGTGGGAGAGGCGCGTCAGTCGACGAGCTCGCCGAGGAGCGTCAGCGCTTCGGCCCAGGCGGCGTCACCGTCGAGCTCGCCGCGGTCGACCTTCTGCAGCACGGGGCCGAAGACGTTCTCCTGGATGAGCGAGTCGTCCGGTCCCTTGTACTGGGCGACGACCCCTTCGGCGCGCTTGGCGAGGATCGCACCGGTGGGCGAGCCGTTGAGCGCCGGGTCCGGCTCGGCGGCGGAGGCGAGCTCCTCCTGAGCGGCGACGGTGCTCGGGAAGGGACCGGCCGCTTCGAACGCCGTGATCTGCTGCTCGGGCTCGCTCAGCCACGAGGCGAGAGCGGCGGCCTCAGCGGGGTGCTCCGACTGGGTCGGGACCGAGAGGAAGGAGCCGCCCCAGTTGGCCGCACCGCCCGGGAACACGTCGGCGAAGTCCCAGCCGGTGCTCGCGGGGTCGCCGCCTCCGGCCTCCACGCCGCCCTTGAGGGTGCCGAACATCCACGCGGGGCAGACGAAGGTGGCGAAGGTCTGGTCGGTGAACGACTTGCCCTTGTTCCAGTCCCAGGCCTTCTGGCCGGCCGAGAGACCGGATCCGGCGGCGTCGGTCAGCTGGGCCCAGCGCTCCTCGAGCTCGGGGTTGCCCTCGATGTTCAGCTCGCCGTCGGCCGTGTAGTAGCCCTCGGGAAGCTGGTTGACCATGGCGTTCCAGACGAATCCGGAGTGGTCGAACCAGGCCTTGCCGGTCTTCTCGGTGTACTGCTTCCCCGCGGCGAAGTAGTCGTCCCAGGTCGCGTCCGCGCCGCCGAGCAGCTCGGCGACGGCCTCGCGCTCGGTGGGCAGGCCGGCGGCCTCGAAGGCGGCCGTGCTGTAGCAGAGGCCCTCGGGGCCGATGTCGGTGCCGTAGCCGATGACGCGGCCGTCGGGGTCGGTCGCCTGCTCGTACTTCCAGTCGACCCAGTCGGCCTTGCGGTCCTCGATGCCGTGGTCGCGGAGGTCCACGAACTGGTCCGAGACCTCCATGATCTGGCCGAGCCAGCCCTCCTCGATCGCGAGGACGTCGGCGAGGCCGGAGCCCGCGGCGAGCTTGGTGAAGGCGTCGGTGCGGGCGTTGCCGCCGGTGTCGATGTTGTTCGGGACGATGGTGATCCCGGGGTTCGCCTCCTCGTACTCCGCGTAGAGGTCGTCGAACCCCATCGCGTTGAACGTGGTGACGGTCAGTTCGATGTTCTCGCCCTCGGCGGCGTCGGATCCGGATGACGAGCATCCGGTGACGACGAGGGCGAGGGTTGCGGCGCCGGAGATCGCTGCGGCGATCCTGGCGCGTCGTGATGCGAGCACGGTCACTCCTTCGTGAGTTGGTGAGGGCATCCCGTAGAGCGCTCTCACGCGGCTGTGCTGCGTCCGTGAGAGCGCTCTCACGAGGTGTAGGGCGAGTGTACGAACACTTCCGCGGAGAGGTCAAGAGTTTCGAGAGAGCGCTCTCAAAATGCTCTGGACGCTGTTCTCGAGCCGAAGAGGAGTGGGCATCCGTCCATGCGAGGGGACCGACCACGGCGGCACGCAGAGGCTCGGCGAGGAGCGGCCTTCGCCGACGATCGTGCGCGCCCGGTGCTCCCGGCCGGGGTGCTGCGGCCGTGCCGGTCTGCGCGGCTGGGCGAGGCGGGAGGAGGAGCACCGGCTTCTCCGCCGTCGTCACCCTCGGATCATGCTCCACACCAGGGTCGGACGCGCGGGACCGGCTGAGGGAGCCTCCGCCCTGTCGACATCCTGATCCGGATGCTTCACGTCGGCGATGACCACGGACGCGATGCTCCGCCACCCCGGAGTCTGTCGATCCGTCACGGACGGCCGCCGCGAACCGATCGGAGCGGCCGTTCGTGACGGATCGACGGGGCCACCCGGCCGATCGTGACGGATCGACGCACGTGCGCCCACCGATCCGTCACGAACGGCGCGGCGTCAGCCGATCAGCACCGCGAAGCCCTCGGCGGGCACCGGCACCGTGACCGCACCGGCTGCGGCCTGCTCGCTTACGAGCACCCCGTCAGCCGAGTACACGCGCAGGGTGCCCGAGCCCTCGAGGGTCGCCGAGCGCGTCGACGTGGTGGAGTTGCGCACCAGCTCGGTGCGACCGCCGTCGCCCTCGAGCACGAGCCGCGAGACGACCGGTCGCACCAGCAGCGCGTCGAGCTTCGTCTCACCGGTCACTCCGCGCACCTCGACCGTCGTGGCGTCCGCGGGCACCGTGCGCCGCAGCTTCTGCGGCAGCAGCGCACCCGACGCCTCGGTGATCCCGCGCGCGCCGACAGTGCTCTTCAGCAGGTCCAGCGGTCGCGTCCCGGTCGACCACGCGCTGAGCGGAGTCGTCGCCGTCGCCTTCTCGACGCGCTCGATCACCGGCTCGATCACGCGCTCCTGCGTCGAGGAGCCGATGCCGATCGTCGCCGAGCGGCGCCAGTTCGTCAGCGACAGGTACGAGCCGCTCCACGAGGACTCGCCGGTCCAGCTCGACTCCGGAGTGACGACCGTGCCGCCCTGCGCCGTCTCGGCCTCGACGACCTCGAGGCCCTCGCGGCTCACCTGGGTCGCGACCGAGCGCGCGCGATCGGCCAGCTCGGGCCGGTCGTCGAGCGCGATCATCGCCAGCAGCCCGTGGATCGTGCTCTCGGCGCCGCTGTTGCGGTTGACGCTGCCGTCGGCCTGGACTCCGTCGAAGGTGATGCCCGTCGCGGGGTCGTAGACCGCGGTGCCGCTGCGGTTGAGCCCGAAGAACCAGGCGCCCTGCACACCGGCGAGGTCGGTGAAGGCGCTCGACCCGGTCGCGTCGGCGAGGGCGAGCGAATTCTGCAGCCGCGAATCCGCTCCGTAGGCGATCTGCACCGTCTCGGTCGGGCTCGGGTAGCGGCCGTTGTCGGGGCCGCCCGAGGTCAGCAGCTCCGGCGCGAAGCGGGAGCCCTCGACGACGGCGGGCTCGAGGAGCGAGGCGTCGCCCAGTGCGACGGAGGACTCGGCGAGCGCCGCGGGCATCTGCGACGCCCAGGAGTGCCAGAGCGAGCGCGACTTCGCCCACGGCAGGATCGCGCCGTACGGCCACGACGTGGTGTCCCCCTCCGTCGTCGTGCGCGCGAGCGCCGCCACGCCCTCGGCGAGCTTCGCGGTGCTGGCGCGCACCGCGGAGTCCTCGGGCACGGCCTCGACGTACGCCGAGAGGCCCAGCAGCGCCTCGGCCGTCGCATCGGCGCCGTCGACGATCAGCCAGGCGGGCACCCGGACGCCGTCGGCCGTCGCGTACCGGCCGTAGCGCGTCAGCACCTCGCGGTCGACCGCGGAGACACCGAGGCGGAGGCGCTCCTGCAGGAACGCGGCGAACTCGGGGTCGTCGTCCTCGAACGCCGCGTAGCCCTCGCCGAGCGCCCAGAGGGTGCGGGCGAGCCAGTAGCTGTCCTCGGAGTCGCTCGGGTCCGGCAGCTCGATCGGCTCGGCGCTGGGGTTCAGCTCGCCGTCGGGCTGCATCCAGAGCACCACGTTGCCGGCGTCGTCGCCGTCGGTGGTCTGGAAGTAGGCGAGTGCGCGCAGGGTCTCGTAGGCGTTCTCGCGGCTGGCCGTCGATCCGGTCTGCTGCCAGTGGCGGAGGTAGGCGACCGCGGCGCGCGAGATGTCGTCGGTGTTGTAGGCGCCCTGCCCCCAGTCGCCTGTCGCCGCATCGAGCGGGCCGCCGCCGACGCGCTCGAACGTGCCGCCGTCGCGGGCGTCCGCGTAGGTCCACGGCATCACCAGCTCGGGCTCCTCGGCGAGGCGGTACGTGGTGTGGCCGGGCTCCGGAGTCGGAGTGGCGGTGTCGAGGAGGAAGTCGAGGTGCGCGGTGTTCGCGAGGGGGTCCGCCGCGTGCGCGGGGGCCGCGCGAGGGTGAGACCCCCGGCGACGAGGGCGGTGGCGGCCAGGGCGGCCGCCGTGCGTGTTCTGGCGTTCGTCATTGAACTCTCCGATGGGTGGGTGTGGATGGGCTTCTGATCGTGGGGGGTCTCGAGACGCCCGCTCCGCGGGCTACTCGATCAGCAAGGGAGGGGGACTGCGGCGCGAGCAGCGGACCGCTCGCTGGTCGAGTAGCCCCGCAGGGGCGTATCGAGACCCATCTACTCCAGAAGTGGTCGATCTCGATACGCCCGCGAGCGGGCTACTCGATCAGCAAGGGGCGCGGGCTCCGCTCCCCTCACCCGTCCGTCCGCACGAGCCGGGCCGCGCCGATCTTCGAGTCGGCCATGCCGTAGAAGACGAAGTGCTGCCCGTCGATCTCCTCGATCGCGGTCGGGAAGACGACGTTCGGCACGATGCCCGAGCGCTCCTCCTCCGTCTCGGGGGCGAGCAGTGGCCCGGCCGTGCGCGCGATCACGCGCGACGGGTCGTCGCCGTCGAGGAGGATCGCTCCGGCCGCGTAGTTCACCTTCTGCTGCTGCGCGAACGCGCTGTCGATCACTCCGGTGACCCCGTGGTGGATCAGCAGCCAGCCCTCGGGCACCCGGAGCGGCGCCGGGCCGCCTCCGATCTTCAGCTCCTCGAAGGGGAACTCGGGCCCCGCGAGGAACCGGTGCCGCGTCCACCGGGTGAGGTTCGCGAGGTCGCGGTCGACCTCAGCGACCGGCACGTAGCTGATCCAGATGCTCTGCCGCGGGTCCTCGACGCCGGCCGGCAGGCGCACGCCCTCCCCCGGCTTCGTCTCGCCGAGGTCCCACATGGGCCGGTGCAGCACCGCGAAGGCGCGCGTGCCGTCGGGCGCCGTCACGATCTCGGGGAAGAACACGGTGTCCTTGTTGTGGAAGAGCCCCAGGTCGATGTCGAGCGCGTCGTCGTAGGCGAAGGTCACCGGGCCGAGCCGGCGCCACTCGCGCAGGTCCTCCGACACGGCGAGCGCCGTCCGCGGGCCGAGCGGACCGTACGCCACGTACGTCATCACGTGGAGCCCGAGCGCCTCGATGAACGTGACGCGCGGATCCTCCACTCCGGAGTTCGCCGCGCCCCGCTCGAACCCGCGGTCGGGTGCCAGCACGACGCCCTCGCGCTCGACGCCGACGGGCACGCCGTCCTCGACGAGCACCCGGGCGAGGCCCACGCGCGACACGTTGCCGGTCGCGACCATGCGGGGCAGCAGGTACAGCTCGCCGCCCGGGCCGCGTCCGCTGCCGGGGTTCAGCACGCCCTCGGCCTCGAGGTCGTCGCCCGGCAGGGGCTCCATCACGATGCCGACGCGCTCGAGACGGTAGGGGACGGTGGTGAGGGTGGGAGTCATGGTCAGCCTTTCACTCCGGATCCGAGATCGGTCGAGACGAAGTAGCGCTGGAACACGATGAACAGCACGACGACGGGGGCGGCGAGCACGACGGCGCCCGCCAGGATCGCCCCGAACGGGTTGTCGGTCGACGACGCGACGTTCGAGATGTAGTTGGCCAACGACACGGCGAGCGGCTGCAGCGACGCGTCCTTGGTGATGAGGAAGGGCCAGAGGAACTCGTTCCAGGGGCCGATGAAGGTGAGGAGGACCGCCGTGACGAGCGCGGGACGCACCAGCGGGAGGGCGACGTTCCAGAGCAGCTTCAGCTCGCCGGCGCCGTCGATCCGGGCCGCTTCGAACAGCTCCTTGGGCAGCTGCAGGAAGTACTGGCGGAAGATGATCACCGCCGTCGAGTTGATCGCGAACGGCAGGATCATGCCCACGTGGCTGTCGGCGAGACCGTAGTCGCGGGCGATCAGCACGTAGAGCGGGATCTGCAGCAGCTGGAACGGGATGACCTGCACGAGCAGCGCGAGCGCGAACACGGCGTTGCGTCCGCGCCACTGCAGCATCGCGAGCGCGTACCCGGCCAGCACCCCGAGCACCACGGTGCACAGCAGCACGCCGCCCGTGAAGATCCCGGAGTTGACCAGGCCGGTGAGCAGGCTGATCCGCTCGTTCACGTTGACGTAGTTGTCGAGCGTGAGGTTCGCCGGGTCGGGGACCGCTCCGGCGAGGGTCGGGTCGGGGTCGGTCTGCAGCGAGCCGACGACCATGTAGTAGAAGGGGAACAGGAACACGATCGCGCCCAGCCCGAGGACCACGCCCCGCAGCACGACCGCCGAGCGGCTCATGCCCACGGGGCGTCGGCGCGTCCTGATCGGAGTGACGGCGGGCACGGCCGAGGCCGCTCCTCCCGCGCTGACCTGCGCGCTCATGAGTTCCTCTCCCCGGCGAAGCGGTTCTGCAGGTAGGCGATGATCAGGACGCCGATGACGAGGACGACTCCGATGGCCGACGCCACGTCGGGCTGCCCCTGCTGGAGGCCCAGCTGGTACATCAGCAGCACCGGGGAGGCGGAGGCGCCGTTGGGCCCGCCGCCGCCGGTCAGGAGGTACGGCTCGGTGAAGAGGTTCGCTCCGGTGACCGTCGAGACGAGCAGCACCAGCAGAGTCGCGGGCCGCACGCTCGGCACGGTGACCGAGAAGAACTGGCGCACGCGGCCGGCTCCGTCGGTCGACGCCGACTCGTACAGCTCCTTCGGCACGTTCTGCAGCGCCGCCAGGTACAGCAGGATGTAGAACCCGAGCTGCTTCCACGTGACGAAGATCGCGATGACCGGCATGGCCAGGTTCTCGTTGATCAGCCACGACGGATCCGGCGCCAGCGGGCCGAGCAGGCTGTTGACCAGCCCGTTCCCGTTGAACAGGAACAGCCACACCGCGACGATCGCGACGCTCGCCGTCACGTAGGGCACGTAGAACGACACCCGGAGGAACGTGCGCAGGTGCACGACCTTGTCCAGTGCCGAGGCGAGCAGCAGCGCCAGGACCACCGTGAGCGGCACGTTGATGACCAGGAAGATCCCGATGTTGCCGAACGAGCGGATGACCTGCGGATTCGAGAACGCGGTGACGAAGTTCTCGAGCCCGACGAACGGCCGGTCGACCTGCACGCCGGGCGCCGCGAAGAAGAAGTCGTGGAACGCGATGTAGACCGAGTACCCGACCGGGAACGCGAACACCGCGAGCACGAAGATCAGGTACGGGCCGCCGAACAGCAGTCCGAGCGGCTGGGGTCCGAGCACGCGGCGGAGCAGGCTCCGCTTCGCGCGCGGGCCCGGGGCTCCGGCGCCCGTGGACGCCGGAGCCTTCGGGGTGAGCGTGGTCACGGCCGGCTCACTGCTGGCCGGCGAGCCCGGTGACGGTCTCGGCCGCTCCGTCGAGAGCCGACTGCACGTCGCCCTCGCCGAAGATCACGGTCTTGCCCCACGCGTCGCGGATCGCCTGCAGCATCTGCACCGTGTTCGGTCCCGACGGCACCTCGATGGTGCGGCTCGCCTGGTCGCCGAAGCGCTGGTAGGCGGGGTTGGCCTCGAAGTAGTCGGCGTAGGTGGTCTGCAGGTCGGTGCGCAGCGGCATCTGGCCGGTGGTCTCGAGGAGCGAGCGGTCCTGCTCCTCGCTGGTCGCGAACTTCAGCACCTCCCACGCGGTGCCCTTGTTCTCGCAGGCGGAGTAGAGGCCGACGTTCTTCGCGTCGCTGAACGTCCAGGTGTCCTCGGGCGCGGTGCCGTCGGGGGTGGGCACCGAGACGGAGCCCCAGTTCAGGT
Organism: Rathayibacter rhapontici; assembly: GCF_001995175.1. Lineage (GTDB taxonomy): Bacteria > Actinomycetota > Actinomycetes > Actinomycetales > Microbacteriaceae > Rathayibacter. The sequence continues at coordinate 21,767 of NZ_MUKN01000001.1, forward strand.
CCTCGTAGACCGAGACGGCCCAGGGGCCCACGATCGACATGGCGGCCTGACCGTCGGCGAACGCGTCGCCCTGGTACTGCTCGCGACCGGCGAGGCCCTGGTCGTAGAGGCCCTTCCAGAACTCGGCGACCTCGTAGCCCTCCTCGCTCGCGAAGGTGGCCTCGCCGTCCTCGACCAGGCCCGTCCCTCCGGTGGCCGCGGCGTACAGCGGCATGAAGTCGAACTGGGTCTGGAAGAACTCGCTGGTGGGTGCGGGCTGGATCGCGGCGGGCGCGGCTCCGGACTCGACGAGCGTCTTCGACGTGGCGACGAACTCGTCGTAGGTCGCCAGCGACGGGTTCTCGGGGTCGAGACCGGCCTGCGCGAAGAGGTCCTTGTTGTAGAAGATGACGACCGGATTGCTCTTCCACGGCATCTGGAAGTAGTCGCCGTCGGCGTTCTGGTACTGCTCGGCGAGGTCGCCGCTGCGGGTCTCGATGTGGTCGTCGCCGTCCTCGAACTCCGACAGGTCGACGAGGCCGCCCTGCTTCTCGAACTGGCCGACGGCGCTGGGAGCGGTGTTGAAGACGAGGCACGGCGCGTTGCCGGCGGTGATCGCGGCTCCGATGACCTCCTCGCTGCTCTTGCCGGCCGGGATCTCCTGGCCGGTGATCTCCTGGTCCGGGTTGTCGGCGTTCCAGGCCTCGACCATCGCCTCGCCCCAGGCGACCTCCTGCTCGTTGTTCGAGTACCAGATCGTGATCGGGCCGGTGGCGGTGAGGTCGGTGGACGCTCCTCCACCGCCTCCACTGCAGGCGGTGAGGCCGATCGTCGCCAGTGAGGCGATGCCGATCCCGGTGAGCCATCGTCTCGTCGTCGAGCTGCTCATGGTGTTCTCCTTGTCCTGTGCTCGGCGCGCGCGGCGGTGCGCGCGCCTCTCAGTGGGTCGGCCGCGGCGGAGCGGTCGAGTGGCGCACGACGAGCCCGGCGGGCTCGAGGTCGACGTCGGGGGCGCTCCCGGTCTCGATGAGATCGAGGAGCGTGCGGGCCGCCGCCTCTCCCCAGCGCGCGGGGCGCGTGCGGGCGGAGGTCAGCGACGGGTAGACGTGGGCGGCGATCTCGGAGTCGTCGAATCCGGTGATCGAGAGGTCGTCGGGCAGCCGGAGCCCCCGGGTGTGCGCGACGCCGAGGCCGGCGATGGCCATCGGGTCGTTCGCGTAGACGACGGCGGTGGGCGGCTCGGCGAGGTCGAGCAGCTGCTCCATCGCCCGCGCGCCCTGGCCTGCGCTGAAGTCGGTGGCCACGACCGGGCCGGGCTCGAGTCCCGCGTCGGCGCACGAGCCGAGGAACGCCGCGCGGCGGCGGCGCGAGTGCAGCAGGTGGTCGGGACCGGCGACATGGGCGATGCGCCGGTGGCCGAGTTCGGCGAGGTGCGCGACGCGTCGGCGATGCCCGCGGCGTCGTCCATGACCACCGCGGGCGACGGCGATCCGTGGAAGCGGCCGAGGGTGACGGCGGGCAGGCCGAGCTCGGCGAGCAGGGCGGGGCGGGAGTCGTCCCCGCGCAGATCCGTCAGGAAGATCCCGTCGACGCGGCGATCGGCGGCGAGGGTGCGGTAGACCGCCTCCTCGGACGCGCCCGGCTCGACGACGCTGAGCACGAGCACCCGGCCGTTCTCGGCGAGCACGCGCTCGACGCCCGAGATGAAGGAGGGGAAGAACGGATCCGCGGCGATCACCTCGGGGTCGCGCGCGACGACGAGGCCGACGGCGAACGACACGCTGGTCGAGAGGGAGCGGGCGGTGACGCTGGGGCGGTAGCCCAGCTCGGAGGCGACCTGCAGGATCCGCTCGCGCGTCCCGACGGAGACGCCGGGCCGATCGTTGAGCGCGAACGAGACGAGCGCCTTGCTGACGCCGGCCTCGCGGGCGACGTCGAGGATCGTGGGCCTGCCGGCCATCGTGCGCCTCCTCGTCGAGTGTGAACCGGTTTACTGAACCGGTTCAGAGCACCGTAGCAGGATCGAGGACCGGTGAGAAGGGGCGCGGTCGCCGAACCGGGAACACTCCGCGCCTCCCGTGCGTTGGCACCCGTATGACCGTTCCCCTCTCGATCCTCGACCTCGCCCCCATCGCCCCCGGAGAGACCGCGCGCGACAGCTTCGCCGCCTCGGTGGCGCTGGCGCAGCAGGCCGAGCGCAGCGGGTACCGCCGGGTCTGGTACGCCGAGCACCACAACATGGCCTCGATCGCGTCGAGCGCCACCTCGGTGCTCATCGCGCACGTCGCGTCGCAGACCTCGACGATCCGCCTGGGCTCCGGCGGCGTCATGCTGCCCAACCACTCCCCGCTGACCATCGCCGAGCAGTTCGGCACCCTCGCGACCCTGCACCCCGACCGCATCGACCTGGGCCTGGGCCGCGCGCCGGGCAGCGACCAGGCGACGTTCCGGGCGCTGCGCCGCGATCCGGAGTCATCCGAGCGCTTCCCGCAGGACGTCCTCGAGCTGCAGGCCTTCCTCGCCGGCGAGTCCCGGATCCCCGGTGTCAGCGCGACGCCCGGAGCCGGCACCCGCGTGCCCCTCTACATCCTCGGCTCCTCGCTCTTCGGCGCCCAGCTCGCCGCGGCCCTGGGCCTCCCCTACGCCTTCGCCTCGCACTTCGCGCCCGACGCGCTGCACCAGGCCGTCGCCGAGTACCGCCGCGGCTTCCGCCCGTCCGAGCAGCTCGACGCCCCGTACGTGATCGCCGGAGTGAACGCCATCGCGGCCGACACGACCGCCGACGCCGAGCGCCAGTTCGCCGAGATGAAGCGGGCGCGCCTGCTGATGCTGCTGCGCCAGAGCGGCCAGATCCCGTTCGATCAGCGGTTCTCGGACGACGAGCTCGACAGCCTGCTGAGCGCCCCGGTCGGCGCGCACGTGGCGAGCATGACCCACTACACCGGAGTCGGCACGAGCGAGGAGGTCGCGGACTATGTCAGCGGATTCGCCCGCTCGGCCGACGCCGACGAGGTCATCGTCGCCCACGCCTCGCTCGCGACCCCCGCGCGGTTGCGCTCGGTGGAGCTGCTGGCCGACGCGCACGCCCGCGTCGCCGCGTGACCGCCTGAGGCCCGGAGCGCGGATGTCGCAGCGCAACCGCCTGCAGAAGTAAGGCTGAGAGGCCGGATGTCGCGCACTCCGCGCGAGTCCGGCCTCTCAGCCTTCGTTCCGACGGTCCGGCGTGCGGATCCCGTCCGCAACCGAGGGCCAGAGCCCGCGAGCGGCCCGCAACGGCCCGCCTCAGCCTCCCGACCTCGGTTGCGAACACCTCAGGCCAGCCCCGCCCCGCCCACCGCCAGGCTCACCACGACCGTCAGCGCCGTCGTCCACAGCACGATCGCGACGCCCTGCCACAGCAGCACGCGCCCCTTCGCCACTCCGGCCCCCGCGAGCATCACCGCCGTGAAGTGCGTCGGCAGCAGCAGCGGCCCGAGCAGGCTCACTCCAGGCACCCCGTAACGGGTGAACGCGCGCTGGAACTTCTCGCGCCGCGCGGAGGACTTCCGCGTCCGCCCCTTCGTCACGGCCGAGCGCACCCCCGCCCCCAGCAGCACCAGCAGCGCCACGCAGACGAAGTTGCCCACCGCGCCCGAGATCGCGGCGACCACCGGGTGGATGCCGCCGATGATCCCGATGGTCGCCGCCCCCTCGCCCTCGATGAAGGGCACGGCTCCTGCGGCCGCCACCACGAGGGGCTGCACGAGGTCGGGGACCCGCGCGAGGAGGTCCTGGAATCCGAGGATGGCGTCGGCTGCGATGTTCGACATGTCGTCTCCGCTCTGCTGACCGCGTCGGCGGCCCTCCCGTCTCTCGGGGATGACTCCATCCGACCGGAGTCGCGAGCACCCCGGCAGTGCCGCCGGGTCACCTCGGCAGGGGAGGAACTCACCCCCGAGGGGTGACATCCGTCATGGTCGTACTGTGGGCGGCATGAGCACTGCGCCCGAGACGATCGACGTCGCCCCGCCGTCCGGCCGCGGTGTGTCGGCCACCTGGTGGTACACCCTCGTGTCGGCGGGATCGTTCGTGCTCGCCGTGCTGTTCGTCTGGTCCGTGCCGGTCCTCGTCGGCGATCCGCAGCCGTGGCGCGTCGCCGCGTACTTCGGGAGCGCCGCGGTCTGGTGCGCCGCCTTCGCGGTCCTGGTCCTGCGCTACCGCCGGGCGCGGGAGGACTCGCCCGTCGGCCCCTCGGCGGTCCTCGTCGTCGGAGTCGCAGCGGCGGCCGGCGTCGGGGCGGCGACCGGCAGCGTCACCTCCGCGCTCTCCCTCGCGTTCGTCCTGGTCGGCGTCCTGCCGTGGCCGCGGGGCGTCCGCGGTCGCCTCACCGCGCTCCTCACCGTCGTCCTCGTGGTGTCCGCGGCACTCGAGCACGAGCGGCTGAGCGCCGGACCGCTGTCCGAGGCCGACCTGTGGCCGATGATGCTGATCTTCGCCGCCGCGCTGCCGTTCTCGATCGTCAGCATGCTCTGGTGGTGGGACATCGTGCGCGAGCTCGACCGCGCCCGGGCGGCGGAGGGTCGCCTCGCGGCCGCGCAGGAGCGGCTGATCCTCGCGGGCGACGTCCACGACCTGCAGGGGCACCACCTCCAGGTCATCGCCCTGCAGCTCGAACTCGCCGAGCGCCTCCTCCGCGACGATCCCGACGGAGCCCTCGATCAGCTCCGCGCCGCTCAGCGCAGCGTCGACGGCGCCCGTACCGGCACCCGCGACCTCGCTACGCGCTTCCGCAGCGTCTCGCTCTCGGACGAGCTCGAGAACGCCGCCGACCTCCTCCGCTCGGCCGGGCTGCGCGTGCAGCTCGACATCGGCCCGGAGGCGGACCTCGCGCCCGCCGACGCCCTCGGCCCCGTGGTCCGCGAGAGCACGACCAACATCCTCAAGCACGGCGGAGGCGAGTCCGCCCGCCTGCGGCTCGCCCGCGAGGACGGCCAGTGGCGCTTCCACGCCGAGAACGACCTCCCCGCCGAGCCCGAGGCGCCCGACGAGCAGGGCGCCGGCATCGCCGGCATGACCGAGCGGATCGAGCGCGCCGGCGGCACGCTGCGCACCCGTCCGACGCGGCGCACCTTCGAGCTCGAGGCGCGCCTGCCCGTCGGAGGTGCGCGGTGATCCGCGTGCTCCTCGCCGACGACGAGGACATGATCCGCACGGCTCTCGCCGCGCTGCTCCGCCTCGAGGACGACCTCGAGATCGTCGGCGAGTGCCGCGACGGCGAGGAGGCGGTGGCCGAAGCGCTGCGCCTCGAGCCCGACGTCTGCCTCTTCGACGTCGAGATGCCCGGCATGGACGGCATCGAGGCCGCGGAGCGACTGCGCCGCTCCTCCGCCACCCGCGTCGTGGTCGTGACCCGCCACGCCCGCCCCGGGGTGCTGCGCCGAGCGCTGGCCGTGGGAGTCGCGGGCTTCCTCCCCAAGTCGCGCCGCGCCGAGGACGTCGCCAGGTGATCCGCCTGGTCGCGAGCGGACGCCGCTACGTCGATCCCGAGATCGCCGCCGACGCCCTCGCCACGACGCGCAGCCCCCTCACCGACCGCGAGCTCGACGTGCTGAGCGCCGGCTCCCGCGGCGAGACCATCGGGCAGATCGGAGCCGCGCTGCACCTCTCGAACGGCACCGTCCGCAACCACGTCTCGTCGATCCTCCGCAAGCTGCAGGTCGACACCCGCCAGCGCGCGGTGATCGAGGCCCGCGAGCACGGCTGGATCTGAGCGCGTCGCTCCGGCCCGACGGCCGAGGCCTGCAGAAGTGAGGCTGAGAGGCGGGGATCGGCGCAGGTGACGCGCGATCGGCCTCTCAGCCTGAGTCCTGAGGGGTTTCAGCCGGTGACCGACCGCGGCCGCCCCGCCCTCAGTGCCCGCGCGCGATCCACTCCTCGCGATGCGGCGCCTCCGCCCCGATCGTCGTCGAGTCGCCGTGCCCGGTGCGCACGACCGTGTCCGCCGGCAGCGTCAGCAGCCGATCGGTGATCGACTCGATGATCGTCGGGAAGTCGCTGTAGGAGCGGCCGGTCGCGCCGGGTCCGCCCTGGAAGAGCGTGTCGCCCGTGAAGACCGTGCCGAGCTCCTCGGCCACGAAGCAGACCGCTCCGGGCGAGTGGCCCGGCGTGTGCCGCACCTCGAGCTCGATGCCGGCCACGGCGATCCGCTGCCCGTCGACGAGCGCCGCGCTCGGCGCGCTGTCGGGGTGCACCACGTCCCAGAGCATGCGGTCGGAGTCGTGCAGCAGCACGGGCGCACCCGTCGCCTCGCGCACGCCCGCCACCGCGTCGATGTGGTCGTCGTGGGCGTGGGTCAGCAGCACGGCTACGAGAGTGCGGTCGCCGACCGCCGCCAGGATCGCGTCGGCGTCGTGCGCCGCATCGATGACGACGCACTCGGAGTCGTCGCCGACGATCCACACGTTGTTGTCGACGTCCCAGGTCCCGCCGTCGAGGCTGAACGTCCCGCTGGTGACGAGGTGGTCGATCCGCGCGCCCATCAGAGCACCACCACCGAGCGCAGCACGTCGCCGCCGGCCATCGTGGCGAAGGCCTGCTCGATGCCGCGGATGCCGATCCGCTCGCTCACGAACTCGTCCAGGGGCAGTCGGCCCTGCAGGTAGAGGTCGGTCAGCATCGGGAAGTCACGCTCGGGCAGGCAGTCGCCGTACCAGCTCGACTTCAGCGATCCGCCGCGGCCGAAGACGTCGAGGAGGGGGATCTCGAGGGTCATCTCGGGCGTCGGCACCCCGACGAGCACCACGGTGCCGGCGAGATCGCGGGCGTAGAACGCCTGGCGCCAGGTCTCGGGACGGCCGACCGCGTCGATCACGACGTCGGCGCCGAACGTGTCCGTCAGCTCCTGCACCGCGGAGACGACTCCCGCCTCGTCGAGACCGCTCGAGTCGACGACGTGGGTCGCGCCGAGCTTCTGCGCGGCGACCAGCTTCTTGGGGTCGCGGTCGATCGCGATGATCGTGCTCGCTCCGGCCAGCTTCGCGCCGACGACGGCGGCGGTGCCGACTCCGCCGCAGCCGATGACGGCCACGGAGTCGCCGCGCGTGACGTTGCCGGTGTTCATCGCGGCGCCGAGGCCGGCCATGATGCCGCAGCCCAGCAGGCCCACGGCGGCGGGGTCGGCCGACGGGTCGACCTTCGTGCACTGCTTGGCGTGCACGAGCGTCTTCTCGGCGAAGGCGCCGATGCCCAGCGCGGGGCTGAGCTCCGTGCCGTCCTCGAGGGTCATCTTCTGGGTGGCGTTGAAGGTGGTGAAGCAGTACCAGGCTCCGCGCGCACGCAGGCGCGGCACTCGCCGCAGACCGCGCGCCAGTTGAGCACGACGAAGTCGCCGACGGAGACGTGCGTCACTCCCTCGCCGATCGCGCTGACCCGGCCCGCCGCCTCGTGCCCGAGCAGGAACGGGAAGTCGTCGCTGATCCCGCCCTCGCGGTAGTGGTAATCGGTGTGGCAGACACCGCAGGTCTCGATGTCGACGACGGCCTCGCCGGGCCCGGGGTCCGGGATCACGATGTCGACGAGCTCCACGGGAGCGCCCTTCGATCGGGCGATGACTCCGCTCACAGTGGTGGGCATGGGGGCTCCTTCGTCGGGCGGGGGTGGTGCTCGGAACCGTTCCACCGTACCGGCCGGGACCCTCGGCGCCGTGAAGGGGAGCGACCCGCACCCGCCCGCGGTCTAGGGTCGGGGGCAGCGCCGCGATCGCCGTGCTCCGAGCACGAGGAGGATCGCCGTGGAACGTCAGCAGGCGGAGGATCACGTCCGCACCGCGCAGAGCCGCGCCGAGTCGTTCGGCAGCGGTCGCCTCGTGTCGACGTTCTCCGTGCGGCACCGCCTGGGGCTCGACGTCGCATTCGTGCTCGACGGCGCCGCGGGCGACTTCCAGATCGGCATGGGCGCCGCCTCCGAGGACTACAGCTCGGTGATGTCGCTCGGAGTCGACAGCCGCGAGGGCCGCCTGCGCGCCGTCGGACTCTGGACGGTCGACGGCCGCGCCGAGAAGCTCGCCGCCCGCATCCTCCTCCACGACAGCGGGCTAATCGTCGTCGAGGCCGCGCCGCTGCCCCTCGCGAAGCGCCCCCGGTCGCTCAAGTGCTGGTCGTTCCTCCGCCAGGACGGAGTGGACCACCACTCCGACGTCATCGGCGTCGTCTCCCCCGAGCTGGCCGCCCTGCCCCCGGTGACCCTGAGGACCTACCCGCGCTGACGGGTCGGCCCGCGTCCTGAGGACCGTCCTCGGGGAACCCCCGAGCCCACCCGCTCGATCGCCCGGAGGCGATCGGCTCGCCGATAGAGACGTCCCCGCGCGCCCCGCCCAGCGTCTCGGCGGCTCCGCCGCAGACCCTTCCCAGGTTGGCGCGTCGCACCCTTCGCTACAGTTGACCCCAGCAAGGGGAGTACTCCCGTCTGCGGTGAGCCCGTCATTACGAATGCGACAGAGCATTCCGGGCCATCGGCTCCGCCCGTGAAGACCTGAGGTCCGCGGCGGAGTGGAGGAGACCTTGGTGTCATCCTGACCACCCACCCCTTGGAGTACGCCGTGCAGGTCACCCCCGCCGTCTGGCTGATCACGATCGCCGTGACGATCGCCTTCTTCGTCTACGAGTTCTTCGTCCACGTGAGGAAGCCCCACGAACCGACCATCGGCGAGTCCGCCCGCTGGTCGGCCTTCTACATCGGCCTCGCGCTGCTGTTCGGCGTCGGCATCGGCGTCGTCACCGACTGGCGCTACGGCGGCGAGTACTTCGCCGGCTATCTCACCGAGAAGGCGCTGTCGCTCGACAACCTCTTCATCTTCCTCATCATCATGAGCGGCTTCGCGGTGCCGAAGAAGTACCAGCAGAAGGTGCTGATGATCGGCATCGTCATCGCGCTGATCATGCGCGGAGCGTTCATCGCCGTCGGTGCGGCGCTGATCGAGAACTTCTCGTGGGTCTTCTACCTCTTCGGCGCCCTGCTCTTCGTCCTCGCCTACCAGCAGATCAAGGGCGACCACGGCGACCCGTCGAACAACGCCTTCATGCGCCTGGTGCGCCGCATCCTCCCCGTCACCGACGAGTACCACGGCGACAAGCTGACGGTGAAGAAGGGCGGCAAGCGCTTCGTCACCCCGATGCTGCTGACGATCGTCGCGATCGGCTTCATCGACCTCGTCTTCGCGCTCGACTCCATCCCCGCGATCTACGGTCTGACCAGCGAGGCCTACATCGTGTTCACCGCGAACGCCTTCGCGCTGATGGGTCTGCGCCAGCTGTTCTTCCTCATCGGCGGACTGCTCGAGCGCCTCGTCTACCTCAGCCAGGGCCTGGCCGTGATCCTCGCGTTCATCGCCGTGAAGCTCGTGTTCCACGCCCTCCACGTCAACGAGGTGCCCTTCATCAACGGCGGCGAGCCGCTGCTGTGGGTGCCCGAGATCCCGATCTGGTTCTCGCTCACCTTCATCGGAGCGACGATCGCCGTCGCCACGGTCGCGAGCCTGCTCAAGACCCGCGGCGACCGGGGCAGGTCCGACCGCGCGAGCGTCGACGGCGAGCCGATCGAGACCGCGAAGGACGTCGACTCGCGCACCGACGCGTAGCACTCCGCACCGCACGCAGCGCCGCCCGGGAGGCCGTTCCTCCCGGGCGGCGCTGTGCCGTCGGGCCGCCGTGCCGTCGAGCGGCGCTGAACCGTCAGCTCTCGAGCACGAAGTCGACCGGCGTCGACACCACGCCGTTCGCCTGCACGGTGACGGAGTGGGCGCCCGGGTAGTACCGCCGGGTCGTGATCTCGCGGAACGAGTGCGTCCGGGTCACGGTCGTCCTCTCGCCCGCGGCGAAGCGCCGGGTCGCGAGGCGGAAGGTCTTGGGTCGGACGGAGCCGTCGGCCCGCTGGAAGCCGATCGAGTAGTCGATGACGACCGTCGCCTCCGTCCCGCCCTCGTTGACGACCTCGGCCGAGATCTCGACGGAGCCGCCCCAGGGCACCGCGTCGACGGAGAGACTCGGTCGGCCGACCTGCAGCAGTCCGCCGTCGAAGCCCGCGAGGACGAGCGCTGTCGGGTGGCCCTTCTTCAGCAGGGTCCTGAGTGCGTGGCGCACCACCCGGGGCGTGTTCGCGTCCGGGTCCGCCGACCAGCCCGCAGCCGTCTCGACCACGAGCTCCGGATCGATGCGACTGAGGTCGTTCAGGTGGTTGGCCGTCGAGCGGCGCACGTACTCGGACTCGTCCCGGTAGGAGGCGTCGAGGATCCCGCGGGTCGCACGCGGGTGCGCGAGCAGCCACGGCACCCGCTTCGCCCAGGGCAGGAAGGCGCGCGAGCCCTCGGTGGCGAGCCGCCGCACGTGCTCGTTCTCGTGGTCCGTCCAGGCGAGCATCACCGCGAGCGCCCGCTCGGGCCGGGCGATCAGCAGGTCGCGGATCGCGAACTCGCCGGTCAGGCCGACGGTGAGCCGCGCGAGGAGCGCGAGCGCCGCGTCGAACTGCTCGGCGGATCCGCTCTCGAGAGCGCGGCCGGTGACGAGCTCCGTCACCGGCCAGATCATCCAGCCCTCGAGGAGCTGCTGCTCGACGAGATCGAGGACGAGGCTCTCGACGGCCGGGAACCCTGCGGGCAGGTCGCTCAGCAGCGCGTCGCGCACGAGGTCCACGCGCTGCCGGAGCCGGAGGCCGTCCAGTGATCCGCTCACCGCGGCGAGCGCCGGCAGCTCCTCCGGACCCACCGCCCGGATCGACGCGGCCAGCCGCTCGACGACCTCCGGGCCGATCAGATCGTCCATCGCGCCCACGGTGCACCCCTTCCGTCGTGTCGGATCAGGGTCCCATGCACGCCGCGTCCGGGGTCCGTGGATCTCGATCCGCCCGCTCCGCGGGCTGCTCGATCAGCAGAGCGCGCCGCCCCTCTCGATGACACCCTTGCTGGTCGAGCACCCCCGCAGGGGCGTCCCGAGACCCGCGTCCACCGAGGACCGACCCCTCAGATCTCCGTCCGCTCCACGTCGACGACCTCGCGCCGCAGCTCTTCGGTCACGTCGCGCTCCCCCGCGACCGACGACACCCGGAGCGTCACACGCTCGACGGGCACGACGGTCCGGGTGATCCCGATCCGCTCCTCGTGCAGGATCACGACGACCGGCTCGACAGGAGCGGCCGCTCCGCCGCCCGGCAGCGGATCGCCGCCCTCGAGCGGCTCCCGCACAAGGCGGATCTCCTCGCGGCGGACGTCGACGGTGATCGTCCGCTGCTCGGTGACGACGACGCGCTCGAGCCGGACGCGCTCGGTCGCGAACCGCCGCGTCGAGACGGCGAGTCGCTCCTCGTGCAGAACGACGGACGGAGGGATCTCGGGCGACGCGCTCATGCGAGGAGCCGGGAACAGGGATGCATGGTGTCTCCGATGTGATGCGATGCGATGCGATGCGAGGAGCGGACCGGCGACGGGAGCGCCGGGAAGAAGGGAACGGCCGGTCCCACTCCTAGGAGCGGGACCGGCCGGTGGAGTGCTGCCGGGTCAGACCGCGCGGCGCGCGCTGGTCTTCTGACCGGTCTGCTGCTTCGCGGCCTCGGCGGCGCGCGACGCCTGCTCCGTCACGGACGGGGCGTTCTTCGCCTCCTGCTGGATCTTGGGCGCCTCGGCCTCGGCCTTGGTGAGGATCGCCTCCCAGCGCTGCTGCATCGGCTTGATGAGGCCGCCGCCGGCACCGACGATGATGCGCGGCGATGATCGCGAGCACGGCGATGAGGATCGGCGTGCTGACGGTCGTGGCGACCTCGATCTGGTTCAGGGCCGCGGTGGCTCCGAGGAACAGGATGAAGATCGCGACGATGTTGCCGAGGAGCTTGCCGTAGGACAGGCCGCCCAGGGTGTTCTGGATGAGCCCCTTGGCGCCCGCGGCGATCGCGGCGGCGATCACGATGATGATGATCGCGACGATGATCTTCGGCAGGAAGCCGATGATGCCCTGGAGCAGGTCGCTGACGGGGTTCGGTCCGAAGACACCGAACGCGAACTGGAGCACGAACAGCACGAGCGTGTAGTAGATGATCTTCGACACGATGTCGGAGGCGTCGAGCTTCGAGTTCGCGAGCGCCTTCTTGATGCCGCCGCGCTCGACGGCGCGGTCGAAGCCGACCTTCGTCAGCAGCCGCGAGAGGCCCTTCTCGATGAGCTTGGCGACGATGAGGCCGACGATGAGGATGAGCAGGAAGAGCAGCGCGAGCGGGACGAACGCGATGACCGCGGCCAGACCGTTCTGCAGTGCGGCGGGGAAGTCCATGGGGGAGCCTTTCGGGCGGGGAGGGCGGGGAGGGTGCGGGGACGGGGCGGTGCGGCCGATCGGGTGGTCGGCCGCACCGGTGCGCGACTAGCGGGTGCCGGTCTCGTCGGTGGTCGTGGTGCGGGTGGTGGTCGGGTCGACGAGCTCGATCTCCTCGTGCGAGACCTCCTCCTCCACGCGCTGCTGCTCGGTGACGGTCTCGGTGCCGAGGCTGACGCGCTCGACGGGGACGGTCTCCTTGGCGGTGACGACGCGCTCCTCGGTGAGGACCACCTCGTGCTCCTCCTCGCTGAGGTCCGGGCCCGCGAGGGCGTCGCCGGCGTTGGCCTCGGTGATCGGCTCGCGCGTCAGGGTGACCTCGTCGTGGCTGACCGGGACGGTCCGGGTGACCTGCTCGGTCACGATGTGCTTGCGCAGGCGGGCGCGGCCGGCCTCGACCGTCTCGGTGCCCACGCGCAGGCGCTCCTCGGAGCGCGTCATCGCGTCGTCGGTCGTGGGGCCGGAGGTGTCGTGGCCCTCCGTGCCGCGGCCGGTCGTGCCGCGGTCCGTCGTGTCGTGGCCGTCGGTCACGAAGTCGGTGGTCGAGCCGGTGTCGGCGTCCTGGTCGTAGAGCGGGCTCTCGGCGCGGGTGCCGCCGACTCCGTAGTAGGAGTACAGGGCCTGCTCGTCGTCGGCGGTCAGGGCGCCGTCGTCCTCGATGCGCGGAGCGTCCTTGACGAACGCCTTCTCGTAGGCGACGCGGACCACTCCGCCGTCGAACGACGCGTCGCTCAGCGGGGCGAACGACTCCGAGGAGCCGAAGAGACCGGTGCGGATGGTGACCCAGGTGGGCTGCTGGCTGGCGGTGTCGACGTAGACCTGGCCGACGGTGCCGATCTTGGAGTCGTCGGTGCCGCGGACGTCGGCGCCGATCAGGTCGTCAACGGTGCTGCTGTCGATCATGGTGCACTCTCTTTCGCCGGGCACTGGCCCGGATAGCGGTGACGGACGGACGAGCGGTCCGGACGCGCTCCCGGTCTGGGAGCGCTCTCCGATTCCCCGGAGGAACTGGACCGGCCGCGGAGCGAGCTCGTGCAGTCGCCCCGCTGGGAACGGACTTACGGTGTAAGCCCTGGTGAACCTTACGGCGTAAGCGTCACTAGGGTGGAAGAGCTTGTGCGCCGCTCTCCGACCTGATATCCGGACCGCCTGGAGCCCCGCAGAGAGGTGTCATCCGTGGTCGATCACGCTCGAACGTCCCGATCCGGCTCGTCGGCGCCGCGGCTCAGCCGCGACCTGATCATCGACACCGCCCTCGCCCACATCGACCGATCGGGAGCCGAGGCCCTCTCGATGCGGTCGCTCGCGCAGGAGCTGGGCGTCGAGGCCATGTCGCTCTACCGCTACGTGCACGGCAAGGAGGACCTCCTCGAGGGCGTCATCGCCGTGCTGATGAAGGACCTCACTGCGACTCTCGCCGACGCGGACGCCCAGCACTGGCAGGAGTTCCTGCAGACCGCCGCCCACGCGGTGCGCCGCATCGCGATCGACCACCCGAGGGCGTTCCCCCTGGTCGCGACCCGGCACCCGGCTGCTCCCTGGCTGCGCCCGCCGCTGCGGAGCATCGAGGTCGTCGACACCTTCCTCACGACCCTGACGGCCAACGGCTTCACCGACGAGCAGGCCGTCGGCGCCTACCGCTCGTTCAGCAGCTTCCTGCTCGGCCAGCTGCTCCTGCAGTCCGCGGTCCTCGGCGCCGAGACGTCGCCGACCGACCTCCCGCTCGACGAGGGCGACGCCGACATCCCGCAGCGGGACGGCAACCTCTCCCTCGACTCCGCGCCCGAGGTCCGGCGCCTGCGCACCCTGCTCAGCCAGGACCGCAGCACCGAGGAGTTCGAGATCTCCCTCGAGACCCTCCTCGACCGCCTCGACCTGCAGCTCTCGCAGTAGGCTGGCGCCGCCCGCTCGCTCGCTGGTCGAGTAGCCCCGGAGGGGCCTATCGAGACCTGCCGGGCTCAGCAGATCGGGACCATGATCAGGTCTTCTGGAGAGTGTGGATCTCGATACGCCCGCTGCGCGGGCTACTCGATCAGCAAGCAGGCAGCCATTCGCATGAGGTGACTCCTCCTCGCAGAACCACCCGCATCGCGAGAACCCGCCGGGGCGCGGATCACCCGAAGATCCGCGCCCCGGCGGGCACGACAGTCCTACGCCCTCAGAGCGCGGGAGTCCAGATGCGCATCGTCGACGGCCCGCGGTTCGCCCAGGTGTAGTACGGCCGGAACTCGACGTCGAAGCGCTGCTCCACGGAGACCGGAGCGGCCCCGTACGCCCACGCCTCCTCCTGCGCGCTCACCGCCGCGATCGCCGCGCGGGCGCCGCCGTCGGGCGCCGCGACCGGCTCCACCGAGCGGTCGATCGCGATGTGCTCGGTGTCGAGTCCGGCGGGCAGGTCGATCGACTCGACCGCCAGCACGAAGGGCCCGCGCTCGAGCGCGACCTGCCCGCGGACGGCGTCGATGCGCGGATGGGGCGTCACGAATCGCGCGGTCATCGGGAGCGACAGCCGCACGACCTCGCCCGCGCGGAAGGCGCGCCGTACGGTCACCGTGTCGCGCGACTCCTCGACCGGAGCGCCGTCGAGCAGCGCCGAGCCGCGGGCCCACGGCGGGATGCGCAGGGTGAGCGAGAACTCCGCGTCCTGCTCGATGCGCACCGCGATCGCCCCGTCGGCGGGGTACTCGGTCTCGACCTGCAGGGCGATGCCGCCGGTCTCGACCCGGTAGGCGCCGTACTGGTGCAGCTGCACCCCGTCGTCGTCGGCCGTCGCGAAGCCCAGCTCGACGCTCGCGAGCGTCCGCGCCGTGTTCGTCGGGCAGCAGGACACCCAGAACCAGGGAGCCCGCAGGCTCGACTGCGCCCGGTCGGTCTCGACCGACTCGTCGGGCTCCACTCCGTCGACCCGCTGCTGCAGGGTGTTCGTGTAGAAGAAGGCGCGGCCGTCGGCGCGGGTCGCCGGCAGCACCGCGTTCAGCAGGGTCCGTTCGATCAGGTCGGCGCAGGCCGTGTCCCCCGAGCGCAGCAGCAGCCGCCAGCTGAGCATGTCGGAGGCGATGGCCGCGCAGGTCTCCGCGTAGGCGCGGTCCGAGGGCAGCTCGTAGTCGGCTCCGAACGCCTCGTCCTGGTGGTGCGAGCCCATGCCGCCCGTGATGTACGTGCGCCGCGCGACGGTGCTCGACCACTGGCGCCGCACGGCGTCCTCGAGCTCGGCGTCGCCGGTCTCGACCGCCACGTCGAGGGCCCCGGAGGCGAGGTACAGCGCGCGGACCGCGTGGCCGCGCAGGACATCCGCCTTGCGGACGGGGACGTCGTCCTGGAAGTACTCCGGACCGAACTGCACGGCGCCGAGGGTGCCCGTGCCGCGGCGCTCGACGAAGAGGCGCGCGAGCTCGAGCCAGCGGCCGTCCCCCGTGGCTCGGGCGAACTCGGCGAGCGCCGGCTCGATCTCGGGGTGCCCGCAGACCGCGACGCGCCCGCCGGGTCCGAACTCGCGCCAGACGTGCTCGGCCAGCCGCCGCGCCACCGCGGGCAGCAGGTCGTCGTGCCCCGTGCGCAGCCGCGCCACGGCCGCCTGGATCAGGTGCCCGAACGAGTACAGCTCGTGCCCCCACTCCAGATTCGAGTACCGCGCGGGCTGCCCCTCGCGGCCGAAGCTCGTGTGCAGGTAGCCGTCCTCCTCCTGCGCCGCGGCGACCCGGGCGACGAGGGCGTCGTAGGAGGAGGCGAGCTCCGCGTCGTCCGACCGCCCCAGCTCCCAGGCCATCGCCTCGAGCAGCTTGTAGACCTCCGAGTCGACGAACTCGATGCCCGCGTGCCGGTTCCCGGCGGCGTCAGAGATCGTGCCGTCGGCCGCGCGGTCGAAGTTGCCGGCCCAGCCCACGCGCTCGATCCACGAGAGGCAGTGGCCGATCACGGCCTGCGCGCCGAGGTCCTGGTACTGCTTCCAGAAGCCGCCGGTCAGTCGGATCTCGTGCTGCCCGAGCGGGCGCAGCCGGCCGGAGCCGGGGGCGACCGGCCCGCCGAGGGCGGTGGTGGTCGCGGGGGACGTCGTGGTCACGGAGTTCTCCTAGGTGGAACGGTCAGTCCTTGACGGCGCCGGCGGTGACTCCTGCGGAGACGTAGCGCTGGGCGACGACGAGGAGCACGGCGGCGGGGAGGGAGGCGACGACGGCGGTCGCCATGATCGAGTTCCACTCCTGGTTGTTGTTGCCGATGTAGCGGTAGATGCCGAGCGTGATCGGCTGCAGATCGCCTCCGCTGTCGAGCGTCGAGGCGAAGACGAAGTCGGACCACGCCCAGAGGAACGCGAAGAGCGAGACGGTGACGACGGAGTTGCGGCTGATCGGCATGACCACCGACGTGAAGGTGCGCCAGGCGCTCGCGCCGTCCATCCGCGCCGCCTGGGTCAGCTCGTCCGGGATCCCCGACATGAACGCGGTGAAGATCAGCACGCCGAACGGCACCGCGATCGTGGAGTCGGCGACGATCAGCCCGGCCACCGAGTTCAGGAGCCCGAGGTTGAGGTAGATGGCGTAGAAGCCCATCGCCATGATGATCGCCGGGATCATCTGCGCGATCAGCAGCACGAACGAGACCGCGTTCCCTCCGCGCGGCCGCAGCTTCGCCAGCGAGTAGGCGGCCGGAGCGGCGATGACGACCGTGAGCACGACCGTCCCGAGCCCGACGATCAGGCTCGTGCCGAGGAACGGCAACTGCTCGCGCAGCACCGCCTCGTAGCCCGTGAAGGTGGGCGAGAGCGGGAACCAGTCCGGCGGATCCTTGCGCATCGAGCCGGTCGGGGTGAGCGAGACGTTCACCATCCAGTAGACGGGGAACAGCATGATCCCGGTGAGCACGAGGCCGATCGCGGTCAGCCACCAGGGCCTGCGCGCGGTCACGACTGCGCCTGCTTCCGCTGCACCCGGATGTAGACGACGCCGAAGGCGAGCGCCAGGAGGATCAGCAGGTTGCCGACGGCCGCCGCGGGTCCGAAGTCGGGCAGCATCGAGCCGAAGCCGAGCTGGTAGGTCCAGGTCGCGAGCGTGGTGGAGGAGTCGGCCGGGCCGCCCTTCGTCATGATCCAGATGATGTCGAACACCTTCAGCGTGTAGACGAGGCCGAGCAGGATCGTGATCGCCGAGACCGGCCGCAGCAGCGGCAGCGTGATGCGCCAGAACTGCTGGGCGCCGGTCGCGCCGTCGAGCGAGGCCGCCTCGTAGAGGTCCTGCGAGATGTTCTGCAGACCGGAGTAGAGGATCACGAGGTTGAACGGGATCCCGATCCAGATGTTGGCGATCAGCACCGCGATCAGCGAGGTCGACGGCGACGTGAGCCAGTTGATCTGCCCGATGCCGAACGACTCCAGGAACGCGTTGACGATGCCGGATTCGCTGTTCAGCATCCACGACCAGGTCGACGCCGACACGATCAGCGGCAGGAGCCACGGCACCAGGAACAGCGCCCGCAGCGTCGCCGAGAGCGGGAAAGTCCGGTAGAAGAAGACCGCCAGCGCGAGCCCGATCGAGAACTGGAACGCGATCGAGACGACCGTGAAGACGGCCGTGTGCAGGAGCGCCGGCCCGAAGGTCGCGTCCTGGAACACCCGGATGTAGTTGTCGAACCAGATGAACGCCGCGTCGCCCTGCACGAACGAGCGGACCGTGTAGTCCTTCAGGCTCAGCTCGAGGTTGCGGTAGAGCGGGAACGCGTAGAAGACGAGCAGGTAGGCGACCAGCGGAGCGAGGAACGCCCACGCGATCAGCCGGCTGCCCTCGAGGCGCGTGCGGCGCCGGGGCGGAGAGACGTCCGCGGGGGCGGCGTCCCTCCGCTCGCCCGCGCGCTGCAGCAGCCGGGCGGTCTCGGTGGTGGTGGTCATGATCTCTTCCCTCCGACGGCCGGGCCGGTGCGCGCGGCACCGGCCCGGCCCCTCCGGCTACTTCGTGGCGGACTCGGCCGCGGCCTGGGCGGCCTTCAGCGCGTCCTCGGGCGACTGCGCGCCGCTCAGCGCGTTCTGCACGGCCGACCAGAGCTGCTCCGAGATCTGCGGGTACTTCGTGCCGAGATCGTCCGAGGTGCGGCCCTTGGCGGACTGCACCGCCTCGACCCAGGGCTCGAGATCGGCGTTCGCGGCGACCTGCGCGTCCTGGGCCTCGGCGGTCGGCGCGATGTACGAGAGCGTCGTGTCGGTCGTGACCAGGTTGTCGGTCGACGTCAGGCACTCCGCGATCGCCGCGGTGGTCTCGTAGCGCGACTCGTCGCTCTGCACCGGGAGGGTGAGGAACTCGCCTCCGGTCGGCGCCGGGGCGGATCCGCCGTCGATCGCGGGGATCGTGAGGATCCCGTAGTCGATGCCGGACGCCTTCGCGTTCGCGAGCTGCCAGGTGCCGTTCTCGCCGAACGCGAACTCGCCGGTCTCGAACTCCTGCCAGCTGGTGGTCTGCGTGTTGCCGATGACCGAGTTGGGCGCGTAGCCCTTCTCGACCCAGTCGGTCCAGAGCGAGACGGCCTGGACGGCCTCGGGCGAGTCGAGCTCGGTGAGCTCGGCGCCCGATCCCCAGAACCACGGGAGGAACTGGAAGCTCCCCTCCTCCGTGCCGATGCCCGAGAACGTGATGCCCTTGCCGCCCGAGGCGGTGACCTTCGCGAGCGCGTCGGTCAGGCTCGCCCAGTCAGTGACGGAGGCGATGTCGACGCCCGCCGCGGCGAGGACCGTCTTGTTGTAGTAGAGCGCGAGCGTGTTGGCCCCGATCGGCACGCCGAACGTGTCGCCGCCGGTCTGCCCCGCCGCGAGGATGTTCGCGTCGATGTCGCCGGTCTCGAGCCCGTTCTCGGCGGTGGTGGTCAGGATCCCCGACTCGGCCAGCGTCGAGACGACGGGGTTGTCGACGAGCAGGATGTCGGGCGAGTTCCCCTGCTGCCCCGCGAGCAGGGCCTTGTTGGTCAGGTCGGTGGTGTCGTAGCCGGTCCGCTCGACCGTCACGCCCGCCTCCGTGCCGCAGGCGTCGATGAGCTGAGCCCACTCGCTGCTCTCGTCGAACTGGGGGTAGGGGTCCCAGAACGTGTAGGTTCCTCCCGCGGCCGAGGTGGAGCCGCCCCCGGATCCTCCTGCGCAGCCGGTCAGTGCGGCCGCCGCCGCTCCCAGCGCGACGGCGGCGCTGAGGCCCCGTGCGTACTTCCTCGTCCTCACGGATGTTCCCTTCGTCGTTGACGGGTCCGTCCCGGTCCGCTCACCGCGGTACCGAAACTACTTTCTGCGGGTTGAACCTACGCAGGCGGCCACCGGTCGTCAAGAGATCATTGCGTTTCGGTCTTTTCGGGTTTTCGCGGACTCGTGCGAGGATCGGGCGGAGCGCTCATCCGCGCCGCCGATCGGAGGACGCCGTGACCCCGCGCAAACCCACAGGCTCGATCACCCTGACCGACGTCGCCCGCGTCGCCGGCGTCTCGGTCGCCACAGCATCGAAGGCCCTGAACAACCGCGATCAGGTGCGCGCCGAGACCCGTCAGCGCGTCCTCGACGCCGCCGCCTCGCTGTCGTTCACCCCGAACCCGTTCGCCAAGGCCCTGAACTCGTCGCGCACCGGCACCATCGGCATGCTCACCAGCGACCTCGACAACCGCTTCGTGCTGCCGGTCCTCCTCGGCGCCGAAGACGCGTTCGGCGCCGGCTCCACCTCGGTCCTGCTCTGCGACGCCCGCGGCGACTCCATCCGCGAGCAGCACCACATCAAGAACCTGCTCGCCAAGCGCGTCGACGGCATCGTCGTCCTCGGCCGCACCACCAACTCGCGCCCGTCGATCACGAGCACGATCCCGGTGCCCGTCGTCTACGCCTACGCCCCCTCGGAGGATCCCGCCGACTCCTCCTTCACGCCCGACAACGCGCAGGCCGGCGTCCTCGCCGCGAGTCATCTGCTCGACCGCGGCCGCCGCCGCATCGCCCTCATCAACGGCGAGCCCAGCTACGCGGCCGCCCGCGATCGCGCCGCGGGCGTGCAGCAGGCGCTGACGGAGGCGGGCCTGCCGCTGGTCGGCGGCGACGTGCTCTACGGCCAGTGGTCCGAGAGCTGGGGCCGGCAGTGCGCGGAGGAGCTCGTGAACGCGCACCCGGACCTCGACGCGATCATCTGCGCGAGCGACCAGATCGCGCGCGGTGCGCTGGACCACCTGCGCGAGAGCGGGCGGCGGGTGCCGCGGGACCACCTGCGCGAGAGCGGGCGGCGGGTGCCGCGGGACGTGGCGGTCGTGGGCTTCGACAACTGGGATCTGCTCGTCGAGGCGGCGCGGCCGCCGCTCTCGAGCATCGACATGCAGCTCGAGACGCTGGGGCGCGCCGCGGCGGAGGAGCTGTCGCACGCGATCCGCGGCGGAGCGACGCCGGGCGTCCGGCGCATGCCGGTGCGGCTGGTACCGCGGGAGTCGTCGGCGTGAGGGGTGGGAGCCCGACGAGCACAGCCGCGTTCGTCGCCGGCGTTCCCTTCCGAGGGCAGCAGCTGTCATCCTCGACTGAGGACGTCTCTCGATATCGAGTGCTCGGTCAGCCTGGACGTGATCCCGTGCAGTCGCCGTAACGTCCACTGGGCACCCCTCCTCCCTCACTCGCCCATCCGGGACCGGCCCGGTGAGAGCCTGAAAGGCCTGAACGCATGACCGACTCCCCGCGCCCCACCTCCGGGCTCTCCCGCCGCACCGTGCTCGCCGGATCCGTCGCCGGCGTCGGCGCCGCCCTCGCCTTCGCCTCGCCGGCGGCGGCCGCGAACTACACGGCGATTCCCAAGCTTCCCGGTGAGGTGTCGCGGATGGAGACCAAGACTTCTCGCACAGGGAGGAGGTCGTACGAGGTCGTCGACGTCGTCGTCGCCGGTGACCGCGCCCGTCTGTTCATCCCGCACTCGGCGAAGCCGTCTCTGACCACGGGCCGCGGATTCATCTGGTACTTCCACGCCCGCGGCGGCAACCACACAGCGCTCTCCAGCGCCTTCGCGTACACCGCCGACCAGGCGGTGGACAAGGGCATGATCAGCATCTGCCCGACCTACGGCGGCAGCATCTGGACCAGCCAGCGCGCGATCGACATCCTCAACGCCGTGGTCAAGTGGGTCACCGGGATCTGGAAGGTCGACGTCAGCTTCCTCCGCGCCAACTCCGGCGGCGGCCCCCTGATGACCTGGGCCTACGGCAACCGGCTCATCCCCGACATCCGCGGGGCCTATCTCTGCAGCGGCACCTTCGACATGGTCGAGAAGGCCACGCGCGACCCCGCCACCGTGATGCAGTACTACAACAACGACATGAACCTCGTCGCCGCCACCAACCCGGCACGCCTCCCTCAGTCCGTGTGGAGGAACACCCGCTTCCGCATCACCGGGTCTCTCGACGACACCGTCGTGCCGTTCGAGAAGCACGGTGTCGTGCTCTACAACCAGTCACGCCCGGTCGCGAAAGAGGCGACCATCAAGTACCACAGCGGCGAGGGCACCCCGACCGGGCACGTGTTCCCCACCTTCACCAACCAGGACATGCTCGACCACTTCCAGCGCTGGCTCACCGAAGGACCCGCCGAGGAGGCCCCGGAACCCGCAGTCCCCGGAGCGGGCACCTATCAGAACGGGTCCGCGTTCATCGCTACCCAGGGCACCTGGTCCACTCTCTCCTCCACCGCCGACAGCGGCGGCAGCATCGCCTACTCCACCACCACCGGGGCGTCGGCGACCCTGAGGTTCACCGGCACGAAGGTCAGCTGGGTGAGCCGGAAGACCAGCTCCTCCGGCAGCAACGAGGTCTACATCGACGGGAAGCTCATCACCGTCGTCGACCGCTACAGCGCTACCACCCGCTACGCGCAGACCGTCTGGACCAGCGGCACCCTCGCCGCCGGCACCCACACCATCATGATCAAGCGCGGCAGCACCAAGAATCCCGCCTCCACCGGATCGAACATCATCCTCGACGCCTTCATCGTCGGCTGACACGACGGAGCGACGCGGAGACGAGCGGCGGATCGATGAGGCATCCTCCGGCGCTCGCACATCGCGTCCAGTGCCGACGAGCTGCGCCTGGATCCGATCCGCGCTCGACGCCCTCCGTCGCGGCCGCTCGCCCAGTCTCGGCTGCTGCATCCGCCGACCCCGTTCGCGCTTCCAGTGCGGAGCCTTCGTCCGGCCTGACTCGTCACGGGTGCTCGAGGAGGCCGAGCGGGTGTCACGGGTCGTGTGCGACATCGCTCGGCCCGGATGAGGGCGACCACCGCACTGCATCCAGGTCGTTACCGGAAGAGGGGACCGCCCGTCCCTCGTCCGCTCCGGCGTTCGCCCACGATCACAGGAGAGCCGATCTCTCGACCGTGTAGAGCTCCTTCACCTGCTCGGCGGTGAGCGCCCGGTCCCAGACGCGGAGTCGCGCGAGAGTTCCCTTGAAGCGGTTGATCATCCCTCCGTCGCGACCGACTGCGCCGACGACGAAGTCGCCCGGAGCCGCGTTCAGACCCTCGTCGAAGCGATAGGGGTTCTTGGCGTACGTCGCTCCGAGCTTGTCGGTGAACTTCGGATAGCCCGTGGCCGTGCCGTCGAGGTACGACACCGCTTCCGCTCCGTCGTACGTGCCGACGTGCAGCTGCCACACGCCGCGGGTGATGCGCCGGGGCTCGACGGAGTAGTCGCGCGAGAACGGGTAGCCCGGCGTCGGCCCTCCGGTCTTCGAGACGTGCATGCACACCCGCTCCCAGCCGCCGTACTCCGGCAGGTTGTTGAACAGCGCGTAGGAGCGCAACGGCCCCACGGTGGACTCCTCCCACACGCCGGCGAGGCAGGAGCCGCCGGGGGCGGAGCTGAGGACCCAGACGGCGATCGTGACCGCTCCCGTCGAGGCGCCGAGATTGAGCGGGCCGAGCTCGCCCTTGGGCACCATCAGATGATCGGTGCTGCCGTTGAAGGAGACGCCCTCCCCGAACGGGGTGCTGACGCGCTGCGCGCTGGATCCGACGCCCTGCTGGAGGGCGGGAGCTCCGGCCACGGCGGACGCGAAGGGAGCGCTGCTCTCGGCGAAGGACCACTCGGCGGCCGGGACCGGCACCGTCGTCGCGGGCGCGACGGTGCGTCGCTGACGACGAAGGCGTCGAGGATCAGAGTGGAGCCCGTGGCCGCCGGATTGCGGGTGGTCCCGCGGGAGATCGTGATTGTGTGAGGTCCGGCCGGCAGCGGGCCGCTGCTCCAGACCGTCTGCTTCGATCGGGTCGTCGCGCTGTAGCGGTCGACGGAGGCGACCTTCACGCCGTCCAACTCGACCTCGTTGATCCCCGACGAACCCGTCAGACGACTGACCCAGCTGATGCTCGTACCCGTGAACGCGAACGTCGCCGAGGCGCCCGCCGTGGTCGAGTACGCGATGCTCCCGCCACTGTCCGCCGCCGACCTCAGGGTCGACCACGTGCCCGTCGTCGTGATCGCCTCGGACCCGTCCTCGTACGTCCCCGCACCCGGAAGCACCGTCGCGGGCGGCGGCGTCGCGTCGCTGACGACGAACGCGTCGAGGATCAGAGTCGAGCCCGTGGCCGCAGGATTGCGGGTCGTCCCGCGGGAGATCGTGACCGTGTGAGGTCCGGCCGGCAGCGGGCCGCTGCTCCACACTGTCTGCTTCGAACGGGTCGTCGCGCTGTAGCGGTCGACGGACGCGACCTTCACACCGTCGACCAGAACCTCGTTGACGCCCGACGAGCTCGTCAGACGGCTCACCCAGCTCACGCCCGTGCCCGTGAACGCGAACGTCGCCGAGGCGCCCGCCGTGGTCGAGTACACGATGCTCCCGCCACTGTCCGCCGCCGACTTCAGCGTCGACCACGTGCCCGTCGTCGTGATCGCCTCGGACCCGTCCTCGTACGTCCCCGCACCTGGAAGCACCGTCGCGGGCGGCGGCGTCGCGTCGCTGACGACGAACGCGTCGAGGATCAGAGTCGAGCCCGTGGCCGCAGGATTGCGGGTCGTCCCGCGGGAGATCGTGACCGTGTGAGGTCCGGCCGGCAGCGGGCCGCTGCTCCAGACCGTCTGCTTCGATCGAGTCGTCGCGCTGTAGCGGTCGACGGAGGCGACCTTCACGCCGTCCAACTCGACCTCGTTGATCCCCGACGAACCCGTCAGACGACTGACCCAGCTGATGCCCGTGCCCGTGAACGCGAACGTCGCCGAGCGCCCGCCGTGGTCGAGTACGCGATGCTCCCGCCACTGTCCGCCGCCGACTTCAGCGTCGACCACGTGCCCGTCGTGACGATCCCCTCGGCGCCGTTCTCGTACGTCCCCGCCCCTGGGAGGACCGCCGCCGGCGGCTCCGCCTCGGGTACCGGCCCCTCGGCGAGCCAGCGCTGGAAGGTGTCCAGCATGTCCTTGTTCGTGAAGCTCGGGACGGCGTGCCCGCCGGTGCCCTCGCCCGGGTGGGAGCGGAGGGTCGCCTCCTTCGCGACCGGCAGAGCGGCCGCGTGCAGAGCGGTGCCGTGCTTCGCGAAGGGCACGACGACGTCGTCCGGAGAGCCCGTGATGCGGAGCCGGGCGTTGCGCCAAACGTCCTGCGGAAGACGAGCAGGATTCGCCGCGACGATGGCTGCGAAGTCGGGGAAGTGCGGAACCACCTTGTCCGGCTCGCTGGTCGCGCGCTCCTCCAGATCGTAGGAGCTGCTGCTGAGGTAGGCGCCGAGGACCTTCGGGACGAGGCGGTTGGCGTAGGCCCACGCGAGCAGGGGTCCGCCGCCGGAGTCGGAGCGCAGCAGACTCGCGTCGATGCGCCAGAGGGACGAGGCCCAGGCGGCCACGGCGACCTGGATCTCGAGCGCCCGAGCGCTCGTCCAGATGCTCCCGCCGTAGGTGGGGCAGATGCTGATGATGCCGCGATCGACGGCCAGATCCGCCGAATAGGCGAAGGCGCTGGAGAGCGCCGTGTGGGTCCCGTTGCGGGCGTGGTAGTACCAGAGCATCGTCGCTCCGACGCTCTGCGAGGGCGCCGATGCGTGCGGGACGAAGAGTCGGGCACGGTCTCCCGCGACGACCACGTCGATGATCTCGTAGCGCTTCCTCCCCGTGCGCGACGTGGCGGTCGCCAGGCGGGACACCTCGCCGGGGAGCTTGGGGACCGCTCCGACGTCACCCGCGGCGAGCGCCGGAGCAGCGAAGACGACGGCACCCGCGCCGGCCAGAGAGCCTGCGAGGATCGCCCGCCTGGACACAGCGGAGAGAGCCTTCGGAGGAGTGGTCATCGCTGTCGAGCCTTCCGGTCGTCTCTCCGCGAGGACGATGTTCGACACGAGAGGAGGGGGGTCGCAGATACCGACGGACGGCGGGAAAGCCCTGTCCATCATCTGTCGTAGAGAGTCTAGGTGGAGAGGACGTCGGGTGTCAGCCCGGAGAGACATCGTGTCCTCACCTGATCACGGACGCCTCCGTCCGCCGGCCTCCTCCGCATCCTCGGGATGGTGCCAGGGCCCCGCTCCCTCTCGGGCACTGAGCCGTTCCGCTCACCGAAGCGCTTCCCGCGGACCTCGATGGATCCGCGGGATCGCACCCTACGAGCGCAGCGCGCCCCGCTCGGCCGATGCCCGCCCCTCCGCCACCCGCATCGTCCCGCCCGCCTGCGCCGCGAACGCCCGAGCGGTCGCCGCGATCGTCCGCTGCATCACCCGCACGGCCGCCGTCGGCTCCAGATCAGCCGGCCGCGCCAGGCTGATGGTCCGGGTCAGCCGCGTCGGCTCCTCGATCCGCAGAGACCGCAGCCCCGGCCGCCCCTGCAGCACCATCGCCGGCACGATCGCGACGCCCAGGCCCCGCTCGGCGAAGCGCAGCACCGCATCCATCTCCGCTCCCTCCAGCACCACGTCGGGCGTGAGACCGGCCGCCGAGAACGCCGCGTCGGTCGTGCGGCGCAGGTCGTAGCTCGAGTTGAAGACGATCTGCGGCAGACGGGCCACGGCCGCCAGATCGAGCGCGCCCGACTCGGCCAACGCCGGCTCGGCGGCCGACGAGACCACGACGAGCTCCTCGACGAGCAGCGGAGTCACGGTGAAGGCGCCGAGGGCCGCCGCGGTGGACGTCGTCACGAGTGCGAGGTCGAGCTCGCCCCGAGCGAGCCGGTCGAAGAGGCTGCGCGAGCCGTCCTCGGCGAGGTGCAGCTCGATGGCGGGGTGCGCCGCGTGGAACGCGTGCAGCACCTCGGCGACGAGGCTGATGCAGAGCGTCGGAGTCGCGCCGAACCGCACCCGGCCGCGCTCGAGCCCGGCCAGCTCCGCCAGCTCGCGGCGCACCGACTCGGCGTCGGCGAGCATGCGGCGCGCGAGCGGCAGGAGGAGCTCGCCCGCCGAGGTGAGCGTGTTGCCCGCGCGGGACCGGTGGAACAGCTCCGACCCCAGATCCTGCTCCAGCGCGGAGATTTGGCGGCTCAACGAGGCTGCGCCAGGTGCAGCGACTCGGCCGCTCGGGTGAAGCTGCCCGAGCGTGCGATCTCGACGAATCCGGTCAGCTGCTCGAAGTTCATCAACATAGCCTAAGCGCATCGCCAGCAGCCGGAAGATGCATTGGAGTAATACGAGCGGGATACCTAGCGTGGAGGCATGACCACTTCAGCGACCACCACCCCGGAGCGCCGGATCTCCACCTCCGTCCTCGTCATCGGCACCGGAGGCTCGGGCCTGCGCGCCGCGATCGAGCTGGCCGAGGCCGGCGTCGACGTCCTCGCGCTGGGCAAGCGCTCGAAGTCCGACGCCCACACCTCGCTCGCCGCCGGCGGCATCAACGCGGCCCTCGCCACGATGGACCCCGACGACAGCTGGCAGCAGCACGCCGCCGACACCATCACCGAGTCGTACCTGCTCGCGAACCCGCACACCGTCGAGATCGTCACGAAGAACGCCGCCCGCGGCATCCAGGACCTCGAGCGCTACGGCATGCCGTTCGCCCGCGAGGACGACGGCCGAATCTCGCAGCGCTTCTTCGGCGCGCACACCTACCGCCGCACCGCCTTCGCGGGCGACTACACCGGCCTCGAGATCCAGCGCACGCTCGTGAACCGCGCCGCCCAGCTCGAGATCCCGATCCTCGACACCGTCTACGTCACGCGCATCCTCGTCAACGACGACGGAGCCGTCTTCGGCGCCTACGGCTTCGACCTCGTCGACGGCACCCGCTACCTCATCCACGCCGACGCGGTGATCCTCGCCGCGGGCGGCCACAACCGCATCTGGCGCCGCACCTCCTCGCGCCGCGACGAGAACACGGGCGACTCGTTCCGCCTGGCCGTCGAGGCCGGCGGCCGCCTGCGCGACCCCGAGCTGGTGCAGTTCCACCCGTCGGGCATCATCGAGCCCGAGAACGCCGCCGGCACCCTCATCTCGGAGGCGGCGCGCGGCGAGGGCGGCATCCTCCGCAACGGCCTCGGCGAGCGGTTCATGCACGAGTACGACCCCGAGCGGCTCGAGCTCTCGACCCGCGACCGCGTCGCGCTGGCCTGCTACACCGAGATCAAGGAGGGTCGCGGCACGCCGAACGGCGGAGTCTGGCTCGACGTCTCGCACCTGCCGCGCGAGACGATCATGACCCGCCTCCCCCGCGTCTACCAGACGATGCTCGAGCTGCAGATGCTCGACATCACGACGGACCCGATCGAGATCGCGCCGACCGCGCACTACTCGATGGGCGGCGTCTGGGTCCGCTCGGACGACCACAGCACCGACGTCCCCGGCCTCTACGCCATCGGCGAGGCGTCCAGCGGTCTGCACGGCGCGAACCGGCTCGGCGGCAACTCGCTGATCGAGCTGCTCGTCTTCGGCCGCATCGTCGGACAGGCCGCCGCGGAGTACTCCGCCTCGCTCACCGCGCAGACCCGCTCGGCGGCGTCGCTGCAGGTCGCCCGCGACGAGATCGCCGACCTTCTCGCCGCCGACGGCACCGAGAACGTCCGCGCCCTGCAGCGCGCCATCCGCAACACGATGACCGAGCGCGCCGGAGTCGTCCGCGACGAGGCGGGCCTGCTCGCCGGCCTCGCCGAGCTCGACGCGATCGAGGCGCGCATCGCCGACATCGGCGTGCACCCCGACATCGCCGGCTTCCAGGACCTCGCGCACGCCTTCGACCTCAAGTCCGCCGCCATGGCCGCCCGCGCCACCCTCGAGGCCGCCCTCGAGCGCCGCGAGAGCCGCGGCTGCCACAACCGCAGCGACTACCCGGACCTCGACCCGGCTCTGCAGGTCAACCTGGTCTGGTCTCCCACCACCGGCATCACCCGCGAGGAGATCCCGGCGATCCCGGAGGAGATCGAGTCCCTCGTCCGCGAGGTGGCCACCGCGGGCAAGCTGCTCGAGTAGCCGGGCGCGCCCCCGCACGACGCCGGCCCGGCGCAGGACGGGCCGGCGTCGTGCCGTCTCAGCGCGGCAGCACGCCGTCCGCGCTCCGCCGCTCCGGATGCCGACCCTCGACCCGGTGCCGGTACCCGCTGTCACTCCTCCGGCATCGAGAAGTCCGCGAAGTCGAACCCCGGCGACACCAGGCAGCTCACCACCGCGTCCTCCGTCGAGGGCAGCGTCCGCTGCCACACGTCCGCCGGCACGAGCGCCTGCACCGCAAGCCCGTCGACCGCCGACCCCAGCAGCACGGTCCCGCCGTCCACCGGCTCCTCGCCGTTCCCGCCGAACTGCAGCGCCACCCGCCCCGGTCCGTTCCAGATCCAGGTCTCGGCCGACGACACCCGGTGCCACGCGGAGCTCTCGCCGGCGGGCAGCAGGAACACGATCAGCGTCGCCGCCGGCCGCTTCCGCACCGAGCCGTCGGGCGCCGTGAGCGTCAACCGCTCCGGAGACGTCCACGTGCGCCGGTACCAGCCGCCCTCCGGATGCGGCTCCAGACCCATCGCAGCGGCGAGCGCCGGCCGCCGCACGCTCTCGAGCACGCGTCCGTCCACGCTCAGCCGGTCCACCAGCTCGCCCGTCAGCTCCGCGCCCATCGGACCTCCCCCGAGATGATCGTGGCGAGGGCCGTGCCCTCACCCGCCTCCACTATCGCGGCCACCAGGTCGTCCGCGGTCGCGGCGCTCACCTCGAGCACCGCGAGATCGGCGAGAGCGCCCGGCACCAGCGCGCCGAAGGACTCCGCCGCTCCCATCGCCACCGCCCCGCCCCGGGTCGCCGCGTGCAGGAGCCGCGAGTGCAGGTCCCGTCCCGTGTAGCCCTGCGCGCGCGCGATGCGGTGCAGCTCGCCGACGTCCCCGAGCAGATCCAGGGACGGAGTCGACGAGAGCGAGTCCGTGCCGACCGCGATCGCGTTGCCCTCGCGCAGGTAGTCGGCGACCGGCGCCTCGTCGAGGCCGATCACCGCGTTGGAGCGCGGGCACAGGGCCACCGAGGTGCCGGTCCGCCGCAGCGCCGCGCGATCCTCGGCGTCGACGTAGACGCCGTGCGCGATGTGCACGTCGTCGCCCAGCGCGCCGATCGTCTCGGCGTACGCGACCGGACGCAGCGCGCTGCCGCCGTTGCGCAGCAGGTGGAAGCCGTCGTAGCCCCAGCGTCGCCACTGCTCCGCGAGCGCACCGCGGCCGTGCATCGTGTACTCCGCCTCCCACGCCGACTCCGCCAGGTGCAGGTGCCGGCGGACGCCGAGCTCCTGCGACAACCCGGTCAGATCGCTGAGCACGGGGGTGTCGAGCGAGTAGGGAGCGTGCGGCGACAGGCCGATGCGGGCGACCCCGGAGGTGCGCACGAGCTCCGCGGTGATCGCCCGGCCACTGCCGCGCCAGTCGTCCTCCAGGAGGCTCATCAGCTCCCAGTAGGCGATGCCGTGCACGCGGCCCGCCTCGAGCACGTCGAGCGCCTCGAGGTCGGTGACGATGTCGGCGATCGCGGTGGTGCCCGTCGAGACGGCGATCGCCAGTCCCTCCGCCGCCGACGCGGCCCAGTCGTGCTGCTGCTCGTAGACGATCTGGAACGCCCGCGACCAGTCCTCGAACCCGTCGTAGCGGCCGGCGCCGACGGCCGCCATGCAGGTGTACTGCAGGTGCGAGTGCGCGTTGACGAGACCCGGAGTGATCGCACCGGCCCACTCGCGCACCCGGTCCGCTCCCTCGGCGAGGACCTCGTCCCTCGGGCCGACCGCGACGATCCGCTCGCCGCGCACCGCCACGGCGCCGCCGCGGATCGGCTCGCCCGCCACCGGCACCACCCAGGGCGCCAGGTGCACCTCGACGCCGGTCACGGGATCCACGCCGACGGCATGAGCCCCGCGATGCTCGCGACCGAGGCGGTGACGGCCAGCAGCACGGCGAACGCCGTCACCGCCCAGTCGGCCGGGGTGTAGCGGATCTCGCGCAGCCACGTGCGCTTCGCGGTGCCGAAGCCGCGCAGGTCCAGGGCGTCGACCGTGTCCTCCGCGTCCACGAACGAGGTGATGGTCACCGGCACCATGAGCGGCGCGATCTCGCGCAGGCGTCGCACGGGGTTCCGGGTCTCGGCGCGCTCGTAGCCGCGCAGCCGCTGGGCGGCCGCCGTCTCCTGCAGGTTCGCGGCGGCGCTGGGCAGGAACTTGAAGGTCAGGTCGATCCCGTAGGCGAAGCGCGCGGGGATCCCGAGCCTGGCGAACGCGACGGCGAGGTCGCCCGGTCGGATCGCGAAGGCCAGGGGGAAGCCGACCGCGACCAGCGCGAGGAAGCGCAGCAGCATGTTCACCGCGTACGACACCGCTCCCTCCGTGATCGGCAGCCCGATCACCGGCACCGTGAACAGGGTCGCGCCCGTCTCGGGCTCCCCCGAGCTCGTCGCGCCGACGATCAGCCCGTTGATCCCCGCGAAGACCACCACGAACACGGCCACGACGGCCCAGTTCGACCGGACCTCGCGGAACGGGATCCGCGCGCTGAGGTAGTAGGCGAACGCCGCCACGGCGAGCGCCGCCATCCACCGCAGATCCTTCACCTGCGTCGCGGTGACGACGAGCGCCACCGGGACGAGGATGAGCACGCGCGGATCCCGACGGCCGAGGAAGGAGTCGCCGCCGAGGTACCGAGGCGAGACCTCCATCCGTCAGCGCCCGGCGAGGTTCTGGAGCGGCTTCCAGACCCGGTCGAGCACGGGGACCAGGATCACCGCGGTGATGCCGGTCGCGAGGATCGCGAGGAGGTAGGAGCCGAAGAACCAGTACTCGACGGTGACGCCGAGCAGCAGGTCGGTGACGGTGAAGAGCAGGCCCACGACGACCGCGGCCACCGCGATGGACGCGGCCCAGACGACCTGGCGGCCGGTCGTCCGCGGCTCCTTCGCGTAGTAGCCGATGAGGCCTGCGAGCAGGCCGACGAGGCCGTTCGCGATGCTCCAGTTCCAGTAGGTCAGGAATCCGTAGCCCATGATCTGGTCGACGATCGCGTTGCCGACGGCGCCGGTGAAGAACCCGGCGACCGGGCCGAAGCGCAGACCCACGAAGGGGATGATCGCGATCGCGGGGCGGATCGAGATCATCGTGCCGGGCAGCACGAAGCTGAGGGCGCCGAGCGCGCCGTAGAGCGCGGCGCCGACGGCGCCGAAGACGATCGTGCGGGACGAGACGGCCCAGGGGCCGGTCCGGGCGGGAGTCGCGGTGGTGGTCACGGGAGGGTCCTTTCGAGGGGGTGGGGAGGAGCGTCGAGGGAGTGAGGAGCGTCGAGGGCGAGGCGCAGGCGCCGGGCCAGGTCGAGGGGGCGCGGCAGCCGGCCGGCAGCCGGTCCGTGCTCGCGGGCGGCGCGCACGAAGTCGGTCTCGCGGAGCACGGAGCGTCCGTCGACGGCGGTCCCCGGCTCGTGCCAGAGCTCGAGGTCGTGCACGATCTCGGCCGGAGTCGCGTCGGCGACGATCCCGCCGCCGTCGACGACCACGATGCGGTCGGCCCGCGCGAGCGCCATGTCGACGTCGTGGGTGATGAAGTAGACGCTGTCGATGCCCTCGATCGCCCAGACCGCGTCGAGGAAGTGGCGCGAGGACCGCTCGTCCTGGCCTGCGGTGGGCTCGTCGAGGATCAGCGTGCGGGGCCGGAGGGTCAGCGCCAGGGCCACCGCGAGCCGCCGCTGCTGACCGAAGGACAGCGTGCGCGGCGGCCGCTCCAGGATCCCCGGCACGTCGTGCAGCGACACGGCGCGCAAGGCGGCGTCGGCGATCGCGGGGATCTCCTCCTCCGGCACCCCCAGGTTGCGCGGCCCGAACGCGAGCTCGGCACCCACGTTCTCGCTGAACAGCGCCTGACCGGGGTCCTGGAAGAGGTAGCCGCAGGTCGAGACGAGCTCTGCGGCGCTCAGCTCGTGCACCGGGCGCGCGTCGAGCAGCACCCGTCCGCGGGTCGGAGCGACGAGCCCCACGGCGGCGCGCATCAGCGTCGACTTCCCGGCGCCGTTGCGCCCGAGGATCGCGACGCGCTCCCCCGCCTCGAAGCGCCGCTCGACGGCCGCGACGACGGTGCGCGCTCCGTAGCCGAGCTCGGCGCCCTCGAAGTGCAGGCGGGGCCCGGCACCCGGAGCGACCGCGGGGCCCTCCGGCATCGCCTCCTCCTCGCCCTCCGCGCTCGCGAGCAGCGCGTGGAACGGCAGCTTCACCGACTCCGGCGACGCGACCTCGAGGAACCCGTCGACGTCTCCCGAGTACACGACGCGCCCCTCCTCGAGGTACACCACGCGGTCGGGAGCGAGCGCGAGGACCTCGTCGACCCGGTGCTCGACGATCACGGCCGCTCCACCGCCGTCGACGTAGGAGCGGACCGCCGCCAGCAGCACGTCCGCCGCATCCGGATCCAGGTTCGCCAGCGGCTCGTCGATGACGATCACCTTCGGATCCAGCACCAGGATCCCGGCGAACGCGACGAGCTGCAGCTGACCGCCCGAGAGCTCGTGCGGCGGCGTCCCGAGCAGCGCGGTGAGGCCGAGCCGCTCGGCGACCCGGTGCGCGCGCTCGCGGATCTCGCGCGGCGGCGTCCCGCGGTTCTCGAGCCCGAACGCGATCTCGGCGAGCACGCTGTGGCCCACCACCTGCTTCGCCGGGTCCTGGAGCAGCGTGCCGACGACCTCCGAGAGGTCGCGCAAGGCGAGCGGAGCGGCGTCCCGGCCCTCCACCTCGATCCGGCCGGTCACCTCGGCCCGGTACGAGCGCGGCACGAGCCCGTTGAGCACGCGCAGCAGGGTGCTCTTCCCGCAGCCCGAGGGCCCCGCGACCAGCACGACCTCGCCGCTGGACACCGAGAACGAGGCGTCGACGAGCGCGGGCACCGTGGCGTTGCGGTACGTCACTCCCACGCCCTCGAGGCGGAGCAGCTCGCTCACGAGCGCGCTCCGTCCCGCTGCGGAGCGGCGCGGCGCCCGGTCGAGGTCCAGCTGCCGAGGAACTCCTGCTGGACGCGGCTCGCCCGGTCGATCGAGACGCCGAGCGAGGCGAGCTTGGCGCGGGCCACGCGGTCGTCGACCTCGGGCGGCAGCAGGTGCACCGCCGGAGCGAGGCTGCCCGCCTCCCGCGCGAGCAGGTCGATCGCGGCGGCCTGCACGCCGAAGGAGAGGTCCATGATCTCGATCGGGTTGCCCTCTCCGGCGGTGCAGTTGATGCATCCGCCGTCGTCGAGGACCACGATCGAGCGTCCGGTCGGCAGCACGAAGCGCTCGAGTGCGTGGCCGATGGTCTCGCGGACGGCGCCCGCGGCGATCGCTGCGTCGATCGCGATCTCCTGCGCCACGCCTCCCGACACCGCGACCGCGGCGCCCTCGGGCAGAGCCAGCAGGTGCTCGACGTCGATCGTGTGCGCGATGCCCGTCGCCGAGACGAGCAGGTCGGCCGAGCGGGCGGCGTCCTCGAGCGGAGCGACGTCGTAGCCCGCGAAGACCGCCTCCAGCGCCCGCACCGGATCGACCTCCGCGACCGTGATCCGCGCGCCGAGGGCACGGGCGTGCTGCGCCACTCCTCGGCCCACGTGCCCGAACCCGGCCACCACGACGTGCGCGCGGTCGAGCGGAGTCGCGAGCAGGTCGAGCATCGTGAGGAGCGTCGACTGTCCGGTTCCGTGCCGGTTGTCGAAGAGCGTCTTGCAGCGGGCGTCGTTCACGGCGAGCACCGGGATCCGCAGGGCGCCCTCGCGCTCCATCACCCGCAGCGGCCGCAGTCCGCTCGTCGTCTCCTCCGTCGCGCCCCGCAGGGTGTCGAAGACGGCGGGACGCTCGGTGTGCGCCAGGCGGGTGACGGCGGAGCCGTCGTCGACGAGGACGTCCAGCCGGCGGTCGAGGAGGTCGAGCGCGAAGGCGCGGTCCTCGGCGGCGGTCGCATCGGAGCGGGCGAAGACGGTGACGCCCGCGTGCTCGAGCGCGGCCGCGGTGTCGTCGTGTGTGTTGGAGGCGCCGCACATCACGCTCACCTCGGCGCCCGCCGCCGCGAGCTCGAGCGCGAGCGTCGCGGTCTTGGGCTCGAGCACGAGCACCAGTCCGATACGCAGTCCGTCGATCGAGCCGCTCTCGCGCAGCTGGCCGGCGACTCCGCTGGTCACGGGCATGAAGCGCGCAGCCCAGTCGATCTTGTCCTGCCCCTGGCGCCACAGCGACGCGTCGCGGATGCGGCCGCTCACGCGAGCACCTCGAGCGCGAGGGCGCGGTCGGCGCGTGCGCGGAGGTCGGCCCGATCCGCTCCCGGATCGGCCGCGCGGGCCTCGGCGAGCGCGGCGCCGAACGCGGAGCGCAGCTGATCGCGGGTCCGGCGCGCCGACCCGTCGACCACCTCGCGGGCCACGAGCACGAAGGCCTCCCGCGCGGCGCCGGTGATCCGGGCGATACCCGGGCGGCCGGAGGAGGGGTCGGTGACCGCCGTCACGGCCGGCACGTCCTCGGCCGCGTCGACGAGCAGCAGCGGTCCGCCGCCCCCGAGGACGGAGGCGTCGACCGCGGCGTCGAGCTCGCCGGTCGCGAAGGCGAGCACGACGTCGTCGAGCCGGGCTCCGCTCCAGGCCGCGACCGTGAGGCCGAGCTGGGCCAGCTCGACGAGCTCGACCGGGTCGTCGCCGACGACCAGGACCCGGGCGCCCATGGCGGCGGTCCTGGTGGCCAGCTCGCGTGCGAGCGGGCCCGAGCCCAGCACGGCGACGCGGGTGTGGGCGAACGAGAGGTTGCTGGCGGAGGCCGCGGCGCGGACGACGGCCTGAGCCCAGGCCGTCAGCGTCAGCGCGGTGACGACGCGAGACTCGGACGCCTCGACCGGACCGGGCTCCGCGACCCGCTCGTCGAGGAGCACCTGAGTGCGCTCGCGGCGCAGCGGGGTGAGGGTGGCGGACATCGGCGCTCCAGGGGATCGGTGGCTGCTCGCCTCCGCACGGACGCGGCGGTTCTAAGCGGTTAGCGTGCGACCATAGTCGCGCCGTGTTTCGGTGCCGCGCTCGTTTATTACGGCGACGTGAAACATTCGGAGCGGCGCCGGAGGCGCCGTCGTGCGACCGGTCGTCCGGACCCGGTCCGCGTGGAGCCGTGTCCTAGGCTGACCGGATGTCCCCCCGGCCCCGGCGACCGACCCTCGCCGACGTCGCGCGCGCGGCCGGCACGTCGAGCACCGTGGTCAGCTACGTCGTCAACAACGGACCGCGCCCGGTCTCGGCCGAGCTGCGCTCCCGGGTCGAGGACGCCATCTCGGCCCTCGGCTACCGCCGCAACTCGCTGGCGGAGGCGCTCAGCGTCGGCCGCTCGAATCTGGTCGGCCTCCTCGTCCCCGACTCCTCCAACGCCTTCTTCGGCGAACTGGTGCGCCACATCGAGCACGAGGCGCGCAGCCGCTCGCTGCTGACGCTGCTCGGGAACACCGAGTACGACCCGGAGGTGGAGCGGGGCTACGAGCGCACCTTCGCGGACCTCCGCACCGCCGGCATCCTGCTGGTCACGATCGACTCGGCGAGCGCCGCGGACGCGGCGCCGCGCGTCTTCCTGCACTCCTCGCCTCTCACCCGCGAGGAGCCGAGCGTCGTCTTCGACGACGAGCAGGGCACACGGGCCGCCGTCGAGCACCTGCTGGCCCACGGCTACGACGACGTGCACTGCGTCACCGGACCGGACGACTTCGGTCCGTCGGGGCTGCGCGCCCGTTCCTGGTCCGAGACGGTGGCGGAGCCGGCCGGACGCCTGCACCGCGTGCCGATGGACCGCGTCTCCTCCGAGCAGGCGCTGCGCGAGGTGCTCCGCGTCGAGCGCCCGCGGGCCGTCTTCGCCACGACCGACGAGCACGCCCTCGCGGTGCTGCGCGCGGCCTCGCAGGAGGGGATCCGCGTGCCGTCCGAGCTCGCCGTCGTCGGCTTCGACGCATCCGGGAGGCGCTGCTCGGAGGCGTCCGCGTCACGACCGTCGCCGTCCCGGTCCGCGACATGGCGCGCATCGCCTTCGAGCTCCTCGACGAGACCTACACCGACGCCCCGGTCCGCCACGTCCTGCTGCCGACCACGCTGATCCTCGGCGAGACCTGCGGCTGCGCCTCCCCGCGCGGATAGCCCCACCCTCCCCGGTCGAGTGCCTCCACTCCCGCCGGTTCAGCAGCCCCACCCCTGCTGGTCGAGCAGCCCCGGAGGGGCGTATCGAGACCCGCCCCCTCAGAGCATCGGTCGCTCCCGCGCGCTCGAACCGAGTCCCTCTCAGCCCAGCTCCCCCAGCCGCCCGATCACGCCCTCGCCCAGACGCGCGACGTACCCCTCCGGATCCGCCCCTGCGGCGCCAGCTCCACGAGCGTGATCCCGATCGCCGCGTACTCCTCCATCGCCCGCACGAAGCCGTCCGGGTCGCCGATCGGATCCCCGCCGCCGATGATCGTCTTCGTGATCGCGTCGTAGTCGCGACCGAGCTCGTCGCAGTGCCGCCGCAGCACGTCCAGCTTGTGCGCGACCGCCTCGGCACCCGTCGCGAACAGGTTGCACGCGTCGCCGTACTGCGCGACGAGCCGCAGCGTCTTCTTCTCGCCGCCGCCCCCGATCAGGATCGGCGGACCCGGCTTCTGGATCGGCTCCGGGTGGTTCAGCGTCTCGGCCAGCCGGTAGTGCTCGCCCGCGAACGGCCCGTCGTCCTCGCTCCACATCTGCCGGCAGATCCGCAGCGTCTCCTCGAGACGCTCGAACCGCTCCTTCAGCGGCGGGTACGGCACGCCGAGCCCGAGGTGCTCGCGCTCGTACCAGGCCGCGCCGATGCCGAGCATCGCCCGCCCGCCCGACAGCACGTCGAGCGTCGTGACGATCTTGGCGAGCAGCCCCGGGTGCCGGTAGGTGACCCCGGTCACGAGCAGCCCCAGTCGGAGCCGCTCCGTCCGCCCCGCGAGGAATCCGAGCGAGGTGTACCCCTCGAGCATCGGATCCTCGCTCGTCGCGAACTGCTCCATCTGGAAGTAGTGGTCCATCAGCGTGAACCACTCGCAGCCCACGTCCTCGGCCGTCCGCGCCGTGGCCCCGAGGATCGGGGCGATCCCCGCGCTGCCACCCGGCAGCGTGAAGTTCATGAAGTGGATGCCTACCTGCATGCGTGCTCTCCTGTCGTCCGCGAGGCGACGTCCGGATCCGCGCGCACTACGCAGAGCACCCGGAGGTCGGTGTCCTCCGAGCCTGGCACCCCTGCCCTCGCGGAGATCATCGCCCTGACAGCATTCACGGGTGCGCTCCGCACCGCTCTCAGGAAGAGCCGGTCACCGCACCGGCACCGCTCGACCGGCCATCAGTTCGGCAGTCGGTGTCACGCCGTGACGCGGAACCGCCGCCCGCCGATCTCGACGACGTCGCCGACGGCCAGCTGGCGCCCGCGCCGCCGGTCGACCTCGCCGTTCACCCTCACGAGACCGTCGGCGACGGCCTCCTTCACGTCTCCGCCCGTATCGAGGATCCCCGCGAACTTCAGGAACTGCCCGAGGCGGATGGACCCGCCGTCGAGCGGGACGTCCTCGATCGGCTGACGGCCCTTCACGAGCGTCCACCCACGAAAGCATCGGCAGTTTCGTCGTACTCCATCGGCAACTCCATCACCTCGAAGATGTCGGGCGAATACCAGTGCTCCTTTCCTCCACGCCCATGAGTGCCCAGTGACTTGAGCCATCCCCGTGCCTCGGCGTTGCGGATGAGATTCCTCGCTCCCTGGTTCGTGATGTCGAGTCGCATCTGGACATGTCGGACAGTGACGAACGGATTCCGAACGATGATCTCGACAAGTCGCGGCAGGCTCGACCTCTCCTTGATGGCCTCCTCGTAGTAGCGCTCACGGATTCGAATGAGCTTTCGAGAGCGCGCCACCGCATCGTCCGATTGCGCGCGTACGGCCCTGAGGAAGAACATCAGCCATCCGTCCACGTCGCTGGTCTCCCGAACGGCCTGCAAGCGCTCGTAGTACTCCTCGCGATGCGTCTCGAAGAAGTGGGAGAGGTACAGGAGGGGCAGGGGAAGTCGCCTCCGTTCCATGAGGAGCAGGTTGATCAGCAGACGCCCGATCCGCCCGTTCCCGTCGAGGAAGGGGTGGATCGTCTCGAACTGGTAGTGCATGAGACCCGCTTGGATCAACGCGGGGAGGTGGCGGCCGTCGTCGTTCACGAATCGCTCCCAGTCGGCGAGCAGATCACCCAGATGGACAGGTAGCGGAGGCACGAAGGTGGCGGTCTCCGGAGTCGCGCCGACATGCCCGACCCAGACGGGCGACGTCCTGAACTCACCGGGGCTCTTCTCCTCGCCTCGCACTCCCGTGAGAAGCGTCGCGTGCACCGCGAGGATCAGCCGCTGGGTGATGGGAAGGGTCTTCGCCAGCTCGTAGGCCTGGCTCGTCGCTTCGAGGTACCGGTGGACTTCGGCCGTGTCGTCGTTCCGTGAATCCTCATCGATCTCCGACTGGAAGACCTCGGAGAGGGACGCCTGGGTTCCCTCAATGCGGGAACTCGCCAGAGCCTCCCTCCGCAGATACGGCCCGATGAGCTGCCCGGGATCGGTGATGAGCATTCCCAAGCCCTGAAGATGGCCCAGCGCCGCGTCAGCCTCGGAGAGAGCCGAGACGACGTCCGCAGTGAGGTCGAGGGTGCGAGGTATCGGCTTCGGCAGGTAGTAGGTGAACGCCCACTTGTTCCCCGGTTCCCGAGTCGGACATCCGAACGGCGAGTCGGCGAAGCGGTGCTGATCCATGCACCGACGCTACAACGAAACTGCGGTTCGAGTTGGAACTGGCGGTGTTCGACCTAGTGCAGTTGGAGCGTCAACGGCACCCTCCAACTCGGCCTCCTGATCGTGGGAGCGTCAGACCGCCGGGATGTCGGCGAAGCGCGAGAAGTGGCCGTGGAAGCCCACGGTCACCGTGCGGGTCGGGCCGTTGCGGTGCTTGGCGACGATGAGATCGGCCTCGCCCGCGCGCGGGTTGTCCTTCTCGTAGGCGCTCTCGCGGTGCAGGAGGATCACCATGTCGGCGTCCTGCTCGATCGAGCCGGACTCGCGGAGGTCCGAGATCGCGGGGAGCTTGTCGGCCCGCTGCTCCGGTCCACGGTTCAGCTGCGACAGTGCGATCACCGGCACCTGCAGCTCCTTCGCGAGCAGCTTGAGCGCACGCGAGAACTCCGAGACCTCCTGCTGGCGGCTCTCGACCTTCTTGCCCGAGGTCATCAGCTGGAGGTAGTCGATGACGACCATCTTGAGGCCGATGCGCTGCTTGAGCCGGCGGCACTTCGCGCGGATCTCGACGAGCGTGAGGTTGGGAGAGTCGTCGATGTAGAGCGGCGCGTCGTTGATGCGACCGCGGGTCGACGCGATGGTCGTCCAGTCGCGCTGGTCGACGGTGCCCTTGCGCATGTGCTGCAGCGGCACGGAGGCCTCGGCCGAGAGCAGGCGCATCGCGATCTCGCTGCGCCCCATCTCGAGCGAGAAGAAGATCGTCGGCATCTGGTGCTTGATCGCGGCGGCCCGCGCGAAGTCGAGCGCGAGGGTCGACTTTCCGAGCGCCGGTCGCGCCGCGACGATGATCATCTGGCCGGGGTGGAAGCCGTTGGTGAGGTCGTCGAGGTCGGCGAACCCCGTCGGCACTCCGGTGAAGGCGCCGTCCTTGTGCGCGGCGGCCTCGATCTCGTCGATGGCGACGGTGACCGCGTCCGTCAGCGGGACGTAGTCCTCCGCCGCTTCGGATCCCGTGACGTTGTAGATCTCGGCCTGGGCCGTGTTGACCAGGTCGAGGACCTCGCCCTCGCCCTGGTACCCCATCTGCGCGATGCGGGTGCCGGCCTCGACGAGGCGGCGCAGCAGCGCGCGCTCGGCGACGATCGAGGCGTAGTAGCCGGCGTTGGCCGCCGTGGGCACCATCGCGGTCAGCGAGTGCAGGTAGTCGGCGCCGCCGGCGCGCTGCAGCTCGCCCTGCTTGGTGAGCTCGTCGGTCACCGCGATGACGTCGGTCGGCTCGCCGTGCGAGTAGAGCTGCAGGATCGCGTCGAACACGATCTCGTGCTTCGGGATGTAGAAGTCGGTGGCCTTGACGCTCTCGACGACGTCGGCGACCGCGTCCTTCGAGAGCAGCATGCCTCCGAGGGCCGACTGCTCGGCGAGCAGGTCGTGCGGAGGGGTGCGCTCGTGGCGCGGGGAGTCGCCCCGGCCCTCGCCTCGACCCTCGCTCCGTCCGTCCGAGCCGGGAACCGCCAGGTGCGCGATCGTCATGCCTCCTCCTGTCGGGTGCCTCGCGGGAACGCGCGGACCGTCGGCCGAGCCGCGGTCGCGAGCGTCGGATCCGGTCTACCAGCGACCTCCGACAGGGTCGGCGCCGGTGCTCCGGACGCCTCGTCCCGCTCCCCTCGCGGGGCGCTGCGCCACACTACGTACCGCTCGACACCGGGGTCAAACCGCCCTGTGGAGGAGAGTGTGGACAACTTCGGGGAAACGCCGCGCTCCGTGTGAGCAACGTGTGGAGAACCCTGTGGAAACAGAAGCGGAACCGATCTTTTTTCCAGAGCCTGACCAGGGCTTTCCCTCATTCCACAGGCGTGTGGGGAAAAGAGTCTCGAGACCACATTGAAGGTTGCCCGC
Source organism: Rathayibacter rhapontici (assembly GCF_001995175.1). Lineage (GTDB taxonomy): Bacteria > Actinomycetota > Actinomycetes > Actinomycetales > Microbacteriaceae > Rathayibacter. The sequence goes on from NZ_MUKN01000001.1 coordinate 63,069, forward strand.
GCGTTTGGGTGTATGTGGATGAAGCTGTGGAGAACGGGACGACGAAGGGCGGTGCAGCAGGACCCGGGGATCCCGCCGCACCGCCCTTCGAGGCGTGTCTCGCGGCCTTACTTGGCCGCGACCACCTGGAGCTTCACGGTGGCCTGGATGTCGTCGCGCAGACGCACCACGGCCTCGTGCTCGCCGACCGTCTTGATCGCGTTCACGATCACGATCTTGCGCTTGTCGAGCTCGCCGAAGCCGGCCGACGCCACCGCGTTCGCGATGTCGCTCGTCTTCACCGAGCCGAACAGGCGGCCGTCGCGGCCCGCCTTGACGGTGAGCTTCACCCGGTTGGCCTCGAGGACCTGCTTGGTGTGCTGGGCCTCTTCGATCGTCTTGTGCTCGCGCGCGGCGCGGGCCGACTTGATCTGCTCGACCTGCTTCTCGCCGCCTCGGGTCCACGCGACGCCGAAGCCCTGCGGGATGAGGTAGTTGCGGGCGTAGCCGTTCTTGACGTCGACGACGTCACCGGCGGAGCCGAGACCGTCGACCTCGTGGGTCAGGATGACCTTGGACATACCGTTACCTACCTTCCGCTGCCGGCGTAGGGCAGGAGCGCCATCTCGCGGGCGTTCTTGACGGCACGGGCGATGAGGCGCTGCTCCTGAACGGAGACGCCGGTGATACGACGGGCGCGGATCTTCCCGCGCTCCGAGATGAACTTGCGGAGGGTCGCGACATCCTTGTAGTCGATGACACCCACGCGGACCGACTTCGCGGGGGCCGCGTTCTTCGCGCCCTTGCCGCGGATCGGCTTGCGGCGGTCGCCGCTGCTCTTTCCAGCCATAGTGGTTTCCTTAGATTCTGGTTCGCCCCCGCCCGCTGCCGCTCGTGCGGACTGCGGAGGAGGCGTGATTCAGGTGAGGTCGCGTCCGAGCCCGAGGCTCAGAACGGCGTCTCGTCGTTGTAGCTGCCCGGCGTGCTCCAGACGTCGCCACCGGCGGGCGCGCTCGGCGCCCACGGCTCCTCGGCCTGGCCACCGCGGTTGCCTCCCGCGTTGCCGCCGGAGCCCCCCTGGTTGCCGCCGAAGCCGCCCTGACCGCCCTGGCTCCCGCCCTGACCGCCGCCGACCTGGCCGCGTCCACCGCCGCCGCCCGCGCCTCCACCGGAGGCACGCGTGACCTGAGCGGTCGCGTAGCGGAGCGAGGGACCGATCTCGTCGATCTCCAGCTCGATGCTGGTGCGCTTCTCGCCTTCCTTCGTCTCGTACGAGCGCTGCTTCAGGCGGCCGGTCGCGATGACGCGGCTCCCCTTCGTCAGCGATCCCGCGACGTGCTCGGCGAACTCGCGCCAGACGGAGGCCCGGAGGAACAGCGCTTCGCCGTCCTTCCAGTCGTTCGCCTGACGGTCGAAGGTGCGCGGAGTGGAGGCGATGGTGAAGTTCGCGACCGCGAGCCCGTTCTGCGTGTAGCGCAGCTCGGGGTCGGAGGTGAGGTTCCCCACCACGGTGATGATCGTCTCGCCGGCCATGAGCGCTACGCCTTGGGAGCGGCCGAGGCCTTGGCAGCCTTGCGGGCGGCCTTCTCGTCGGCGAGCTTCGCGGCGGCCGCGACCTGGGCGATGCCCTCTTCGGCCCGCAGCACCTTGGTGCGCATGACGGCCTCGGACAGCTTCAGCTGACGGTCGAGCTCGTTCGCAGCGGCGGAGGTCGACGTGAAGTCCACGACGGCGTAGATGCCCTCGGTCTTCTTGTTGATCTCGTACGCCAGACGACGGCGACCCCACACGTCCACCTTGTCGATGGATCCACCATCGGTGCGGATGACGTTGAGGAACTTGTCGAGACTCGGAGCGACGGTGCGCTCATCGATCTCGGGGTCCAGGATGACCATGATTTCGTACTGATGCGTCACTAACCCACCTCCTTCGGACTGAACGGCCACGGTATTTCCGTGACAGGAGGGTATGTAGCATCTGCCCACTCCCGCGGACGCGAGTGCGTCTGGTCGTGGACAACCTGAACACCCTACCATCGCGGCCGTTCCCGCGGTCAGGAGATCCGTGCCCGTTCGGGCGGTGCAGCGCGGCGCGCTCAGCGCGCCGCCCACCACTCCTTCAGCCGCTGCGTCGCGACCTCCTCGCCCAGCGGGCCCTCCTCGAGCCGCAGCTCCAGGAGGAAGCGGTACGCCGCTCCGACCTCGGGCCCCGGCGGCAGGTCGAGGATCCGCATGATCGCGGTGCCGTCGAGGTCGGGTCGCTTGGAGGCGAGCTCCTCCTTCTCGGCGAGCTCCGCGATCCTGTGCTCGAGGTCGTCGTAGGCGTGCGCCAGCCGGTCGGCCTTCCGCTTGTTGCGCGTGGTCACGTCGGCGCGCGTGAGGATGTGCAGCCGTTCGAGCAGGGGCCCGGCGTCCGTCACGTAGCGGCGCACGGCGGAGTCGGTCCACGCGCCGTCCGTGTAGCCGAAGAACCGCAGGTGCAGCTCGATGAGGCGCGCGACCTCCTTGGTCGTCTGATTGTCGAACTTGAGCGAGCGCATCCGCTTGATCGCGAGTTTGGACCCGACCAGGTCGTGGTGGTGGAAGCTGACCGCTCCGCCGGGCTCGAGACGGCGCGTCGCGGGCTTGCCGATGTCGTGCAGCAGCGCGGCGAGGCGCAGCACGACGTCCGGGGTCGCCCCGGGGTTCCGCGACTGCTCGAGCGAGATCGCCTGCTCCAGCACGGTCAGGCTGTGCACGTAGACGTCCTTGTGGTGGTGGTGCTCGTCCTGCTCCAGGCGCAGGGCGGGCAGCTCCGGGAGGAAGTAACTGGCCAGACCGGTGTCGACGAGGAGCTCGAGGCCCGCACGCGGGGACGCGGTCGAGAGCAGCTTCCGCAGCTCCTCCTGCACCCGCTCGGCCGAGACGTCGCGGATGCGCGGCGCGAGCTCGGCCATCGCCCACTCGACCTCCTCCGTGGTGCGGAACCCGAGCTGAGACGCGAAGCGCGCACCCCGCAGCATGCGGAGCGGGTCGTCGCCGAAGGACACCTCCGCGTCGGCGGGGGTCCGCAGGCGCCCGGCCAGCAGGTCCTCCACGCCGCCGGAGGGATCGACGAGGACGACCTCGGGGATCCGCAGCGCCATCGCGTTGACGGTGAAGTCGCGCCGCACGAGGTCGCCCTCGAGGGTGTCGCCGAACTCGACCTCCGGCTTCCTGCTCACCCCGTCGTAGCTGTCGCTGCGGTAGGTCGTGATCTCGACCGTCTCGCCGGCGAGGCGCGCGCCGATGGTGCCGAAGGCGCGCCCGATGTCCCAGTGCGCCTCGGCGATCGGGGCGACGATCCGCACGATGTCGTCGGGGCGGGCGGAGGTGGTGAAGTCGAGGTCGTGCACGCCGTGGCCGAGGAAGGCGTCGCGGACCGGGCCGCCGACCAGCGCGAGCTCGTGGCCCTCGGCGGCGAACGCCTCCGCCAGCCGGGCCACCGTGGGAGTGGCCGCCAGTGCGCGGAGGGTCTCGAGGGCCGCCTGGACGCTGTGCATTCGCACGAGTGTAGTCGCGGCGGGCGACGCGCTCAGGGGCGCTCGAGTGTCTAACCCCTCAGAACGGTTACAGGCCGTCCGGCGACCCCTCCGCCGCCCCCGTCGGGCCTGCACGTAGAATCACCCGCATGGAGGCCGAGTGAGTTCGATGCATCGGCGCGGCCCCACCCTCTCGGATCGATCCCCGGTCCCGCAGCTGCTCCGCGCCGTCGGCGCGGCGGCCCTCGCGGTCGCGCTCGTCGGCGTCGCCCCGTCGGCCTTCGCCACCACTCCGACTCCGGCGCCGAGCACTCTGAGCTCGCCGTCGCCCGACGACCCGGCCGACGGCACCGTCACCGCGACGGTCGGCGCGGCGAACGACGGGATCCTGCTCGCGGGGCAGGACCTCCAGCTGTCGGTCTCGGTGCGCAACGGCACGACCGAGTCGATCGAGGGCGCCCGCGTCGAGGTGACGATCGACTCCGACACGCTCGATTCGCGCGAGGAGCTGGCCGAGTGGCTCGGGGGAGAGGACGACGACGCGGGCCTCCGGATCGGTGACGGAGCGGACGTCCGCCTGCTCCCCTCGAGCTCCGCGCAGGTCTCGCTCACGATCCCCGCGGCCGCCGTGCCGTTCTCCGCCGACCCCGCCGCTCGTGGATCGCACGCGGTCGCCGTCACCGTGACCGGCCCGGGCGGCCCCGTCGCCACGGCACGCACGGCCGTGGAGCTGACCGACGGCGTCCCGTCCGAGCAGGAGACCGGCGTCTCCGTCCTCGTCCCGCTCACGGTGCCCGGCACCGGCGAGGGCCTGATCCCCGCCGAGACCCTGGCCGACTACACGGAGTCGACCGGCACGCTCTCCCGGCAGCTCGACTCCGTGCTCGGCCGCGCGGTCGCGATCGGAGTCGACCCGCGGATCCTCGCGTCCATCCGGATCCTCGGCGCCGCTGCTCCCGACTCGGCGACGGCCTGGCTCGAGCGCCTGGAGTCGGCGCCGAACGAGGTCTTCCCCCTGTCCTACGCGGATGCCGACGTCTCGGCGCAGGCGCAGTCGGGCCTCGCGACACTGCTCGGGCCGACGTCGTTCGAGTACGGCGTCGATCCCACCCGGTTCGCCGAGCCGGCCGTCACCGCCACTCCCGCCGCGCGCCCGAGCCGGTCCCCACCGAGCAGGCGGATCAGGCTCTGCCCGCCCGACCGACCGCGGAGTCGCTGCTCGCGTTCGACTGGTCGCCGACCGTCGGCGCGATCGCGTGGCCCGACGATCTGACCGTGCGCGCCGCGGATCTCGAGGTCTATGCCGCGAGCGGCATGAGCCGCACCGTCGTCGCCTCCGGCAATCTCACTCTGCCCGACGGCACCGCGACCCGGGCCGTCGTCGACGGCCACGACCTCGTCGTCAGCGACAGCGTCCTCTCCACGGCGCTCGACGACGCCGTCACGGCCGGCACCGACTCGGAGTGGCGCGCCCGCATGACCGCTCTGACCGCTGATCTCGCGCAGGTGCAGCGCGAGGCCGAGGTGCCCGACGTCGTCCTCGCCCTGGAGCGCGGAGCGGCTGTCGACGGGGTCCGCCTCGCACAGACGCTCGACGCTCTCGACGCGCTCCCCTACGCGGAGGGGACCTCGCTCGCGTCCGCCCTCACGGTCCCTGCGACGGCGGACGCCGCCGTCGTCGACGCCCCGGAGTCCGAGCAGCGCCTCGAGACCGTCTCGACCCTCCTGGACACCGCCTCCCGCGTCGAGGGGTTCTCGGCCGTCCTCACCGACCCGCAGCTGCTGAGCGGCAAGCTGCGCAACGACCTGCTCGCCGTCCTGGCCGTGTCGTGGCGCGACGACGACGCCGCCTGGGCGGAGGCGGTCACCACGAGCCTCGAGAACGCCGACACCACTCTGGGTGGTGTCTCGATCGAGGCCACGAGCACGCTCAACCAGCTGTCCCGCGACTCCAGCATCCCGGTGTACGTGCGCAACGACCTCCCGTGGCCCGTCACCGTCGAGATCAGCGCCTCCACCTCCAACGCCGTCCTCGACATCGACGAGAGCTCGATCGAGCCGACCGCCATCGACGCGCAGTCGCAGGGCCGCGTCCTCATCCCGGTCAAGGCACGGGTGGGCAGCGGCGAGACGACGCTCCGGATGCAGCTCACCGCGCTCGACGGCACGGTCATCGGCCTCCCCGCCCGCGTCAGCACCAACGTGCGCGCCGACTGGGAGACCGTCGGCACGCTCTCGTTCGGTCTGCTCCTCGTCGTCGTCTTCGGCGTCGGGATCCTCCGCAACATCCGCCGCCGTCGCCGCGGCGGAGCGGCACAGGAGCCGGACGAGGACCCCAACGCCCCCCTCGCGGTCCAGCCCGGACCGGACGATCGACGAACGGACCCGCGTGGCTAGCTTCTCCCTCGGACGCGCGAGCGCCGTCCTCGCCTCCGGCACGATGGTCTCGCGCATCCTCGGCTTCGTCATGTCCCTGGTCTTCACGCAGACCATCGGACTCACGGGTCAGGGCGCGGATGCGTTCACGGTCGCCAACGGCCTCCCGAACACGATCTACGCGATCCTCGCCGGCGGGGCGCTCAACGCCGTCCTGGTGCCGCAGATCGTCCGCGCGGGGCTGCAGGCCGACGGTGGCCGCAAGTACATCGACAAGCTGCTCACCCTGGCGCTGCTCGTCCTCGTGGCCGCTGCGGTCGTGGCGACGCTGGCCGCTCCGCTGCTCATCCAGCTCTCGGCGGGTCGGTACGGCCCCGAGCAGACGCGTCTGGCCGTCACGTTCGCCTACTGGTGCCTGCCGCAGGTGTTCTTCTACGGCCTGTACACGATCCTCGGCGAGGTGCTGAACGCCCGCGGCTCCTTCGGCCCGTTCACGTGGACGCCCGTCGTCAACAACGTCGTGACGATCGGCGGACTGATCGCGTTCCAGCAGCTGTTCGGCTCGGACGGCAAGGGACTCCGGGACGCGACCGACTGGACGCCCGAGATGATCCTCGTGCTCGCGGGCTCGGCGACCCTCGGAGTCGCCCTCCAGGCGATCCTGCTCGTCTTCTTCTGGAAGCGCGTGGGCCTGCGCTACCGGCCCAGCTTCGGCTTCCGCGGGGTGGGGCTCAGCCGCGCCGGCAGGATCGCCGGCTGGACCTTCGCCACCCTGCTGCTGACGGTCGCGGTGGGCTTCCTCGAGAACACCGTCGTGAGCGGGGCATCGGGTGAGGACGCCTCGGCCACCGCGCTGCAGAAGGCATGGCTCGTCTTCATGCTGCCGCACTCGATCGTCGCGGTCTCGATCGCGACGGCCTACTTCACCAAGATGAGCGGACACGCGTCCCGCGGCGAGATGACGGACTTCCGAGCCGACATCTCCACCTCCATCCGCGTGGTCGGCCTGTTCCTCTTCTTCTCGGCCGCGGCGCTCGTGGTCTGCGCGACCTCCTTCGCCACGATCTTCTCCCCGGACGATCCCGAGGCCGCTCTCCAGATGGCTCAGATCATCACCGCTCACGTGATCGTCCTCCCGCTCTTCTCGACGCTCGCGATCGTGCAGCGCGGTTTCTACGCCCTCAACGACGGCCGGACGCCGTTCTTCTACACGCTCGTGCAGACCGTCGTCATCGCCGTCGGCTGCCTGGTCGCCCTCGGGCTGCCGTCCGAGTTCACGACGATCTTCGTCGCCGCCTCGATCTCGGTCGGAGTCGCCGTGCAGGCGTTCCTGGCCTGCTTCCTCCTGCGCCGCAAGCTCGGCGGCTGGGGCGGCACCCGGATCGTGTTCCGCTTCGCGCAGTTCGCGCTGGCCACGCTTCCGGCCATCGGCGCGGGCGTGCTGGTCATGTTCCTCCTCGCGCAGAACGACGGATTCCCCACCGCGGGCTGGCCGCAAGCGCTCGTCTCGATGGTGCTGAGCGGAGTCGCGATGGCTCTCGTCTACTTCGGTGTCCTCTGGGTCGCCCGGAACCCCGAGCTGCGGGCGATGGCCGCTCCGGTCCTGCGTCGCCTCGGCCGCTGACCGGAATCGGGCCGTCCAGGAGAACAACCTGGTCAGCGGCGAGATCCACCGCTGGTCTCCGAATCGCTCGTCCAGACCCTGACCGCGGGCCGAGCGCCCGGATCGGCGCGGAATAGCGCCCGCCTAGGATGTGTTGTAGCCCGTGGAGCCGGGGAACGACCGAGCGACCGGATCCGGGCTCCGCACGATTGTTCAGCACCACGACAGCGCCCCTCCGGCGCCGTCTCCGACCAGCATCCGCTCAGCACAGACCTCGAGGAGTTGCCGTGCGCGACATCGTCATCATCGGATCCGGCCCCGCCGGCTGGACCGCCGCCATCTACGCGGCGCGCGCCGACCTGAAGCCGATCGTGGTCGCCTCCTCGGTCGAGATCGGCGGCGACCTGATGAACACCACCGAGGTCGAGAACTTCCCCGGGTTCCCGAACGGCGTCCTCGGGCCCGAGCTCATGGCCTCCATGCAGGCCCAGGCCGAGCGCTTCGGAGCGACGACCTACTACGACGACGTCACCTCCCTCGACCTCGAGGGCGAGACCAAGACCGTCCACCTCGGTTCGGGCGAGAGCATCGAGGCGAAGACCGTGGTCGTGGCGACCGGCTCCGCGTACCGCAAGCTCGGCCTGCACGACGAGGAGCGCCTGTCGGGACACGGTGTCTCATGGTGCGCGACCTGCGACGGCTTCTTCTTCAAGGGCAAGACGATCGCCGTCGTCGGCGGTGGAGACTCCGCGATGGAGGAGGCGACCTTCCTCACCAAGTTCGCCGAGAAGGTCTACGTCATCCACCGCAAGGACACGCTCCGCGCCTCCAAGGTCATGCAGAAGCGCGCGCACGACAACGAGAAGATCGAGTTCGTGTGGAGCTCCGAGGTCGTCGGCATCCGCGGTGAGAACCACGTCACCGGAGTGAAGCTGCGCGACACGGTCGACGGCACCGAGAGCGCCCTCGACATCGACGGTCTCTTCATCGCGATCGGCAACGACCCGCGGACGCACGTCGTCCACGGCAAGCTCGACCTGACGACCGACGGCACCATCTCGGTGGTCGGCCGCTCCTCCCAGACCTCCGTTCCCGGCGTCTTCGCCGCGGGCGACGTGATCGACCCGACCTACCGTCAGGCCGTCACCGCCGCCGCATCCGGAACGGTCGCAGCCCTCGACGCGGAGCACTACCTCGCTGCGCTCGCCGATGGCACCGCCCACACCGAGGGGGCACCGCAGGTGGCCGCCTCTGTCGAGGCCGAACTCATCACCCGCTGACCCCCCGGTCATCACCAGTGGAACCGGTTCGACCGGTTCGCGAAGGAGAAACTATGTCCACCGCGAAGAGCGTCACCGACGCCTCGTTCCAGTCCGACGTCCTCGACTCCGAGAAGACCGTCCTCGTCGACTTCTGGGCCGAGTGGTGCGGCCCGTGCCGCATGGTCTCGCCGATCCTCGACCAGATCTCGGCCGAGCACGGCGACAAGATCGAGATCGTCAAGCTGAACGTCGACGAGAACCCGCAGACCGCCGCGAAGTACCAGATCACCTCGATCCCCGCGATGAAGGTCTACCAGAAGGGCGAGGTCGTCAAGACCGTCATCGGCGCCAAGCCGAAGCCGGCTCTCGAGGCCGACCTGGCCGCATTCCTCTGATCCACGCGATCCTCTGATCCGGCCGAGTCGGATCGTCGGAGCCCTCGCCCCACCGGGCGGGGGCTCCGAGCTGTTTCACGTGAAACAGGGTCGGGCCACCGACGCCGGAGTGGCGCCGAACGGTCCCGGCCCGGGAGAACAGCCGCCGGATAGTGTGGACGGACCCGGTCGGACGACCGGATCCATCGACGACCGGAACGACGACATCGTGATCAACCGCGGCACCAACCTCGACCCCTGGTACGACTCCTATGCGGAGCGGACGGCCGGTCTGGCCGCCAGCGAGGTCCGAGCCCTGTTCGCCGTGGCCTCCCGACCCGAAGTCGTCTCGCTCGCCGGCGGCATGCCCTTCGTGTCCGCCCTGCCGCAGGACCTCGTGACGGGAGCGATCGACTCGGTCATGCGGGAGCAGGGGCCGGTGGCGCTGCAGTACGGCTCAGGGCAGGGCGTTCCCGTCCTGAGGGAGCAGATCCTCGACGTCATGGCCCTCGAGGGCATCTCTGCCAGCGCGGACGACGTCGTGGTCACCACGGGCTCCCAGCACGCCCTGGAGCTCGTCTCGAAGGTCTTCCTGGACCCGGGGGACGTGGTCCTCTCCGAGGGCCCCAGCTATGTCACAGCGATGGTGATCTTCCGGTCCTACCAGGCCGACATCGAGCACGTCGCCATGGACGAGCACGGCCTCATCCCGGAGTCGCTCCGCGAGCACATCGCACGCGTGCGAGGGGAGGGGAGGAGGATCAAGTTCCTCTACACGATCCCGACCTTCCACAACCCGGCGGGCGTCACCCTGAGCTGGGAGCGCCGGGTCGAGATCCTCGAGATCTGCAAGAACGAGGGGATCCTCGTCCTCGAGGACAACCCGTACGGACTCCTGTACTTCGAGGACGTCCCGCCGAAGGCGATGCGATCACTCGAGGAGGACAGCGTCGTCTATCTCGGCACCTTCTCGAAGACGCTCGCACCCGGCTTCCGCGTCGGCTGGGCGCTGGCTCCCCACGCCATCCGCGAGAAGCTCATCCTCGCCAACGAGGCGGCGGTGCTCAGCCCGTCCTCCTTCAGCCAGCTCGTGATCTCGAAGTACCTCGCGACCGCCGATTGGAAGGCGCAGATCGACACCTTCCGCGGTGTGTACCGGGAACGCAAGGAGGCGATGCTGCGTGGACTCGAGACGCACCTGCCCTCGCTCTCCTGGACGAATCCGAACGGCGGCTTCTACGTGTGGCTCACACTGCCCGACGATCTCGACTCGAAGGCCATGCTCCCCCGGGCCGTGAAGGAGCTGGTGGCCTACACGCCGGGTACTGCCTTCTTCGGCAACGGCGACGGCCGGCAGAACATCCGCCTGTCCTTCTGCTACCCGACGCCGGAGAGGATCGGGGAGGGGATCCGACGGCTCGCCACCGTGATCGACGGCGAGCTCGATCTCCTGTCGACCTTCGCCGGGGTGCGGCCGCGAGGTGTCACCGACGACGAGCAGGCGCCCATCAGCCTCCCCCCGACGGTCTCCTGACCGCTGTCACGAATTGTAAAAGGCCTGGTCATGAGCACTTTCCGTCAGTCCGACACCGCCCTCGACATCGTCGTCGTCAGTGGCGGCATCAGCCACGAGCGCGATGTGTCGCTCCGGTCGGGTCGCCGTGTCGCCGATCGCCTCGCCGCGCTCGGGCATCGAGTGACCACGCGTGAACCGGACGCGGATCTCCTCCCCTTCCTGGCCGCCGGCGTCCGGATCTCGTCTGGCCCGCCGTCCACGGTGCAAGCGGAGAGGACGGGGCGCTGCTCGGGCTGCTCGAGGCCGCGGGCCTGCCCTACGTCGGATCCGATGCCGACTCCGCCAGGCTCGCCTGGTTCAAGCCGACTGCGAAGACTCTGGCCGCGCGGGCGGGGATCCTCACACCCCGATCCCTCACCCTCCCCCGCGATGCCTTCCGCGAGCTCGGCGCCGCGGCGATCCTCGCGCAGGTGCGAGCACACCTGAGCGGCGCGCTGGTGGTCAAGCCCGCCCAGGGCGGTTCCGCCCAGGGAGTCAGCATCGTGGAGGACGACGGCGATCTCTCGCGCGCGATGGTCACCGCCTACACCTACGGAGACGTCGCCTCATCGAGGAGCGGATCCGCGGAACCGAGGTCGCCGTCGGCGTCCTCGATCTCGGAGACGGACCGACGGCGCTGCCCGTGGTCGAGATCGAGCCGATCAGCGGGCCCTACACGTTCGACGCTCGCTACACCGCCGGAGAGACCCGCTTCTACGTCCCGGCGCGCGTGACGTCAGAGGCGCTCTCCGCTGTCTCCGAGGCGGCCGTCGCGATCCACCGACTGCTCGGCCTGCGCGATCTCTCCCGGATCGACTTCGTCATCTCCGCGGATGGACAGCCCTGGTTCTTCGATGCCAATGTCATCCCCGGTCTGACTGAGACGTCACTGGTCCCCCAGCCATCGAAGCCTCCGGCCGTTATCTCGGCGACGTCTATTCGACCTTGGCCTATCAGGCTGTCAAGGCGTATTCACACGGGTCTTAATCAGCCGTCCGACCGTTTCACGTGAAACGGCGAAGAACGAGACCGTCGGCACAGCGTTTCACGTGAAACATCCTTTCGCTGGACAGTCGAATGTCTCGGGCAAAGCGCGACAGTGACTGTGCGCGCTATGACTCCAGACAGCTCGAGTGCGAATCGACTCGAGAAAGTGCTCTGGGGACGGGTTCGATACGGCGCTACGGGCAGCTTGAACGCCGAACTTCACGCGACTCCATGATTCCCTCCGTATCGAACGCACTGTTGGCGCTGCGTCAGGACGATTCGTCGGCGAAGGTTCCAGTCCAACGGAGGAATCAGCTCGTCGGGAGATGCTGAGTTCTCAGCTCTTTCCGGTATCCGGGACGAAGCCCAGCGCCCGCACTCGGCACGACTCGCTAATCACGTGGTTCGCCCGGCGGGCACAGAGTGATCACCTCCGTGCAACCAGTGCGCGGAACACGGTTCTCACCCTTTGCAGCCAGAGATCGACCTGCCGGTACGCCTATCAAGTCGCACGACACAAAGCGTTTCACGTGAAACATCAGCAGCCCGTCCGGCATACGCGCGTCGTCGGCAATGGAGCAACGCTTTCCAGAGTGCGATCTATGCCTGAAGGTCACAAGCTGAGTAGTGATTAGCCTTCCGAGTGCGCGCAGGAGGCTCAGAGTCGGTTGCGGCCAGCTGTTGGGGCGCAAGCCTGTATCGGCGAAGAGATGTGCAGCAGTTCCATGAGTGCGAGGAGCCCTGGACTTTTGCGTCCCGGTCAAGCCATTCGCGTGACCGCTCGTCAGAACCGGCCGTCGCCCGAGCAAGAACCGCCAAATCGCGCTTCTCACAATGAGCTCAGAAACGAGAAAAGCCCCGGAAATGTCCATTCCGGGGCGTTTCACGTGAAACATCAGCACGCACTACGGCGCGAGCGAGACCTCAGTCGGCTCCCCGATCTCAGCGAGAATGCGATTCAGATCCTGGATCGTAGCGAAATCGATCACCATCTGGCCCTTCCGCGCCCCCAGAGTGACCTTGACTCGGGTGTTCAGCCGATCCCCGAGGTGATCGGCGATCGAACTCAGGTGCCCGACGTGGCCCCCGCGCTCCTCCGGCACGGCGCGCACCGAGGTGCGGGGTGCCTTCAACTGCGCGGCAGCGGCCTCCGCAGCTCGCACCGACAGGTCCTCGTTCACGATCTTGTCCGCGAGACGCCTCATCAGCTCGACATCGTCGAGCGAGAGGACCGCTCGGGCGTGGCCCGCCGTGAGCACTCCCGCTGCGACACGAGCCTGCACGTCCGACGGCAGGCGCAGCAGGCGGAGGGTATTCGAGATCTGCGGGCGCGAGCGCCCGAGACGAGTGGCGAGCGCCTCCTGCGTGATTCCGAAGTCGCTCAGGAGCTGCTGATAGGCCGAGGCTTCCTCGAGAGGGTTCAGCTCCGCTCGGTGCAGGTTCTCGAGCAGCGCATCGCGCAGCATGTTCTCGTCGGCGGTGTCCTTGATGACCGCCGGGATGGTCGTCAGGCCGGCCGCCTGCGAGGCTCGGAACCGGCGCTCCCCCATCACGAGCTCGAACTTCGCCCCGCCGCGCCCCGACACCGGACGCACCACGATCGGCTGCAGGACGCCGTACTCGCGCACGCTGTGGATCAACTCGGCCAGTTCGTCCTGGTCGAAGACCGTCCTCGGCTGAGCCGCGTTCGGCACGATGTCCTCGAGGGGGAGTCGGGCGAGTCTCGCTCCGGGGACGTCGAGCAGATCGTCCGCCGACTCGACGTCGACGTTCTGGTCGGGGAAGAACACGTCGACCGGTCGCGACCGCGTCTCATCGCTGGTCGGGATGAGCGAGCCGATTCCCCGGCCCAGTCCTGTCCGCTTCGTCGCCATCAGCGTGCCTGCCCTTCGTTCTCGGTCTTCTCGACCTTCCGTGCGCCCCGCCGGGCGAGTTCGGCCGCCGCTTCGAGGTACGCCAGCGATCCGGACGACTGTGGGTCGTACGTGATGACGCTCTGCCCGTAGCTCGGTGCCTCCGAGATGCGCACGTTCCGCGGGATGACCGCCCGCAGGACCTCTTTGGGGAAGTGCTCCCGGACGTCGGCTGCGACCTGGTGCGACAGATTCGTGCGCGCGTCGAACATGGTGAGCAGGATCGTCGACACCGCGAGATTCGGATTCAGGTGGCGCTCGATCAGATCGATGTTCTTCAGCAGCTGGCTGAGTCCTTCGAGCGCGTAGTACTCGCACTGGATGGGGATGAGCACCTCACGCGCAGCGACGAACGCGTTGATCGTCAGCAGGCCGAGCGACGGCGGGCAGTCGATGAACACGTAGTCGAAGGGGTCGTCCATCGCCTCGAGCATCTTGTCGAGCGCACGGCGCAACCGCTGCTCCCGCGCGACGAGCGAGACGAGCTCGATCTCGGCGCCTGCGAGATGGATCGTCGCCGGGACTCCGTAGAGCGAGTCGAACTCGGGGCTCTTCTGGACGACCTCCGCCAGGGGAGTGTCGTTGACGATGACGTCGTACACGCTGCGGGTGTCGGCGCGGTGCTCGATGCCGAGCGCCGTCGACGCGTTCCCCTGCGGATCGAGGTCGATGACCAGGACCTTCGCCGTTCCTCGAGCCAGGCCGGCGGCGAGGTTCACCGTCGTGGTCGTCTTGCCGACGCCGCCCTTCTGGTTCGAGATCGTGATGACGCGCGTCGACTCCGGCTTGGGGAGCGGCTGTGCACTCAACAGCGCCCGCCGTCGGGTCATGTCGGCGATCTCGCGGGCCAGGGGAGTGGAGGCGTCGAAGCCTCCGGACTGTCCGGCCACATCGGAATCGGGTCGTTTCACGTGAAACCTTCGCTCGGCAATCGGATCAGGGCGGGAGCCACCGGGGCCGACGTTCGAGGATCCGGAACGGATCATCTGCGAAGTCGGCGGATCAACCCACTGTAGCCCGGACCACGCGCGTGACCTCGGAGAGCACGCCGTCGCCCAGCACGACGACCTCGGGAGGAGAGACGCGGAAGCGCCGGATGACCTTCTCAGCCGCCGCGATCTCCTTCTCGGCGTTGACACCCTTCAGCAGGACGAGCTCACCACCGGGACGGAGCAGGGGCGCCGTCAGAGGGATCAGCTTCGACAGAGCGCTGACCGCTCTGGCTGTGACCTGATCCAGCGGCTCGTCGAGCCGCACCTCTTCCGCTCGAGCCCGGAGAACTGAGACATTCTCGAGTCCGAGCTCGGCGACCTGCTCCCGCAGCCACAGGATGCGGCGCTCCATCGGCTCGATCAGCACGAACCGCACGTCGGGCCGCACGATGCCCAGTACGAGCCCCGGGAGGCCGGCGCCACTGCCGACATCACCCACGAGTCCCGGACGCAGCAGAGGGGCCACCAGGGCGCTGTTGAGCACGTGCCTGGTCCAGAGGCGCGGCAGCTCGAGCGGACCGATCAGGCCCCGCTCCTCGCCCTGCGCGGCGAGCGACTCCGTGAACGCACGGAGGACCGGCAGCCGGTCGCCCGCGATCGCCGCAGCGGCCGCGGGCTCGGCCTCGAGGGTCGGCTCCACGGCGGTCAGCCGCGGGTGATGACGGTGTGGCGCTCGCGCGCCTCGCCACGCGACTCCGACACGAAACCGCGCTCGCCCACCATGTCGTGGACGAGCTTGCGCTCGTAGGACGACATCGGGGGGAGCGACGCCGATGTCGCACCCTCCTCGATGCGCTCGATGGCGCGGTCGACGAGCTGCGCGAGCTCGCTCTCGCGGGCGTCCCGCGAGCCGCCGATGTCGAGGATGAGGCGCGAGAAGGCACCCGTCTTCGTCTGCACCGCGAGGCGCGTCAGCTCCTGCAGGGCCTGGACGGCGTCGGGGCGCGACAGGACCCGCAGGTTGGTGTCGCCGGTCGCCGTCACCGACAGGTAGGCCCGGCCGTTGCGCACCTCGATGTCGATGTCGCCGTCGAGATCGCAGATGTCGAGGAACTCCTCGATGTAGTCGGCGGCGACGTCGCCCTCGTCCTCGAGCTGCGCCAGGGTCGACGCCGGAGCCTCGCCCTCCGCCGTCGGAGCGGCGGCAGCGGCCGGCGTCTCGGCAGGCAGGGGAGCCTCGTCGAAGGACGGTGCGAGGGCCGGGGCCGGAGTGGTCTGCGTCTGATCGGTCATAGCGGTCCTACTTCTTTCCGGCTTGCTTCTTGGCGCGGTTCTTGCCGACGGGCTGCTGACGCTGCACGACCTTCTTCTCGACCAGGGTGGTCTCGCCGGCGACGTTCGTCTCCTCGACGAGCTTGCCCTTGCGGCGCAGTCGCTCCTCGCGGGCCTTGGCGGCCTCGCTGCCGGGGGTGGGCATGTTCCGGATGACGATGAACTGCTGGATCATCGTCCAGATGTTCGAGGTCAGCCAGTAGAACATCACGCCGAGGGGGAACGCGAAGCCCGAGAAGGCGAACACGAGCGGGAGGATGTAGAGCAGGATCCGCTGCTGCTTGAAGGTCGGCGAGGCCTTGGCCTCGGGCGACATGTTCTTCGAGACGATCTGCAGCTGGGTGATGAACTGCGACGCGGTCATCAGGACCACCATGATGACGGCGATCACGACGACCAGCTCCTGGCCGCCCTCCTGCAGGGCGCCCTGGATGGACTGGTGCAGCGGCGCGATGCCGAACAGGTTCGCCTCGCCGAACTGGCGGGCGAGCTGCTCGTTCAGCGGGCCGACGCCCTCCTCGCTCCGCTGGGCGTCGTTCAGCACCGAGAACAGGCTGAAGAAGATCGGCATCTGGATCAGCAGGGGCAGGCAGGAGGCGAGCGGGTTGGTGCCCGTCTTCTTGTAGAGCTCCATGGTCTCGCGGGACATCGCCTCGCGGGACAGCTGGTCGCGCTTGCCCTTGTACTTGTCCTGGATCTTCTTCAGCTGCGGCGCCACCTCCATCATGCGGCGCTGGCTCTTGATCTGCTTGACGAAGATCGGGATCAGAGCGGCGCGGATGACGAGGACGAGGCCCACGATCGACAGCACCCAGGTGATGCCGGCCGCCGCCTCCATGCCGGACAGCGTGAGCAGCTGATGGAAGGCGACGAGGATCAGCTCGACGGCCCATTTGAGGGGCCAGAGGATCGTGCCGAGAAGGTCCATGGGAGGGGGTCAGTCCTTTCGAGGGCCCGCGACGAACCCGGATCGCGTCACAGCGAAGCGGGGACGGCCCGGAGCCGGCCGGTGCAGAGGGATCGAGGTCGGTACGTCGTCGACCCCGCCGGCCGCCCACGGGTGGCAGCGGAGGAGGCGACGCGCAGCGAGGACGGAGCCGAGGACGAGTCCGTGGAGCTGGACCGCCTGCAGCGCGTACGCGGAGCACGAGGGGTAGTAGCGGCAGACGTCCCCGTACAGAGGGGAGACGACGGCCCGGTAGACGATCAGCAGCAGGATCCCGATGTTGCGGGGGAGCAGGAGCAGACCCCACGCCGCCCGGACCGGCCACGAGAGCGGTCGGTCGAGGACGGAGGTGGTCACGAGCGGACCTCGGCGGTCCGGCCGGAGCGCGGGTTCCGCGTCATCGCGCCCACGACCTCGCGGCGCAGCTCCGACCAGGGAGCCGTCGCACTGCTCGGCAGCGCGCGGATCACGACATCGGTGCCGTGGTCGGTCTGCCCGACCAGCTCGAACGCGATCGCCTTCAAGCGGCGGCGCACAGTGTTTCGCGTCACGGCCGACCCGACGGTCTTGGCCACGATGAAACCGAATCGCGGGGGAGTCGCCGAGGAGGACCTCCGGACATACGTGACGGTGTGCGGTCCTGTGGACCGCACACCGCGACGGACGACTGTCCGGTACTCGTCACCTCGGACGATGCGATTGGCTCTGGCCAGCACCGCTGGTCGGTACCGCTGGGCTCTACGCCGAGAGCTCGGTGCGGCCCTTGGCGCGACGCGCGCTCAGGATGCCGCGGCCGGCGCGGGTGCGCATGCGCAGACGGAAGCCGTGCACCTTGGCGCGACGACGGTTGTTCGGCTGGAAGGTTCGCTTGCTCATAGTTCAATCTCCACGTACGTGTTCCTCGGTACCAGCGGGGCGTCCGCCGGAGCGGTGCCCCGGTCTCCCGGGAAGAAAGGGTGCCCGGCTCCGATCCGGTGCCGTCCGCGAGGACCGACCGTGCGACCCCGGGCAGGCGTCAACTGATTAAAACTACGGCCTCTCCCGCCACCGGTCAAATACGGTGCGGCCGAAACCTCGATTCTGCCCGGGCCCACGGCGCGTTCCGCGCATTGACACGCGGAGTCCCCTGTGGTGGATTTGTCTCCCGTCGGCTCCTTCGTTACCGTGTTGAGCCGCAGTTATCCACAGGCCGAGACGGCTCCTGCCCGCGTCCGCGCTGGCATCGGCTCCCGCCTGTGGAAGACCCTGTGGAAGACGTCCGTCCCCCAGAAGGGTCGGACGGCCGACGGAACCGCGGGTTCGCCGTCGTGAACGACGCCGCAGGGCGCACAGGATGTCGACAGCGACCGAGGACCGGAGACAGATGCCAGAGGACACGTCGATCGTCGACGCGTGGAAGGTGATCCTCGGGGCCCTCTCGCAGGACGAGCGCATCACCGCTCCGCTCTACGGTTTCGTCTCGCTCGTGGAGCCCAAGGGCATCATGGCGGGCACCTTCTACCTGGAGGTCCCGAACGAGTTCACCCGCGGCATGCTCGAGCAGCGCGTGCGGGTCCCCCTGCTCAGCGCGATCGGCACGCTCGACGACTCGTTCGGCGTGACGACGTTCGCCTTCGTGGTGAACCCGGACATCGAGCACGAGCCGCTGAGCTCGCCGACCTCGTCCGAGTCGATGAACCCGTTCGAGCCGATCACCGCCTCCTCCCCCTCCCTCGCCCCCGTGCGCTCGGTCGACGAGATGCGGACCGTGCCGGCCACCGACACGAGGCTCAACCCCAAGTACAGCTTCGACAACTTCGTCATCGGAGGCTCCAACCGCTTCGCGCACGCCGCAGCGGTCGCCGTCGCCGAGGCCCCCGCGAAGGCCTACAACCCGCTCTTCGTCTACGGCGACTCCGGTCTGGGCAAGACCCACCTCCTCCACGCCATCGGGCACTACGCGATGAGCCTCTACCCCGGCATCCGGGTGCGCTACGTCTCCTCCGAGGAGTTCACGAACGACTTCATCAACTCGATCGCGAACAACCGGGGCAACGCGTTCCACGGCCGGTACCGCAACGTCGACATCCTCCTGATCGACGACATCCAGTTCCTGCAGGGGAAGGCCGAGACGCAGGAGGCCTTCTTCCACACGTTCAACCAGCTGCACGATCACAACAAGCAGGTCGTGATCACGTCGGATCTGCCGCCCAAGGCGCTCACCGGCTTCGAGGACCGCATGCGCTCGCGCTTCGAGTGGGGCCTCATCACCGATGTGCAGGCGCCCGACCTCGAGACGCGCATCGCGATCCTCCGCAAGAAGGCCGTCAGCGAGAAGCTGCTCGTGCCCGACGACATCCTCGAGTTCATGGCGTCGAAGGTGTCGAGCAACATCCGCGAGCTCGAGGGGACGCTCATCCGCGTCACCGCGTTCGCGAGCCTGAACCGCACACCCGTCGACATGTCGCTCGTGCAGACGGTGCTCAAGGACCTGATCACGCTCGACGAGGACAACGTCATCTCGCCGGTCGACATCATCAACCACACCGCCGACTACTTCAAGCTGACCGTCGACGACCTCTACGGCTCGTCCCGCTCGCAGGCCGTGGCCACCGCGCGTCAGATCGCCATGTACCTCTGCCGGGAGCTGACGAACCTGTCGCTGCCGAAGATCGGGCAGCTGTTCGGCAACCGCGACCACACCACCGTGATGTACGCGAACAAGAAGATCTCGGAGCTCATGAAGGAGCGCCGCAGCATCTACAACCAGGTCACCGAGCTGACCACCCGTATCAAGACGAACCGCTAGCCGGCGCCGCCCTCCGTACTGATCGAGGAGCCGCCAGGCGGATCTCTGCTGGTCGAGTAGCCGCGCAGCGGCGTATCGAGACCCACCCTCCCGGACACGGGGATCTCGATACGCGTCCTGCGGCCGCTACTCGATCAGCAAGTAATGGGAGAGGCGCCCCCTCCGCTGGTCGAGCGAGCGCGCGACAGCCCCTTCCCTGCTGGTCGAGTAGCCGCACGGCGGCGTATCGAGACCCACCCTCGACAACTCCGACACGCCGTCGCGCCCACCCGCGTTCGACGGATCGAACGGATTCCGTCGATTTCCACACGTGTGCAGAACCTGTGGATAACTGTGGACAACCGGCCTCGAACTGTGCGGCCGACGGAGCCTCCTGTGGAATCGGGCCGGGGCGCCCGGATCTGTCAACAGGGCGTCCACCGACGCGCTCACACCTCCTCCACAGGGGCGCGGGGTCCGCATGCCAGCAACGAGTAGGCGTCCGAAGCGTTTTCCACAGTTTCCACACGTGTTAACACTGTTAACGCAGTTCTCTCTTTAATCAGGGCGCGAACGACAACCTTGTGGAGGAGCGGACGAGCCGGCAGCGGGTCCACCCCCTTCTGAGCACGTCGAGAGTCACGAGTACGATGGGCGTCGGTCTTCTTCAGCGACTCGTCAGGGGTGTTTTCGTGAGGTTCCAAGCCAACCGCGATGTCTTCAGCGAGGCCGTGTCGTTCGCGGTCAAGCTGCTGCCGCAGCGCACGACCCTGCCGATCCTCTCCGGCGTCCTCATCGAAGCGACGAGCGAGGGCCTCACGCTCTCCTCCTTCGACTACGAGGTCTCGGCGCAGACGCAGATCGCCGCCGACGTCGAGGAGACCGGCACGGTCCTCGTCTCGGGCCGCCTGCTGGCCGACATCGCCAACCGGCTGCCGAACGCCCCCGTGCGCATCGCCACGCAGGAGTCGCGCGTCTCGGTCTCGGCCGGATCCGCCCACTTCACGCTGCTGCAGATGCCGGTCGAGGAGTACCCGTCGATCCCCGAGATCGACGCGTCGACCGGGCTCGTCCCCGCCGACGCCTTCTCCGCCGCGATCTCGCAGGTCGCCGTGGCCGCGTCGCGCGACGACGTGACCCCCGTCATCACCGGCGTGCAGCTCGAGATCACCGAGAACACCATCGGGCTCGTCGCGACGGACCGCTACCGCGTCGCCGTCCGAGAGATCGACTGGGACAACGGCGACAACCCCGCTCCGACCCAGCCCCTGACCGCACTCGTCCCGGCCCGCACCCTGCAGGAGGTCGGCAAGACCTTCGGCCACTCCGGCACCGTCTCGGTCGCGATCACGCAGCGCGACGAGCGCGAGCTCATCGCCTTCACCGCCGACCGCAAGACGGTCACCTCGCTCCTGATCAAGGGCAACTTCCCCCCGGTCAAGCGCCTCTTCCCCGCCTCGGTCGAGAACTACGCGGTCATGGCGACGAGCGACCTGATCGAAGCCACCCGCCGCGTCTCCCTGGTGCTCGAGCGCGAGGCCGCCCTCCGCTTCAGCTTCAGCAGCGACGGCCTCACCCTCGAGGCCATCGGATCCGAGCAGGCGCAGGCGTCCGAGAGCATCGACGCGATCCTGACCGGAGGCGACGTCGTCGTCTCGCTGAAGCCGCAGTTCCTGCTCGACGGGCTCGCCGCGGTGCACTCGGAGTTCGTGCGCATCGCCTTCACGAAGACCGAGAACCCCAACAAGCCCGGTCCGGTGCTCCTCACAGCCCAGACCTCGCGCGACCAGCCCGGCAACGACAGCTACCGCTACCTGCTGCAGCCCAACCTGCTCCTGCGCTGACCCCCGCTCCTCGATCGCACCGTCGCGACCTCTCCCGCTCCCGACGAGCGCCCGCCCGCCGGCTCATGAATCCAGGAAGGTTCACCATGCACATCGGACTCGTCGGACTCGGCAAGATGGGCGACAACATGCGCTCCCGCCTCCGTCAGAAGGGAGTGGAGGTGACCGGCTACGACCGCAACCAGGACGTGTCCGACTCCGCCTCCCTCGACGAGATGATCGCCGCCCTCCCCACCCCCCGCGTGGTGTGGGTCATGGTCCCCGCCGGCGCCATCACGGACAGCGTCATCACCGACCTGTCCGAGAAGCTCGACGAGGGCGACCTCGTCATCGACGGCGGAAACTCGCGCTTCACCGAGGACTTCAAGCACGACGCGCTGCTGAAGCCCAAGGGGATCCACTACATCGACGCCGGTGTCTCCGGCGGCGTGTGGGGCCTCGAGAACGGCTACGGCCTCATGGTCGGCGGCCCCAGCGAGCTCGTCGAGTACGCCATGCCCGTCTTCGACGCGCTGCGCCCCGAAGGCCCCCGCGAGGAGGGCTTCGTCCACGTGGGCGAGGTCGGCGCCGGCCACTACGCGAAGATGGTCCACAACGGCATCGAGTACGCGCTCATGCAGGCGTTCGCCGAGGGCTACGAGCTCCTCGACACGCGCAAGGACATCATCAAGGACGTCACCGGCACCTTCAAGGCGTGGCAGCGCGGCACCGTCGTCCGCTCCTGGCTCCTCGAGCTCCTCGTCCGCGCCCTCGAGCAGGACCCGGAGTTCGAGCACATCGAGGGCTACGTGCAGGACTCGGGCGAGGGCCGCTGGACCATCGAGGAGGCCATCAACAACGCCGTCCCGGTGCCCACGATCAGCGCCTCGATCTTCGCCCGCTTCGTCTCCCGCCAGGAGGACTCGCCCGCCATGAAGGCCGTGGCGGCGCTCCGCAACCAGTTCGGCGGGCATAGCGTCAAGGCCGTCGACTGAGTCGACGGGCTCGGACTGCCTTCGGCAGTCCTCGCGCAGTCGGCTTCCTGAGGCGGTGACGTGTCGCAGAGCCGGTCGCGTCCGGCGACCTGCGGCCCGCCGCCACCGTGAGGCAGAGGATGCTCTCACGGTACCGGCGGGCCTCCGGCCGCCTCCTTCCCTGCTTCCGCGGGGGGCCGCGTCCTTCGGACGGCGGTGATGGGGGTCGATCGCTTGAAGGACTGCGGGAAGCCCGCGTCTTTCGGACGGCGAGGGAACATCCGCTCCTGTCCGGCCTGCACACCTGCGGGTCGAGTGGCCCCGCAGGGGCGTATCGAGATCCACCTGATCCAGGAGTCGGGCGAGTCCGGGGGCCGGGGCCGCGGAGACGTCGCCCCCGGCCTGCTGGTCGAGTAGCTCCGCAGGGGCGTATCGAGACCCGGATGCACCGGAGGTCGGGCCTCGGAGGGGCGCGGCGAGACCGGCGCGGTTCAGGGGAGGGGCGGCGCGCAGGAGGGTCGGGCAGAGTGGAGGAGGAGGTGGTGGCGTGCATGTGACGCAGCTCGCGTTGAGCGACTTCCGGAACTACGCCTC
This sequence comes from Rathayibacter rhapontici, assembly GCF_001995175.1. GTDB lineage: Bacteria > Actinomycetota > Actinomycetes > Actinomycetales > Microbacteriaceae > Rathayibacter. The sequence continues at coordinate 85,985 of NZ_MUKN01000001.1, forward strand.
CGTCGACGTCGCACTGGTGCCGGGGCCGAACCTCTTCGTGGGGCGGAACGGGCAGGGCAAGACGAACCTCGTCGAATCGCTCGGGTACCTCTCCACCTTGGGGTCGCACCGCGTCTCGAGCGATCAGGCGCTCATCCGGGCCGGCCGCGACAGCGCGGTGGTGCGCGCGCGCCTGCGCAACGGCGACCGCGAGCTGCTGGCCGAGGTGCAGATCAACCGCTCCTCCCCCAACCGCGCGCAGATCAACCGCGGCGGCATCAAGCCGCGCGAGCTGCCCCGGTTCTTCTCGAGCGTCCTCTTCGCCCCGGAGGATCTCCTCCTCATCCGCGGGGACCCGTCGGCCCGCCGCCGCTTCCTCGACCAGCTCGTCGTGCTCCTCTCCCCCCGCATGAGCGCCGTGCAGTCCGATTACGAGCGCGTGCTCCGCCAGCGCAACTCGCTGCTGAAATCGGCGAGGGCGAGCGGGATCCGCGACGTCTCGAAGCTCGGCACCCTCGACATCTGGGACGAGCGGCTGATCGCGCTCGGCTCCGAGATCATGCAGTCGCGCCTCGCGCTGGTCGACGAGCTCAGCGGTCCTGTCCGCGGCGCCTACGAGGCCGTCGCCGGCGCGGACCAGCGCCCGGTCCTGCGCTCGCGTCTGAGCATCGAGGGAGCCGTCGACGACGACGGGGAGCCGCTCGAGACGTCCGAGCCGGGCTCCCCCGTCGAGCGGGCCGGCCTGAGCGAGGCCTTCGCCTCCGCTCTCCTCTCGGTCCGCCGCAAGGAGCTCGACCGCGGGATCTCGCTGGTCGGCCCGCACCGGGACGACGTGCAGTTCGAGCTCAACGACCTCCCCGCCAAGGGGTACGCCAGTCACGGCGAGAGCTGGTCGTTCGCCCTGGCGCTCAAGCTCGGCGCCGCCGAGCTGCTGCGCCGCGACTCCCCCATGGGCGATCCCGTGCTGATGCTCGACGACGTCTTCGCCGAGCTGGACGCGCGTCGGCGCGAGCGACTCGCCTCCGTCGTGGCCGACTACGAGCAGGTGCTGATCACCGCCGCGGTCTTCGACGACGTGCCCGAGGCGCTGGCCGCGCACACGGTGCGGATCGAGGCCGGCAGCATCGTCGAGCCGGTCGTGAGCGCTGCGCCGCCGTCCGCAGCCGAGGACGAGCCCCCCGCGGCCGAGGACCGGACCGATGGCTGACGGCCGTCGTCCCGCTCCCGCCCCCGATTCCGAGGCGGCCCGCGTCTACAAGCACCTCAAGGAGGTGTTCGGCGGCGACGGTCCGCGCCGGATCCGCAAGACCGTCGAACGCGCGGAGCCCAAGGGCGACGCGGTCCCGTTCGGGAAGGGACGCGATCCGCACGATCTCGGCGACGTGCTCGACGCGCTCACCCGCAAGCTCGACTGGACCGCTCCGCTGGCGCAGGGCGACCTGATCTCGTCCTGGACGGCGATCGCGGGCGAGGAGACCTCGAAGCACTCCACTCCCCTCGGCGTCGTCGACGGCGTGCTGACCGTCGCGTGCGAGTCGACGGCGTGGGCGACGCAGCTGCGCCTGATGCGGATCGAGATCATGAACCACATCGCGGTGAACCACCCCGACGCCGGCATCGTCTCGATCCGTTTCCAGGGCCCGGACGTACCGAACTGGAAAAAGGGCCCCAGGTCGATTCCAGGGCGTGGTCCGCGCGACACCTACGGCTGAGGACGCATTTTCGGTCGACCCCGTCGATCCAGGCCCTCAGATCGCCGCAGAGAGCCGCGGATCGTCCTCCCGCGCGGTAGAATGGAGGGCCGCCGAACCGCAGCGACGCCGCGCCCGAGTCCGTTCGGGAGCAGCGCGATCCACGTCTCGTGGCATCGCGAGCGGAGCGATCTCCAGATCCTCCCCCGCGTCGCGTCGGACCGTCAGAGGAGAACTCCACAGCTATGACACCCGAGCCGAACGACTCCACGTCACCCGCAGCGAACGACCTGGACGCGAACGGCTCCACCGACGCCCCGTCCTCGGGGATGTCCACCAAGTCCTCCGGAGACTACGGCGCCAGCCAGATCCAGGTCCTCGAGGGTCTCGAGGCCGTGCGCAAGCGCCCCGGCATGTACATCGGATCCACGGGGCCGCGCGGTCTGCACCACCTGGTCTACGAGATCGTCGACAACGCCGTCGACGAGGCGCTCGCGGGCTACTGCGACAACATCGAGGTCGTCATGCGCGCCGACGGAGGCGTGACCGTCGCCGACAACGGCCGCGGCATCCCCGTCGACATGCACCCGACCGAGGGCATCTCGACCGTCGAGCTCGTCCTGACCGTGCTGCACGCCGGCGGCAAGTTCGGCGGCGGCGGCTACGCGGTGTCCGGCGGACTCCACGGCGTCGGCTCCTCCGTCGTCAACGCCCTCTCGACGAAGCTCGAGGTCGAGGTGAAGCGCCAGGGCTCGGTCTACCGGATGTCCTTCGCCGACGGCGTGCCCGTGGCCCCGCTCGAGAAGGGCGAGGCGAGCGACGAGACCGGCACCACGATCACGTTCTGGCCCAACGGCGAGATCTTCGAGACGACCGAGTTCGACTACGAGACCCTCCGTGCCCGCTTCCAGCAGATGGCGTTCCTCAACAAGGGCCTGCGGATCTCGCTCACCGACCAGAACGAGGTCGAGTTCGAGGGGGAGGGCGAGGACGAGACCGTCGGCGTCCGCGGCGACGTCTTCCACTACGAGAAGGGCCTCGTCGACTACGTCGAGTACATCAACTCGCTCAAGAAGTCCGATCTCGTGCACTCCGAGATCATCGACTTCGAGAGCGAGGACAAGGAGCGCCGCATCTCGCTCGAGGTCGCCATGCAGTGGACGACCGCCTACACCGAGAGCGTCCACACCTACGCGAACACGATCAACACCCACGAGGGCGGCACCCACGAGGAGGGCTTCCGCGCGGCGCTCACCACCCTCGTGAACAAGTACGCCCGGGCCAAGAACCTCCTGAAGGACAAGGACGACAACCTCTCCGGCGAGGACATCCGCGAGGGCCTCACCGCGGTCGTCTCGATCAAGCTCGGCGAGCCGCAGTTCGAGGGGCAGACGAAGACCAAGCTCGGCAACACCGAGGCGAAGGCGTTCGTGCAGCGCGTGACGGGCGAGCAGCTCGCCGACTGGTTCGACCGCAACCCGAGCCAGGCCAAGGACATCATCAGCAAGTCGATCCAGGCCGCGTCGGCCCGGATGGCGGCCCGCAAGGCGCGCGAGACCGCCCGCCGCAAGGGCCTGCTCGAGGGCGGCGGCATGCCCGGCAAGCTGAAGGACTGCCAGTCGAAGGACCCGTCGGTCTCCGAGATCTTCATCGTCGAGGGCGACTCGGCCGGCGGATCCGCGGTGCAGGGCCGCAATCCCGAGACGCAGGCGATCCTCCCCCTCCGCGGCAAGATCCTCAACGTCGAGAAGGCGCGCCTCGACCGGGCACTCGGCAACAACGAGGTCCAGGCCATGATCACGGCCTTCGGCGCCGGCATCGGGGAGGACTTCAACCCCGACAAGGCCCGGTACCACAAGATCATCCTGATGGCCGACGCCGACGTCGACGGCCAGCACATCACGACGCTCCTGCTGACGCTGCTGTTCCGCTACATGCGCCCGCTGATCGACCTGGGCTACGTCTACCTCGCGCAGCCGCCGCTCTACCGCCTCAAGTGGTCGAACTCGCCGCACGAGTACGTCTACAGCGACCGCGAGCGCGACGCGCTGCTGGCCCACGGCGCCGCGTCGAACAAGCGCATGCCGAAGGAGAACGGGATCCAGCGCTACAAGGGTCTCGGCGAGATGGACTACAAGGAGCTGTGGGAGACCACCATGGATCCGGCCACCCGGACCCTCCTGCAGGTCACGCTCGACGACGCGGCCGCCGCCGACGAGATCTTCTCGACCCTGATGGGCGAGGACGTGGAGTCGCGGCGCTCGTTCATCCAGAAGAACGCGAAGGACGTGCGTTTCCTCGACATCTGATCGGTCATCGCTCACGATGACCGACAGATGTCGAGGTCGAGTAGGCCGCCCGCGGCCGTATCGAGACCTGACCGTCCACCGAGGCGCGACCCTCACTGGGTCGCATCTTCGACTCGAACGCGACAGCGGCCCCCACCCGCCCGCGCACCACCACCTGACACCCAGCGCGACCGCCGCCCCGTCCCACCCGGGGCCCGGACCCACCTGAGAGACCAGAGATCATGGCAGACGAACCCACCACCCCCACCTCTCCCGACGACGGCGAGGACATCGTCACCGAGACCGGTGTGGTGATCCACGGGCACGACAAGATCGAGCCCGTCGACCTGCAGCTCGAGATGCAGCGCTCGTACCTCGACTACGCGATGAGCGTCATCGTGGGCCGGGCCCTGCCCGAGGTGCGCGACGGCCTCAAGCCCGTGCACCGCCGCGTCATCTACGCCATGTACGACGGCGGCTACCGCCCCGACAAGGCGTTCTCGAAGTGCTCGCGCGTCGTCGGCGACGTCATGGGCCAGTTCCACCCCCATGGCGACTCCGCCATCTACGACGCCCTCGTGCGCCTGGTGCAGCCGTGGAGCCTCCGCTACCCGCTCGCCCTCGGCCAGGGCAACTTCGGCTCCCCCGGCAACGACGGTGCTGCGGCACCGCGGTACACCGAGACCAAGATGGCCCCGCTGGCCCTCGAGATGGTCCGCGACATCGACAAGAACACCGTCGACTTCCAGGACAACTACGACGGCCGCACCCGCGAGCCCGCGATCCTCCCCGCGCGCTTCCCGAACCTGCTGGTCAACGGCTCGGTCGGCATCGCGGTCGGCATGGCCACCAACATCCCGCCGCACAACCTCCGCGAGGTCGCGTCCGGGGCCAAGTGGGCGCTCGAGAACCCGGAGGCGTCGCGCGAGGAGCTGCTCGAGGCGCTCCTGCAGCGCATCAAGGGACCCGACTTCCCCACCGGTGCGCAGATCCTCGGCGTCCGGGGCATCCAGGACGCGTACCGCACCGGCCGCGGCTCCATCACCATGCGCGCCGTCGTCTCCATCGAGGAGATCCAGGGCCGCACCTGCCTCGTCGTCACCGAGCTGCCCTACCAGGTGAACCCCGACAACCTGGCGATCAAGATCGCCGAGCTCGTCAAGGACGGCCGCGTCTCGGGCATCGCCGACATCCGCGACGAGACCTCCGGACGCACCGGCCAGCGCCTCGTCGTCGTGCTCAAGCGCGACGCGGTCGCCAAGGTCGTGCTGAACAACCTCTACAAGCACACCCCGCTGCAGGAGAACTTCGGCGCGAACATGCTCGCGATCGTCGACGGCATCCCGCGCACGCTCTCGCTCGACGGCTTCATCCGCGCCTGGGTCGACCACCAGGTCGAGGTCATCGTCCGCCGCACCCAGTACCTGCTCGACGAGGCCGAGGCGCGCATCCACATCCTGCGCGGCTACCTCAAGGCGCTCGACGCGCTCGACGAGGTCATCGCGCTCATCCGCCGCTCCCCCACCGTCGAGGAGGCGCGCGACGGCCTGATGGAGCTGCTCGACATCGACGAGGTGCAGTCGCGGGCGATCCTCGACATGCAGCTGCGCCGGCTCGCCGCGCTCGAGCGCCAGAAGATCATCGACGAGCACGACCGCATCCAGGCCGAGATCGAGGACTACAAGTCGATCCTCGCGAGCCCGGAGCGCCAGCGCAGCATCATCTCGGACGAGCTGGACGAGATCGTCGACCGCTTCGGCGACGACCGCCGCACCGAGATCCTCTTCGGGTTCGACGGAGACATGAGTGTCGAGGACCTGATCCCCGAGGAGGAGATGGTCGTCACCGTCACCCGCGGCGGGTACCTCAAGCGCACGCGCAGCGACTCCTACCGGGCGCAGCACCGCGGCGGCCGTGGAGTGCGCGGGGCCCAGCTGAAGGCCGACGACATCGTCGAGCACTTCTTCGTGACCACCACGCACCACTGGCTCCTCTTCTTCACGAACACCGGACGCGTGTACCGCGCCAAGACGTACGAGCTGCAGGAGGCGAGTCGCGACGCGAAGGGCCAGCACATCGCGAACCTCCTCGCGCTGGAGCCGGGTGAGCAGATCGCCCAGATCCTCGACATCCGCGACTACGAGGCGGCCCGCTACCTCGTGCTCGCGACGCGCGACGGACTGGTGAAGAAGACGGCGCTGTCCGAGTACGACACCAACCGCTCCGGCGGCATCATCGCCATCAAGCTGCGCGAGGGCGACGAGCTCGTCTCGGCACTGCTCGTCGACGAGGACAGCGACGTGCTGCTGGTCTCCCGCAAGGGCATGTCGATCCGCTTCACCGCATCCGACGAGGCGCTGCGTCCGATGGGCCGCTCGACGTCGGGAGTGCGGGGCATGTCGTTCCGCGGCGAGGACCGCCTGCTCGACGCCAACGTCGTCAGCGACGAGGGCTTCGTGTTCATCGTCACCGAGGGCGGCTACGCGAAGCGCACCGCGGTCGACCAGTACCGCCTGCAGAACCGCGGCGGACTGGGCATCAAGGTGGCCAAGCTCGAGGAGAAGCGCGGCGATCTCGTCGGCGCGATCATCACGGGAGAGGACGACGAGGTGCTCGTCGTCCTCGCCGGAGGCAAGGTGGTACGCTCTGCCGTGGCCGAGGTACCGGCCAAGGGTCGCGACACCATGGGAGTCTCTTCGCACGATTCGCAGAGGACGACCGCATCATCGCACTCGCCAAGAACACCGAACGCAATCTCGACGCCCCGGACGAGGATCCCGACGCCGCAGCGGCGTCCTCCGACTCCGACCCGGTGTCGGAGGAGGATGGGTCCGTAGATGAGTAGCACCGTCGCCGAGAAGCTCGCCAGGAAGTCAGCGAAGAGCCCGGCGGCGAAGCAGGTCCGCCTGAAGCTCGTCTACGTCGACTTCTGGTCGGCCGTGAAGCTCTCGTTCCTGCTCGGGCTCACGCTCGCGATCATCACGATCGTCGTCGTCTACCTCGTCTACACCGTGCTCGCGCAGACCGGTGTGTTCGACCAGATCAACGGCCTCGTGCAGGAGATCGCCGGCGCCGACGCGTTCGATCTCAACGCCATCATCTCGCTGCCGCAGATCATGGGCTTCGCGGTCGTCGTCGCTGTGCTGAACACCATCGTCACCACCGCGCTCGGTGCGATCGTGGCGCTGCTGTACAACCTCAGCGTCAAGATCACGGGCGGTCTGCTCGTCGGCTTCACCAACCAGTGAGCCGATCGGGTCCCGCCGCGCGCGGGACCCACGGCCCGATTGGGATTCTGACGCCGCGTCGGGTAGAGTCTCATCTGGCCATTTCGGGGGTATAGCTCAGGCGGTTAGAGCGCTTCACTGATAATGAAGAGGTCCCAGGTTCAAGTCCTGGTACCCCCACCCGTGCCGCTCGGCCCGTCACCTCACGGTGGCGGGCCGTTCGGCTCTCGGAGACGGATCGCCCCGTCTCCGGCCCGGGGCCTTAGCTCAGTTGGTAGAGCGCCTGCTTTGCAAGCAGGATGTCAGGAGTTCGAATCTCCTAGGCTCCACACTCCCCCTCCGTCCTCTCCGCCCGTCGCGTCGAGCAGGGTGTCACGGGCCCTCGCAGGCCAGGCCGAGGAAGTTCTCGACCGAGAGGACCTCGCCCGTCTCGTCGCGGACGTCTCCGACGATGACCTCGCCCACCGACAGGGTGTCGAACTGCTCGGCGTGGAACACGACCGGGCGGGCCGACATCGACCTGTCCTCGGCGTAGGCGCCCAGGGAGTAGTCGACACCGGGGGCGAAGCGCTCGATCACCGTGTCCGCCGGCCAGACCGTGCGGCCGACGAGGTCCGTCGCTCCGAGATCGACCACCGTGTCCGGGGACGCCCACCGGGTGATGCGGCGCAGGCCGTCGCCGACCAGCAGGGGGGCGGAGTCGTCGACCGCGAGATCCAGGCCGTCCACGACTCCGGAGCACACCACGACGATGCCGATCACCTCGCCGCGCTGACCGCCGCGGCCCAGACCCACCGTGGCGCTCGACTCGCGCTCGCTCGAGCAGCCCGAGAGCGCCGGCACGGCGAGGGTCACCACGGCGAGCACGCCGCTCAGGACCGCGAGCCGATGCCGCATGGGACCTCCTGCCGCCACCCTACGGGGCGACGTCGGGCGCGGGGTCCGGGAGGGCGCGCGCCAGGGCGGCGAGGGCCTGGGGGAGCGACGGCGCTCCCTCCGCACGGAACACCGCACGGCCGTCGGCGGTTCGCACGACGACGGTCGGCGTCGAGCGGATGTCCTCCGCCTCCGCCTCGTCGGGCCGGAACGCGACGTCGTACTCCCGCAGCTCGGCCGCGGGGACCAGCTCGACCGCGTGCTCCAGCACGGCGCGCGCAACGTGGCAGGCGCCGCAGAAGGCGGAGGAGTACAGCTCGACGATCACTCCGGGGACAACGCCCTGGACGCACCGCGGATTCCCCGACGGCTCAGCGGACGAGCCACGCCTCGTTCATGCCGAGCGCGACGTCGACGAGTTCGACCCGCTCGAGCGCCTCCACGTCGCCGAGCGGGAACCAGGACGCGGCGTCGGTCGATCCGTCGACCTCGTGCGTGAGCTCGCCGCCCGTGATGCGGGCCCGGTAGACGACGCGGATCGCGTGCAGGGGGCCGGCGGCGGGGTCGCTCCGCCGGTGAGCCGGGATCACGTGCGAGTCGACGCCGATCAGGGCCTCGAGCTCGGCGTGGTACCCGGTCTCCTCGAAGATCTCGCGGACTGCGGCGTCGGCCGGGGACTCGCCCTCGTCGATGCCGCCGCCCGGCAGGGTCCACGCCTGCCACGGGCCCTGGCTCCAGTGCGCGAGGAGCATGCGGTCGCCGTCGATGATCACGCCGTACGCGGCGACCCTGATGTCCACTGCAGAAGCCTATCTCCGGACGATTCCGGGCATGCGGCAGGCCCGGACCCCGCGATGCGGGACCCGGGCCGGACGATGAGGATCAGGAAGCGGTCGAGGCCGCGGACTGAGCGGCGCTGGCCGGCTCGTCCTCGGCGACCCACAGCTCGTCGTCGGCGCGGAAGGTCTGCCAGACGGCGTAGCCGATCCCGCCGACCGCGACGAGCGCGGCGCCGATCGCGAAGACCGTGCCGACGTTCGACTTCTTCTTGGGCGGAGTGGTGAGCTCCTCCCAGCGCGCCTTCGAGATCTCGGCGAGCTTCGCGCGGTTCTTCGAGTCCTTCGCAGCCTCGAACGCGGCGGCGGCAGTGCCTCCGACCGCGGCGAAGGTCGGGACGACCTTGTGCAGAACGGTGTCACGAGCGGAGGAGTACGTGCCCTCGACGGCGTGGACGCCGTTGTCGTAGACGGGCTTCACCCGCGACTGGTACGTGTCCTTCGCGAAGGGGACGAGCTCCTTCTTCGCGTACTTGGCGGCGTGAGCGCGGCTCTTCTCGAGAACGGAGGCGGCGTGCGCCAGCACCTCCTGCTGCTCACTCCAGACCGCCTCGGCGTTCTTGCGGAGGCGCTTGAGATCCTTCTTGTGCTTACGTGACAGACCCATGTGGTCCTCCATCGGCTACGAGCAGCGAACTCCTCAATACTGCCACTCATCGATCCGGCTCCGCATCGCGCACCCAGCGCATTGACACCGGGCACAGGGGACCCCTACATACGTGCTGTGCGACAATCTCCCCATGCCTTTGCACACCGCAGTCGCGACGTTCCACACCAACAAGGGCGACATCGTCGTCAACCTCTACGGGAATCACGCTCCCAAGACGGTCCGCAACTTCGTCGGTCTCGCGACCGGCGACATCGAGTGGACCCACCCGGCCACCGGCGCGAAGACGAAGGAGCCGCTCTACAACGGCACCGTCTTCCACCGCGTGATCCCGGACTTCATGCTCCAGGGCGGCGACCCGCTCGGTCAGGGCATCGGCGGCCCGGGCTTCCAGTTCGACGACGAGATCAACCCCGAGCTCGACTTCACGCAGCCCTACATCCTCGCGATGGCGAACGCCGGCAAGCAGGCGGGCCGCGGCACCAACGGCTCGCAGTTCTTCATCACCGTGGCGCCGACCACCTGGCTCCAGGGCAAGCACACGATCTTCGGTGCCGTCGCCGACGACGCCTCGAAGCAGCTGGTCCAGTCGCTGTCGACCGTCGCCACCGACGGCCGCGACAAGCCGCTCGAGGACGTCGTCATCGAGAGCGTCGAGATCACCGAGGTCTGATCCCCTCTTCCCCCTTCTCCCCGAGGGCCGGATCCGTCTGGATCGGCCCTCGTTCTCCCCGGAGGCGAATCCGTGACCCAGGTCCCGCCGACCAGCGCGTACGCGTGCTACCGCCACCCCGATCGGCAGAGCTTCGTGCGCTGCCAGCGGTGCGGACGCACGATCTGCGGCGAGTGCCAGACGCCCGCCCCGGTCGGAGTGATCTGCCCGGACGACATGGCCCAGCAGCGCGCGGAGGCCCCGCGCACGCGCAGCCCCCTGGTCTCGAGGGTCCGCGCGATGACCCGCGCCGATCAGCCCACGGTCACCTACGCGATCATCGCCCTCTGCGTGCTCCTCTGGATCCTCGAGATCCTCCCCGTCGTCGGCAACCTCGTCCTCGGCGGGCTCGCCTACGTCCCCGCCTACACGCTCCCCGGCTTCGGCGCCGGGTTCGAGCCGTGGCGGATGCTCACCTCGGTCTTCCTGCACAGCACATCGGTCTTCTTCGTCATCCCCTTCCACCTCGCGCTGAACATGTACACGCTGTGGATCTTCGGCATGGCGCTGGAGCGGATGCTCGGTCGCGGCCGCTACCTCGCGCTCTTCCTGCTGAGCGGATTCGCCGGCTCGGTCGGCGTGCTCCTGCTCGCGGGTCCGCTCACGACGGTGATCGGCGCCTCCGGAGCGATCTTCGGACTGATGGGCGCCTACCTGGTGATCCTGCGGCACCTCGGCGGCCAGGCGTCGCAGCTGCTGGTGCTCGTGGGTCTCAACCTCGTCATCGGGTTCCTCCCCGGGATGAACGTGGCGTGGCAGGCGCACGTCGGCGGTCTCGTGGCGGGTGCGCTGATCGGGCTCGTCTTCACCCGGACCCGCCAGCGGTCGCAGCGGCGGACGCAGAACCTGCTCGTCGGCCTGATCGGGCTGGGTCTGGTCGCGATCACGGCGGGGGCCTACGTCCTGGCATGAGCCGAGTGGTGACCTGATGAAGGGGTTACGTCGGAGGGGTGTCCTCGTACCGGTGGTGCCGGTGGGTCTCGATACGCCGCGGTGCGGCTGCTCGACCAGCTGAGGGGCGCGGGGGCGTTGTCGGACGGGCCGCTCCGCCGGTGGGAGTCCTGCTGATCGAGCAGGGCGCGGACCGGCCGTCTCGAGATCCGTCCGACCCTGCACGCGGGGGCGTAACCGGCTCGGAGGGTTCGTCCACAGGTGCTGTGCACAGGTGGGGAGAAAGTTATCCACAGGGTTGTTAACAATGGGGAGAACTACGCGGATGTGATTCCGCGCGAGCCCGGCGACGGATGGAGCGGCCCCCGATCCTGCCGCGTCAGGCCGCGGATCGAGTCGCGCGGCCCCGGGTTCCCGCGGATCCCCGCGGCGCCGCGCTCTCTCCACAGGAGTTTGCACAGCTGGGGATAATTACAGCCGTGTAGTTCGCAGCAGACGCGCGACGACGACTGTCGCATCCCGGTCGTCGTCCGTCAGGACCTGCGTCGAGAAGCCCGAGGCGGTGAACGCGGCAGCACTCGTCGGAGCCTGCTCCCGACCCGACTCGATCACGACCGCACCGCCCGCTGCCAGCCAGTCGCCCGACTCGCGGGCGATGCGCCTGTGGAGTGCGAGACCGTCGCTGCCGCCGTCGAGGGAGACGGCCGGCTCGTGCAGCCGCGCCTCCGGCGGCATCAGAGCGATCGCCTCCGTCGGCACGTAGGGGGCGTTCACGACGACGAGGTCGATCCGCCCGCGCTCAGTGCCGGGCAGGGCGGCGAACAGGTCGCCCTCGAAGACCTCGCCGAACCCGTCGAGGGTGATCCGCGCGGAGGCGACCGCGGTGGGCGAGACATCGGCGGCGAGGAGCCGGAGGTCGCCGCGCTCGCCGGCCAGGGCGCGCCCGATCGCCCCGGAGCCGCAGCAGAGGTCGAGCACCGTCGTGCCCGGAGCGCTCTCCTGGAGCAGGCTCAGCGCCGCGTCGACCAGGAACCCGGTCCGCACGCGCGGCACGAACACTCCAGGATCGACGCGGACGCGCAGCCCCCGGAAGTCGACCCAGCCGAGGATCTGCTCGAGCGGCTCGCCCGACTCGCGGCGCCGCAGCAGGGCGTCGAGCTGCGCCTCGGAGGACGCCTCCGCCTCGATCAGCCGCGCCTCGTCCTCGGCGAAGACGCAGCCGGCTGCGCGGAGCCGGGCCACGGACGACGAACGCCCCGTCCGGGGAGCGGACGGGGCGTCGGTCATGCCGGGGGCGCGGTCAGCGCCAGCGGGTCGTCATCAGGAAGCCGATGAAGGCGATCCCGAAGCCGATGAGGATGTTGAGGTTGCCCAGATCGGGGATCGGCAGCAGGCCCTGGCTCACGTAGAAGACGATGATCCAGGCGAGTCCGAGCAGCATGAAGCCGAACATCACCGGCTTGAACCAGACCGGGTTGGGGGAGTTCTTTCCGGTCCGGGCCTCGTCGCGCTCCGGCTTCGGGCTCTTCGTCGCTCGTGCCATGCCGACCACTGTACCGGGCGGAGCCCTCCGACCGGGAGCAGGCCGACCGCCGGCTCCGTCCGAGACGGCTTCTCGGGGTTCTCCACAGGCCCTGCAGGGCTCTCCCCAGGGTCGCGGGAAGCCGGGGGAGCCGCGGGAGACCGCCGATTAGACTCGACCCATGTCAGCCGAGCAGCCCGTCGAAGCGTCCACGCGGGCGCGATCCCGGCGCCGCGCTGCGCGCCCGCGCCGCCGGCTGTCCTTCTTCGGGGTGCTCGGCGAGCTGCTGATGACGGCGGGCGTGCTCGTCCTCCTCTTCCTCGGCTGGCAGCTGTGGTGGAACGACGCGGTGATCGCCGGTCAGCAGACGAACGAGGCGGCGGAGCTCCGGCAGAGCTGGGGCGAGCCGGTGCCCGCGCCCGCTCCGACGCAGGCCGAGTCCCTCGCCCCGACGGACTTCGGGGCTCCTGTCGTGTCGACGGTCGCGGCGACCGACACCTCGTTCGGCAACCTCTACATCCCCCGCTACGGCGAGGGCTGGGTGCGGACGATCGCCGAGGGGGTGGACGCGGCGAACGTGCTCGACGAGGGCAGCATCGGGCACTACCCGGGAACGCAGATGCCGGGCGAGGTCGGCAACTTCGCTCTGGCGGCCCATCGCAGTGCCTACGGGGGCGGCATGCACCTCATCGATCAGCTGCAGCTCGGCGACGCCATCTACATCGAGACGGCGGACGGCTGGTACACGTACCGCTACCGCAACCTCGAGTACGTGCAGCCCTCGGACGTTCAGGTCATCGATCCGGTGCCGTGGTCGACCGACGTGGCGCCGGCCGACCGGCTGATCACTCTGACCAGCTGCAATCCGCTGTACTCGACCGCGGAGCGGATCATCGCGTACGGCGTGCTCGAGTCCTGGCAGCCGCGCTCCGCGGGTGCGCCGGCCGAGCTCGCTCCGACGCTCGATCAGGAGGGCTGAGGTGTACGCAGCACTGTGGCGCGTCCTGCCCGGACCCTGGTGGGTCCGGCTCGTCCTCGTCCTCGTCCTCGTGGCGGCCGTGCTGGCCGCCCTCGCCGAATGGGTGTTCCCGTGGGTGCAGTCGATCGTTCTCGATCAGAACGTCACCGTCGAGGAGTGACCGGCCGGCGGTCGCCTCGGATCCTCGTCGTCGACAACTACGACAGTTTCGTCTTCACCCTGGTCGCGTACCTCCGCGAGCTCGGAGCGGACGTCGAGGTCGTCGAGGGGGCCGAGCTGTCGCCGGCGGAGGCGGTACTCCGTGCCGAGGCGGTCGACGCGGTCCTCGTGTCGCCCGGGCCGGGCCGGCCCGAGGACGTCCCGACGTCGGTGGCGCTGGTGCGGCACTCCGTCGCGACCGCGCATCCGCTGCTCGGCGTCTGCCTCGGTCACCAGGTGATCGCGCACGCCCTCGGCGGCCGAGTGCGCGAGGCGCCGGAGCTCCTGCACGGCCGCACCTCGCCGTCGAGCACGAGGGCGACGGGCTGTTCGCGGGGATCCCCTCGGGCTTCGAGGCCATGCGGTACCACTCGCTCGCGGTCGAGCGGGAGTCGCTGCCGCCCGAGCTCGCGGTGACCGCGACGACCGCGGACGGCGTGGTGATGGCGCTGCGCCACGTGTCGGTCCCGGTGGTCGGGGTGCAGTTCCATCCGGAGTCGATCCTCACGCCGTCCGGGCGCGTGCTGCTCGGGAACTGGCTCGCCTCCGTCGCCGTCACCGCCGCTCCGTCTCTTCGCGACCCCGGCCCGAGAGACTCGATGTCCAACTGACCCTCGGACGGGGGTCGTCGAGACGCGCCACTCCTCCAGCGGGAGCCGCCGTTGATGCGCTATGACTGTCGGTTAGAGCTGCTGGATCCGCAGAAACACGGCCTTCGGAGATCCTCCGGAACAGCGATGAACTCGCCGGTGGTGGCGTGTTTTGACGGGTCCGCGGCGGAAGGTGCGGTACCCCTTCCCGGCATAATCGGAGGACAGCGGGCAAGGGGATTGACTGCTGGAACGACTCATCCGGGGGCGACGATGGTGGAACAGGTCTCGTGGGAGTACTCCGGGATACGCGAGGTCGAGACGCTGGGACCTCGGGTCGTGGTGAAGCCGGGCACGGTTCCGCGCTTGACGGGGTCGGGCTTCTCGGCGAGCGGCGTGCAGGTGGTCCTGATCACCTCGTCGCCCATGCGCGTGCTCCGGGGGACCTGGAGCGCCGACGACACGTCCGTGCTCACGTTCTCGTTCCTGCTCGAGGGCTTCGTCCGGATGGTCGGACCGGAGCGGACGACGCTCCTGCGGCCCGGGTCGATCTCGTACCAGCCGGGGACGACGACGTTCACGACGGAGTCGACGACCCCCGTCTCGATGCTGCAGATCTCGATCCGGGCCGACGAGATGCGCCGCTACGGCTTCGACACGAACGCGGGCGTCTACGCGCTCGATCCCGATGCCCGGACCACGCGGGCCGCCTCGGCGTTCACGACGGCGTTCGTCCTCGCGGCCGAGTCGGGCACCGGACTCCCCGGTGAGGCCGAGCTCGCGAACTTCGTGCACGTCGTCAAGCAGCTCCTGGTCAGTGCGTTCCTCGCCTCGCAGGGGGCGCGGGCCGGTGCCACGAGCGTCCGCGCGGCGACCCTGGGCCGCGCCAGGACCGTGATCGACCGCACGCACAGGACGCCGCGGTGCACTCCGGAGGCCGTGGCGGACGCGGTGAACGTCTCGACCCGCTCCCTGCAGCGGCTCTTCGAGGACGCCGGCACCACCGTGGCCAGTGAGATCGAGCTCGCCCGGGTCGCCAGCGCCGTCGAGCTCCTGCGTCGCCGTCCGCGCGAGGTGCCGCTCGAGATGATCGCCGCCGCGTCCGGGTTCTCGTCGGCCGACCACCTCCGTCGAGCGCTGAAGCGCAGGGAGGGCCTGACTCCGAGCGACATCCGCGGCGGCGTGCCGTCGTCCTCGGACCGCGTCGTGCGACTCGAGCAGCCGTTGGCCGACGCGCGCCGCGCGTAGGGCACGCGCCGGCGCGGTGCCGCCGGCGCCGCTCGGTGGTCGGGGCGGCTCAGCCCGCGCAGTAGCCGAGCTCGATGGTGGAGCCCTGAGGGACCTCTCCGGGGGCGGAGGACTGCGTGGTCACCGGCGGGTTGGTGCGGCGCACCGACTCGCACGTCTCATCGGGCGCCTCCTCGCCGACGAGCTGCAGATCCTCGTCCTCGAGGGCGGCGAGGGCGGCGCTCAGCGACAGGCCGACGAGGTCGGGCAGCACGACGGTGCCGGAGGAGACGACGAGGTCGACGGGGGTCCCCGGCGCGGCCTGCTCGCCTCCGGACGGAGCGCTCGAGATCACGATGTCGGCCGGCACCGTGGGCGAGTTCGTCCGGGTCTGCGACCCCTCCTCGAACCCCGCCGCGGTGAGGGTGGCGATCGCATCGGAGAGGGCGCTGCCCGCGGTCGCCGGGACCTCGACCGGTTCGGCGCCCTGCGAGACGAAGACGCGGATCACCGTGTCGGGGGCGACGATCGTCCCCGATCCGGGATCGGTGCGGATCACCTCGCCCTCGGGGACGGAGTCGCTGAACTCGTCCACCTCGCTCGGCACGAGATCGAGGGCGGTCAGCGTCGACTGCGCGCTGTCGTAGCTCGTGCTGGTCAGGGTCGGGACCTCCCGCGACTGCGACGGGAGGGTCGTGGACGGCTGCAGGGTGAGCACCCAGATGACGAGAGCGGCCACGATCACGGCGAGGACGACGATCGACGACCAGATCCACAGCACCGGCGGACGGCGCTGCGTGCGGACGATCGAGTTGTCCTCGGCCAGCTGGCGCAGGGCCAGCTCGGAGTCGTTCATCCCGCCCTGGCCGCGGGCGGCGAAGAGGGAGGTGGTCAGCTCGTCGATCGGGCGGTGATCGGCCAGCCGGCCGGAGGCGGCGTCGCGCAGATCGTCGCGGAACTCGGCCGCGCCCTGGAAGCGCTCGTAGCGGTCCTTCGACAGCGCGCGGGCGACGATCGAGTCGAGGGCGGGACTGACCGCGGGATTGATGGAGCTCGGCGCGGGCGGCGTCTCGCTCACGTGCTGGTAGGCGACGGCGACCGGGGTGTCGCCGCGGAAGGGCGCACGACCGGTGAGGAGCTCGAACAGCACGATGCCGGCGGAGTAGAGGTCGCTGCGGGCGTCGACCTGCTCGCCCTTCGCCTGCTCCGGCGAGAAGTAGGCGGCGGTGCCGAGGATCGCGGTGGTCTGGGCGACGGTGGCCGCGGAGTCGGAGACGGCCCGGGCGATGCCGAAGTCCATCACCTTCACCTGACCCGACGGGGTCAGCATGATGTTGCCGGGCTTGATGTCGCGGTGCACCACTCCGGCCCGGTGCGAGTACTCGAGGGCGGTGAGGATGCCCTCGGTGATGCGCACGGCCTCGTCGACGTCGACCGGGCCCTCGGCGATGACGTCCTTGAGCAGGCGCCCCTCGATGTGCTCCATGATGATGAACGGACGCCGCGACTCGGTGCCCTGCTCATCGACGCTGACCTCCTCGCCGGCGTCGAAGACGCGGACGATGGTGGGGTGCGACATGCGCGACGCGGCCTGCGCCTCCTGGCGGAACCGCAGTCGGAAGGCCGAGTCGGAGGACAGCGAGAGCTTCAGCTCCTTCACCGCGACCGTACGTCCGAGGCGGGTGTCGGTGCCGAGGTAGACCTCGGACATCCCGCCGCGACCGAGCCGGGGCCCGACCTGATACCGTCCCGCGATCAGGCGACCCTCTTCCGTCACGCGTACGCTCCCGCCCTGATTCCGTCTGGCAACGGCCCCCGCAGGAGCCACGGCAAGTGTACCCGCGGGCCCGCAGCGATCCCGCGGGGCACGACGGCCGGGACGACGACGGGCCCGGAGGATCGCTCCTCCGGGCCCGTCGCGGACTCGCTCGTGCGGCCTACTCCTCGGGCGGGCTGGAGGGCGACGAGGTGGCCGAGTTCGATCCGGTCGGGGTCGGCGTCGGAGTCGGGGCGGGGGCGTCGACCGCGACCGAGAGGGTCGGCGAGGCGGCCGACTCCGTCTCTCCGCAGATCACCGTGTAGGTGATGTCGATGGCGCCCTCCGCCGGGCCGGCCTGGATCGTGGCGGTGGTGGAGTTCGACGGGTTGGTGCTCGTGACGGAGGCGCCCTCACCGGTCGCCGTGACGCGGTAGCCGGTGACCGAGGTGCCGCTGGGGCACTGGTTGTAGTTGGTCCACGTCACGTTGAAGGTCGCACCGGCGTCGACGCTCGAGGCGGCGGGAGTGACGGTCGGGACCGCGGTGGGAGCATCGGGGGTCGCGACGTCGAGGTACACGGAGACCCGGATCGTGGTGCCCCTCGCGACGTTCGCCGTGGGGGTGAGGGCCGACACCGTGCCGACCTGCTCGCCCGTCGCGGCGTTCGGGCCGTCGACGCGCTCGACGCCCATGCCGAGTGCGCCGAGCTCCGCTTCGACGTCCTCGAAGGGCCGGTCGATGAAGTCGTCCTCGTTGATGGGGACGAGGTTCGAGGTCTGCGTGGGGGTCGGCGTGGGCGTCGGGGTGGGGGTCGGCGCCGGCGTCTGGCTCTGCGTCGGAGCGGCGGTCGGCTCCGGGTCGCCCCCGTCGCCCGTGGTCAGCGCGAAGATCGTGCCGCCGATGACGACGGCGAGGATCACGATGAGGGCGAGGAGCGGCCAGGTCCACGGGCTGCGCTTGCGCTGCTCCTGGAACTCGTCCGGCTCCTCCGCGGCGCCGACGAGGGAGCCGGCCGCGAAGGCGGTGGTCGTGTTCGAGGGCAGGACGGTCGTGGCCTGCGTGGCTCCCGCGGCCGACGGCAGGACCGTGGTCGCCTGCGTGGCCGGGAGGTCGCCCGCGACGGCGGGGACCGCGAGGGCGGCGCCGCGGACGCGCCGGTGCGGAGGGCCTGCGCCGCGCGGGCGAGGTGCGCGGCGGTGGCGGGCCGATCGGCGGGCTTCTTGGCGATGCAGGAGTACACGAGGTTGCGCACCGGCTCGGCGACCGTGACCGGCAGCTCCGGGGGAGTGTCGTTGATCTGCGCCATCGCGATGGCGACCTGCGACTCGCCCGTGAACGGGCGGCGCCCGGCCAGGCACTCGTACGCGACGATGCCCAGCGAGTAGATGTCGGTCGCGGGCGACGCGGGCTGGCCGCTGGCCTGCTCCGGGGACAGGTACTGGACCGTGCCCATGACCTGGCCGGTCGCGGTGAGCGGGACCTGGTCGGCGATGCGGGCGATGCCGAAGTCGGTGATCTTGACGCGGCCGTCGGGCGTGATGAGCAGGTTGCCCGGCTTCACGTCGCGGTGCACCAGGCCGGCCGCGTGGGCCGCGTGCAGCGCCAGCGCGGTCTGCGCGACGATGTCGAGGACCTTGTCGGTCGAGAGCACGCGCTCGCGCTCGAGCACGGTCGACAGGGCCTCGCCGGGGACGAGCTCCATGACGAGGTAAGCCGAGCCGTCCTCCTCGCCGTAGTCGTAGACGTTGGCGATGCCCTCGTGGTTGACGAGCGCCGCGTGCCGGGCCTCGGCGCGGAAGCGCTCGAGGAATCCGGGATCGCCGAGGTACTCGTCCTTCAGGATCTTGATCGCGATGGTCCGGCCGATCACCAGATCGGTCGCCTGCCACACCTCGCCCATGCCGCCGATGGCGATCCTGGACTGCAGCTCGTAGCGTCCCCCGAAGGTGAGGCCTGATGTGGGTCTCATTTGTTCAGCACCGCCTCTAGTACCTGTTGTGCGATGGGTGCGGCGATCAGGTTGCCGTACCCGGTCTGGCCGAGTCCCCCGCCGTCCTCGACGAGGACGGTGATGGCGTACTGCGGATCGTCCGCAGGAGCGAATCCGGTGAACCAGAGGGTGTAAGGGTCGTCCCTGCCGTTCTCGGCGGTGCCGGTCTTACCGGCCACGGTGACGCCTCCTATTGTTGCATTCGTCGCCGCGCCGTCCTCGACGCTGGCGACCATCATCGCCTCGACGGCGTTCGCCGTCTCCTCGCTCACGGCGCGGCCCAACGGGTCCTCCTGGAACTGCTCGAGGACGCTGAGGTCCTGCGAGCGGATCACGTCGACGAGACTCGGGCGCATCACTTCGCCGCCGTTGGCGATCGCCGCCGAGACCATCGCGATCTGCAGCGGGGTGGCGCGCACCTCGTACTGGCCGAAGGCGGTCAGCGCGGTCTGCGCATCGTTCTCGGTCGCGGGGTAGGTGCTGGCCTCGACCGACATCGGGATCTCGAGCTCGGTGTCGAAGCCGAACTTCTCGGCGGTCTCGCGGATCGCGTCGGAGCCGAGCTCGACGCCCATCTCGGCCATCGGCACGTTGCACGAGAGCTTCACGGCCGTCGCGAGAGTGACGGTGTCGCCGGGACCGCAGAGGCCGCCTCCGGAGTTCGTGACCTGCGTGCTGGTGCCGGGCAGCGTGTACGCCTGCTGGTTCGGGAAGCTCGACTCGGGCGTGAAGCGGCCCGACTCGAGCGCGGCGGAGGCGACAACCAGCTTGAAGACGGAGCCGGGCGGGTTCAGCGAGCCGCCGATGGCGCGGTTGATCAGCGGGTTCTCCGGATCGTCGTTCAGCGCCTGGTAGGCCGCCAGCACCTCGTTCGTGTCGTGCGAGGTGAGCGCCGTGGGGTCGAAGGTGGGCTTGGAGACCATCGCGAGGATGCGGCCGGTGGCCGGCTCCGTCACGACGACCGCCCCGGTGTAGTCGCCCAGCGCGTCGAACGCGGCCTGCTGGGCGACCGGGTCGATCGAGAGCTCGACCGACGCGCCCTCGGGATCCTGACCGGAGACCAGGTTGTCGATCTCGTCGAAGAACTGCGAGTTCGAGGTGCCCGAGAGGTAGTCGTTGAGCGAGCGCTCGATGCCGGTGGTGCCCTGGCTCAGGGTGAAGTAGCCGGTGACGCCCGAGTAGAGCGGCCCGTTGGCGTACTGGCGCTGGAACTTGTACAGGTCGTCGCTCGGCACGGAGGAGGCGATCGGCTGGCCGCCGACGAGGATCGCCCCGCGCTCGGTCGAGAAGCTCTCGTAGAGCGTGCGGGTGTTGCGCGAGTCCTCGGACAGCGCGTCCGCCTCAATCACCTGGATCGTGGTGGTGGAGAGGAAGAGGGCGACGAACATCGTCAGGACGACGATGCTCACGCGCTTGAGTTCACGGTTCATCGACGGATCACACCACCAGACGGGGCTGGCTGCGGACTGTGTCCGAGAGGCGGAGGAGCACGGCGACGATCATCCAGTTGGCCACGAGCGACGAGCCGCCGGCCGCGAGGAACGGAGTCGTGAGACCCGTGAGCGGGATGACGCGGGTGACGCCTCCGATCACGATGAAGCACTGCAGCGCGATGACGAACGAGAGGCCGACGCCCAGGAGGCGGCCGAAGTCGTCCTGACCCGCGAAGCCGATGCGGAAGCCGCGCGAGACGAGCAGGAGGTAGAGGCCGAAGATCGCGAAGATCCCGGCCAGGCCCAGCTCCTCGCCGAGGCTCGCGATGATGTAGTCGGACTGGGGGACCGGGGTGATGTCGGGCATGCCCTGGCCCAGGCCCGTGCCGAGCAGGCCGCCGTGCGCGAGGCCGAAGAGGCCCTGCACGAGCTGGAAGCTGCCGCCGGGATCGGCGCTGTAGCGCTCGGCGCTGAAGGGGTCGAGCCAGTTCGAGAAGCGGTTGCCGACGTAGTCGAGGGTCTGGCTGGCGAAGATCGCGCCGCCGAGGAACAGGCCGACGCCGATCAGCACCCAGCTCGTGCGGCCGGTGGCGACGTAGAGCATCACCAGGAAGAGGCCGAAGTAGAGCAGCGCCGTGCCGAGGTCGCGCTGGAAGACGATGACCGACATCGACACGGCCCAGACGACGAGGATCGGGCCGAGGTCCCTCAGCCGCGGGAAGCGCATCCGGAGGAACGTCTTCCCGACCATGGAGAGGGAGTCGCGGTTGCGCACCAGGTAGCCGGCGAAGAACACGGCGAGGGCGATCTTCGCGATCTCGCCGGGCTGGAAGCTGAAGAAGTCGCCGATGCCGATCCAGACGCGCGCGCCGCTCACCTCGCGCCCGATGAAGGGCAGCAGCGGCAGCAGGAGCAGCACGATGGCGACGAAGCCGGCGACGTAGGTGTAGCGGAACAGGAGGCGGTGGTTGCGGATGACGACGAGCACCACGATCGCCGCGACGATCGCCAGACCGCTCCAGATGATCTGGCGGACGGCGACCGACTCCCAACCCGTGGCGCCGTCGGCGATGTCGATGCGGTAGATCTCGGCGATGCCCAGCCCGTTCAGGACCGTGGCGATCGGCAGGAGGAACGGATCCGCCTCCGGGGCCGCGAAGCGCAGCACGACGTGCACGACCAGGACCAGCGCCGAGAGACCGGCGCCGAAGGACACGAGCGTGGTGTCGACGGCGCCCAGCGCGCCGAGCTGCACGAGCAGGATCGCGGAGGTGTCGATCAGGCAGGCGCCGATCAGCAGCAGGAGCTCGAGGTTGCGCAGCTTCTGCGTGAGGAGGCGGGGGCGCCGGCGCTCGGCGGCCGCGGGGGCGGTGGTCGCGGTCACGGGGCTCCGTTCGCGTCGGTCAGGCGCTCGACGATGTCGACCGCTCCGGCGTAGGACTCGGCGTTGATGGTCTGCTCGAGCTGCTCCACGTCGTACTCGCGGAGGGAGTCGAGCGGGATGCCCGTGTCCTCCTTGACGCTCGAGAGCGAGAGCGGGCCCACGGACTGCTGGATGCCCTGGTAGATGATCACCGTGTCGCCGTCGGTGCCGACGTAGAAGCGGGACTGGGTCCAGTCGTAGGCGAGCAGCACGCCGAGGAACCCGGCGATGAGGACGAGCGAGAGGCCGACGAGCCAGGTGATCCGGCGGCGCAGGTGCCGGCGGCGGTCCTCCTCGATCAGCTCGTCGAGGTAGTCCTCGGACGCGGGCTCGAAGTGGGTGGGGCCCTGCGCGGCGGGCGCGCGGGTGTGCAGGCGCAGGCCGGGGATCCGCAGGCGGTTCTGCGAGTCGTCCGTGCTGATCGGAGTGGGGGCCGCGGCGGAGCCGACGATCACCGGCTCCGGGATCGGCACGAGCACCTGGGCGGTGTCGTTCTCGCCCGGCACGTCCAGGATCACGACGGTCACGTTGTCGGGCGCGCCGTGCGCGAGGCTGTCGCGGATGAGGCGGTCGGCGACCTGCTGCGCCGACTCGCCGCGGGACAGCTCCTTGAGGATCTCGTCGTGCGGGACGACGCCCGAGAGGCCGTCGGAGCAGATGAGCCAGCGGTCGCCCGGCTCGGTCTCGAGGGTCAGCGTGTCGATCTCGGGGTTCGTGTGGACGTCCCCGAGCACCCGCATGAGGACGGAGCGGCGCGGGTGCGTCATCGCCTCCTCCTCGGTGATGCGGCCGGAGTCGACGAGGCGCTGCACGAAGGTGTGGTCGGTGGTGACCTGCTCGAGCTTCCCGTCGCGGAGGACGTAGATGCGGGAGTCGCCGATGTGCGCGATGGCGACCGACTCGCCCACCCGGGCGATCGCGCTGACGGTGGTGCCCATGCCGGTCAGCTCGGGGTGGTCGATGACGGCCTCCGCGAGCAGGGCGTTCGCGGCGAGGAGGGTGCGCTTGAGCTCGTCCTCGGCCTCGTACGTCGACGCGTAGGCGCGGTCCGCCTCCGCGATGCGCTTGATGGCGATGGAGGACGCGACGTCGCCGCCCGCGTGCCCGCCCATCCCGTCGGCGACGACGAAGAGCTGCCGGCCCGCGTAGCCGGAGTCCTGGTTGTTGGAGCGGATGCGGCCGACGTGCGACACGGCGGCGCTCTCGCGCGCCGCGCCGACGGCGCTGTCAGGAGTGGAGGTCACGGGCTGCCTACGACCGTCGCAGTTCGAAGGTGGTCGTGCCCACCTTGACCGGGGTGTTCAGCGGCACCTTCGTCGGGGCGCCGACCCGGCGGCCGTCGAGGAACGTGCCGTTGGTGGAGTCGAGGTCCTGGATCATCCACTCGTCGTTCCAGATCAGCAGGCGCGCGTGGTGGGTCGACGTGTAGTCGTCGCGGATCACCAGCGTCGACTCGGAGGAGCGGCCGATCGTGAGCGGCTCGCCGGAGAGCTCGAGCTCGGTGCCGCGCTTGGGACCCGAGGTGATGACGAGTCGCTGCGCCGTGTGGACCGTGGCGACGCCTCCGGAATCGGTGCGCTCGGCCGCGGCCTCGCGGGAGCGGCGGGCCGACGGGGCCTGCTGCTGCACGGGAGCGGGCTGCTGCTGCGGGGCCGACGGCTGTGGCGCGGACTGCACGACGGGCTGGGCGGCCGTGACGAACGGCGCGTCGTCCTGCTGGGCGGTCGGGGGCATCTTGCGCACGCGCTGCCCGAAGAGATCCGAGCGCAGCGCGTAGACGATGCCGAACACGAAGAACCACAGCAGCGCGAGGAACGCGATGCGCAGGAGGAAGAGGGTGAGCTCGCTCATAGCCGGTCGTCCCAGAATCCATCGGAGGCGCGTCCGGAGCGACCGGACGGCGAGCGGTCGGCGCGCGCGGGTGCGGCGCCCTGCACGAGGCGGAACACGATCGACGTGCGTCCGATCGTGATGGTCTGCTCGGGCGAGAGGACGGCCTGCGTCACGGGCTTGCCGTCGAGCTTCGAGCCGTTGGTGGAGCCGAGGTCGTGCACCTGGGCGCGCGAGCCGTCCCAGAGGATCTCGACGTGCTGGCGGGAGGTGCCGGAGTCGTCGACGGTGATGTCGGCGTCGGCACCGCGACCGATGACGGTGCGGGACTTGGTGATCGGGTGGCGGCGGCCGGCGATGTCGACGACCGGCGTGTAGGCGACGGTGCCCTTGACGCTGCGGGAGTCGACCTCGACCATGCCGTCGCTCAGCGAGCCGTCGGAGGCGAGGCGGATGTCGATCGGGCCCGGGAAGCGGTAGCCCTGCTTCTTCGCGTGCTCAGTGGCGACGGTGGTGAGCTCGTCGATCAGGGTGGCGCCCATCCGCTCCATGCGGGCGAGGTCGGCGGCGGACATGCGCAGGGTGAGGCTGTTGGGTACGAGGATGCGGTCGCGCGTCACGACGGCGGCGGTGGTGTCGAGCTCCCTGCGGAGCGCGGACGCGAGCTCGACCGGCTGCAGCCCCGACTTGAAGGTCCGCGCGAACGCGCCGTTGACGACGCGCTCGAGTCCCTTCTCGAAGTTGTCCAGTATGCCCACAGTCTTCCGATCTTCCGTTTCGTCGCCTTCTCGGCGGTCGCGCACGGATCGAGGTGTCTGCGCGCTCACGTGGCTTCCGTTGTCGTCTGCGCCGCGCACGGCTACGGGCATGTTACTGGGATGCTCTGGATACGGGCTCCTCGGGGCGTTTTCGTGGGGTGGGCGGGGGGCGCGGACCGGGTCGCGTCGGTAGGGTGCGCCTCGACCCGTCGCGGACGAACGGTCGTCGGTGCTCATCCGGCGCGAACGGCCGCTGGGGACGCCCGTGAGCGGCCGTTCATGCCGGATCGGCGGAGTGCTGCCTGCGACGCGCAGGTCGGTCGGTGGGGGCGAGTTCACGGGTGGGCGCGGAGGGTGGTAGTCTTTCTCGTCGGTGCTCAGGCATCGTGGTGAGCGCGAGTGGCGGAATAGGCAGACGCGCACGGTTCAGGTCCGTGTGCCCGAAAGGGCGTGGGGGTTCAACTCCCCCCTCGCGCACCAGCAGAAGACGAAGCCCCCGATCGGATGTCCGGTCGGGGGCTTCGTCGTTCGCGGAGCCCGCGCGATCAGGAGTGGCCGCGGACGCGGTGGACGCGGGCGGTGGGTGGGCGGCGGGGTCGAGCGGGCCCTCCTCCGGGAACTCGACGAGGCGGTCGTCCTTCCGTGGCGCACCACGGCGAGGACCCCGCGTGGCGCGTCGTGCGCGGGACCGGCACCTCGCGGAGGGACAGCGGACACCGGGGGACGGGCGGGCGTTCACCGGGCGGACGCCGGCGGGCGCGATGCTCGGCGGGTGATCCCGCTGCGTGCCGATGTGACTCCGCTCGACGCCCTCGCCCTGCCCGTGCTGCTGCGCCGGCTGCGCGGGCACCGGCACGTCCAGGTGGACGCGCAGCGGTTCCTCGCGATCGTCCCGGGGGTGGGCTCGACCCTCGTCACGGCGGGGCCGGTGCTCGTGCTCGACGTGATGACGGAGCACCGGCGGCTGCTGCCGCTCGTGATCGACGCGCTCGAGACGGAGCTGCGGCGCGACGGGTTCGGCGAGCGGATCGCGCTGCGCTGGAGCACGCCGGACATCGTGCCGGTGCCGTTCCGCTGAGGACGCGGCTCGGGTCTCGCGGGAGAGGTCAGCGGCGGGTGAGCTCCACGACGGGGATGACGCGGGTCGTCTTCTTCTCGTAGCCGGCGAAGCCGTCGGAGGCGTCGGTGAAGAGCCTCCAGCCGGCGTCGCGCTCGGCGCCCTCGAGGATGCGGGCCCGGACGGGGACGGTGCCGTGGTCGGGAGTCTCGATCACGGTGCCGGGCTCGGCGACGGGGTTGTGGAACCAGGCGGGGTGCTTCGGCGCGCCCGCGGCGGAGGCGGCCAGGAGCCGGACGTCGTCCGAGGGGTGCAGCGCCATCAGCGGCGCGATGCGCTCCTCGCCGGAGCGGGCGCCGACGTAGTGCAGCAGCACCAGCGAGCGGCCGAAGCCGGCGGTCGTCACCGTTCCGCCGTTCGCGCGGAACTCCTCGATGATCGTCTCGGTGAAGCCGGCCACGACGTTCTCCTTCTTCTGCGGCGAGCGGGGCTCACCGGTCCGGGGCGCCGCGCTCACCAGCGGGCGTCGACGGACGCGGTCGCGGCGACCGGGTCCGGCTCGGGGGAGCCGCCGCCGACGGCTGCGGGATCCGCGAGCGCCCGCCGCCAGGGCAGCTCCGCGGCGCCCACGAGCTCCAGACGCGATCGGAGTGCCGCGCGCTCGATCCGGACGCCGCGGGCGAGGTCGCTGAGGGCGCGCGCCGAGACCCGCGCGGCCAGGCGCTCGCGGTCGACGGTGAGGAGGGAGCCGAGGAAGCCGCCGAGGACGACGGAGGTGGGGTTGAAGAGGTTGATGAAGGTGGAGAGGCCCTCGGCCAGCAGGTCGACCTGGCGGGCGACCTCGGCGAGGACCGCGGGGTCGCGGGAGGTGCCGAGCGCGATGTCGAGCTCGTCCTGGTCGAGGACCCGCGCGCCGAGGACGTCGAGGAGGGAGCGCATCCGCACCTCGGCCTCGAGGCAGCCGTGGCGGCCGCAGCCGCAGCGGGTCCCGCCCGCGGCGACCAGGGTGTGGCCGAGCTCGGCCGCGAATCCGGAGGAGCCGCGCAGCGGGAGGCCGTCGATGATCACGCCGCCGCCGATGCCGCTCGCGCCGCCGGTGACGTAGACGACGTCGGCCACGCCCCGCGCGGCTCCGAAGAGCGATTCGCCGATCGCGCCGAGGCTCGCGTCGTTGCCGACCGCGACCGGCAGCGCGAGTGCGCGGCCGAGGCGCTTCGCGAGGTCGACGTCGCGCCAGCCCAGGTGCGGCGCGATGTGCACGAAGCCGGAGTCGGCGTGCACCAGGCCCGGGACCGCGACGCCCGCGCCGACCAGGATGCGGTGCCCCTCCTTCTCGGAGCGGAAGCCGTCGACGATGCCCGAGACGACGCGCAGGACGGTGTCGGGGGTGGCGGGAGTGGGGGTGTCGAAGCGGACGCGGCGCAGGAGGTCGCCGTTCATCCCGACGAGGCCGACGATGATCGCGTCGGTGTCGAGGTGGACTCCGACGACGGCGAACGCGCGACCGGGGACGACGGTGGCGCTCGGGCGGCCGATGCGGCCCGTGGGAGCCGTCGTCTCCTCCTCCACCCAGCCCAGGCCGGACAGCTCGCCGACCAGGTTCGCGACGGCGGAGCGGTTCAGACCCGTCCGCTGACAGAGCTCGGCACGGCTGAGGGGCCCGGAGCGGTGGACCAGCGTGGCGATCGCGGCGAGGTTGTGGCGGCGGAGCAGAGCGTTGCTCGAGGCGCCGACTGCTCCTGCCATGCTGACCCGTCTCTCGTCGGTGCGGCCCGCGGCGCGGTCGGACGACTCGGGCGGGCCCCGTCATAGTAGAGGGCCCGCCCGAGGCGATCCGGGAGCGGCTAGCGGCCGCCCGCCCGCCGCTTGTTGAAGATGTCGAACGCGACGGCGAGCAGCAGCACGAAGCCCTTGATGGCCATCTGCCACGCGGCGTCGACCGACAGGATCGACAGGCCCATGTTGAGCACGCCCATCACGAGGCCGCCGATGACCGCGCCGACGACGGTGCCGACTCCGCCCTGCACCGCTGCTCCTCCGATGAAGACCGCGGCGATCGCGTCGAGCTCGTAGTTCTGGCCGGCGGAGGCGACGGCGCCGCCCGCGCGGGCCGTGCTGACGACGCCGGCGACTCCGGCCAGCACGCCCATGTTCACGAAGATGAAGAAGTTGACCCACTTCGTCTTCACGCCCGACATCATCGCGGCGAAGAGATTGCCGCCCATCGCGTAGATGTGGCGGCCGAACACGGTGCGGCCGAGGACGAAGCTGTAGGCGAGGATCAGCACGGCGAGCACGATCAGGATGATCGGGGTGCCGCTGTAGCCCGCGAGCAGCCAGGCGAGGGCCATGATCGCGACGACCGCGATGCCGGCCTTGATCCAGAAGGACGCGATCGGCTCGCGCGGGAGCTCGAGGCGGCGGAGCGTGGCGCGGGTGCGCAGCTGCTGCACGACGAGGACCGCCGAGACGACGACTCCGAGCAGCAGGGTGAGCGCGTCGCGGCCGAGGATGCCGCCGAGGACGCCCGGGAGCCAGCCGGCTCCGATGGCGGTGAAGGCGGTCGGGAGGCCGTTGATCGTGCCGCCCGTGAGCAGGACGAGCGTGAATCCGCGGAAGATCAGCATGCCCGCGAGGGTCACGATGAACGCGGGTATGCCCACGAACGCCACCCAGAAGCCCTGCCAGGCGCCGACCAGTGCTCCGGTGAGCAGCGCCACCACGACGGCGACTCCCCAGGGCAGGCCCCAGTTGTTCATCGCGATCGCCGAGATCGCTCCGACCATCGCCACGACCGAGCCGACCGAGAGGTCGATGTGGCCGGCGATGATCACCATCACCATGCCGATCGCGAGGATCAGCACGTAGGCGTTCTGCTGGATCAGGTTGTTCACGTTGCCGGGCAGGAGCAGGCGCCCGCCGGTCAGGAGCTGGAAGAGCAGGATGATGACGCCGAGCGCGGCGAGGATGCCGTACTGGCGCAAGTTGACGTTCATCCGGAGCCCGCGCCGCGGCGGCGTGGACGGCGTGTTCGCGGGCGTGCCGCTCGGCGCTGTGGTGGTCGTGGCGCTCATCGGGCCTGGTCCTTCCCTGCGGTCATGAAGTGCATGAGGTGCTCCTGGGTCGCATCGGCGCGGGCGACCTCGCCCGAGATGCGGCCTTCGGAGATGGTGTAGATGCGGTCGGAGAGCCCGATCAGCTCGGGCAGCTCGGACGAGATCACGACGACGGCCTTGCCCTGGGCCGCGAGCTCGTTGATGATGCCGTAGATCTCGTACTTGGCCCCCACGTCGATGCCGCGGGTGGGCTCGTCGAGGATCAGCACGTCGGGACCCGAGAAGATCCACTTCGAGAGGACGACCTTCTGCTGGTTGCCGCCCGAGAGCTTGCCGGTGACGGCGGAGACGCTCGGGGCCTTGATGTTCATCTTCGAGCGGTACGAGTCGGCGACCTTGTACTCGCGGTGCTTGTCGATCACTCCGAGACGGGCGAGGCGCGAGAGCGCGGCGGCCGAGACGTTGACGGTGATGTCGCCGATGAGGTTGAGGCCGTAGCGCTTGCGGTCCTCGGTCGCGTAGGCGAGGCCGTTGCGGATCGCCTCGTCGACGGTGCGGGTCTGGATCTCCTTGCCGTCCTTGAAGACGCGGCCCGAGATGCCGGTGCCGTAGCTGCGGCCGAAGATGCTCATCGCGAGCTCGGTGCGGCCCGCGCCCATCAGCCCCGCGAATCCGACGATCTCGCCGGCGCGCACGGTGAAGGAGGCGTCCTCGACGACCACGCGGTCGACGTCGACGGGGTGGTGCACGGTCCAGTTCTCGACGCGCAGCTTCTCCTCGCCGATCTGGGGATCGCGCGGCGGGAACATGCTGTTGAGGTCGCGGCCCACCATCGCGCGGATGATGCGGCTCTCGCTCGCCTGCTCCGCCGTCATCGCGAAGCTCTCGATCGTGCGGCCGTCGCGGATGATCGTGACGGTGTCCGCGATCGCGCGGATCTCCTTCAGCTTGTGGCTGATGATGATGCAGGTGATGCCCTGACGGCGCAGCTGGTCGATCAGGCCCAGCAGGTGGTCGCTGTCCTCGTCGTTCAGCGCCGCGGTGGGCTCGTCGAGGATGAGGAGCTTCACGCGCTTGGCCAGGGCCTTGGCGATCTCGACGAGCTGCTGCTTGCCGACTCCGAGCTCGAGGATCTTGGTCGCGGGGTTCTCGGCGAGGCCGACCCGCGCGAGCAGCGTCGCCGCCTCGGCGTTGGTCGCGTTCCAGTCGATGACTCCGCGCTTGGACTTCTCGTTGCCGAGGAAGATGTTCTCGGCGATGGAGAGGTAGGGGCTGAGGGCGAGCTCCTGGTGGATGATCACGATGCCGTCGGCCTCGCTGTCGTTGATCGAGCGGTACTGGGCCGCCCGGCCCTCGAACTCGATCGCGCCCTCGAAGCTGCCGGTGGGGTACACGCCCGAGAGGACTTTCATCAGCGTCGACTTGCCGGCGCCGTTCTCGCCGCAGATCGCGTGCACCTCGCCGGGCTGCACCGAGAGCGAGACGCCGTCGAGGGCGCGGACGCCGCCGCCGAACTCCTTGACGATGTCGCGCATGATGAGGATGGGACTGGCCAACGGGGCCTCGCTTCGTGGTCGTGGTGGGTGAGGACGGGGTGAGCGGGGGCGGGGAGGATCACTCCTCCCCGCCCCCGCCTCGGGATCAGAGCCCGACGTCACCGGCCTTCAGGAAGCCGGAGTCGACGAGGGTCGACTGCACGTCGTCCTTCACGACGACCTGCGGCTCGAGGAGGTAGGAGGGGACGACCTTCTCGCCGTTGTCGTACGTCTCGGTGTCGTTCACCTCGGGCTCCTCGCCCGCGACGATCGACTGCACCATCTGGAAGACGCGGTCGCCCAGGGTGCGGGTGTCCTTCCACACGGTCATGGACTGCTCGTCGGCGAGGATCGCCTTGACGTTGGCCTTGTCGGCGTCCTGACCGGTGATCACCGGGTAGTCGGCGCCGGGCGCGTAGCCGGCGGACTTCAGCGACGCCTCGATGCCGATCGCGAGGCTGTCGTTGGGGGAGAGCACGACGTCGACCTTCTGGTCGCCCGTGTAGAAGGAGGAGAGGCGGTTGTCCATCTCGGACTGCGCCTTGTCGGAGGCCCAGCCCTGGATGCCGATGGAGGCCCAGTCGTCGTTCGAGGCGGGCGACTTGCCCGACGGGACGACGAGCTTGCCGCTCTCGACGTAGGGCTGCAGGACGTCCCACGCGCCCGAGAAGAAGAACTTGGCGTTGTTGTCGTCGGGGCTGCCGGCGAAGGGCTCGAGGGTGAAGGGGCCCGCGGCGTTCGCGAGGTCGAGGGTCTCCTCGATGTACTGGCCCTGGAGCTGGCCGACCTTGTAGTTGTCGAACGTCGCGTAGTAGTCGACGTCGGCGGTGCCGTTGATCAGACGGTCGTAGGCGATGACGGTGGCGTTCTGCTTCTTCGCCTCGGACAGGACCGGCGCGAGCGCCTCTCCGTCGATGGCCGCGATCACGAGGATCTTGGAGCCGCCGGCGATCTGGTTCTGGATCTGCGAGATCTGCTGGTCGGTCTTGTTGTCGGCGTACTGGAGGTCGACGGTGCAGCCCTCGTCCTCGAGCTGGGACTGGAGTCCCTCGCCGTCGTTGATCCAGCGCTCGAGGCTGCGGGTCGCATCGAGATGCCGACGGTGCAGTCGCCCTCGGCGCCCTCGCCGCTCGCGGCGCGCCGGAGTTGGCGGGGCTGGCCGAGCAGGCGGCGAGGCCGAGGGTGATGATGCCGGCGGTGGCCAGCGTCGTGAGTCCACGCGAGAACTTCATGGAGTGCATTCCTCTCTGAAAGCAGTGTCCGAGTGAGAAGGACGGCGCGAGAGCGTGCACGGATGGATGCACGCCGTCGTGTCGTCGCCCGGGAGGGGCGGGGAGCCCCGAAGGGCTTTGTCCACGGAGACAACATATTGCGCGGCCCGGCTGCTGTAAAGCGCGCGGGAGACCGTTGCGAAACCGTGACCTTCACGGCCGCAGCCCCGCTGTTGCAGGGGGAGACCGCTCTCACGGCGCCTGCCGTAGGGGAACCGTGAGCATTCCGGGGTGGGCCGTAGGGAAACCGTGAGGAGCGGATCCGGGGGCCGCGCGCGGGTGTTGCATCGGGACTCGTGCGCTCGTTCGAGCGCTGTCCGCCTCCGGATGGAGTCCTCCGTGCTCGACCTCGCCCACCTCCTCGGTGTGCTCGCCCTGTTCCTCGTCGTCGGCCTCGCCGCGAAGGGGGTCGAGAAGCTCGGCCCTCCGGTCCGCGCCGCCGACTCCCGTGCGGCCCGCGAGCCGGAGGAGTCGCGGTGATCGTCTTCGACGCGCTCGCCGCGGTCCTCGCGATCGGCGCCGTGGTGCTCCTGCTCGTCGCGCTCGTGCGGCCGGAGCGGTTCTGATGGGCACGCTGCTCGCCGTCCTCCAGGTCGCCACGGTCGGCCTCGCCCTCGCGCTCGTGCACCGCCCGCTGGGCGACGGCATGGCGCGCCTCTACTCCTCGAGCCGCGACCTCGCCCTCGAGCGCGGTCTCTACCGCGTGATCGGGGTCGACTCCTCGTCGGAGCAGAGCTGGCGCGCGTACCTGCGCGCCGTGCTCGCCTTCTCGCTGATCGGCGTGCTCCTGCTCTACGGGATGCAGCGCCTGCAGGCCGTGCTGCCCGGCTCGCCCGGGCTGCCCGCCGTGCCGGAGGGGGTCGCGTTCAACACCGCGATCTCGTTCGTCACCAACACGAACTGGCAGTCGTACTCGCCGGAGCTCACCCTCGGCCACACGGTGCAGCTCGCCGGTCTCGCGGTGCAGAACTTCGTCTCGGCCGCGGTCGGCCTGGCCGTCGCGGTGGCGCTGATCCGCGGGTTCGCGCGGCGCTCCTCCGGCACGCTCGGCAACTTCTGGGTCGACCTGACCCGCGGAGTGCTGCGCCTGCTGCTGCCGCTGTCGATCGTGGCCGCGATCGTGCTGGTCGCGGGCGGCGTGGTGCAGAACCTCGCGGCCCCGCTCGAGGTCGAGACGCTGACGGGCGGCGCGCAGAGCATCCCGGGCGGCATGGTCGCGTCGCAGGAGGCGATCAAGATGCTGGGGACGAACGGCGGCGGGTACTTCAACGCGAACTCCGCGCATCCGTTCGAGAACCCCTCGGCCTGGACGAATCTCCTGCAGATCGTGCTCATGCTGGCGATCCCGTTCAGCCTGCCGCGCACCTTCGGGCGGATGGTCGGCGACGTGCGGCAGGGCCGCGCGATCCTCGCCGCCATGGCGGTGGTCTTCACCGTGTCGCTCGGCGCCTTCACCGCGCTCGAGCTGGCCGGCGGCGGGTCGGCGGCGCAGGCCGCGGGAGCCGCGATGGAGGGCAAGGAGACCCGCTTCGGCATCGCCGGGTCGACGCTGTTCGGCAGCGCGAGCACGCTCACCTCGACCGGCGCGGTGAACTCGATGCACGACTCCGCCACGGCGCTCGGCGGCATGATGCCGATGCTGAACATGATGCTCGGCGAGGTCGCGCCGGGCGGCGTCGGCTCGGGGCTCTACGGGATGCTCGTGCTCGCGATCCTCGCCGTGTTCGTGGGCGGGCTGCTGGTCGGCCGCACTCCGGAGTACCTGGGCAAGAAGCTCGGGCAGCGCGAGATCACGCTCGCGAGCCTGTACATCCTGGTCACCCCGACGCTGGTGCTCACCGGCACCGCGCTGAGCTTCGCGATCCCGGGGGTGCGGGAGGACGTCGAGAGCACGTCGATCCTGAGCCCCGGCCTGCACGGCCTGTCGGAGGTGCTCTACGCCTTCACCTCTGCCGCGAACAACAACGGCTCGGCGTTCGCGGGGCTCACGGCGAGCACTCCGTGGCTGAACACGGCTCTCGGAGTCGCGATGCTGCTCGGCCGCTTCCTGCCCATCGTGCTGGTCCTCGCGCTCGCCGGATCGCTCGCCGCGCAGAAGGCGGTGCCCGCGAGCGCGGGCACCCTGCCCACCGCGCGGCCGCAGTTCGTCGGCCTCCTCGTGGGAGTGACGATCGTCGTCACCGCCCTCACCTACTTCCCCGTACTCGCGCTGGGACCCCTGGCGGAAGGGCTCTGATCATGTCGTCCACTCTCACCGCACCGCCCGTCGAGCCGGTCCCGGCTCCCCGAGCGGAGCGCGCCGCCTTCGGGCCGCGCCGACTCGCCGCCGCTCTGCCGGGCGCCGTCCGGAAGCTCGATCCGCGCCTGATGCGGCACAACCCGGTGATGCTCCTCGTGGAGATCGGGGCGGTGCTGCTCACGGTGCTGGCGATCGCCGAGCCGTTCCTCGGCGGGCCGGAGCCGTCGGGCGGCTCGACCGTGCCGGTGACGTTCACCGCGGGCATCGCCCTGTGGCTCTGGCTCACGGTGGTCTTCGCGAACCTCGCGGAGTCGGTGGCCGAGGGCCGCGGCAAGGCGCAGGCCGAGAGCCTGCGCAGGACGCGCACCAGCACTCCGGCCCGCCGCGTCGTCGGCTACGACCCGGCGGATCCGTCGGCGGCGGCGTCCGAGCTGCGCGAGGTGCCGTCCTCGTCGCTGCAGCTCGGCGACGTCGTCGTGGCGGAGGCGGGGGACCTCGTTCCCGGCGACGGCGACATCGTCTGGGGCATCGCCTCCCTGGACGAATCCGCGATCACGGGCGAGTCCGCTCCGGTCGTCCGCGAGAGCGGGGGAGACCGCAGCGCGGTCACCGGCGGCACCCGGGTGCTCTCGGACCGCATCGTCGTGCGCATCACCGCGAAGCCGGGCGAGACCTTCGTCGACCGCATGATCGGACTGGTCGAGGGCTCCTCGCGGCAGAAGACGCCGAACGAGATCGCGCTCGACATCCTGCTGGCGAGCCTGTCGATCGTGTTCGTGATCGTCGTGCTGACGCTCAACCCGATCGCGTCGTACGCGGCGGCCCCGGTCAGCGTGCCCGTGCTCGTGGCACTGCTGGTCTGCCTCATCCCGACCACCATCGGCGCCCTGCTCTCGGCCATCGGCATCGCGGGCATGGACCGGCTCGTGCAGCGCAACGTGCTCGCGATGTCGGGACGCGCCGTCGAGGCGGCCGGCGACGTGACGACGCTGCTGCTCGACAAGACCGGCACCATCACGTACGGCAACCGGCGGGCCACCGAGTTCCTCCCGGTCGCGGGAGTGGCGCAGGCCGCGCTGGCGGACGCCGCCGCGTCGTCCTCGCTCAGCGATCCGACTCCCGAGGGGCGGTCGATCGTGGATCTGGCGGTCGCCTCCGGCCGCACGGTCCTGGAGCCCGAGCGGGCGATCGTCGTGCCGTTCACGGCGCAGACGCGGATGAGCGGGCTCGACCTGGCCGACGGCACCGCCATCCGCAAGGGCGCCGCCGCGGCGGTGCGCGCCTGGGTCGAGCAGGAGGGTCCCCTCGCCGCGCCCCTCGCCGCGCAGCTCGCGCAATCGGTCGACGCGGTCTCGGGCAGCGGCGGCACTCCGCTCGTCGTCGCCGTGAAGGACGGCTCGGGCGCCCGGGTGCTGGGAGTCGTGCACCTCAAGGACGTCGTGAAGGACGGACTGGCCGAGCGCTTCGCGGAGCTCCGCGCGATGGGCATCCGCACCGTGATGATCACGGGCGACAACCCGCTGACGGCGCGTGCGATCGCGGCGGAGGCGGGGGTCGACGACTTCCTCGCCGAGGCGACCCCCGAGGACAAGCTCGCGCTCATCCGCCGCGAGCAGGAGGGCGGCCACCTCGTCGCGATGACCGGGGACGGCACGAACGACGCCCCGGCCCTCGCGCAGGCCGACGTGGGCGTGGCGATGAACACGGGCACCTCGGCGGCGAAGGAGGCCGGCAACATGGTCGACCTCGACTCCGACCCGACGAAGCTCATCGACATCGTGCGGATCGGCAAGCAGCTGCTGATCACCCGCGGGGCGCTCACCACGTTCTCGATCGCGAACGACGTGGCGAAGTACTTCGCGATCATCCCGGCGATGTTCGCCGGGGTCTTCCCCGGGCTCGCGGTGCTCAACGTGATGCAGCTGCACTCGCCGTCCTCGGCGATCCTCTCGGCGATCGTGTTCAACGCCCTGGTGATCGTGGCGCTGATCCCGCTGGCGTTGCGCGGGGTCGCCTACCGGCCGCTGTCCGCGTCCAAGGTGCTCAGCCGCAACCTGCTCGTCTACGGGCTCGGCGGAGTCGTCGCTCCGTTCGTCGGGATCAAGCTCATCGACCTCGTCGTCGCGACGATCCCCGGGTTCTGACGGACCCGTCCGCGGGACGCCCCAGCACATGCCTCTTCGGGCATGCCTCGAGGGACGTCCCGCGGGAACCCTCCCACTGCTTCTGGAAGAAGAGAGACCATGACCCTCCGCACCTACTCCGTCGCCCTGCGCGCGATGATCGCGATGACCGCGGTCCTCGGGCTCGGCTATCCGCTCGTCGTCCTCGGCGTCGGGCAGCTCGCCCTGCCCGCCCAGGCGAACGGCTCGCTCGTGTCCGCCGACGGCCGGGTGGTCGGCTCGACGCTGATCGGCCAGTCCTCCACCGACGCCGCGGGCGCCCCGCTGCCGGAGTGGTTCCAGTCGCGGCCGTCCGCGGCGGGCTACGACGCGGGTGCCTCCGGCGGCAGCAACCTCGGACCCGAGAACGCCGAGCTCGTCGCCTCGATCCAGGAGCGCCGCGCCGCGATCGCCGCGGTCGAGGGCGTCGACCCGGCCGAGGTGCCCGCCGACGCGCTGACCGCCTCCGCCTCGGGCCTGGATCCCGACATCAGCCCGGAGTACGCCCTGCTGCAGGCGGCCCGCGTCGCTCTGGCCCGCGGACTCGCGGTGGAGGACGTGCGCGCGCTCGTCGGGAACGCGGTGCAGCCGCGCGAGCTCGGGTATCTCGGCGAGGAGACCGTGAACGTGCTCGAGCTGAATCTCGCGCTGGCCCGGCTGTGACGCGGTGCCGGCCGGACGAGCGGCTCCTCCGCACCCCACCCCCGGCTCGTAGAATCGCGAGCGGCCCGCCTCCCGCGCGCCGGTCCTGCGAGCCGAGGGTGAGGCCAGGAGCATGACGAAGGGCCGCCTGCGCGTGCTGCTGGGTGCGGCGCCCGGCGTCGGCAAGACCTACTCGATGCTCGAGGAGGGCCGCCGGCTCGCCGACGAGGGCCGCGACGTCGTGGTCGCCGTGGTCGAGACGCACGGCCGCTCCGCCACCGCCGCCGTACTCGAGGGCCTCGAGGTCGTGCCGCGCCGCCGCGTCGAGCACCGCGGAGTCGCGCTCGAGGAGATGGACCTGGACGCGGTCCTCGCCCGCCGCCCCGACATCGCCCTGGTCGACGAGCTCGCGCACACGAACGCCCCCGGCTCGCGCCACGACAAGCGCTGGCAGGACGTCCGGACGCTGCTGGACGCCGGCATCACCGTGTTCTCGACGGTCAACATCCAGCACATCGAGTCGCTCAACGACGTGGTGCACGCGATCACCGGGGCGCCTCAGCGCGAGACGATCCCGGATGCGGTGCTGCGCGCCGCCGACCAGATCGAGGTGGTCGATCTCGCTCCGCAGGCCCTGCGCGACCGCCTCGCCGACGGCCGCGTCTACCCGCCCGAGCGCATCGACGCGGCGCTCTCGAACTACTTCCGCCTCGGCAACCTCACGGCGCTGCGCGAGCTCGCCCTGCTCTGGCTGGCCGACGAGGTCGACAGCGCGCTCCGCGACTACCGCGTCGAGCAGGGCATCGACAGCACATGGGAGGCGCGCGAGCGCGTCGTCGTGACGCTCACCGGAGGGCCGGAGGGCGAGACCCTGCTGCGGCGCGGGGCGCGGATCGCGGCGCGCTCCTCCGGGGGCGACCTGCTGGCGGTGCACGTGGTGTCGCCCGACGGGCTGCGGTCGCCGCGCCCCGACCTGCTCGAGGCGCAGCGCGCGCTGGTCGAGTCGCTCGGCGGCAGCTACCACCAGGTCGTCGGCGAGGACGTGCCGCGCGCGCTGGTCGAGTTCGCCCGCTCGGTCAACGCCACTCAGCTCGTGCTGGGCGTCAGCCGCCGCAGCAGGCTCGCCGCGGCCCTGACCCCGGGCATCGGCGCGACCGTCATCCGCGAGTCCGGCAACATCGACGTCCACATCGTCAGCCACTCGGCGGCGGGGAGGAGCGCCCTGCTGCCCCGGCGCGCGGGCGCGCTGACCCTGCGGCGCCGGCTGGCCGGGATGGGCCTCGCCCTCGTCGGCGGGCCGCTGCTCACCTGGCTGCTGTCGATGCTGCGGAACGACGAGTCGATCACGAGCGACGTGCTCTCGTACCAGCTGCTCGTGGTGCTCGTGGCGCTGATCGGAGGGATCTGGCCGGCGCTGTTCGCGGCCGTGCTCTCGGGGCTCACGCTCGACTTCTTCTTCGTCGATCCGCTCTACACGATCACGGTCGACGAGCCGCTGCACGCGCTCGCCCTCGCGCTCTACGTGGTGAACGCGGTGCTGGTCAGCTCGGTCGTCGACCGGGCCGCGCGGCGCTCGCGGGCGGCGGAGCGGTCGGGCGCCGAGGCCGAGATGCTCGCGACGATCGCGGGCGGGGTGATCCGCGGGCAGGGCGCCGTGCAGGCGATCCTCGAGCGCGCGCGCGAGGCGTTCGGGCTCACCGGCGTGCGGCTCGTGCGCGACGGAGCGGTCGTGGCCGTCGACGGGGAGCCGCAGGAGGATCCGGTGGCGGTGCCCGTCGGGCGCAGCGCCGTGCTCGAGCTGCACGGCCGCGAGCTCGAGGCGAGCGAGCGGCGGCTGCTGCAGGTGATCGCGGCGCAGCTCGACTCCGTCCTCGAGAACGCGGCGCTGACCGAGACGGCGAGCGAGCTCGCTCCGCTGGCCGAGACCGACCGGGTGCGCAGCGCCCTGCTGTCGGCGGTCAGCCACGACCTGCGCCGCCCGCTCGCCGCCGCGACGGCCGCCGTGAGCGGGCTGCGCTCGCCTGACATCGCGTGGAGCGATCGCGACCGGCAGGAGCTGCTCGCCACCGCCGACGAGAGCCTGACCGTGCTGGCCGCGCTCGTCACCGACCTGCTCGACGTCACACGGCTCGAGGCGGGCGCGCTCGCCGTGGCGCTCGCTCCGCTGGACGCGGCCGACGTGGTGCTGCCGGCGCTGGACGAGCTCGGACTCGGACCCGGCGAGGTCGACCTCGACCTCGATCTCGACGGGCCCGCGATGCTCGCCGACGCGGGGCTGCTGCAGCGCGTCGTCGTGAACCTGCTGGCCAACGCCGCCCGCTACGCGCCTCCCGGGACCCGGGTGCGCATCGCGACGAGCGCGTTCGGCGGCTCCGGGCAGATCCGGATCGTCGACCACGGACCGGGTGTCGCCCCCGAGCGCCGGGAGCAGATCTTCGTGCCGTTCCAGCGCCTGGGCGACGACGACAACCTGACGGGGCTGGGCCTGGGACTCGCCCTGTCGAAGGGGTTCACCGAGGGCATGGGCGGCACACTCGAGACCGAGGACACGCCGGGAGGCGGACTGACCATGGTGGTGACGCTGCCGCTGGCGTCGACCACCACCGAGGGGGACGCGTGAAGATCCTGATCGCCGACGACGACCCGCAGATCCTGCGGGCCCTGCGCATCACGCTCACGGCGCGCGGCTACGAGGTCGTGACCGCGGGCGACGGCACGGAGGCGGTCAACCGGGCCGTGGACGAGCATCCGGACCTCTACATGCTCGATCTGGGCATGCCGCGGCTGGACGGGGTCGAGGTGATCCACGCGCTGCGCGGCTGGACGAGCGCGCCGATCCTCGTGGTGTCGGGGCGGACGGGCGCCGCCGACAAGGTCGACGCGCTCGACGCCGGAGCCGACGACTACGTGACGAAGCCGTTCTCGATGGACGAGGTGCTCGCGCGCATCCGGGCCCTCTCGCGGCGCGTGCAGCCGGCCGACGGCGAGCCGCTCGTGGTCATCGGCGAGGTGACGATCGACCTGGTCGCGAAGAGCGCGACGCGGGCGGGGGCCTCGGTGCGGCTCACCCCGACGGAGTGGCAGGTGCTCGAGATCCTGGTGCGGAACGCGGGCAGGCTGGTCACGCGCCGCTCGCTGCTGGACGAGATCTGGGGGCCGACCCACGTCACCGACACCGGCTACCTGCGCCTCTACCTGGCGCAGCTGCGCAAGAAGCTCGAGCCCGACCCGTCGCACCCGCGGTACCTGCTGACGGAGGCGGGGATGGGCTACCGGTTCGTGCCGGGGGCCTGAGGGGATGAGGGGTCTCCGGGGAGACGTCGCCTTGGGGTGAGGCCTGGAGTTCGCTGATCGAGTAGCCCGCGCAGCGGGCGTATCGAGATCCACCCTCTCCCGAGGGCGGGGGCGGACGACCGGCCTGCTGGAACCAGTGGGTCTCGATACGCCCCTGCGGGGCTACTCGACCAGCAAGGCTCCCGG
The DNA here is from genome assembly GCF_001995175.1 of Rathayibacter rhapontici. Taxonomy (GTDB): domain Bacteria; phylum Actinomycetota; class Actinomycetes; order Actinomycetales; family Microbacteriaceae; genus Rathayibacter. Next base: position 126,242 of record NZ_MUKN01000001.1, read on the forward strand.
AGTTAGCGGGCTCGCCCTCTGCACGGGCTGCTCGATCAGTGAATGACGAGTGCGGGCGGAGGACAATGGAGGGACCCCAGCGAAGGAGACCACCGTGGATCAGCCGCGCATGAACGTCGAGTCGTTCAACCTCGACCACCGCACCGTCGCCGCGCCGTACGTGCGCCTCGCCGACGCGAAGACCCTGCCGGGCGGCAGCCGGCTCGTGAAGTACGACGTGCGGTTCACCCAGCCCAACCGCGCCCACCTCGAGATGCCGACCGTGCACTCGCTCGAGCACCTCTTCGCCGAGAAGTCGCGGAACCACTCCGATCGCGTGGTCGACTTCTCGCCGATGGGCTGCCAGACCGGCTTCTACCTGATCCTGTCGGGCGAGCCGGAGCTGACCGAGGTGCTCTCGCTCGTCGAGGACACCCTCCGCGACATCACCGAGGCCGACGAGGTGCCCGCCGCGAACGAGACGCAGTGCGGCTGGGGCGCGAACCACTCACTCGAGGGCGCGCAGGAGGCGGCGCGCACGTTCCTCGCGCAGCGCGACGAGTGGGAGACGGTGACCGCGTGAGCGACGCGATCGTCCTGGTGGCGATGGACGAGGAGGCGGAGCCGTTCCTCGCGAGGGCCGAGCGCGCCTCCGAGCCGCGGATCGTCGGCAACGCGCTGCAGTACGACCTCGAGATCGACGGCGGGGCCGTGCTGCTGGTCCGCACGGGCGTGGGTCTCGTGAACGCGGCGGGCGGACTGACGGCGGCGGTCCTCCAGGACCCGTCACCGCTCGTGATCAGTGCCGGATCGGCCGGGGGGCTGGGCGCGGACGTGCGGGTCGGCGACGTGGTCGTCGGCGACGAGTACGTGCAGACGGACGCCGACGCGCGGGCCTTCGGCTACGCGCTCGGACAGGTGCCCGGCATGCCGGCGCGCTACTCCGGGCACGCTCCCGCCCTGGCGGCCGAGCTGGTCGCCGAGGTGCCGGGCGGCGCGGTCACGGTGCGCCGCGGGCTGATCGTGTCGGGCGACGTGTTCGTCTCGGGCGACCACGTCGAGCGGGTGCTCGGGGCGTTCCCCGCGGCGCTGGCGACCGACATGGAGTCGGTCTCGCTCGCGCAGACGGCGCACGTGCACGGGGTGCCGTTCGTGTCGGTCCGCGGGATCTCGGACCTGTGCGCTCCGGGGCAGTTCGAGGCGCACGTCGACGACGCGGCGGATCGCTCGGCGGTCGTCGTGCTGGCGCTGCTCCGGGCTCTGCGCGCGGCCTGATCGGGCGCCGCTCGCGGCCCGGCGCCGTCCGGGGTCCGGGCGGGCAGCGGGCCCGTTGGGCGCCCACTCGACCGGGCGGCCGGCGCCGAGGGGACGCGGAACGGGGCCCGCGCCGTCCGCAGGGCCCCGTCCGCGTCGAGTCGGCGGAGCGGCTACTCGTCGCCGATGCGCTGGTCGGCGGCCTTCTCGGCGCCGTCGATCTGTCCGTCGAACTTCCCGCCCGAGGCCTTGCCCGCGGCGTCGCCGGCCTTGTCGAGACCCTGGTCGGTCATCTTCTCGCCCTTGTCGCTGCTCGCGAAGTCCTTGGCCTTGTCGCCGAGTCCACCGAGGTCCATGGTCGTTCCTTCCGTCGAAGAGCGCCCGCCGGTCGGCGGGGCCGGTGCCAGTCTGCGCCCGCCCGGGAGGCGCGCCCCAGGGGTTGCCGCGGTTCCGTCCGCGGGTGCATCCTCAGCGCCGCGGGCGCAGCGCGCGGGGAGCCGCCGCGACCGCCGCGGCGACGACGACCGCCACCGCCAGCATCGCCGGGCGGACGCCCAGCGGCACCGCGAGCGCGCCGATCGCGGGCGGACCGGCGATGTTCGCGACCGAGGACAGCGACGTGACCGCCGCGACGCGCGAGGGTCCGTCGATCGGATCCGCCGCGGCCGCCGCGATGCCGATCGGCACCGCCAGAGCCGACCCGGCTCCCCAGAGCGCGAGCCCCGCCAGCGCCGCAGGGTACCCCGGAGCGAGCACGAACAGCGCGATGCCGGCGACGGCCGCCGCGCACGACAGCGTCAGCACCCGCACCCGCCCGAGCCGGTCGATCAGCGGCCCGCCGGTCAGCCGCAGCACGGTCTGCGCGACGAGGAACACGGTGATGCCGAGGGAGGCGTCGGCCTCGGTCACTCCGAACGCGTCGACCACGGCGACCGCCGACCAGTTGGTGGCCGTGCCCTCCGACAGGGCGGCCGCGAACACGATCAGCCCGAGCAGCAGCACCTGCGGATGCGTCCAGACGCCGAGTCCGAAGCGGCGGCTCCCGCGCGGCACGACCGGCACGGGTCCGCTCTGCACGAGCGCCGCGGCGCGGGCGGCGAGGGCCGAGCGGCGCTCGTGGGCGAGCGAAGCGGCGAGCGGAGCGACGTGGCGGCCGATGCCCCACCGCACCACGACCGCCGCGACGGCGAGGGCGACGAACTGCGCGGCCGGCGGCACTCCGGCGGCCGAGGACGCTCCTCCGAGCAGCGCGCCCAGTGCCGATCCGATCGAGTAGCCCGCGTGGAACTGCGGCAGGATCGTGCGCCCGACCCGGCGCTCGCTGCCAGCGGCGAGGATCGACTGCGGCACGTTGGTCAGCGCGAACGCCACTCCGTGCACCGCGTTGCCGACGAGCAGCAGCGGCACCTGCCCGAGCAGCAGCGCGACGGTGAGCAGCGTGTAGGCCGCAGCGAAGACGAGCGTGGCCAGGCGGTAGGTGGGCAGCGCGCCGAGGCGGGCGACGAGCCGACCGGCGACGGGGACGGTCAGCAGGGTGCCGATCGCGCCGGCGGTGAGCAGGACGCCGAGCCCCGCGGCATCGAGGTCGACCGCGGCACGGATGCCCGGCAGCCGCGCGGTCCAGCTCGCGAGCGCGAACCCGTTGAACGCGTAGGCCAGGGCGACGCCGCGACGGCCGGGTTCGAGGAGCCCGGCCCCTCTCACGGTGCGGGGTGGTGGCGCTCGTCGGGGGCGGCGCCGGCGAGCACGAGCGCCCCGTCGACGGGAGGCGCGTCGAGCACCTCGAGGCGCACGCCGGGGGCGACCGCGGCCAGGGCGAGCCGCAGCTCGTGCTGCAGGCGCGGCTGGTTCGTGATCACTCCGCCGGCTGCGACCACGCAGTCGCCCAGAGCACCTCGGGCCAGGAGGGACGCCACGTTCTGCGCGAGCCGGCGCGCCGCCTCCGTGATCACGTTCAGGGCCACGGCCGAGCCGCGGTCGGCGTGCGCGAAGACGAGCGGAGCGTGGCCGCCCCACTCCGTCAGCCCCGCGCGCTCGGTGACGGCGAGGGCGAGCTCGGTCAGATCGGGCACCCCGTAGGCGCTCCGCAGCGCCGCGACGAGGGAGTCGTCGCCGAGCTCGCCGCGATCCGCCCGCACCAGCGCCTCGCGCACGCTCTCGCGGAGCAGCGCGGGCGCACTGCCGAAGTCGCTGAGCAGCCAGCCGTAGCCGTCGGCGGTGATCGTCGCCCCGGTCGCGGTGCGGCCGACGACCACGGCGCCGGTCCCGACGATCATCTGGAGGCACTCGCCGACCCGGGCCGCGTGGCCCAGCAGCTCGGCGTCGTTGACGACGCGGACCGGCACGGCGAGCAGCCGCTCGAGCGTGCGTGCGGCGAGCGCGACCTGGGCGGGGGTGTCGCAGCCGTGCATCCCGGCGGCGAGGGTCGTGCGCTCGTCGAGGCGCACGACGGAGCGGACCAGATCGGCCAGGCGGCCGAGATTGCCCGAGTCCGAGAACAGGGCTCCCGTGCGCCAGCTCGACGAGGGGACGACGTGGTCGAGCCGGGCGCCGTCGTCGCCGACCGCGGCGACGTGGGTCTTGGTGCCGCCCACGTCGATCCCGATGCGCAGGGCGAGCGGGGTCGCCGTGCGGACGGCGGCCAGGGGGAGTTCATCGAGCAAGGTAGGTGGAACCTCTCACGTGTCGGGCGATCAGCTCGCCCACGCCGACGAGGGCGGCGTCGTCGCCGAGCGATCCCGCCAGGAGCCTCGGGGGGAACGGGATGCGGCCGACCAGCCGCTTCGAGATCTGCTCGATCGCGAACTCCGGGGCGCGGGTGAGGTGCCCGGCGAGCACGATCACCTCGGGGTCGAGGATCGTGGCCAGTGCGCCGCAGGAGAAGGCGAGCAGGTCGAAGAGCTCGTCGGCGGCGGCCGAGACGGCCGGGTCGCCGGCCGCGGCGGAGTCGATCAGGCGCGCCGTCGCGGCGGGTCCGGAGGCGCTGCGCTCGGCGACCGCGGCGATGCGGGTCTCGAGGTCGCCCTGCTCGGTGAAGTAGCGGCGCAGGGCGGAGGAGTCGGCGAAGAGGAAGCCGATCTCGCCCGCTCCCGAGCGGGCCCCGTGGTAGATCGCGCCGTCGTTCACGACTCCGGCGCCGACTCCCACGCCCAGCACGTACGAGGCTGCGCTCTGCGTGCCGACCGCGGCGCCCTGCGACCACTCGCCGTACGCGATGGCGTTGGCGTCGTTCTCGACGAGGGTCGGGATGCCCGTGCGGGTCTCGATGATCGCTCCGAGCGGGATCTCGCGCCAGCCGAGCTCGACCGTGTTCATCACGCGGCCCTCGTGCACGATGCCGGGCACCGAGACCCCGATGCCCGTGCAGAGGCGGCCCTGCTGCGCGGCGGCCGCCACGAGGGCCTCGACCAGCGCGAGGGTGCCCTCGAGGCGCACGGTCGCGGCGGAGGAGGCGGGGCCCGTCTCGAACACGATCCGCTCCTCCGCGACGCTCGCGCCGTCGAAGTCGACGAGCCGCCCGCGGACCGCGGTCTCGGACACCTCGATCGCCGCGACGGCGCGCGACGAGCCGGCGTAGCGCAGGAGGTAGGAGGGGCGCCCGCCCGAGGAGCGCTCGAGCCCGTCGACCGCGATCAGGTTCTCGGAGAGCAGGGCGGCCGAGAGGCGCTCGACGGTGGCCGAGCTCAGCCCGGTGCGCTGCACGATCTGCTTGCGCGAGAGGGGGCCGTGCTCGAGGAGGGCGTCGAGGATCGCGGTGCGGTTGATCTCGGTGACCACGCGGGTGGTCGCGATGCGGGGCTGGGGCGTCGTCATCGTCGCCTCTCCTTCCATCGCATCAGCGGAGCTCCGGCTCGGAGTTCTCCATCAGTGCGAGATATAACCACAGCATCGCACGGCTCGGCAATCCCGCAGAAGCCTCCGATCCGGGGGAGGCGGTGTGGTCGTTTCCGGCGTGTTACGGCCTGTTTCCGGGCCGTATCAATACCGGGCAGCACACGTTTTCGCGTTGACCCGTTCTTTATCGCACTGATAAGAAAGTCCCCACCGAGTCGCACCTGGGCTCGTCCCTCCGCACGTGCCCTCTCCTCCCCTTCACCGAAAGGCGACCTTCGTGAAAGCTCGCTCCGCGATCGCAGTCGGCCTCGCCGCCGCCACGCTCACCGCCCTGGTGGGCTGTGCCGGAACCGGCGGTTCCAGCACCCCCGACAAGCTCCAGTTCATCCTCTCGGGCGACGCCTCCCAGGGCGGCGGCTACCAGGCCATGGCCGACAAGTACGAGGAGGAGACGGGGATCGAGGTCGAGATCGTCGACATCCCCTACGACGACCTCGTGACCAAGCTGCGCAACGGCGCCCAGGCGGGCGACCTGCCGGCCCTCGCCCGCGCCTCCGCTCTCGACCCGATCTGGAGCAGCGAGCTGCTGGACCTCTCGAGCGTCGCCGAGAAGACCGACATCGTGCCCGAGCTGCTCGTGCAGGACGCGAACGACGACGACAAGGTGAAGGCGCTGCCGAGCGACCTGACCGCCGTCGGCATGTACCTCAACACCAGCCTCTTCGAGCAGGCCGGCGTCCCGCTGCCCGGTCCCGACGAGGTCTGGACCTGGGACCAGTACGTCGCGACCATCAAGGACGTGCAGGCCAAGGCCGGCGCGAAGTACGGCATGGTGATGGACTCGTCCGCGCACCGCCTCCGCTCCTTCCTCTACGAGTTCGGCTCGAAGGGCGTCGAGCGCCAGGAGGACGGCTCGTTCGAGATGAACGAGGCCTCGCGCACGGGCCTGGAGTACTTCAAGTCGCTCAACGACGACTCGTTCATGCCGCGCTCGGTCTGGCTCTCGGGCGACGACCCCAGCGCGCTGTTCAAGAGCGGCCAGGTCGTGGCCTACTACTCGGGCGTCTGGCAGATCACCGACTTCTCGCAGAACATCACCGCCTTCGACTGGGCCTCGGTGCGCACCCCCGCGCAGCCGGTCCAGGCGACCAACCTCGGCACCAACTGGATCGTCGCCTTCGACGGCACAGGGGTCGAGGAGCAGACGCAGGACTTCATCGACTGGATGTACCAGCCCGAGAACTACGCGGAGCTGTCGGCGATCTCGGGCTTCCTGCCCGCGACCACCGGCCTCGAGGTCGCGTACCCCGAGAACGCCGAGGCGTTCGACGTCTACAACCAGGAGATCGCGGCGTCCGACCCGACCGCGGCCGTGCAGAGCGCGAGCGCGCTCGAGGACGGCTACAACGACAAGATCCTCGTGAACGAGCCCCTGAAGTCCGAGGTCGTCCGCTACCTCGCCGACGAGCAGGACCTCGACACCACGATCGAGAACATCATCTCGGTCACCGAGGACCAGATCGGCGACTGACGATCGACGGCGGGCGGGGCTGCGGCCCCGCCCGCCCGATCGTCCGCCGGAAGGAGACGAGAGCGTTGACCAGCCCCATCCTCGACCGCGAGAGCCCCGCGGTCGCCACGGCCGTCCCGGCGGCCGCCGCGACCCCGCCCCGCCCGCGGCGCACCCGCCGACGCACGCAGGCGAGCTACCGGCTCGCCCCGGTGCTCTTCACGGCCGTCGTCGTCGTGCTCTTCGCGCTCTTCTTCCTCTGGCCCGGAGCGCTGGGGGTCTTCTACTCCTTCACCGACTACCGCGGAGTCGGCTCGCCCGATCTCATCGGCATCGGCAACTACCAGGAGCTGCTCTCCGACCCCGACTTCTGGGCGTCGCTGGGCCGCACGGCCCTCTACACGCTGCTCTCCGTACCGCTGGGCTACGTGCTGTCGCTGGGCCTCGCGAGCCTGCTCGTGAACGCGAACGCCCGCGGCTCCGTGCCGGCGAAGATCATCTTCTTCATCCCGTGGCTCGTCTCGCCGATCGTCACCGGCGTGATCTGGCGCTGGATGTTCGGCGAGAACTTCGGCTTCATCAACTTCGTCATCGAGGCGGTGGGCGGCTCCGCCGTGCCGTGGTCCTCGAACGGGGACCTCTCGCTGGCGGTCGTCGTCTTCGCCTCGGCCTGGGGCGGCGCGGCGTTCAACATGCTGCTCTTCATCGCCGCGATCAAGAACGTGCCGAGCAGCTACTACGAGGCCGCCGCCCTCGACGGCGCGAACCCGTGGCAGCGCTTCGTGCACATCACCCTCCCGGGCATCGCCCCCACGAGCTTCCTCGTGATCCTGCTCTCCACCATCAACTCGATGAAGGAGTTCGCGATGATCCAGGCGCTCAACGAGGGCGGACCGGGCACCCAGAACCGCCTGATCGTGCAGTACATCTACGAGACCGGGTTCGAGCGGGCCGAGGTCGGCTACGCCAGCGCCGCCTCGATGGTGCTGATGGTGCTCCTGCTCGCGATCGCCCTCGTGCAGCTCGGCTTCGAACGACGGAAGAAGGACGCCTCATGAGCACCGGACTGGCGACTCCCGAGACCACCGCGCTCGTGCTGAAGGGAGTGCGGAAGCGGCGCCGCTCCGGCGGATTCGCGCGCAGCGTCCTCCCCACGTCGATCCTGTGGCTGCTCGCCGCGATCTTCCTCTTCCCCGTGCTGTGGCTGCTGCTCTCGTCCTTCAAGCCGGGCGGCGAGCTCTTCACCTACCCGCTGTCGTTCCTCCCCGAGGAGTGGACGGTCGACGGCTACGTCCGCGCGTGGGAGCGCGTCGACTTCGCGCGCTACTTCGGCAACACGCTGATCGTCGCCGTGGTGACGACCGTGCTCACCGTGCTCTTCAGCGCGATGACGGGCTACGCCCTCGCGAAGTACCGGGCGAAGTGGCTCTCGCTGCTGTTCGTCTGCATCCTGGCGACCACGATGCTGCCGACCGAGGTGATCCTGAACCCCACCTTCACGGTGCTGCGCGATCTGGGGCTCTACAACTCCCTGCCGGGCATCATCATCCCGTCGGTGATCACGGCGACGGGCATCTTCATGTTCCGCCAGTTCTTCCTCACCGTGCCCGACGAGCTGATCGACGCGGCGCGGATGGACGGTGCGAACGAGTTCTCGATCTTCTTCCGGATCATGCTGCCGATCGCCCGGCCGATCGTGCTGACCCTCGCGATCTTCTCGTTCCAGTGGCGCTGGAACGACTACATCTGGCCGCTGCTCGTGCTCAACGACCCGTCGAAGTACACGCTGCAGGTGGCGCTGCGGAGCCTGGTCGGCGCTGAGAACATCGAGTGGACCGTGCTGCTGCCCGCCTCGGTGATCTCGATGATCCCGCTCGTGCTGATCTTCTTCGTGTTCCAGAAGTACGTGATCGGCGCCGACGTCAACGCCGGCCTGAAGGACTGAGCATGGAGTACCTGCGGCTGCTGGCCGAGGCGAACGCCGGGCTCGTCGCCGGCGTCGAGGCGCGCGACCCCGCGACGCTCTCGCACCGCCCGTCGATGCGCGGAGTGAAGACCCTGGTCGCGGCGTTCGCGGCCCCGGAGTCGCCCCGGCACCACGACGCGTCCGTCCTGTCGGCCGCGGCTCCGCTCCTCGACCGCCTCGAGCGGATGCAGCGCCCCGACGGCCTGTTCGACAGCGAGAACCTCGCCTCGCCCCCGGACACCTGCTTCACCGTGAACGACGCGGCGCTCGTGCTCGACGTGATCGCCGCGCACCCCGATCCGCTCCTCGAGGGCGTCGCCGAGCGGATCCGCGCGCTGCTGCTGCGCACCGTCGAGGCGCTGCTCGTGGGCGGCGTGCACACGCCGAACCACCGCTGGGAGCTGACCGCGGGCCTCCTGCGGCTGCACGCGCTGACCGGCGACGCGCGGCTGCGCGAGAGGGCCGACGAGTGGCTCGCCGAGGGGATCGACCTGCAGGCCGACGGCCTCTACTCGGAGCGCAGCCCCAACTACGCCGCCTACGTCTCGAACCCGTCACTGCTCGTGATCGCCGAGGCGACGGGGGAGGAGCGCTACCGCGACGCCGTGCGCCGGAACCTCGCGGTCACTCTCGACCTCCTCGAGGACGACCTGCAGGTCGAGACGGTGCAGTCCCGCCGCCAGGACCAGACCGAGCGCTTCGACGGCCGCAGCTTCCTGTCGCAGTTCCGCGAGTTCGCGGTGGCCGACGGCGACGGGCGCTTCGCCGCGGTCGTGCGCGCGATCCTCGACCGGGGGGTCACCGAGCCCGAGATCCACCTCGCGGAGGCGCTGGCGCGGCCGCACCTCGCCGGCGCGCTGCCGGAGTCGGCGCCGTGGTCCTCCTCCGGCACCGCGGTCTTCGCTTCCTCGGGCCTGGTGCGGGTGCGCGCCGGTGCCGTGAGTGCGAGCGTCTTCGGGGGGAGCGACGTGCCGCGGCACCGCCGCATCGCCTCCGGGCTCGCGAACTCGGCGGTGCTCGTGCGCGCCCGTCGCGGTGCCCTGGTCGTCGAGGCGGTCCGGGTGTCCCCGCACTTCTTCGGGCTCGGGCCGTTCCGACCGGAGTCGATCGTCCCGGGGTCCGCGATAGTGCTGTCCTCGAGGGTCGAGGCCGGGTACCACCAGCCGCTGCCCGCGTCGGCGAGGCGCCCCGACGGCGACTACGAGCTGGGCAGCGAGGGCCGGTTCTTCGGCTCGATGAGCTTCCCGTCGCGCGTGACCTCCACTGTGGCGCTCGAGACGCGCGCCGAGGTGTCCGTCGACGAGGACGGGGTCGAGCTGGCGCTCGACTTCGCAGGCACCGACACCTCGTGGGTCGGCGAGATCGTGCTGCGGCCCGGAGGCGTGCTGAGCGGAGTCGAGGAGCTGGCCGACGGCGCGTTCCTGATCCCCGCGGGCGGCACGGCCCGCTACTCGCTCGGCGCCGAGACCCTCGAGATCGGCCCGGGCACCGGCTCGGCCCCCGACTGCCCGCCGGTCTTCGATCCGGGCGAGCTCGTCGACTACGTCGGCGGCCGCGACCGGATCGAGGGCCTGCGCCTGCTCGTGACAGGTCGCACCTCCGCGCCCTCCGTCCTCCGGGTGAGGTTCTCGTGAGCACCGTCCGCGCGTACATCCACGAGCAGCCGACCGCCCTGCGGCGTGCACTCGCCCCGCTGGAGCCGGCGGTGCGGGAGTCCCTGGGGGCCCTGGCGCCCGAGCGCGTGCTGCTCGTCGGCTCCGGCACCTCGTCCTTCGCCGCCCGGGTGATCCGCGGGCGCGCGGCCCGACTGCTCGGCGTCCCGGTCGAGGTCGCGCTGCCCACCGACGTGCTGCACTACCTGCCCGATGCGATCGACGAGCGGACGCTGGTGGTCGCCGTGTCGCAGTCCGGCCGCAGCACCGCGACGCTCCGCAGTCTCGCCCTCGCCCGCGACCGGGGCGCCCGCACCGTCCTCGTCGCCGGGGAGCCCGTGCGCCCGGGCCTCGCCGACGTCGTGGTCGATCTGCGCTGCGGCCCCGAGGAGGTCGGCGCGAAGACCAAGGGGTTCACCGCCACGATCGCGACCCTCGCCGCGGTGCTCGGGGGAGCGGAGGACCTCGCCGGGATGCCCGACCGGGTCGCCGCGGCGCTCGACTCCGAGCCGCTCGTGAGCGCATGGGCGCAGTCCCTCGATGCCTCCGTCTCGGTCTCGATCACCGGCTCCGGCCCGAACCTCGCCACGGCGCAGGAGGCAGCGCTGAAGATCCTCGAGACCGCGCGGATCCCCGTCGAGGCCGTCGAGACGGAGGAGTTCCTGCACGGTCCGCACCGCCGCCTCGGCCCCGGCCTCGCGCTGGTCGTCCTCGCCCTCGACGGCCCCCTGCTGCCCCGCGCGCTCGCGCTCGTCGACTACGCGGCGCCGCTCGTCGCCGGGCTGCTCGTCGTGACCGACACCGACGCGCCCCTGCCCGAGAGCGTCACCGCCGTGCGCCTCGCACCGGGGCTCCCGGAGGAGCTCACTCCGCTCCCCGCGATCGTGCCGCTGCAGCTGCTCGCCGTCGCGCTCACCGAGCACCTCGGCCTCTCGCCGGAGGACGCGGTGCTCCCCGACTTCCACACCCGACTCGCCAGCAAGGAGACCCCGTGAACATCGTCGTCGGAGCAGACCCCGAGGAGGTCGGCGCCCTCGCCGCCGGCCTCGTCGCCTCGGTGATCGCCGCGGACCCGGCCGCGGTGCTCGGCGTCGCGACCGGATCCACGCCTCAGCCGCTCTACCGCGCCCTCGCCCGCCTGCGCCTCGACCTCTCCCGGGCCTCGGCCTTCGCCCTCGACGAGTACGTCGGTGTGCCCGCCGGCCACCCCGAGAGCTACCGGTCGGTGCTCGAGCGCGAGGTCGTGGCTCCGCTGGGCCTGGACCCCGCCCGCCTGCACGTGCCCGACGGAGCCGCGGTCGACCCGCACGCGGCGGCCGACGCGCACGAGGCGGCGCTCGCCGCGGCCGGGGGCGCCGCGGTGCAGATCCTGGGCATCGGGAGCAACGGGCACATCGGCTTCAACGAGCCGGGCTCGCCGCGCGACTCGCGGACCCGCGTCGTGGCGCTGGCGGAGCGCACCCGGCTCGACAACCGCCGCTTCTTCGGCGGCGACCTCGACGCCGTGCCCACGCACGCGATCAGCCAGGGCGTCGCGACGATCCTCTCGGCCCGCGAGCTGCTGCTCGTCGCGACCGGCGCGGGCAAGGCCGAGGCGGTCGCGGCGGCCCTGCAGGGCCCGATCGACGAGCGGATGCCGGCGTCGTTCGTGCGCGAGCACCCGCGCGTCACCGTGCTGCTCGATCGGGCGGCTGCCGCCGGCCTCGGCCACGACCTGCTGCTCGCGGGAGCCCGCCGTTAGGCTCCCGACCGTGCCCACCGCCCTCGTCGTCCACCGCGCCCGTCTCGTCGACGCGCGGGGGGTCGTCGAGGACGGCTGGGTGGCCGTCGCCGACGGGGCGATCACCGCGACCGGCACGGGCGACTCGTGGCGGGGGCTCACGGCGGCCGAGGTCGTCGACGCAGGCGGGGCGACGCTCGTCCCCGGCTTCCTCGACCTCCACGTGCACGGCGGAGGAGGAGGGGCGATCGACGACGGAGCCGACGTGATCGCCCGGATGCTCGCCGCGCACCGCGCGCACGGCACGACCCGCTCGGTGCTCAGCCTCGTCGCCGCTCCGCTCGAGGAGCTGGAGCGCTCGCTCGCCGTGATCGCGGAGTTCGCGGCGGTGGATCCCCTCGTCCTCGGCTCCCACCTCGAGGGCCCGTTCCTCGCTCCCGGCCGCCGCGGCGCGCACGCTCTCGAGGCGCTCGCGGAGCCGACCCCGGAGGCGGTCGACCGCCTGCTCGAGGCCGCCCGCGGCACGCTCGTGCAGGTCACGATCGCTCCCGAGCTGCCCGGCGCGCTCGATGCGATCTCGCGCTTCGCGGCGGCCGGCGTCGTCGTCGCCCTCGGGCACACGGAGGCGGACGCCGACCTCGCGCGGACCGCCGTGGACCGCGGGGTCCGGCTGATCACCCACGCGTTCAACGCGATGCCCGGCATCCACCACCGCGCTCCCGGGCCGGTTCCGACCGCGCTCGCCGATCCGCGCGTCGTGCTCGAGCTGATCCTCGACGGCGAGCATGTGCATCCGGACGTCGCACGGCTGGCGTTCGCGGCGGCTCCCGACCGCATCGCCCTCGTCACCGATGCGATGGCCGCCGCGGGATCGGCGGACGGGGTCTACCGGCTGGGCGGACTGGACGTCTCGGTGCAGGCGGGCCGCGCGGTGCTGAGCAGGACGGACACGCTGGCCGGCTCGACCCTCACCCAGGACCGCGCGCTGCGCCTCGCCCTCGACGCGGTCGGCCTCTCGGAGCCCGTCGCGGTCGGCGCGCTCACCGCGACTCCGGCCCGCGTGCTCGGCCGCACCGACCTCGGGCTGCTGCAGCCGGGCCACCGCGCCGACCTGGTGCTGCTCGACGCGTCGCATCGCGTCGTGTGGGTGCGCGCGGAGGGCCGCCTGCTCGCCTGCTGAAGGAGGCGGGTCTCGATACGCCCCTGCGGGGCTACTCGACCGGCAAGGGGGGAGGTGCCGCCTGCTCGCGTGCTGAAGGGGGCGGGTCTCGATACGCCCCTGCGGGGCTACTCGACCAGCAGGCAGTGCGGGAGCGGCGTCGACCCCTCTTGCTGATCGAGTAGCCCGCGCAGCGGGCGTATCGAGATCCCCGTCCTCCAGAGCCTCACGGCATCAGCGGCAACCGCCCCACGATCTTGTCGACCCGGTTCCGCGGCCCGACCAGGCTCACCGCCAAGTACTCCACCGCGTCCGCCCCCGCCTCCGCGACCGATGCCAGGAACTCGTCGTACACCCGCGTCTCCTGCGCCGCGACCGGCACGTCCACCACGAACACCTCGGCGTGCGCGTCGGCCTTCGCGCGGATCGCCGCCAGCGCCGTGCGGTCGGCGGCCAGGATCGAGCACCCCGCCCACGGCAGGCCGACGTGCACCGAGCCGTCGGCGTCCACAGCCTCGGGCCCGAGGAGTCCCGTCACGCCCGCCGAGGTGGCGGCCGCCGCGCAGACGGCCGCGTTGACCGCGCGGCCCGGGGGCAGCGACCCGTCGACAACGATCACCCACTTCAGTCGGGCGGAACGGGTGGATGCGGCGGTGTCGATCTCGTCGGGTGCGAATCCGAAGGTCATGTGGTCTCCTCCTGAGCGGTGTGCGGGCTCGATGCTAGGACGAAGAACGGCTGAGGCGCTCGGAATCCGTACGACGTACGCCAGCACCCCTAGAATCGCCGTCATGGACGGACTCGATGCGGCGATCCTCCGCGAACTGCAGTCGGATGCACGGAAGTCGAATCGCGAGGTCGCGGCGGCCGTCGGAGTCTCGCCGACCACGGCGCTCGACCGCACCAGGGCGCTCCGGGCCCGCGGAGTGATCCGCGGCGCCCTGCTCGACGTCGACCTCGCCGCGATCGGCCGCCCCGTGCAGGCGCTCATCGCGGTGCGCATCCGCCCGCCGTCGCGCGTCGCCATCGAGGCCTTCCGCGACTGGGTGTCGGCCCTCCCCGAGACGATCGGCCTGTTCGTCACCGCGGGCACCGACGACTTCGTCATCCACGTCGCCGTGCCCGACAACGACGCCCTCTACGCCTTCGTCATCGACCGCCTCACCCAGCGGCGCGAGGTCGCCGACGTCCGCACCTCGGTGGTCTACGAGCACCTGCGGAGCACTCCGGCGATCCCGTGACGGAAATCCCCGGCGGAGATGTCGATATCCGTCCTCGCCGTTCGACGCCACAGTAGGAGGACGCACCGGCGTCCCGGCACGAAGGAGAGAACCGTGAAGTACATGCTCATCATGCGTGCGACCGACGAGGCCAAGAAGGCCTACGAGTCGATGCCGATCGACGAGATCATCACCCGGATGGGGCAGTTCAACGAGGCCCTGATCACCGCGGGCGTCCTGCTCGCGGGCGACGGACTCGCCGACGACGTCGACACGACCGGCTTCGTCGTCGACTTCTCGTCCGAGCCGCCCGCCGTCACCGACGGCCCCTACGGCGAGACCCATGAGCTGTTCAACGGCTTCTGGATGATCCAGGTCTCATCGAAGGAGGAGGCGAAGGAGTGGGCGCTGCGCTGCCCGCTCGTCCCCGGCAACAAGCTCGAGGTGCGCCGGGTGACCGACGAGAGCGACTTCGCCGACTTCGCCGACAACGAGTACATCCAGAAGGAGGAGGGCTGGCGCGACGAGCTCGGGCAGGCCCGCTGACGATGGACGTGACCCGGGCGGCCGTCGACGCGGTCTGGCGCATCGAGAGCGCCCGGATCGTCGCGACACTCGTGCGGACGACCGGCGACGTCGGGGCGGCGGAGGACCTCGCGCAGGAGGCGCTCGTCGAGGCGCTGAGGCAGTGGCCGGAGTCGGGCGTCCCGCGGAATCCGGGCGCCTGGCTGACCGCGGTCGCGAAGCGCCGGGCGATCGACGGCTGGCGGCGCCGCGAGCGGCTCGACGACCGCTACCGCACTCTGGCGAGGGATCTCGAGGAGGGCGCGGAGGACGCGTGGGAGCCGATCGGGGACGACGTCCTCCGCCTCGTCTTCGTCGCCTGCCATCCGGTGCTGTCGCGGGAGGCGAGCATCGCGCTCACCCTGCGCCTGGTCGGGGGCCTGGGCACGGAGGAGATCGCGCGGCTGTTCCTCGTGCCGGTCGCGACGGTGCAGCAGCGCATCGTGCGGGCGAAGAAGTCGCTGGCGGCCGCGGGCGTGCCGTTCGAGACGCCGGAGCCGGCGGAGTGGAAGGAGCGCCTCGCCGCGGTGCTCGGGGTGGTCTACCTGATCTTCACCGAGGGGTACGCGGCGACGTCGGGCGACCGCTGGGTGCGTGCCGAGGTGGCGCAGGAAGCGCTGCGGCTGGGTCGCGTGCTCGCCTCCCTCCTGCCGCGCGAGCCGGAGGTGCTCGGGCTGCTCGCCCTGATGGAGCTGCAGGCGTCGCGGTTCGCCGCACGCACCGCCGCCGACGGCGCTCCGGTGCTGCTCGAGGATCAGGACCGCACGCGCTGGGACCGCGCGCAGATCACCCGCGGACGCGAGGCGCTGCTCCGGGCCGACCGGCTCGGGCGCGGACGCGGCGCCTACGCGCTGCAGGCGGCGATCGCCGAGTGCCATGCGGTCGCTCCGAGCATCGCCGCCACCGACTGGGAGCGGATCGTGCTGCTCTACGAGGTGCTCGGCCGGATCGCGCCGAGCCCGGTCGTCGATCTCAACCGCGCGGTGGCCGTGTCGATGGCGACAGGACCGGCGTCGGCCCTGCTGATCGTCGACCGGCTGGCGTCGGAGGGGGCCCTGCGCGGGTCGCACCTGCTGCCGAGCGTGCGGGGCGAGCTGCTCGCACGGCTCGACCGGAGGGAGGAGGCGCGCTCCGAGTTCGCAACGGCCGCCGCCCTGGCCGGCAACCACCGCACGCGCGCGCTGCTTCAGGCGCGGGCGGCGTCGCTCTGACTCCGGGTCCCGCGGGTCTCGATACGCCCCTGCGGGGCTGCTCGACCAGCAGAGGGGGGTGGGTCTCGATACGCCCCTGCTGGGCTGCTCGACCAGCAGACGGGTGAGCAGCGGTCCTGCTGATCGAGTAGCCGGCGCAGCCGGCGTATCGAGATCTACCCCCGCCCGCAGTCACGCCTCCGTGACCACGCCGCCCTCGACCCGCCACTGCCGGTTCAGCTGCACCGTCTCGAGCATCCGCCGGTCGTGGGTGACCAGCAGCAGCGTCCCCTCGTACGCCTCCAGCGCCTGCTCGAGCTGCTCGATCGCCGGCAGGTCGAGGTGGTTGGTCGGCTCGTCGAGCACCAGCAGGTTCGTGCCGCGGGCCTGGAGCAGCGCCAGCGCCGCGCGGGTGCGCTCGCCCGGCGACAGCTCGCCCACCGGCCGCCCGACGTGGTCGGCCTTCAGCCCGAACTTCGCGAGCAGCGTGCGCACCTCGCGGTCGGCCACTCCGGCACCAGCGCCTCGAACGCGTCGGCGAGCGGCACATCGGAGGCGAGCATCGCCCTGGCCTGGTCGATCTCGCCGATCGCGACGCTGGCGCCGAGCGACGCCGAGCCCTCCTCCGGCTCCACGCGCCCGAGCAGCAGCGACAGCAGCGTCGACTTCCCGGCGCCGTTGGGCCCGGTGATGCCGATGCGGTCGCCGGCGTCGACCTGGAGCGACACGGGGCCGAGGGTGAACGTGCCGCGGCGCGCGACGGCGCCGTTGAGCGTCGAGACGACCGAGCTCGAGCGCGGGGCGGTGCCGATCGTGAACGCCAGCTGCCACTCCTTGCGCGGCTCCTCGACCTCCTCGAGGCGCGCGATCCGGCTCTCCATCTGGCGCACCTTCTGCGCCTGCTTCTCGCTCGACTCCGCCGACGCCTTGCGCCGGATCTTGTCGTTGTCGGGCGCCTTCTTCATGGCGTTCCGGACGCCCTGGCTCGACCACTCGCGCTGGACGCGGGCGCGCGAGACGAGGTCGGACTTCTTCTCCTCGAAGTCCTCGTACTTCTCGCGGCGCTGACGGCGCGCGGTCTCGCGCTCCTCCAGGTAGGCCTCGTACCCGCCTCCGTAGACCGTCGTGGTGCCCTGGGCGAGGTCGAGCTCGAGCACGCGGGTGACGCTGCGGCGCAGGAACTCGCGGTCGTGGCTGACGAGGACGACGCCTCCGCGCAGGCCCCGGACGAACGCCTCGAGCCGCTCGAGGCGTCGAGGTCGAGGTCGTTGGTCGGCTCGTCGAGCAGCACGACGTCGAAGCGCGAGAGCAGTAGCGCGGCGAGACCGACGCGGGCCGCCTGCCCTCCCGACAGCGACGTCATGAGGGAGTCGGCGGCAACTCCGCCCGACACGCCCTGCGCGAGCGCCAGTCCAAGATCAGCGAGGACGACGGGGGTCCGCTCGTCCAGGTCGGCGGCCCCGCTCGCGAGCCAGCGGTCGAGCGCGAGAGCGTAGCGGTCGGCGATGCTGCCGTCCGGGTCGGGCTCGGCGAGGGCGGAGGCGGCCGCGTCCAGCTCGGCCGACGCCTCGGCGCAGCCCGTGCGACGGGCCAGGTACGCCGAGACCGTCTCGCCCTCGCGCCGCTCGTGCTCCTGCGGCAGCCAGCCGACGAACGCGTCGCCGGGCGCGAGCACGACGGTACCGTCCAGCGGAGCGGTCTCGCCGGCGAGGATGCGCAGGAGGGTGGACTTGCCGGCGCCGTTCGCTCCGACGACGCCGACCACGTCCCCGGGGGCGACCGTCAGGTCGAGTCCGTCGAACAGGGTGCGGTGCGCATAGCCTCCGGAGAGGCCCTTGGCGACGAGGGTGGCGGTCACCGGTCCAGCGTAGGCGGCCGCGCGGAGGTGCTCCGCGGTGACTGCTAGACCCTCTCGTAACACGCGCGTCTAGGATGGCCGGATGAGCGAGACGACGGTCAGGAGCGGCGCCGGGTACTGGTATCCGGACGAGTCCTCCACCAGGCGGGCCGTCGAGGTGCTGAGCGCGATGCGCACGTACCGCGTCTCGGAGGTCGCGATGCGGCGCCGCACCCGCGAGAAGATGGCGATGGGCGAGACCGACCTGATCGCCATCCAGTACCTCCTGCGGCGCCAGCGCAGCGGCGAGATCGTGAGCGCCAAGGATCTGGCCGGCCACCTCTCGATCTCCTCCGCCTCCACGACGGTGCTGATCGACCGTCTGGTGCGCAGCGGTCACCTCGTGCGCAAGCCGCACCCGACGGACCGCCGCGGCATCGTCGTCGAGGCGACCGTCGACAGCGACCGCGAGGTGCGCGAGACGCTGGAGCACATGCACCGGCGGATGCTCGAGATCGCCGAGGATCTGGAGGCGCAGGAGGCCGAGGTCGTCGTGAACTTCCTCCGCCGGATGAGCTCGGCGGTCGACGAGATCGACGCCGAGGTCGAGGACGACGAGCCGCATTCCGAGAATTAGCTAGATTCTCTAGTAGAAAGTCTATCTAGAGATAGGCTGGGGCCATGGGTCAATTCCTCTACGGCACACCACCGGCCGTCATCGAGATCGAGGACCGGACCCTGGCCCACCTCCAGATCGTGGTCTACGCGAAGTTCCGCCGTGACGAGCGCTTCCCGCTCACCCTCGACTCCATGCCCGAGGGGGCGCGCGGCCGCCACTCGTTCTGGATGAACCCGAACATCGCGCTGCAGTTCCACTTCGCGGGCAGCCGCCAGCCCACCATCAACCCGGCCTGGGTCGAGGTGCTGATGGACTCGGCGAACGGCGGCGGCGGTCTGCGCGTGCTGCCGGAGCCGCACGCCTGATCCCGCCGCGCCGCGACCGCACCGCCCGCCTGTCTCCTAGGGTGGTCGGGAGTGCCCGGGGCGGGGGCTCGACGGAGGGCGGGGACGTGCGCGCAGGACGAGTCGGAGTGGCACTGGCGACGGGCGCGCTGCTCGCGCTCACGGGATGCGCGGCTCCGAGCCCCACTCCCACCGTCACGGTCACCGTCTTCGCGGAGGCGACCCCGACTCCCGACCCCACCGTGACCGCCGCGCTGCCGCAGTCGACCGCGACCGTCTTCGTGCCGCAGCCCGAGGTCACCGTGACCATCACGCCGAACCCGGTCCCCGACATCCCCGAGATCGCCTACGCGACCGACTTCGGCGCGGCTCCCGGCGCCACGGGCGAGCCGACGACCGACAGCGCGCGCGAGATCGTCAGCTACACGGT
Organism: Rathayibacter rhapontici; assembly: GCF_001995175.1. Classification (GTDB taxonomy): domain Bacteria; phylum Actinomycetota; class Actinomycetes; order Actinomycetales; family Microbacteriaceae; genus Rathayibacter. The sequence continues at coordinate 145,520 of NZ_MUKN01000001.1, forward strand.
CGTCGCCGGCGACACCTTCTTCGACATCGCGCAGCGGTTCGGGATCCCCGTGCAGCAGCTGCTCCGGATGAACCCCGACGTCGCGGGTGCGGGCGAGGCCGTGTACATCGGCCGCGTGATCAACCTCGACGCGCGCACCCTGGGCTGACGCGGCACCCGCTCAGCGCGGGCCGGCTACTGCGATTTCGGCAGGATGTGGAACGCGACGCCGAGCGACAGCGAGATCGCGAGGATGCCGCCGAAGAAGATGAATCCGCCCAGCGCGGGGAACAGGAAGGCGTTCCCCAGGAGGAGGATCCCGCCGAGGAACAGCGCGAACGAGAGGATGACGCCCAGACCAGTCATGCCTTCATCGTACGGGGCTCAGGGGAGCAGCAGGGTCGCGAGCTCCTCGGCCCCGGACACCACGGCCACGGTCCCGGCGGCCTCGGCGGGAGATCCGTAGCCCCACTCGACCATGATCGTCGGGATGCCGTGGGCCGCCGCTCCGTGCACGTCGTGCTCCCGGTCGCCGACCATGACGGGCGTCGAGAGGTCGACGTCGAGCGCTCGGAGCCGGCGCAGCGCCTCCTCGACCACGTCGGCCTTGGCGCTGCGCACCTCGTCCTCGGAGGCACCGCAGATCACGGTGAAGTGCTGCGCGAGGCCGTAGTGCTCGAGGATCCGCCGCGCGGCCGACTCGGGCTTCGAGGTCGCGAGCGACAGCGGCACCCCCGCCTCGGCGATGCGCGCGAGGACCTCGGGCACGCCCGGGTAGAGCGAGGAGTCGAAGAGGCCGCCGGCGTTGTAGCGGCGGCGGTAGACCTCGAGGGCGCCCTGCGCCTCCTCGACGCTCATGCCGCCCAGGGCGCGGAAGGCGTCGAGCAGCGGCGGGCCCACGTAGGCCAGCAGCTCGGCGGGAGTGGGGACCGGGCGGCCCAGCTCGACGAAGGTGTCCACGAGCGTCCCGGTGATGCCGGGCGCCGAGTCGGTGATGGTGCCGTCGAGGTCGAAGAGGATGCAGGTCCAGGTGCCGGCGCGTTCGTCGAGGCCGCTCGGGGCGAGTGTCGTGTCGGACATGGCGGGGCTCCTGACCTCGGGTGACGCGGGGACGCCGACGCTGCCCCGTCGGGGGAGAACACTCTACGGGCGCTCGGGGGCCTCGAGGGCGTTCTCGATGAACGAACGGGTGACGACCTGCGCGAGGGACCCGGGGTCGAGCTGCACGGCGACGAAGTCGGCGGTGCGGATCAGTGCGAAGGCCTCGCGTCCGGGCAGGACGAGCATCTGCACGCGGGGGTGCTGCTGGCGCGGGATCGCCGTGCGCACCTCGTCGGTCGAGGTGAACAGCGGCAGGACCTGCTCGCCGGTCGTCGTGGCGACCGTGCGCACGTGCGGCACGCCGCCGGGCTGCGATCCCGTGACGTCGACCACGAGCGAGCCGTCGAGGCAGGCGTTCAGGAGGCGCTCCACGGCCTCCGCGGACGGAGCGGCGATCAGGGCCTCGAGGGCCTCGCGCGCCGGGACGTTGCGGTAGGGACCGGGCTTCGCCGGGCGCGCGGGGGGTCCGACTCTCCGTGCCATGGCTTCACGCTATCCGGGATCGCTCCGGCTCTCCAATCGGGATCGGACGACCTCGCTGAGGGAATTCGCAGGCAATGCCCCGACAAGTGATGCGCAGAGCGCCGTGCTCCCTTTATCCGCGGTGATCGGGACCGAGGAGAAGCGCTTATCGGACGTTCGAGAAGCGCCACGCACCGCCGAATGCTCTGCTTTCGAGTCGGAAGAGAGTAATGTCTTCCACCGACATAGGTTCTACAGTGCGGTCGGTACGCGGCGCGGAAAGCATTCGCAGTACTTCACGCGTCATCAGCACTACAGGAGGAAAAGTGGCTCAGAAGATCACTCTCGTCGACGACATCGACGGAACGCCCATCGATTCGGGAGAGGGCGGAACCGTCCGCTTCAGCATCGACGGCGCCAATTACGAGATCGATCTCGGGCCCGACAACATCGAGGCGCTGCACTCCGCCCTCGAGAAGTTCGTCTCGAGCGCCCGCCGCGTCGGCTCGCGTCCGGCGGCGGCCGCCTCGGTCGCCTCGGCGTCCAAGAGCGACCCCAAGCAGCTGAAGGCGATCCGCGAGTGGGCGAACGCCAACGGGCACCAGGTGTCCGACCGCGGGCGCATCCCGTCCGAGGTCCAGGCGGCCTACGCGGCGGCCAACAAGTAGAGCCCCGCATCTGCTCGGAGAAGGCCCTCGCGGAATTCCGCGGGGGCCTTTCCCGTGCCCCGGAGTGCCACTCGGTATTCGAGGGGATCGCTCCGGGTCGGACCGATCCGCGCGGCTAGAAGAGCCTGGTGTGCGAATCGTCCACGCCGCGCATCGTCTCGTAATCGAGGACGACGCAACGGATTCCGCGGTCCTGCGCGAGCGTCCGCGCCTGCGGCTTGATCTCCTGCGCGGCGAACACACCGGTGACCGGGGCGAGATGCGGATCGCGATTCATCAGCTCGAGATAACGGGTCAACTGCTCGACTCCGTCGATCTCTCCCCGGCGCTTGATCTCGACCGCGACGGCGGCTCCTCGGGAATCCCGCGCGAGGATGTCGACCGGTCCGATGGCCGTCATGTATTCGCGGCGCACGAGAGTGTGGCCGTCGCCGAGGAGGTCGATCTGCTCGGCCAGGAGGCGCTGCAGATGCGCCTCCACCCCGTCCTTCACGAGGCCCGGATCCACTCCGAGCTCGTGCGCGGAGTCGTGCAGCACCTCGTGGATCGAGACGACGAGGGCGTCGCCCGTCTTCTTGTGCGCGACCGTCCACTGCTCGACGACGCCCGACTCCCGTGCCGTCTCGTCGGGCTCGCCCGTGATCAGGGTGCAGGGCGGGCTCATCCAGTTCAGCGGCTTGTACGAGCCGCCGTCGGAGTGCACGAGGACGCTGCCGTCGGCCTTGACCAGCAGCAGGCGGGTGGCGAGGGGGAGGTGGGCGCTGAGACGGCCGGAGTAGTCGACGGAGCAGCGCGCGATGACGAGACGCACCCGTCGAGGATAGACGCGGTCAGGTCCGGCTGCTCGGTCTCCGCCGACCCGCGGGAGGAGCGGGGGGCACCTCCGAGACGAAGGCGCGGAGGGCGAGCGCGAACTCGGCGGGCGCCTCGATCCACGGGTAGTGGCCCGAACCCTCGACGACCGCGAGACTGCCCGAGGGGAAGAGGGCGCTGAGCTCGGCGAGCGGCTCGACCCCGACGAGGGCGTCGTCCTCGCCGCCGACGATCATCACGGGGCAGCGCAGGAGGGTCAGCGCCTGCCGCAGCGCCGAGGCGTCCACGGTCGTGAAGAACCCCGCGAAGGCGTCCGGGAACCAGGTCGCGGCCCGCTCGTGCGCCCGGGCCCGCTCGTCCCAGACCGACCAGCCCAGCGGGGCGGCGCGGCGGTAGAGCTCGATGCGCCGCTGCGCGTCCGTCTCGTCGTGCATCAGCACCGCGGCCTCGATCGCGTCGCCGAGCCAGCCCGCGCCGATCCGTCGGGCCGCGATCTCGTAGCGGTCGTCGCGCCCGACTCCGAGCCACCCCGTCGCCGGGGAGATCAGGAGGAGCCGCGAGACGCGCTCGGGATGCCGCGCGGCGTGCACGAGCGCCGTGCGGCACCCGGTGGCGTGCGCGAGGACGTCGATGGAGGCCACTCCGAGGTGCCGGCGCAGGTCCTCCACGTCGTCGGCCTGGTCGGCGAAGGAGCGCACGGGCGCGTCGGCAGAGCCGCCCACTCCGCGCGGATGGAGCACGAGGATCCGCCGGCAGCCGGCGATCGGCTCGAACGTGCCGAGGTAGTCGGGGTGGCGGGCCGGCCCGCCGGGGACGACGACGAGGGGCGGGCTGCCGGCGGTGCCGTGCTCGTCGGCGTGCAGGAGTGCGCCGTCCCGTGCCTGGAACACCGTCATGCGCGATCCCTCCGCCGTGCTGGCGATCCTAGGGCGTGGGCTCGACGGGAGGGCGGTCAGGCCAGGCGGACGACGTTCCCGGTCACGCGCCGGCCCGCGGGCGACACGAGGTACGAGACGAGGTCGCCGACCTCCTCCGGCTCGGCGACGTCGAAGAAGGAGTCGTCCGCGGCGACCGCCTCGCGGACGTCGTCGGTGACCCAGCCCGTGTCGGTGACGGGCGGGTGCACGGCGTTCGCCGTGATGCCGAGCGGGCTGAGCTCGAGGGACGCCGAGATCGTGTAGTTCACGAGCGCGGCCTTCGCGGCGCCGTAGGACACCTCGCCCGGGAAGCCGCGCTCGCCTCCCGACGTGAGAGTGACGATGCGGCCGCCGTGACCGCCGCGGGCCTCGAGGCGGGCGGCGAGCTCGGCGATCAGCAGAGCGCCGGCGCGGGCGTCGACCGAGAGGACCGCGTCGATGCTCGCGGCGTCGACGCGGCGCTGGGGGCGGCCCATCCAGTCGCTCTCGCGCGCGCGGAAGGTGTCGATGACCGAGCCGGTCGCGTTGTGGACGAGCACGTCGACCGGCCCGAGCGACCGCTCCGCTGCGTCGAAGAGCAGGGCGGCCGAGGAGGCGTCGCGGAGGTCGGCCGAGACGGCCAGCGCGCGGCCGCCCGCCGCGCGGATCCGCTCGGCCACCTGCTCGCCGTCGCTCGCGTGGGCGCGCCTCTGCCGTTCGGGCTCGTACTCGGGCAGGTCCTCGGCGAGGAACGCGACCAGCACGGCGAGGCCGTCGGCGGCGAGGCGCTCGGCGATCGCAGCTCCGATGCCGTGGTTCGCGCCGGTGACGAGCGCGACCCGGCAGCGCTCGCGGCTCGGGGCCGTCATGCGTCCACCCGGGCGCGGGCGGGACGCGCGGCGGGCGAGGCGAGACCCGCCACGACCACCAGGGCCAGCACGAGGAACAGCGCGTTCAGGATGCCGACGTGCTCGCCGAGGAAGCCGATCGCCGGAGGTCCGACGAGGAACGCGACGTAGCCGAGCGTGGCGACGGCGCTGACCCGCGCGGCCGAGTGCGGTCCCTCCGCCGCCGCCGACATGCCCACGGGGAAGCCGAGCGAGCAGCCCAGCCCCCAGGCCACGGCGCCGGTGATCACCAGCGCGTCGACCGGGGCGAGGATGAAGAGCAGGATGCCGACCACGGCCAGCAGCGCCGATCCGCGCAGAACGGGGACGCGTCCGAAGCGGTCGAGCACGGGTCCGCCGAGGACGCGGCCGACGGTCATCGCGGCGACGAAGACTCCGAACACGATCGCGGCGGTGGTCGTGTCCGCGCCGTGCCCGTCGACCATCGCGAGGGTCATCCAGTCGTTCGCGGATCCCTCGGCGAACGCCATGCCCAGCATGATCAGGCCGATGACCACGAGCCGCAGGTCGCGCCAGACACCGAGCGAGGCGGCCACGCGCTCGCGGATCGGGGGCTTCGCGGTCGCGACTCCCTGGGTGTCGAGGTCGGCGCGCACGGGCACGAAGCGGATCGCCACGACGACGGTGGCGACCACCGCGATCGCGACGCCGACGAGGTGCGCCGCCACGGGGATCGCGAGGGCGGAGGCGGCGGCGCCCAGGAGCGCGCCCGCGACGGTGCCGAGGCTGAAGAAGGCGTGGAAGAGGGGGAGCAGCGTCGTGCCGAAGGCCTTCTCGTTGGCGGCCCCCTCGACGTTCATCATCACGTCGACCGCGCCGTTGCCGAAGCCGAGCAGCGCCATGCCCGCGAAGGCGACCGGGAGCGCGCCGAGCGCGTCGGCCGCGACTCCGAGGATCGCGAGGCCGGACGCGCAGACGGTGAGCGCTGCGACCATGCCGCGACGGGCCCCGAGCGCCGACATGATCGCGGTCGAGAGCATGAGGCCGACGATGGCTCCGATCGACATGGCGAGGATCAGCAGGCCGACCCCGGAGGTCGAGAGCTGCAGCTCGTCGCGGATGGCCGGGGTGCGCGACACCCACGTGGCGATCGACAGACCGCTCAGCACGAAGATCGTGAAGACGGCGTTGCGCCACGCGACGAGTTCGCGGCGCGAGAGGGCGGAGGTGCTGGTCATGACGGTGTTTCCTGTGGCGGGCGCGCCCGGGCGCTCAGAGCGGCGTCGCCGGGCCCGCGGGGCGGGGTCCGACCCGGTCGAATCGATTCGAGGCGGGCCGGACTAAGCTATCCAGAACCTCCGGGGCGGTCAAGAAGCGCCGCGCCGGCCGGCCTTGTCGAGGAGGATCGTGGAGTCGCAGAAGTCCCGCGCCGAGCAGCGCCCCGGGCGACCGACCCTGGCCCGAGTGGCACGGCTCGCCGGAGTCTCGGCCTCCACCGCCTCGCTCGTCTTCAGCGGATCGGGACCCGTCTCGGCCTCGACGCGCGACCGCGTCCTGAAGGCCGCTGCCGAGCTGGACTACGCCGGCCCCGATCCGCGCGCGCAGTCGCTCCGGCGCGGCCGCTCCGGGATCGTCGGAGTGGTGGTCGACGAGCGCGTGCTGCACGCCTTCCGCGACCCGATCAGGATCGCCATGCTCGACGGCATCGCCGACGTGCTGGGCGGCGCCGACGCCGGGATACTGCTGCTGACCGAGACCGGGGACGGCTCCGGGCTGATGGCGACGGCGCCGGTCGACGCGATGATCCTGATCGGCTGCAGCCCGACCGTCGACGAGTCGGTCGCGCTGCTGCAGCGGCGGCGCGTGCCGGTCGTGGTCGTCGAGGGCGTGTCCGAGTTCGGATCGGCGATCGTCACCCTCGACAACCGCGAGGCGACCCGGGCACTGGCCGAGCACCTGCGCGATCTGGGGCACGAGCGGGTGGCCGCGGTGACCCTCCCCTTCTCGAAGGACCGCCGCCGCGGGCCCGTGCCGGAGGGCTGGCGCACGAGCTCGAGCATCACGGCCGTGGAGCGGCTGCACGGGGCGCGCGACGTGTTCGGCGAGCTGGAGGCCGTTGCCGCCACGGCGAGCACGGTCGAGGAGGGCGTCGCGGCGGGGCGGGCGCTGCTCGACGGGGCGGAGCGGCCGACCGCGGTCCTCGCGCAGAGCGATCTGCTGGCCGTGGGCGTGATCCTGGCGGCTGAGCAGCTCGGGCTGCGGGTCCCGGAGGACGTGTCGGTGGTGGGCTTCGACGGCGTGCAGGTGCCGGGACTCGCAGCGGGCTACGACCTCACGACGATGGTGCAGCCGGCGGTCGACAAGGGGCGCGCGGCGGGGCGGGCGGCGCTGGCGCTGCTCGCGGGCGAGGAGGCGGCCCCGGTGTGCTTCCACGCGGTGTTCCACCGCGGGAACACGAGCGCGCCGCCGCGGTGACCCGCTGAACGGGCGATCTGCAGGTGCTCGTGTCGTGTGCAGGTGCCGGTGCGATCTGCAGGTGTTCGTGCGATTCGCAGGGGATGAGGCACCCGTCGGGAACGGCACAAGGGATGTGCAAGCTTTCCGGTTCGGATCCCCTGCAGATCGTACGAGGACCCCGCCGGACGGGTGAGTTCTCCACAGGGTTCTCCACAGCCTGTTCGAAACTCTGTTCGAGGGGTCAGCGGAGCCACGCCTCGCCGCGGATCCGCAGGCCGAGCGTCAGCGCGCGGGCTCCCAGATAGCCGCCGGCGAACGCGATCCAGAGCGCCGTCAGTCGTCCGTCGGCGGGTGCCAGGGTCGCCAGGAGGGCCAGCGGGGCGAAGAGCGCGAGGTTCACGAGTCCGCTGAGCGCCAGGTAGCGGCCGTCGCCGGCGCCGATCAGGACGCCGTCGAGCACGAAGACGTAGCCGCCGAGCGGAGCCGTGATGCCGACGATCGCGATCAGCGCGGGCAGCAGGCGGAGCACCTCCGCGTCGCTCGAGAAGACGAACGGCAGGACGCCGCTGAGGCCGGTGACGAGTGCTCCGAGGACGATCCCCGCGCCGATTCCCCAGGTCACGCACCGTTTCGTGACGGCGCGGGCCTGCGCGCGGTCTCCCGCGCCGAGCAGACGGCCGAGCAGTGCCTGCGCGGCGATCGCCAGGGCGTCGAGGGCGAAGGCGACCGCTCCGAAGAGCGTCATGGCCACCTGGAAGGCGCCGAGCTCCTCCGCCCCGAGCGAGCCCGCGATCGCGACGGCGAGCAGGATCGCCGCCCGCAGGCTCGCGGTGCGCAGAAGCATCCAGCCGCCCGATCCGGCCGAGCCGAGGACGCCCCGGAGGTGCGGGCGCAGCGGAGCGCCGACGCGTCGCGCCAGCCGCACGGCGATGAGGGCGTAGGCGCCGAACATCGCCCACTGGGCGATCACCGTCCCCAGCGCGGACCCGGTTATCCCCAGGCCGGCCGGATGGATGAGCACCGCGTTCAGGCCCGCGTTGAGCGCGAATCCGGCCACCGCGATCACGAGCGGGGTGCGGGTGTCCTGGAAGCCTCGCAGCAGCCCGGTGAGGGCGAAGACCCCGAGCATGGCGGGGATCCCGGCCATGCTGACGGCGAGGTAGCGCACGCCCGCCTCGGTGACGGCCGCCTCCGCCCCGAAGAGCCCGATGACGAGCGGGGCGCTGACAGCACCGGCTGCCGCGAGCACCGCTCCCAGCGCCAGCGCAAGCCAGCCGCCGTCGATCCCCGCCGCGACGGCCCTGGGCTCGTCGCCCTCGCCGAGGGCACGACCGACCAGCGGAGTGGTGGTGTAGGCGAGGAACACCATCAGCCCGACGATCGTCTGCAGCACGGCGGCGCCGAGCGCGAGACCGGCGAGGGGCACCGCGCCCAGGTGCCCGACGAGTGCGGAGTCGGTGAGGAGGAACAGCGGCTCGGCGATCAGCGAGCCCAGCGCGGGCACCGCGAGGCGCAGGATCCTGCGGTCGAGGCTGCGGCGGTCGGGCGAGGTCACCGTCCGACGCTACGCGAGCGGGAGGGGCGGCGCGGGCGGGAGAAGCGGGCGAGGGGTGCGGCGCGGGCGGGGCGTCGTCGACCCTCCCGCCCGCGCCGCGCCTCCGCTCAGTCGCGGTCGGCGGTCTCGCGACCCGCGGTCTCGCGCAGCTTCCGGCCGTCCGCCACGTCCTCGGCGTGCTTCTCGGCCTGCTTCTCGCTCTTGCGGGTGTCGCGCGGCGGGAGCTGGATGTGCTCCTCCGCCTCGATGCCCGCCTGGAGCTGACGGCCGCGCTCGAGCTCGGCGTCGAACTCCGCGCCGAAGAGCAGCGCCAGGTTGGTGATCCAGATCCAGAGGAGGAAGACGATCACGCCACCGAGCGCGCCGTACGTCTTGTTGTAGTTGCCGAAGTTGGCCACGTAGAACGCGAACCCGGCCGAGGCCAGCGCCCAGATGACGAGGGCGAGGATCGAGCCGAGGCTCGTCCAGCGGAACTTCGGCTGCTTCACGTTGGGCGACCAGTGGTAGAGCACGGCGATGATCACGATCATGATCGCGATCAGCACCGGCCACTTGACGATGCTCCACACCGTCAGTGCGACCTCGTCGAGGCCGATGGCCTGGCCGATCGTCTCGGCGACCGGTCCGCTGAGCACCAGCAGGAGCCCGGCGATCACGAGCAGCACGACCGAGAAGAGGGTGACGCCGAGCATGGTCGGGCGCAGCTTCCAGATCGGCCGGCCCTCGTCGATCTCGTAGACGCGGTTCATGGCGCGGCCGAACGCGCCGACGTAGCCGGACGCGGACCAGAGGGCGCCGGCGAGACCGGTGACGAAGGCGAGACCGGCGGCGGGGGAGGAGGTCAGCTCCTGCACGGGGCCGCGGATCGTGTCGAGCACGTCCTGCGAGGCGAAGCCGCCGAGAATCTCGAGCACGGTGTCGGTGGTCGTCTCGGCCTGGCCGAACAGGCCCAGGATCGACACCACGGCCAGCAGGCCCGGGAACAGGGCGAGAACGGCGTAGTAGGTGAGCGCCGCCGCCAGGTCGGTGCACTGGTCGGCGCCGAACTCGCGCAAAGTCTTCTTCAGGACGTAGCCCCAGGAGCGCTTCGTGACGTCGCCGGGGTCGTCGGGCTTGCGGGAGTCGTCGGGGTCGGGCGCGGTCTGCGCGCGCCGGGTGCTGGTCTGGGCCACGGGGATCCTCCGATGATGGCTGCTCGCGCCGGAGCATGCGGGAACCGGCGCGAGGACGTGCGGGGCGTCCTCGCCTCCGACGCTAGGACGACCGCTCGCAGAAGGGACGGAGGTTGACAGGCGGCGGGAGTGCGCGGGATCCTCCCGCGCGCGCCGGGGCGTCACTCCTCCGGGATCGGGCGCCGCTCCGGGATCAGGCGGGGGACGAGCCGCACCAGCACCACCATCGCGATCAGCTCGACCAGCGTCTGCGTCACCACGACGACCGGCGCGAGATCCAGCGGCGCGGGCAGGGCCAGCGCGAGCGGCAGCACCACGAGCGAGTTGCGGGTGACGCCGCTGAACAGCAGCGCGCGTCGAGCGGGGACGTCGAGCCGCGCGACACGGCCGGCACCGGCTCCGATCAGCGTCATCACCAGCGCGAACGCGGCGTAGAGCACGACGAGCAGCCCCAGCTGCGGCAGCGCGCGGCCGACCGCTCCGGCCTGCGAGGCGACCACCACGACCAGGGTGGCGGCCATCAGCGGTGCCATCGAGGCGAGCACGACGCCCTCGATCCTCCGGCCGATCGCGGTGCGCGCGGCGAGGAGCTGGAGCCCGGCGGCCGCGGCGAGGGGCAGCACGATCAGCACCGCGAACGCCTCGGCGAACGGGCCGGTCGCGACCGCCTCCCCGCCGCCCGGCCCGAGGAACAGGAGGAGGTGGAGCGGCAGGAGGAGGATCTGCGCGAGCATCAGGAGCGGTGCGGCCGCGAGCAGTCGCGCCGACGCTCCTCCGGCCAGCCCGCTGAACACGATCACGTAGTCGACGCAGGGCGTGAGCAGCACGAGCAGCACGCCGATCAGCAGCGCCGGGTCGCCCGCCAGCGGCCGCGTGAGCACGAAGACGACCGCGGGGACGACGACGAAGTCCAGCACCAGCACCGCCGCGAGGAACCGCCCGTCGCGGAACGCCCGCAGCACCGACGCGAACGGCACCCCGAGGAACGTCGCGAACAGCAGCAGGGCGAGCACCGGAGTGATCGCCGCATCGAGCCGCGCGGCCGCGGGGAGCAGCAGACCCGCGCCGAGGGCCACGGCGATCGCCGACAGGTACAGCGCCACCTGATGCCGCTCGAGCGCCTCGATCAGGGTGGGTCGGGCGCTCACCCCCCGATTCTCGCGCGTCCGTGCTCCTACTCTGGGCGGATGGGCGCCCGGGACGAGCACAGGACGGAGCGGCTCCTGCTGCGTCCGCTCCGGCGGGACGACGAGGAGGCGGTGACCGCCTACCGGAGCGACGCCCGCGCCTCGCGGTTCCTGCGTCACCCGCCGCTCGCGCGGGGCGGATACGCGGAGTGGTTCGCGGAGCGCGCACCGGAGTGGGACCTCGCCGCAGACGGGCACCGGCGCTTCTACGGCCTGGAGGAGCTCGCGACGGGGCTGCTCATCGGGGACGCGGTGATCGTGCGGCGGGGGGACGCGTGCGAGCTCGGCGTGTTCCTGCATCCGGACACCGCCGGTCTGGGCTACTCGCTCGAGGCCGGACGGGCGCTGCTGCACGTGGTCTTCGAGTCGCTGCAGGCCGACCGGGTCCTCGGGCGGGCGGATCCGCGCAACCGCGGTTCGGTGAAGGCGATGGAGCTGCTGGGGCTGCGTCGCTGCTCGGAGTCGGACGACTCCGTCCTGCACGCGCTGACGGCGGCGGAGTGGCGCGCGGGGAGGTGAGGGCCGTCGTTCCCGCGTCTACGGTGGAGGCACCCCCCTCCCCGGACGGAACGGTCACCATGGCATCCAGCACCGCGCGCGTCGGACTCGGCCTCGCCGCCGTCGGCCGGCCGGCGTACATCACCGCCGGTCGCGACGGCGACCTGGGGCCGCCCGAGGACCGCAGCGTCGACGCCCTCCGCGCCCGCACCCACGAGCTGCTCGACGCCGCCTGGGCAGAGGGGGTCCGCTTCGTCGACGTCGCCCGGTCCTACGGACGGGCCGAGGAGTTCCTCGGCAGCTGGCTCGCCGAGCATCCGGAGCGCCGCGCCGAGCTGACGGTCGAGTCGAAGTGGGGCTACGAGTACCTCGGGGCCTGGGCGATGGATGCGCCGGTGCACGAGCGCAAGGAGCACTCGGTCGGCATGTTCGAGCGGCAGTGGTCGGCGACGCTCGAGGCGCTCGGCTCCGCCCCCGACTGCTATCTCGTGCACTCGATCACGCCCGACAGCCCGGCGCTGACCGACCGGGTGCTGCTCGACCGGCTGCGGGGCCTCGCCGCCTCGGGCGTGCGGGTGGGGCTCTCGACGAGCGGGCCGGAGCAGGCGCGGACGATCGCGCTCGCCCGGGCGATCCCGGAGTCGCCGTTCACGGCCGTGCAGACGACGTGGAACCTGCTCGAGCGCGCGGCCGGGGCGGCGCTCGCCGAGGCGCACGACGCCGGCGTGGTCGTCGTGGTGAAGGAGGCGCTCGCCAACGGGCGGCTGGTCGGGGACCGCGCACCGGAGGCGGTGCGGCGGCTCGCCGGGACCCCCGAGGAGCTCGCGCTCGGAGCGGCACTGGCGCAGCCGTGGGCGGACGTCGTGCTCAGTGGGGCGGCGACCTCGTCGCAGCTGCGCGAGAACCTGCGCACCCGCCCCGCGCCGCTCACCGAGGGGCTGCCGGCGCAGGATCCGGCGGGCTACTGGGCCGACCGGTCGGCCCTCGCCTGGCGGTGACCGGCTCCGGCGCACTGCTGGGCGGGCGGCTCAGGGTCTGAGCGGCGTGCAGAACCTCGGCCGAGAGTGCCCGTCAGCCACGATGGTGGCCGACCCCCACGCTCGGCCGAGGTTCCGCAGGCGCGCGATCAGGTCGTCTTCACCGCGTTGTCGCCGTGGTTCCCGATCACCTCGTACGCCGTGCTCCCCACCGCGCGCACCGGCCTCGCGTTCATGTGCCCCGTCGCCCACTGGTTGCCGAGCACCGACACGGCGCGGGCGTTCAGCGCCTCCACGCAGTGCGTCCATCCGGCGCCCGCGTCCTCGCAGGCGAAGATGTTGCCGGTGATCGAGAAGCCCGCGGTGCGGGCGGTCGGCGACACTCCGACGATCGAGATCGCGGCGTAGGTGTTCGCCGCGGCCTTGCCGCCGTTGCTGATCGCGTTGCCCACGATCTGGATCTGCGCCAGGTCGTCCGTCAGCCACGGCGGCATCGTGTAGACGAGCGACTGCTTCCGCGCGCCCTCCATGATGTTGTTCGCGATGGTGATGCGGCGGTTGCCGCGCAGCTCGATGTTGATCTGCGGCGAGCCGTCGAGGTGGTTGCCGAGGATCCGCAGCGGGCCGCCCTCGACCGAGATGTCGGCGTAGCTGGCTCCGATGTTGTTCTCGACGATCCAGGAGTCGATCATCCGGTAGCTCGCCCAGATGCCGATGCCCGTGCACTGGTCGATGCTGCAGCGCTGGATGCGGTTCAGGAGCCCCAGGTCGCCGAACGTGCCGTCGTTCAGGCGCATGCCGTAGCCGGTCCAGCCGTAGAGCTGCAGCGAATCGAGCACCGTCTTGTCGAGGTGCGCCGAGATGCACGGCGAGCCCAGGCCGTTCGCGTCGAGGATGAGGTTCTCGAAGCGGCAGGCCGAGAAGGCGCCGGTGACCACGGGTGCGTCCGTGAGCGAGCGGATGCGGGTCGACAGCTCCCCGGCACCGCGGAACGCGATGCTCGCGAGTCCGCTCGCACGGCCGATCGAGCCGGCGATGCGGTAGATGCCGCGGGGGAAGTAGACGACTCCGCCGTAGGTCGCGACGGCCGCGTCGATCGCCGCGTCGATGGCGGGGAGGTCGTCGGTCGTGCCGTCGCCGGTCGCTCCGTAGTCCTGCACGTTGTAGACCAGCTCGCCCTTGGCGACCGGGCGCTCGCCCGAGGACGTGCGCACCGACTCCGGCAGCTGCGCGACGGGGACGAGGGCGTCGGCGTCGAGACCCGCGACGCCGTACGGCGCGGCGATCTCGGAGTGGAGGACGGGGTCGGAGGGGGAGGCGGCGGCGAGGGTCGTGCCGAGGGGCGCGGCGAAGAGACCGCGGCGGGTGATCTCGGCGGTCACAGCGGTGAGAAGGGGCATGGCTCACCGTCCAGCCGCGGGGCGCGACGGCGCAACCTCCGTAGGGGGGCCGATGCGGGCGAGTCTTCGTCGGCATGCGATCCGCGCCCGCGTGCCCAGCATGCACTGCCCGCGCACCCTTGTCGTGCCACTCTGACGGGGGGCGGTACCGCATCCCGACGACCTCGGATCGGCTGCTGCCACCTCCCTAGACTGACCGCAGAACGGGCAGTGAGACAGCCGTCTCCACGGCACTCGCCGAGGCCTGAGCACGACCGTTCGACTCTCCCTCCTCGAACCCGGGGCGTTCCGGGCTCCCGCATGCCGATCGGATCGTCGACCCCGAATGCTCTCCTCCTCCCTGCGCCGTCGCGTGCTCGTCTCCACCGTCGCTCCGGCGCTCGCCGTGGCGCTCGCCTTCGGATCCGCGTCGACCGCGGCGGCCGCCGACTTCGTCGACCCGGTGACCGGAGCCGTCGTGCAGGCCGCCGCGACCGACGCGGCACTCACGGTCACCGCGGGTGCGCCGCTGCAGTACCTGACCCTCCCGATCGCCGACGGCGTCACTCCCACCCGCGTCCTCGGTGCCCTCGAGGCGCAGGAGCCGCTCACCGGGTCGCTCGCGGTCGTCGCCTCCGGGCGCACCGTGCTGACCCTCGACGCGGCCACCGCGTCGACCCTCGACATCCCGGTGGGGCCGGCCGACGTCGTCGACGGGGTTCTCGCGATCGGATTCCAGCTGACCGGGGCCACCGGGTCCACCGGCGCGCTCTGCGAGGTGCAGGGCCGCTCGCTGACCGTCTCGGGCCTCGGAGTCGTCACCGAGGGCGCCCCCGCCGCCCCCACGACCGTCGGCGACTTCTTCGCCGACGCCGTCACCGCCGTCTCGATCGTCGTGCCGGACGACGCGAGCGACGGCCTGCGCGCCGCCGGGCTCTCGGCCGCCGCCTCGCTCGCCGTGCGCTACCCCTCCGGCACCGCGATCACGGTCTCGGAGGAGAGCGCGACCGACGGCCGCCCCGACCTCGACGCCGCCCAGGGCCGCGTCGTGCGCTTCGAGGCGGGCGACGGCGACGTCGTCACCGCGCTCGGCGACGACGCGGGCGTCCCGGCGCTCGTGCTCACCGGAGCGGAGGCGGACCTCGCCGCCGCTGGAGCGGCCCTCGGCAGCGAGTACGCGGGCCTCGCCTCGAGCGCGGTCACCACGGGCCTCGCCCAGAAGGTGATCCCGTCGAGCTCGCTCGAGCACACCCTCGCCGACTTCGGCGCCGACCGCCTGGCACTCGGCAGCGGCGGCACCGCCGCGAGCTACACGACCATCACCCAGTCGGCGTTCGGCGGCCCGGTCTCCTCGATCGACCTGGATCTCGTCGGCACCCACTCCGCGATCCCCGAGGGCGTGACCGCCACCGCGAACGTCTACTGGAACGACTTCCTGATCGGCTCGAGCGTGCTCGGCGCCGAGACCGCCGTCGACATGGAGCTCTCGGTCCCCACCGGCCAGCTCGCGTCCTCGAACGGCCTGTCGGTGCGCCTCTCGGCCGTGCGCGAGAGCGACGGCCTCTGCATCGGCTCGGCCGACTCCGTGCCGATCGAGCTCTTCGTCGACGGTGCCGGCTCGACGGTCACCGGCGTCCGCGGCGAGTCCGCGGCTCCCGGCTTCGGCCGCTTCCCGCAGGCCTTCGGCGGCGAGCTCGCCGTCGCGTTCGGCGAGTCCGCGACCGGAGCGGACGCGCTGCGCAGCGCGGGCGACCTGGTCGCGGCCCTGCAGCGCGTGCAGCCCGACCCCCTCGCGGTGTCGGTCGTCGGGATCGACGACTTCGTCGGCTCCGACCGCTCCGGCCTCGTCATCGGCGCGGGCACCGATGAGGCGGAGGAGCTGCGCACGCCGCTGCGCCTCGCCTCCTTCACCGCGATCGACAGCTCGCGCCTGACCTACGGCGTCGGCACCGACGCTCCCTACGCGGCGCTCGAGGCCTTCACCACCGACGGCCGCGACGTGGTGCTGCTCGGCGGCTGGAGCCCCGAGGGCGACGCCACCGCCTCCTCCGCTCTGCAGGCCTCGGTGGCCGCGTGGGCGGCCGACGAGGGCTGGCTCTCGCTGTCCGGCAATATGGCGGTCTCGGGATCGACGGCCGCGACCCCGTCGCGATCGACAGCAACGAGATCACCCCGCAGGAGGAGGTCAAGGACGACTACTCGTCGTACGCGATCTGGTTCCTGGTCGCCGCGCTGGTCATCGGACTGCTGATCCTGCTCGGCTGGCTGGCCCGCCGTCGCCGCAGCCGCAGGGTCGCCGCCTACGTCGACGCGCAGGAGCGCGCGGCCGAGGAGCCGGCGCACGGCCAGCACGCCGCCGAGGCCCCGCGCACCTCCTCCGCCGACTGATCCGCCGATGACGAGCACGCTGACGGAGCAGGCGGCGCAGCCCGCCGCGCCCGCCGCCCGCCGGTGGTGGCGGGAGGCGTGGGACCGCCTCGGGCAGCCCGTCACGGGCCGCCAGGTGCCCGGCACCGTCGTCGTGCTGGTCGCGGCGCTGCTCGTCGGGTTCGCCGCCTGCCTGGTGACGACCTCCTCCGGGATCAATCTCGCCTACGCCGACACGCAGAGCCACCTGTCGATCTCCCGTCGCATCTTCGACTCGAAGGCGCCCGGCTTCTCGCAGCTGGGCACCGTCTGGCTGCCCGTACCGAGCCTGATCCTCATCCCGTTCGTGCAGTCGCTGTGGCTCTGGCACACCGGCTGGGCGGCGGGGCTTCTGGGCATGATCTGCCTGGCCGGCACCGCCTGCGGCGTCTACCGGATCTCGGCGCGCGTGGGGCACCTCCGCGCCGGCCGCCTCACCGCCGTGCTGCTCGTGCTCGCGAACCCGGGCGTGCTCTACGCGTTCTCGACCGCGATGACGGAGCCGGTGCTCATCGTCACGATGGTCGGCTGCTTCTCGGGTCTCGCGCACTGGGTGACCAGCCGCCGCAATCTCAGCGCCGGCGAGATGATGGTGTTCTCGGGCCTGCCCGCCGCGGCCGCCACGCTCTCGCGCTACGAGGGCTGGGTGCTCGTGTTCGGCGGCACGCTGGTCGTGCTGATCGTCGCCTGGCGCAAGAAGAGGTCCCTGTTCTACGCCGTCAAGATGGCCTGCGCGTTCGGGATCCTGCCGCTGATCGCGATCCTGTGGTGGCTGGTCTACAACTACGCCGTGTACAGCAACCCGCTCGAGTTCATGAACGGGCAGTACTCGGCGGCGAACCTGCAGAAGGCCGTCGCGGACGCGGGGCTGCTGGCCTACCAGGGCAACGCGGGTCTCACGCTCTGGTCGTACAACTGGGCGGTGCTCGAGACCTCGGGCCTGCTGACGGTGGCCCTGGGCCTCGCGGGCGCTCTCGTGCTGGCCTGGCGCCGAGGGATCTCGGACGACGCCCTCGTGATCTGGCTGATGATCGTCTCGTACGCGTTCTCGCTCCTGAGCCTCTACCTCGGCCAGACGCACATGAACAACGACCAGACCTTCCCGACCAACTGGTGGAACAACCGCTACGCGCTGTCGGTGCTGCCGTTCCTCGCGGTGCTCGCGGCGGTGCTCGTCGACGCCCTGCGCCGCGTCCCGCGCGTCGGAGCCGGCGCGCTGGGCCTCGTGCTCGTGCTGCTCGGCGCGCAGACCGCCTTGTGGGCTCAGGACCTCGACCGCAACGCCGTGATCGCCGAGGCGACCGGCTACGTCGAGATCAAGGCGGGCACCGGAGCGACCGCCGCGGCCCGGTTCCTCGGCGAGAACTACGACGCGGCGGGATCCTGATGGACGAGAGCGCCGCCGGCAACGCGCTGCTCCCCGAGATCGGGGTGCCGATCTCGGAGTACTTCAACCGCTCGGCCGGAGCGCTGTTCGACGAGGCCCTCGCGGCCCCGTACACGCACGCGAAGTGGGTCTTCGTCACCACCGCCGACGCCCCCGAGCTGTCCGAGACCGGCGTCGCCGACCTCGTCTACGACGCGATCACGAGCGATCCGTCCTTCGACACCCGCTACCGCCCGGTGTTCCAGCAGGGCATCTACGTCGTCTACGAACGGCTGGGAGGCTGACCATGGCCGCTGTCACGGCGCGCATCGGGGAGATCCTCGTCGAGCGCGGACTCGTCACTCCGGAGCAGCTCGACGCGGCTCTGGCCCGTCAGGCCCGCGAGGGCGGGCTCATCGGCCGGCACCTCGTCATCGACGGGGCCGTCACGCGGCGCGAGATGTACGGCGCCCTCGCCGAGCAGTGGGACGCGCCGCTGATCGACCTGGTCGAGGAGCCACCGGAGGGGGTCGTGCTCGCCGGCATCGGCGCGCCGGACCTCGTCGAGGCGGGCTGGGTGCCGTGGCGCGTGCTGCCCGACGGCACCGGAGTGATCGCCACCTCCGTCCCCCCGACCGACGAGGTCCTCGCGCACGCCCGCGCGCTGATGGGCGTCGAGCGGATCCAGGTGCGCACCACCACCGACTGGGACATCTTCATGGCGGTCGAGAACGCGTGCCGTGCCGCGCTGCTGTTCGGCGCGGCCGACGCGCTCGCGGTGCGGAGCGGCGACGAATCGGCCAAGTCGGGGCTGCGCCGCTGGCAGGTCGTCACTCCGCTCGTCGTGGCCGCCCTGGTCGTCGCGGGCGCGGTTCTGGCGCCCAGCATCACCTTCGTGATCGTGCTCGCCGGAGCGAACCTGCTGTTCCTGATGAACATCGCCTTCAAGGCGCTGGCGGGGCTCCGCGCGCCGCTCAACCAGAGCTCGGTGAAGGCGTGGGAGGAGGAGGTCGCGATCGAGCGCGGCCGCCGCGGTCTCGTGGTCGAGCCTCCGCGCATGACCGACGACGAGCTGCCGATCTACACGATCCTCATCCCCGCCTACAAAGAGGCCAACATCATCAGCAAGCTGCTGGTGAACATCGGCGCCCTCGACTACCCCAAGGCCAAGCTCGAGGTGCTCGTGCTGCTCGAGGCCGACGACGACGAGACCATCTCGGCCGTGCGCCGGATGAGCCCGCCGGAGTACGTCCGCATGGTGATCGTGCCGCCGGGCGGCCCGCAGACCAAGCCCCGGGCCTGCAACTACGGCCTCAGCTTCGCCCGCGGCGAGTTCGTCGTGATCTACGACGCCGAGGACCGCCCCGACCCCGACCAGCTGCGCAAGTGCGTGCGGCTGTTCCGCGAGGACGCCTTCGAGCGCGAGCACGTCGATCCGTCGCAGAAGCAGCTCGTCTGCCTCCAGGGCGCGCTGAGCTACTTCAACGCCGACTACAACGTGCTCACCCGCATGTTCGCGGTCGAGTACGCGCACTGGTTCGGCGCCATGCTCCCCGGCCTGGACCAGTCGCACCTGCCGATCCCGCTCGGCGGCACGTCGAACCACTTCGAGACCCGCGTGCTGCGCGAGCTCGGCGCCTGGGACCCCTACAACGTGACCGAGGACGCGGACCTCGGGCTCCGCGTGGCCGCGCACGGCTACCGCGTGGGAGTCGTCGACTCCAACACGTGGGAGGAGGCGTGCGCCGAGGTCCCCGCGTGGATCAAGCAGCGCACCCGCTGGATCAAGGGCTACATGATGACCGCCGGCGTGAACACCCGGCACCCGATCCGCTGGTTCCGCGTGAACGGGATCCTCGGCACGCTGAGCCTGGTGGCGCTGATCATGGGCACGCCGGTCGCGTTCCTGCTCTACCCCTTGGTGCTGGGCTTCACGGTCATCACCTACATCGGGGTGCAGTTCATCGGCCTCGACATCCCGGAGTGGCTGATCATCGCCGGCACGACGAACATGCTGTTCTCGAACGCGCTGATGATCGTGGTGTCGGGCCTCGCGGCCTGGAAGCGCTACAACTGGCGGGTCGCGGTGTTCGCGCTGCTGAACCCCGTGTACTGGGTGCTGCACTCGATCTCGGCGTGGCGCGCGGCCTGGCAGATCGTGTTCAGCCCGCACAAGTGGGAGAAGACGCCGCACGGCCTCACCGAGGACTACGAGGACTCGACGATCGGCGCGCCGGCCTAGCCCGTCGGGCGGCGTCGTGCCGACTCTCCAAGAGTTGTCGTACTCGAGGCCGAGTACGACGACTTTCGCGGAGTCGGCCACCGTCGACGGGCCGGGGCGGATCTTCCGCCCCGAGTGTCCAGGAGTCGTCGTACTCGAGTGCCCAGTACGACGAATTCCGAGGACTCGACGCGCTCCAGGGCGGAGGAGCCGGGCGGCTCAGACCGGAGGGGCCACCAGCAGCAGGGCGCCGCCGGCCGCGCTGAGCGCAGCGACGATGCACCAGCGGTCGGGGTGGGAGCCGCAGCCGGCCGCCTTCGCGAGCGCGGCCAGCGCGGTGGCGAGCACGCCGACTCCGATCTGCAGCGTCGCCGACGTGCGCATCAGCGACCAGGCCTCGAAGGCGGGCACCGGAGTGGGCGCGGGCAGCAGCCCGGCGAAGCTCGCCGACACCGCCAGCAGCAGCACCGACGCGAACGCCAGCGCGACGACGAGGTGCGCCAGGAGCTCCGCCGCAGCACGCTGCCGAGCGCGGGAGACGACGGTGCGGAGGTGCGGGACGGAGGCGATCGCGGCACTGCGATGAGGCATGCGCCGAGCGTAGATCGCAGCGGCTTCGCAGGAACCCCCTTGCAGGTCCCCCGTCCGGAGGTGATCCGAGAGCACGTCCGTTCCGGTCCCCGAGTGGATGCCGAGTGCTCGCTGAGCGCTCGAGACGGGGATCGACCCCTCCGCCGAGCCCGATCTAGCCTGGAGGGACGGAGGTGCCCCGATGTCCGATGCGAAGAACAACGCCGCGCGCTACCTGGCGAAGCGCGCCGCCGGCGACCCCTCGCCCGACACCTCCGACGAGAGCGAGGCGACGATCCCGGAGGATCCCGCCGAGCGGGCGGCCTTCATCGAGACCACGATCCAGCAGGCGATCCGCCGCGGCGACTTCGACGACCTCCCCGGCGCCGGCAAGCCGCTCGAGGGCCTGAACGGGAGCCACGACCCGGACTGGTGGATCCGCCGCAAGATCGAGCGCGAGAACCTGACGGGCATCGGCCCGGTCGCGTTCCTCCTCCGCGCCGAGGACCGGCAGCTCGACGACCGGCTCGACCGCCTGCACCGCGAGTCGGAGGTGCGCACGCACCTCGAGGAGTTCAACAGGCGCGTCGTCGAGGCGCGCCGGCAGCTCCTCGGCGGTCCGCCCGTGGTGACGCCGCTCCGCGACGTCGACGCCGAGCTCGTGCGCTGGCGCGAGCGCCGCGCCGCGCGCGCCCGCCCCGCGGTTCGGACCGAGACGGAGCGACCGCGCCGGTGGTGGCGGCGCCGGAGGACCGATCAGGGCTGAGGCGGCTCCGCGTCGGGGTGGCCGGCGGCCTCCGCGATCGCGGCCATCACCAGCGACGTGTGCTCGTCGTCGAGGTCGGGCAGCACGTGGCGCAGGTGCACGGTCAGACCGTCGGCCAGCGACGCCGCCATCTCGAGGACGCTCAGGAGCGAGGGGGTCAGCCCCCACTTCTCGTGCTCGACGGTCAGGGCGTCGACGGACTCGGTGGCCCGGTCGAAGTCGATGGACCAGGATCCGGAGTCGGGGTCGTGCAGCACCCAGGGGTGCTCCTCCCGGATCAGGCCCGCGGCGATCAGCAGGTCGACGGCCGCCCGCCGGGCGTCGTCCGCGGCCGCACCCCGACGCAGCTGGTCGAGGCGGTCCTCCTCGGCCGTCACGGGAGCGGTGCTCCGCGCGACCGCGCTCACGCGGGAGCTCCGAGCGACGCGACGCCGTTCCAGGGGGAGGAGTCCGGACCGCGGGTCGAGGAGGGGCGCATGGGGGTCCTTCGTGGGCCGGGGGAGGAATCGGCCGATGTTACCGTGAACAATTTCACGGGTGCAAGAGCACGAACGGCGCACCCCGACCGAGCGAGGTGCGCCGCGTCGACGACAGGCCCTAGATGTTCAGCTTGTTGAACACGGGCGCCGGCAGCGCCTTGATGACCGTCATGATGACGCGCCACTTCACCGGCGCGTACGCGACCGCGCGGCCCGAGGCCATCGCGGCGGCGACGTCCTTCGCCACCGACTCCACCGACGCGAGCGAGCCGCCCGACTGCTTGATGTGCGCGGTCATCGGGGTGTCGGTCGGGCCGGGCTTGATCAGCACGACCGAGAGGCGCGAACCGGCCAGGCGGTGCTGGAGACCCTGGGCGAAGCGCTCCACGAGGCCCTTGGCCGAGCCGTAGACGTAGTTGGTCTTGCGCCCGCGGTCGCCGGCGACGGAGCCGATGACGCCGATCGTGCCGGACGTCAGTGCGTTCGCGTACGCCTCCATCCACAGCGCCACGGAGACCCCGGTGACCACGAGCACGTCGCGGGCGACGGCGAGGTCGGCCGACGCCTCCTCCTGCGACGTCATCGCACCGTGGGCGATGAGCACCGTGTCGGGCGCCCCGCCCTCGAGCGAGGTCTCGACGACGGAGGAGATCGCGGCCGGGTCGGTCAGGTCGATCGCCGACACCGAGAGGGTCGCGGCGGGGAAGCGCACGCGGAGGTCGGTGGCGAGGGCCTCGAGCCGGGCCTGGTCGCGGCCCACGAGCAGCGCCTGGCGCGCGCCCGTGCCCAGCCAGACGCGGAGGGTGTGCTCGGCGATGGCCGAGGTCGCTCCGACGACGACGATCTTCGAAGGGTGGTTGGTCACGTCAGCTCCCGAGGACTCGGCGCGAGAAGCCGGAGGAGATCCCCGGGTCGCGCTGGAGGGTGAATTCGGCGAGGCGCGGGTATCCGGCCTCGAACATCTCGCGCGGCATGCGCGCGTCCTTGGCGGGGTACAGGCGCCCGCCCGCGGCCAGGACCAGGGCGTCCAGCCGCTCGAACAGCGGCAGGGCCGCCGCGTCGTTGGGGAAGTCGAGCGCGAAGCAGACGCCGGGCGCGGGGAAGCTCAGCAGCCCCGGCGACTCCAGCGAGCCGAAGGTCTTCAGCACGCCGAGGAACGAGCCGGTGCCGGACGCCGCGATCAGCGCCAGCATCTCGCGGGTGACCTCGAGCGCTCCCTCCCACGGCACGACGCTCTGGTACTGGTAGAAGCCGCGGGGGCCGTACATGCCGTTCCAGCCCTCGATCGCGTCGAGCGGGTAGTAGAACTGCTCGTAGTGCTGCACGGAGCGGCCGGCTCCGGTCGCCTTCAGGCGGTAGTAGGCGCGGTTCAGCAGGGGCAGGGTGGCGCGGTTCACGACCGACGTGGGGAACGCGAACGGCACGCGCAGTCCGCGTCCGCGCGCCTCGGGGAGCTCGGGGGCGGCGGTCGCGTCGCCGCGCGTGTAGACGCCGCGGCGGCCGCCCTGGGTCGTCACGTCGATCCAGGCCACGGTCTGCTCGAACACGTCGACCGACTCGTGCACCAGGCCGAGGTACTCGTCGAGGGTCTGGAACGGCACGTCCTCGGCGACGATCCACGGCCCGGGGACCCGCTTCAGCGCGATCTCGACCTCGACGATCAGGCCGGTGAGCCCGAGGCCGCCGATGGTGGCCGCGAAGAGCTCGACGTTCTCCTCGGGGGAGCAGCGGGTCGTCGATCCGTCGCTGCGCAGCACCGTGAACGAGACGAGGTGGCGCCCGATGGTGCCGGCGGAGGCGTGGTTCTTGCCGTGCACGTCGTTGGCGATCGCGCCGCCGAGGGTCACGTTCTTGGTGCCGGGAGTGACGGCGAGCATCCAGCCGCGCGGCGCGAAGACCGACTGCACGTCCTTCAGCAGGACGCCGGGCTCGGCCCGGAGCACCCCGCTCTCGTCGTCGAAGGCGAGGAAGCGGTCGAAGCCGCTGAAGTCCCAGACGACCCCGCCGCCGTTGAGGGCGACGTCGCCGTAGCTGCGGCCGAGACCGTAGGCGATGCCCCCGTCGCCGCGGGCGAGGGCGGCCTGCGCCTGCTCGACGCTGGTGATCGCGACGACGCGGTGCTCGTCGCGCGAGAGCAGGCCCCAGGAGGAGACGGTGCTGGTCATGCTGGCTCCTCACGCGGGCCCTGGAAGGTGACGTTCTTGTCGAGGAAGTACTTGGCGGCGTAGCCGATCGCGAGGCCGATCACGGCCCCGGTGTAGCGGGCGGCGTCGGTGCCGAAGAGGGCGTCGAAGCCGAACTCGAAGCCCCAGAAGATCAGGGTCGTGACCCCGCTCATGACGCCGTACAGGAAGAAGGTCTTGACGCCGTGCGCCGCGTTCATCGTCTCGTGGCGGAAGATCCAGCGCTTGTCGAGGACGTACTTGGCGACCACCCCCGTCAGGGTGCCCGCGAGGACGGCGATCACGGTCGCCCACTCTCCTGTGAGGAGCAGCTCGACGAGCATCTGGGTGCCCAGGTTGACCGCGGTGGCCAGGATCGCGAACACGACGTACAGCACGGCCGTGCGCATGAGCGTTCCTCCGTGCCGATCGTCGATGTCCCCCGCCACCGCCCCGGCCGGAACGACGAGGACGACACCCAGGATTGTAGGTTGAGCACCGCCCCATGCGAAAATCCGGGGCGGTGCGCGCCCGCGCACGCCCCGACGATTCCCCCGGAGGAACGACGCCGTGAGCACCGCCCGAGCACTCGTCGCCGCCATGCGCCCCAGGCAGTGGCTCAAGAACGTCCTGGTGCTCGCCGCCCCGATCGCCTCGGCGCGGATCCTCGAGCCCGAGGTCCTGCTGGCGAGCCTGATCGGCATCGTGGCCTTCAGCCTGGCCTCCTCCGGCGGGTACATGCTCAACGACCTCCTCGACATCGAGTCCGACCGGCTGCACCCCAAGAAGCGGTTCCGCGCCATCGCGTCGGGCGCCCTCCCCGTCCGGGTCGCCTGGATCGCCGCGTTCGTGCTGATGATCGCTCCGCCGCTGCTCACGTTCCTCGCCGGGTACACCTGGTTCGCCGCGACGCTCGCCGCCTACCTGGTGATGCAGATCTCGTACTGCATCTGGCTCAAGCACGAGCCGGTGATCGACATCCTGATCGTGGCCGGCGGATTCGTGCTGCGCGCGATCTCGGGCGCCGCGATCGCGGACATCCCGCTCACGCAGTGGTTCCTGCTGGCCATCTCCTCCGGCTCCCTCTTCATGATCGCGGGCAAGCGCTACTCCGAGAAGCTGCAGAGCGAGGGCAAGGAGGAGAGCCACACCCGGGCGACGCTGAAGATCTACACGGCGGGGTACCTGCGCTTCGTGTGGTCGGTGGCCGCGTCGCTGACGATGATCACCTACGCGCTCTGGTCGCTGTTCCTGAACGGCGACGACTCGCTCTGGTCGATGGCGTCCATGGTGCCGTTCGGCGCCGCGCTGTTCCTCTACGCGCTCGACATCGAGAAGGGCCGGGCGTCGACTCCCGAGGACATCGTCCTGGGCAACGTGCGGCTGCTGATCTGCGCCGCGCTGTGGGCGGCGCTGTTCGTCACGGCGATCCTGACGCGCGCGGGGGCCTGACGCCCGGTCGTCACGACGTCGTGCCGCGCCTCAGGCGCAGCCGCGTCTCCTCGAGGTCGAGCATCGACTGCGCCTGCGTGAGGATCCGCTGCGGGTAGGCCCGCCGCGAGCGCGCGTCGAGCAGCGCCTCGCGCTCGGCCGTCACCACGGCCAGCCGCAGCGCCCGGTAGAGGCGGTGCGGAGTGCCGGCCGCGTCGCGCTCCCCGCCGCGCGCCCGCTCCCACGCCGCCTCCGAGCGGAGGAACGACGTCTGCCGGACGCGCTCCAGGACGTCCGGGTCCACCTCCGTCACGCCCTCGACGACGTCGCCCGGGCGCTCGAGGACGGACAGCCCCTTCTCGGTGATCTCGTCGAGCAGGCCCGCGAGGTAGCGCTGGTCCTCCGGCTCGTCCACCCCGCGGATCCCGGTCGCCCGGATCACGAGGGGCAGCGTGCTGCCCTGGACGAGGAGCGTCGTGACCGCGACCGTGAAGGCGATCAGCACGAGCTGCGGGCGGTACGGGATGTCCTCGGGCAGCGTCTGCGCGGCCGCGAGGGTGACCACTCCGCGCATCCCGGACCAGCCGAGCACCAGGCCGCCCCGCCAGCCGAGGCCGCTGGTGCTGAAGTGGCGGTAGTCGGCGCGGCGGAGCTGGTAGCGGCGCCGCGCCTTCGTCCGCTCCTCGCGGGGGAGCTCGGCGGCCTGCTCGAGCACCGCCTTCTGCTCGCGGGCGCGCCGCTCGGCCCGCCGGGTCTGCCAGCGCTCGCCGAGGAGCACCGGGCCGACCCAGAGGAAGCGGACGACGATGAGCCCGACGGTGGCGATCAGGCCGATGCCGACGGCGGCGGGGACCGTGAGCGCGGCGTCGTCCGCATCCTGGATCAGGCTGCGGATCTCGAGCCCGATCAGGAGGAACACGCCGTTCTCGAGCAGGAACTGCACCGTGCGCCAGTTGATGCGGTCGTTGACCCGCGACTGCGCGGTGAAGGCGCGGGAGGAGGCGTGGCCGGTGTGCAGGCCGGCCACGACCACCGCGAGGACCCCCGAGGCGCCCAGGCCCTCGGCCGGGATGAAGGCGACGAACGGCACGGTGAACGAGACGACGGTGTTGAGCACCGGGTCCTCGAGGCGCGAGCGCACGAAGACGGTGAGGATGCTCGCCACGAGGCCGACGACGACCGCGACGGCCACTGCGTACAGGAAGTCGCCGACCGCGGCCCACGGAGTCGCGAGCGTCCCGGCCGCGGCGGCGAGGGCCGAGCGCAGCAGCACCAGGGCGGTCGCGTCGTTGATCAGGCCCTCGCCCTCGAGCAGGGTCAGCAGCCGCGGGGGCAGGCCCAGACGCCGCCCGACGGACGTGGCGGCGACCGCGTCGGGCGGGCTGATGATCGCACCGACCGCGATGGCGAGCGCGAGGCCCAGCTCGGGCAGCAGGACGAAGAGGAGCGCCCCGACTCCGGCCGCCGAGATCGCGACCAGCACGACCGAGAGGCCGGTGATGGTGGTGAGGTTCCGCCGGAAGTCGATGAACGGCACGCTGATCGCGGCGGCGTAGAGCAGCGGCGGCAGCACGCGTCGAGCACCCACTCGTGCGGCACGACGACCTCCGGGACCCCGGGCAGGTACGAGAGGCCCACTCCGGCGAGCACCAGGACGATCGGAGCGGCGACGCCGAGGCGGCGCGCGAACACGGCCACCGCGACCAGGACCGCCACGGCCACGATCACCGCGATCCCGAGCATCATCGGGGATCGCTCCTGCTGGCGCGGGGCGGGCGGCGGTCGGGCATCGGTCTCGTCTCCGGTCGTCCCGACGCCGCCCCGGGCGGGCGGCGCTGCGGGAGCCGACGTCGAGTCTGCGCCCGCCGCTCGGGCCCTGGCAGGGGGTTGCCGCCCGGACGGGATCCGGGCACGGGCCCGGAGTCGGCGGGTCAGCGCCGGTCGAGCACCCGCTCGAGGCCGATCAGGAGGGCCAGGCCGCCGAGGGCTGCGACGACGACCGCGGCGATCGCACCGGGGGAGAGGGTGAGGGCGGCGTCGACCAGCTCGGCGCGCAGACCCTGGTCGCCCGAGACGATCAGCAGGCCGACGGCGACGGCGGCGGCGAAGAGGCCCCAGACGATCGCGCCGAGGCGGATCCGCGGACGCTTCGGCGTCAGCGCGCCGGGGAGGGGAGTGGTCTCGGTGCTGCTCATGGTGCGTCCTCACTCGTGGTCTGCGGGGTGGTGTTGGTGGCCGGGTCGGTGGGTGCGCTCTCGGGGGAGATCGTGGACTCCGTGCCCGCGCTGTGCTCAGCGGGGAAGTAGGTCGTCTGGTCGTGCACCGTGATGGTTCCGGCCGTCTGCTCGATCCGGACGACGACCGGCACGGCGTCCGGATCCCCGAACGTCTGCGTCCACACGGTGCGGCCGTCGACGACCGAGACGCCCTCAGGAGAGCTGCGGACCTGATCCATCACGGAGACGACGCTCAGCAACCCGCTGTCCGAGACGGCTTCGACCCTGACCGTTGCGCCCTCCATCGGCCAGATCGAGATGTCGCCCTGGCCTTGCCAGACGTCGATGACGGCATCGTCCTCCGCATCGGCCACCACGGTGATGTCGAGAAGGCCGGTGAGCATCGCGTAGTCGCCGGACCGGTAGTTGGAGACGCCGTACGATCCGATCGGCAGCACCTCGCGGTCCGGCGGCAGCATCGCGGCGACCAGCGCCGTCGCCAGCACGAACGTCGATGCGACGACCAGGAGGATCGCCCTCCGGCGCAGCAGGCCTGCCAGCACGATCGCCGCGGCGAGCACGAGGGCGGCGGCGGCGAAGCCGACCACGACCGCGGTGGTGCCGGAGGCGGTGAGCGAGGCGATCGCGCCGGCGACGGCCGCGGCACCGAGCACGACGAGGGTGACGCTCGCCCGCAGCCGGGGGTTGCCGGCCCGGCCGCACGCGGCGGCGCTCCTCGCGGACGGCGGCGGCCGCGCGCGACC
>NZ_MUKN01000002.1 GCF_001995175.1 Rathayibacter rhapontici
GGGCGCCTGTCCACGACTGATCCGCCGCTCCAGGCGCATGGTCTCCTCGCCCGCAGCGTTGATCCGTCACGTACCGCCGCTTCGCGCCCGGCTCGGCGGTCGTTCGTGACGGATGGACGCCTGACCGCGACTGATCCGCCGCTCGAGGCATGTGGTCTCCTCGCCCGCGGCGTTGATCCGTCGTGTACGGCCGCTTCGCGCTCGGCTCGACGGCCTTCCCTGACGGATCATCGAAGCCAGACGCGGGAGTGGTTCGTCGCTCGGCGAGTGTGCTGTCGCACGAGTCGATCCGTCACGGACGGCCGCTGCGCGCGCGTTGCGGCGGCCGTTCGCGACGGATCGGCGGCAGACCCGGGGTCAGCGCTCGACGAGCGTGATCTCGAACGAGTACAGGTCCGGGCGGTAGCAGTGCTGGCCGTACTCGACCGCGCGGCCCGAGCTGTCGAAGGCCGTGCGCCCCATCGTCAGCACGGCCGCGCCCTTGGGCAGGTCGAGCAGGCGGCTCTCGGAGGCGGTGGCCGAGCGCGCGCCGATCCGCTGCTTCGCGACGCGCATCGTGACTCCGCGTCCGCGCAGCAGCTGGTACAGCCCGTGGCGCGCGAGCGACTCCTCGTCCAGATCGACGAACGCCTCGGGCAGCACGTTGTCGAGGATCGCGAGCGGGACGCCGTCGGCCGAGCGCACGCGCTTGAGGTGCAGGGTCGGGCTGCCGGCCGCGACGCCGAGCGCCTCGGCCGCCTTCTCGTCGGCGCCCTCGACGGACAAGGAGAGGAGCGTCGTCTCGGGCTTCTGCCCCGTGCGCTCGAGGTCCTCGTAGAGGCTGGTCAGCTCGACGTTGCGGGTGACCCGGCCGTGGACGACCTGAGTGCCGATGCCGCGGCGGCGCACGAGCAGGCCCTTGTCGACCAGCTCCTGGATCGCGCGGCGGATCGTGGGCCGCGACAGGCCGAGTCGGGCGCTGAGCGCCACCTCGTTCTCGAGGCGGGCGCCGGCCGGCAGCGTCTCGTCGAGGATCGCCTTCTCGAGCAGGTTCGAGACCTGGTAGTAGAGCGGCACCGGACCGGAGCGGTCGAGCCCGAGGAAGAAGTCGGGGGGCAGCATCTGCTCGTCCTGGGGCATGGGCTCCGCTCTCGCTCGTCGGTGTCCCATCCTGACATATCGGCCGATTGTCGGGTCGCGCGAGCATCAGAAAGACAGTATGTTAGGACATAAGGACGAAGGCGCCCCGCTCTGGTCCTCCTGCCCCGTCGAGAGAGAGCCTCCATGAGCACCGTCCGGACCACCAGCGACACCAGCACCCCGCTCGCCCGGGCGGCGCAGGCGAGTCCGACGAGTCTCTGGAACGACTCGGCGGACCTCTCGGAGCTGACCCGGTCGATCGGGTTCGGCGCCGTCGGCGCGACCTGCAACCCGGTCATCGCCTACACGACCATCCGGAAGAACCTCGACGTCTGGGGCCCGCGCCTGGCCGAGCTGGCCGCCGAGCACCCCACGCTGGGCGAGAGCGCTCTGGGCTGGCTCGCGATCGAGGAGATGTCGGTCCAGGCCGCCGAGCTGCTCCTCCCCGCCTTCCGCGAGAGCGGCGGCCGCAACGGCCGGCTCTCGGTGCAGACCGACCCGCGCCTGCACCGCGACGCCGACGCCCTCGTCGAGCAGGCCGTGCACTTCTCGCACCTCGCCGAGAACATCATCGTGAAGATCCCCGCGACGAAGGTCGGCATCGAGGCCATCGAGAAGGCCACCCGCCGCGGAGTGAGCATCAACGCGACCGTCTCGTTCACCGTCGCCCAGGCGGTCGCCGTGGCCGAGGCGATCGAGCGCGGTCTCGACGCCCGCGCCTCCGACGGCGAGCCCGAGCGCGAGTTCGGCAGCGTCGTCACCATCATGGGCGGGCGCCTGGACGACTGGCTGAAGGCCTCGGCCGCCGCCGACCGCCTGCTCCTCGACCCCGGCTACCTCGAGTGGGGCGGCGTCGCCGCGCTGAAGGAGGCGTACCGGATCTTCCAGGAGCGCGGCTACCGCTCCCGGATCCTGTCGGCCGCGTTCCGCAACCACCTGCAGTGGTCGGAGCTCGTCGGCGGCGACCTCGTGGTCTCGCCGCCCTTCGAGTGGCAGCTGCTCATCAACGAGAACGGCATCGAAGCCGAGCCCGACCGCATCGACGTCCCGGTGCCGCCGCAGATCCTCGCGACGCTGCTCGAGCGCCTCCCCGAGTTCCGCCGCGCCTACCTCGAGGACGGCATGACGATCGACGAGTTCGACTCGTTCGGAGCCACTCGCCGGACCCTCCGCCAGTTCCTGGACGCCGACGCGCAGCTCGACGCGCTCGTGCGGGACATCCTGCTCCCGGTGATCTGAGCCGTCGTGCCGGACCACCAGGACGAGAGCGTCACCTTCCGCTCGCGCCGCTGGGTGCGTCCGGAGGACTTGAACGCGCACGGCAGCCTCTTCGGCGGCAGCCTGCTGCGCTGGATCGACGAGGAGGCCGCGATCTACGCGATCCTCCAGCTCGGCAACCCGCGCGCCGTGACGAAGTACATCTCCGAGATCGACTTCGTCTCCTCCGCCGTGCTGGGCGACCTGATCGAGATGGGCCTGCGCGCCACGTCCTTCGGCCGGACCTCTCTGACGATGCGCGCGGAGGTGCGCAACATGATCACCCGGCGCAGCATCCTCGTCATCGAGCGCCTCGTGTTCGTGAGCCTCGGCGACGACGGCCGGCCCGCTCCGCACGGCTACGACACGATCACCTACGACCGCGACCGGCTGCCGGTGGGTGCCGCGTGACCGGCTGGCGGATCCGCGACCACCACTCCGACGACGTCGACGGCGTGCTGCGCCTTTGGGAGCAGGTGAACGCCTCCGAGGCCAGGCCCGTCTACAACCTCGCCGAGGTGCTGGCGTCGTGCGCGAAGGACCACGCCGTCGTCGCGCTGGTCGACGACCGGGTGGTGGGGGCGGCGGTCGGCCGCGCCGCGCACGCCCAGGGCTGGGTGGTGTTCCTGGCGACGGCTCCCGAGCACCGGGGCCGAGGGATCGGCTCCGCGCTGCTCGCGGCACTTGAGTCGCGGATGGCGCCCGCCGGCATCTCGAAGCTGTCGGCGCTGATGCCCGCGGCCGAGACCCGCGTGGGCGCGTTCCTCCGCCAGGGCTTCGAGGTGGGGCAGAACCTGCACTACTTCGAGCGGCGCGTGCCGGTGCAGGGGGAGGAGCTGCGGCTGCTCGCCGAGCTCGGCGGCCGCGTGCTGCCGCGCGGCCTGTGGGACGCGGTCGGCGGCATGACCGCCGAGAAGGAGCTGCTGGAGCGCCGGTTGGTGATGCCTCTGGCGCGGCCGGGTCTCGCCGAGCGCTACGGAGTCGCCCCGCCGCGCTCCGTGGTCCTCTTCGGCCCGCCCGGCACCGGCAAGACCACCTTCGCGAAGGCCATCGCCTCGCGCCTGGAGTGGTCGTTCGTCGAGGTGTTCCCCTCGCGGCTCGCCGCCGATCCGGCCGGTCTCGCGGGCGGCCTCCGCCAGACCTTCGAGGCGATCGCCGGACTCGAGCGCGCGGTCGTGTTCCTCGACGAGGTCGAGGAGATCGCCTCGCACCGGCAGGGCGAGCCGCCCTCGCCCATGCAGGGCGTGACGAACGAGCTGCTGAAGCTGATCCCCGCCTTCCGCGAGCAGCCCGACCGGCTGCTGATCTGCGCCACGAACTTCATCCGCGCGATCGACTCGGCGTTCCTGCGCCACGGCCGCTTCGACTACGTGATCCCGATCGGCCTGCCCGACGCCGAGGCCCGCCGCGCCATCTGGGCGCGCTACATCCCCGCCGCCGCGGTCGTCGACGTCGACGTGCTCGTCGAGCGCACCGAGGGCTTCTCGCCGGCCGACATCGAGTACGCGGCGCGGAAGGCGTCGCAGACGGCACTGGAGTCGGCGGTCTACTCGGGCGCCGACGACTCCGGCCCGTCGACCGACGACTACGCGGCGGCGATCGCCTCGACCCGGGCGACGGTGTCGCCGCAGGTCGCCGCGGAGTTCCTGGAGGACATCGTCAGCCTCGGACGCGTCTGACGCCGGGCCCTCGGAGGTCGGCGGTCACGCGCCGCGCCGGGTCAGCACGCGCAGGAGTCGTGCCCGTCGCCGCAGTGGCAGCTCGCGGCGCCCGAGTGGCAGCTGCCGTGCGCGGGGACGGGAGCGGGCACGTCGAGGGTCGGGTTCGTGTCGAAGAAGCCGTGCGGCACGAGCGAGAAACCCGTGCTGTCGACGGGCATGATCGGCCAGTCCTCGGTCCGCGGGAAGTGGGTGAGGCCGAACGTGTGCCAGACGACGATGTCCTGACCGTCGATGTCGGCGTCGCGCTCGATCCACCGGTCGATCGTCCCGAAGCCGTCGTTCTGGTTGACGAGCTCGCCCGACGGGTACCGCTCGGTGGGCGAGTACCGCGTGACCCACAGGTCGTGCGTCGTGAAGGCGGCGCGGCGTGCGATCGACGACTCCGGATCAGCGAGGAGGCTCGGCTGCCCCTCCGGCCGGAGGATGTATCCGACCGGCTTGCCCACGACGTTGCGCACCTCGGGGTTCACGATGTGCCAGGCGCGGCCCTTCTTGCCGTCGGCGTCGCGCACTCCGTCCTGCTCGGTCGTCAGCCGGCGCGTCGCCAGGGTGAACCCGTTGCCGTACGGGTTCGCGTCCGAGATCGGCACGCGCTTCGCCTCGAGCTCGTCGACGGCGTTGCGCACGCCGTCGAGCGTCATGTCGAGCCGGGCCGAGAAGAGGTGCTGGTGGTAGGGCGCGCCGATGCCGGGAGCGATCTCGGAGGCCCAGGGGTAGTCGCTGCCGTCGGGCTGCGCTCCTGGATACGCGGAGGCGAACACGACTCCGGTCGCCTTGCACTCCAGTTCGATGCGGCCGTCGAGGTAGAAGTGCCAGTAGAAGCCGTAGTCGTAGTTGCCGACGGTGATGAAGAAGGACACGACCAGGCGACGATTCCGTCGCACGTCGGTCGAGTGGTAGTACTCGTCCGTGTGCTTCCAGAGGATCGAGGCGTCCTCCTCGTGCATGCAGATCGCGTTGCGGATCGTCTGCGGTCGGCCGTCGGTCGCAGCGATCGTGGCGTCGAAGTAGCGGATCTCGCCGAGGCAGTCGCAGCCGAGCGCCAGCGAGTTGGCCGACTTGCCGAGCGAGTACTCGCCCGCGTCGAAGTAGTTCTGCCAGAACCGCACGGGACTCGGATCGCCGTAGGGCACGACCATCTCGGCGATCGACGCCCGGTGCGCGATCGGGCGGTGGCGCTCGCCGTCGGTGAAGCCGATCTCGTGCAGCGTCAGGCCCTCCACCTGGTTGAAGCCGATCCGGAAGCGCCACTTCTCCCACTCGACGACGTCGCCGTCGACCTGGAAGCTCGGCCCCTCGGGCTGGGTGATCACGAGGGGCTTCTGCGTGCGGCGCGGCTCCGGCAGTTCCTCGGGGCGGTGGAAGTTGTAGCGCTCCCGGGGGATGTCGAAGACCGTGTCGTCGATCAGCTTCACCACCTCGCCGGTCACCAGGTCGACGTACGCGACGATCCCGTCGATCGGATGCGCCCACGCGTTGTCGTCGGCGTCGAGCTGGAGGAACGCCAGGCAGCGCACGATCCGCCGACCGTCCTCGCCGGGGAGGCCGAAGCGCCCCGCCGACAGCGCCGAGATGCGCACGAGCGAGACGTCCTCGATGCCGCGCAGGCGCATGCCGGCGACCCAGCCCTCGTGGGCGCGCAGCAGCTCCTCGATCCGGTCGAACTCCTCCAGGACGATCGGCGGCTGACCCTCTTCGGTGACGTCGACGGTGCGCCGGGACTCGAGACGGCTCGCGGTGAGGTCGGTGGTGACCTCCGACACGGTGCCGTCCCTCCGGTCGAGCAGCACGCTGCCCACCCGTCGGGTGGTGGCCGTCCCGTCCAGGACGGAGGACTTCTCGGGCTCGATGAGGTTGACGAGCATGAACGCCGTGGCGTCCTCGTCGAAGCCGTCGGAGAGGACGAGTCGGCGGTTCAGGTCGATCTCATCGGCGGTCAGTCGGTCGAGCGGATGCGTCATGGTGTCTCCGGAAAGGGTGTCGGGCTCAGCGCCCGGCGAACCAGGTGGTCTTGAGGGCGGTGTAGTTGTCGAGGGCGTGCAGCGAGAGGTCGCGCCCGGACCCGGACTGCTTGGTGCCGCCGAAGGGAGTCACGACGTCGAGCGCATCGACGGTGTTGACCGAGACGGTGCCCGCTCGGAGCGCCTTCGAGACGCGGAGCGCCCGGTGGACGCTGTCCGTGAAGACCGAGGCGGCGAGGCCGTAGACGCTGTCGTTGGCGAGGCGGACGGCTTCGTCCTCGTCGTCGAACGCGGCGATCGCCAGCACGGGGCCGAAGATCTCCTCCCGCCACAGGGCGCTGTCGAAGGGGGCGTCGGCGAACACGGTCGGCTCGAGGTGGAAGCCTCCGGATGTTCCGGCCGGCGCGCCTCCTCCGGTGACGAGGCGGGCGACGGAGCGGGCGGCGTCGAGGTGCTCGCGCACGCGAGCGAGCTGCCCCGCGCTGACCAGGGGCCCCATGGCCGTCCCGGGGTCGAGCGGATCGCCGACGCTCATCGCGCGGGCGCGGGCCGCGATGCGGTCCGTGAGGTCGTCGACGATCGAGCGCTGCACCAGGAGGCGGGAGTTCGCGGAGCAGACCTGGCCGCTGCACGTGAAGATCCCGGCGACGGCGGCGTCGGCGACCGCGTCCAGGTCGGCGACGTCGTCGAAGACGAGGTTGGCGCTCTTGCCGCCGCACTCGAGCTGGATCGCCTTCATGTTGGACCGGCTCGAGTACTCGAGGAACTTCTTGCCGATCGCGGTCGATCCGGTGAACGCGATCACGTCGACGTCGTCGTGCAGGCCGAGGGCCTGACCGGCTTCGTGGCCGTAGCCCGGCACCACGTTGAGCACTCCGGCGGGCAGCCCGGCGGCCGTCGCGAGCTCGGCCAGGCGCAGTGCCGACAGCGGAGTCTCCTCGGCGGGCTTCAGCACGACGCTGTTCCCCGCGGCCAGCGCGGGAGCGAGCTTCCAGATCGCCGTCTCGAGGGGGTAGTTCCACGGCACGACCGCGCCGACGACTCCGACCGGCTCACGGGTGACGACGGCGAGATCCGTACCGCCCGTCGGGGCGACCTCTCCGTAGACCTTGTCGACGGCCTCGGCGTACCACTGCAGGATCGCGGCGCTGCCGGGGACGTCGATGCTCGTGGTGTCCGAGATGAGCTTGCCGCCGTCGAGGGAGTCGAGGAGGGCGAGCTCGTCGGACGCGTCGCGGATCGCCTCGGCGACCGCGAGCAGCACGCGCTTGCGCTCGGCCGGAGCGGCTCGCGACCACACGCCGGACTCGAACGAGCGCCGTGCGGCCGTCACCGCCCGGTCGATCTCGGCCGCGCGCCCGCGGGCGACGCGGGCGATCACCGCTCCCGTCGCGGGGTTCACGGTGTCGAACGTCTCCCCGTCGGAGGCGTCGACGAAGGCTCCGTCGATGTAGGCGCGGGTGCGCGGCTCGAGGGTCTCGGCGAGGCGCTGCCAGTCAGCGTGCGTGTGCATGTGCGGTCTCCTGGTCGAGGTCGAGCGGGTCGGGATGCGGCGGGTCGAGGAGGGCGTCGACGATCGTCTGCGCCAGGAGCAGCGCTCCGTCGAGCGCGGCGCGGTCGCCCGCCGGACGGACCGTCGCCTCCGCGAACTCCGCCTGATGGTTCACGGCGGGAGCGGAGTCGATGCCGAGGTAGGGGTGCAGGGCGCGGATCCTGCGCGACACGTTCCCCATGTCGGTCGAGGCGGTGTTCATCCCGGGTGGACGCGTCTCGTCGGCGTCCATGTCGCGGCCGATCGCGGCGGCGTTCGCGGCGAAGGCGGCGGCGAGGGCGTCGTCGGTGCGGAACTCCGAGTAGCGGGGGCTCGTCTCGCGGATGTCGATCGTGCAGCCGGTGGCGAGGGCGCCGGCCTCGAAGCAGGCGGTGACCCGGCCGAACGCGGTCTCCAGCTCCTCGAGCGTCGCCGCGCGGACGTACCAGCTGCCCAGCGAGGAGCCGGGGACCGCGTTGGGGGCCGTGCCCGCTTCACGGACGACGCCGTGCACGCGGACTGCCGACGGGAGATGCTGGCGGAGCAGCCCGATCGCGACCTGCGCGACGGTGAAGGCGTCCGCCGCGTTGATCCCCAGCGTCGGGTAGGCCGACGCGTGCGAGGCGCGTCCCGTGTACTCCACGTCGAAGTGCGCGACGGCGAGCGGCCGCGCGAAGAGCGCGTCGGCCGGGCCGGGGTGGATCATCATCGCGAGTTCGACGTCGTCGAACACTCCCGCCTCGAGCAGGTGGATCTTGCCGCCGCCGCCCTCCTCCGCAGGCGTGCCGATCACCTGCACGACGGCGTCGAGCGCTCCCGCCAGGGGGACGAGCGCCGCGGCCGCGCCGACCGCAGCCGCAGCGATGATGTTGTGGCCGCACGCGTGGCCGAGCCCCGCGAGCGCGTCGTACTCGGCGACGACCGCGACGGTGCGCGCACCGCTGCCGGCCGAGGCCACGAACGCGGTCTCGAGTCCTCCCGCGCCGCGGGTGACGGTCATTCCGAGGCGCTCCAGCTCGTCCGCGAGCAGAGCGGCGGAGGCGTGCTCGTTCCACGCCGTCTCGGGGGCGGCGTGGAGCGCGCGGCTCACTGCGATGATCCCGTCGCGGCGGTCCCGGATCGTCGCGGCGACCCGTCCCTTGAGGCCGGCCGCCCGGGCCGCCGGGTCACTCATCGCCGGGGACGCCGTACGAGGGCGCCGCGCCGGGGGAGAGCGCGCGGGTCAGATAGGCGTCCTTCTGCGGCAGCCACAGCTCGAGGAGGCGGCGGAGCTCGCTCACGGGGTCGTCGTGATCGTCGACCCGGAGATCCGTGACCCGCCACGAGGCCTGCTCGACGACCGACAGGCCCGCGGAGCGGAGCGGACCCGCCTCGCCGCCGGCGGCGGCGGCCGCCTCGAGAGCGGCGAGCAGCCGCTCCTCGAGGGCGCCGGCCGCCACCGAGTAGCCGTCGACCATCGCGTCGAGCACGCCGTCGTTGTCGAGCAGGTTGCCGGCGGCGACGCACCCGTCGCCGACGGACTCGCCGTGGACACCGAGGGCCTGGGATCCGGAGTGGACGGCGACGCGGCCGCCCGCATCGACGACGGTCACCTGCCGGTAGTCGGCGTACCCGTCGGTCGCCAGCGCCGCCGCGATCGCGTCGGCTGCGCTCGCGCCGCTCTGGAGGGCGTCGAGCGCGAGCGCCCCGAGCGCCGGGTTGGTGACGTTCTGCGAGGCCACCGCACCGACTCCGGCACGCAGATGCGCGCACCGCGAGGCGACCGCGGGACTCGACGACGAGATCACGACGCCGAAGGCGCCGTCGGCGCCGGCGACGAGCGAGAGCGTCACAGGATCACCTCGGCGTCGTCGGCGGGATCGCTGATCACCGCGGTGGCGTCGATCTCGACCAGCCACTCGGGTCGGGCGAGGGCGTCGACCACGAGACCGGTCGAGACGGGGTGGACCCCCTTCAGCCACCGCCCCATCACCCGGTACACCGGTTCTCGGTAGCGGATGTCGGTGAGGTAGACCACGACCTTCACGACGTCCTCGAGGCGGGAGCCCGCCTCCCGGAGTAGCAGGTCGATGTTCGCCATCGCCTTCTCGGCCTGGGCCTCGACGTCGCCGATCCCGACACTCTCGCGGGTGTCGAGGTCCTGCCCGATCTGACCCCGCAGGTAGACGACTCCGCCCGCGACGACGGCCTGGCAGAGGTCGTTGTCGAGGGACTGCTCGGGATAGGTGGCCTTGGTGTTGAAGGGGCGGATGCGGGTGTGCGCGGTCATCGGGAGGCCTCCAGTGCCAGGGGTGCGAGCGGTTCGGCGGTCACCGAGGGCCGGTACGAGGCGTAGGTGCGCTGGATCGCGATGTGATCCGCGACGTGCTTCGCATCGTGCCAGACGCCCCAGATGAAGCTCGACCCGCGCCGCGACTGCCAGGGCAGGCCGAGGAAGTAGACGCCGGTCTCGGGGGAGACGCCGCGCCGATGGCGGGGCCGCCCGTCCTCGTCCAGCGCGCCCTCCGGCAGCCAGCCGTAGTCGGACGTGAAGCCGGTCGCCCAGACGATCGACGTCACTCCCGCTCCGGCGAGATCCAGCTCGCGGATCGGGTCGGTGAGGCAGGCGGGATCGGGGTCGAGCACCCGGGCCTCGGGCTCCTCGGGGAGGTCGAGGCCGTGCCGCTCGATGTAGGCGTCGGCCTCGTCGAGGACGCTGAGGAAGTTCGCGTCCCCGGCGGCGATGTTGCGGGCGAGGTCGTCGCCGAAGCCGACGACACCGTCCTCGTAGGTGTTCGCGCGGCCCACCAGGACGACACCCTCGGCGGCCAGCCGCCGGAAGTCGACCGTGCGTCCGCCGTCGGCGCCGCTGACGGCGATGGTGACGTGCGCGGCACCGTGGGGAGGAGTCGCGGCGTCCCACTTGTCGAGCACGCCCAGCCACCAGACGAAGTCGCGCCCGCGGTAGCTGCGCGGCGGACGGTCGTGCGGACCGACGGCGAGGTGGACCCGGCGCCCGGCGCGCTGGAGCTCCGCGGCGATCTGCACTCCGGACGAGCCGGCTCCGACGACGAGCACCGCGCCGGAGGGGAGCTGCTGCGGGTTCCGGTAGCTGGACGAGTGGATCTGGGTCACACCCGCATCGGCCGGGACCAGCGCGGGGATCACGGGGTTCTGGAACGCCCCGGTCGCGGCGACCACGTACCGGGCCCGGTACCGGCCGTCGGTCGTCTCGACGTCGAAACCGGCGGCTCCCGGCACCCGGCGCACCGCCGTGACCTCCACGCCGCAGCGCACCGGACCGCCGAACCGTGCCGCGTAGGTGCTCATGTACTCCGCGACCTGATCCTTCGTCGCGAATCCGTCCGGATCCACGTCGGGGAACTCCATCCCCGGGAAGCGGTCGTGCCAGACGGGTCCGTTCGTGACCAGCGAGTCCCACCGCTCCGACCGCCACCGTTCGGCGACGCGGCCGCGCTCGAGCACGACGTGGCGGATCCCGGACCGGGTCAGGTGCTCGCTCATGGCGACCCCCGCCTGACCGGCGCCGACGACGATCACCTCCGTGTCGCGGAGGTCGGGAGGGGTGGGGGAGGGAGAGGACGCCATGGGTGACTGCGCGGCTTTCGATCGGGGGAGGGAGACAACACGAGTCTGTGAAGCGTCGGGCGGCGGAGCAAATAGCGGAACCCGGACGTGGAGATCTATTATCGAGATGAAAGCAGTCCGCAATATCTCCGAAACACATTCGAAACGAGGGGCTCCGATGCGGCCGACCCACAAGCCGGACATCTCGCTCACCCAGCTCCGCTACTTCGTCGCGGCGGCGGAACGAGGCAGCATGACCTGGGCCGCCGAGGAGCTGTTCGTCGCGCAGTCGGCGATCTCGACGTCGATCGCGAATCTCGAGAAGTCGCTCGGCACCCAGCTGCTGATCCGGCGACGCGCCAAGGGTCTGCAGCTCACGACGCAGGGGATCGACTTCCTGCAGCGCAGCCGCGGGATCCTGGCCGCGGTGGACGACGCCGTCAGTGCACTGCGACCCGAGAACACCGCCGGGCGGGTGAACGTCGGCTGCTTCCGCACGCTCGCGCCGTTCTACCTCCCGAGCATCGTCAGCGCGCTCGAGGAGGCGCATCCCGAGCTCCAGCTCGACGTCACCGAGCTGCTCGCCGACGCGGTGAACGACGCCCTGCACCACCAGGCCATCGAGATCGCCCTGACCTACGACCTCGGCCTCGACGTCGACATCACGCGCGAGGTGCTGGCCGAGGTGCCGCTCTACGTGACCGTCGGCTCGACGCATCCGCTCGCGGGCCGCTCGGCCGTGCGGCTCGCCGACCTCGTCGACGAGCCCATGGTGCTGCTCGATCTGCCCGTGAGCCGCGACTACTTCCTGCAGGCCTTCACCGACCAGGGGCTCCGACCGTCGGTCCGGTACCGCTTCGCCAACTTCGAGGGCGTCCGCGCGATGGTGGCCAGCGGCCACGGCTTCACGCTGCT
This sequence comes from Rathayibacter rhapontici, assembly GCF_001995175.1. Lineage (GTDB taxonomy): Bacteria > Actinomycetota > Actinomycetes > Actinomycetales > Microbacteriaceae > Rathayibacter. The sequence continues at coordinate 12,072 of NZ_MUKN01000002.1, forward strand.
CAACCAGCAGCCCAAGCTCAGCTACACCTACTCCGGCGGCGAGCTGCACCGCCTGAGCATCATCGAGCCGACGAGGCCGCTCGACATCGTGCTCGCGCGCCGCACGGATTCGTCACCGATGACGCGCAAGGCGGGGCTGTTCGCCGAGCAGGCGCGCCTCGCCGTCGCGCGGATCATGGGCGCGGGCGGTGCGGAGGCGGCTCAGCCGGCCTCGTAGACCGTCTCCCCGCCGACGACGGTCCGCAGCACCCGGGCGGAGCCGAGAGCGTCCACCTCCCGGAGGTCGCGGTCGACCCACACGAGATCGGCCAGCATTCCCTCGGCGAGCGTCCCGGTCATCGTCTCGAGGCGGTTGATGTAGGCGGCGTTCGCGAGGTACGCGTCGAGCGCCTCCGCCAGCGGCAGCGCCTGCTCCGGCAGGAGCGGCTCCGTCAGGACCACGGCGCCGACGGCGTGCGGATCCTCGGGCACGCCCGTGCGCGTGACGGCCGTGCGCACCGACCAGAGCGGGTTCGGATCGGTGACCGGCCAGTCGCTCCCGCCCACGATCCGCGCCCCCGCGCGGCGCAGGTCGGCGAACGGGAAGTGCCGCCGGGCCCGCTCCGGGCCCAGGAGCGGCAGCTTGCGGGTCCTGATCTCATCGTCGCTCCTCGCCCAGAGCGCCGTGACGTTCGCGGTGGCGTCCAGCGCGCTGAAGCGCACGACGTCGTCGCCGTCGACGAGGTCGAGGTGGGCCAGGTGATGGCGGTTCGCCGAGACGCCCGTGCGCTCGCGCACCGCGGCCAGCGCGTCGAGGCAGCTGCGGACCGCGGCGTCGCCGACGGCGTGGAAGTGGATCTGGAAGCCGGCGGCGTCGAGGGCCGCGGTCGCCCGCTCCAGCTCGTCCGGAGCGAGGAAGGTCACGCCGCGGTCCCCGTCGGTGCCGTCGAAGGGCTCCAGCATCGCGGCCGTCCGGTTCTCGACCATCCCGTCGACCATCACCTTCACCGTGCCCCCGTCCAGCCGGCCGCTCCCGCGGAGCCGCTCCCGGATCGCCACCAGGTCGCCGATCTGATCGATTCCCCGCGTCCTGTCCCACCACAGCGCTGTCACGACCCGGGCCGTGAGCAGACCGCGGCGGTCGAGCTCCTCGTACACGGGCAGCGCGTCCGGGCCGAGGTCCGACACTCCGACCGCCGCGTCCTGCCAGGCCGTGATGCCGACCGAGTGCAGATGCTGCTGCGCAGCGAGGAGGGCGTCGACGAGCACGCCGGGAGCGGGGTCGGCGAGGAGGCCGCCGACGAGGCCGACCGCGCCCTCGACGAGCACCCCCGTGGGCGCGCCGTCGGCGTCCCGGAAGATCCGGCCCCCGTCCGGATCGGGGGTCGCGGCGTCGATCCCGGCCGCCGCGAGCGCGGCGCTGTTGACCCAGACGCCGTGCGCGTCGTGGCTGTGCAGGACCACCGGGCGCGAGGGGACGATGTCGTCGAGGTCCTGCGCCGTGGGGAAGCCGCCGGGGAAGACGTCCCCGAACCAGCCTCCGCCCGAGAGCACCGGGGCGTCGGGGTCGGCCGCCGCGTGCTCGCCGATGATGCGCCGGTAGGCGTCCCGGTCGTGGACGGGGGCCAGGTCGATGCCGAGCAGCTGCAGGCCGGCCAGGAGCGGATGGACGTGCGCGTCCTGGAACCCGGGCAGCAGCGTGCCGCCTCCGAGGTCGACCACGGAGTCCGCCCGCCGCGGGGCGTCGTCGTCGAACGCGACCCGGACGATGCGGTCGCCGGAGGTGACGACGTGTCCGCGCCGGAACTCTCCGGCCCCCAGGTAGAGCAGGCCGTTCGTGTACAGCGTCGTGCGCATGGGGACCCTTCGCGAGCGGAATGTGAGGCTCCCACCGTCGGTCGCCCGTGTTTCGCATTTGTAACGGCGATATTACCGGCGAGTTGCATCTAAATAATCGATGTACGGTGTCGCGGGCGGCTATTTGCACGTGATCGTCCGAGGTCCGGATGCTGGACCCACCCGCCGCTCCTCAGTTCCGGAAGGACATCATGCTCCGCTCCTCAGCCCCCCTCCGCACGGCCCTCGCCCTCACCGGCGCCTCCCTCCTCGGCCTCACCGCCTGCGCGGGTGGTTCCGCCTCGTCCCCCTCCTCCTCCGGCTCCGAGACGGTGGGCATGGGCATCCAGCCCTGGCTCGGATACGGACCCTGGTACGTCGCCGACGAGAAGGGCTACTTCGAGGACGAGGACGTCGACGTGTCCATCACGAGCTTCATGAACGACGCCGACATGAGCGCCGCCTTCGCCTCGGACCGCATCCAGGTCGCGAACGTCGCGAGCCACACCGCCCTGCAGCTGGCGGAGCAGGGCCTCGACATCTCGATCGTCCTGCTCCTGGACGCCTCGCTCACCGCGGACGCGATCCTCACCGACGGATCGATCACCGACGTGGCCGACCTGGCGGGGAAGGACGTGGCGTTCGAGGAGGGCTCGGTCAGCAACCTCCTCCTCGCTACGCCCTGGAGGAGGCGGGCCTCAGCCTCGATGACATCTCCCCGGTGCCGATGGACCCGTCCGAGGCCGCCACCGCCCTGATCGGCGGAAGCGTGCCGGCCGCCGTCACCTACGAGCCCTACATCTCGGAGGCGCGGAACGCCGGCGACTTCGAGGTCGTCTACACCGCCGCCGAGAAGACGGGGCTCATCAGCGATGTGCTGATCGTGGACAACGACTACCTCGCCGAGAACCCCGACGCCGTCCAGAAGGTCGTGAACGCCTGGGGCCCCGCGATCGAGTTCTACCGGTCCGACACCGACGAGGCGCGCGCCATCATCGCCGAGAACGTCGGCAGCGACGTCGAGGCGCTCTCGAGCGCGTTCGACGGCGTCGAGTTCTACTCGCTCGAGGAGAACAAGACCCGGTTCGGCGGCGACTACTCCGAGTCGGTGCTGCCCACGGTCGAGGAGGTCGCCGCGCAGATCGGTCTGCTCGAGGGCGGCGCCGACCTCGCCGGCCTCATCGACGACACGTTCGTCGAAGCCGCATCGTGATCACCGCCCTCGGGCAGGAGGCCCGCCCATGACGATCTCCCCCCAGACCGCGCCCCTCGCGCGGCAGAAGGGCGCCGCCGGCCCGGCCCGGCCCGTCATCGACTCGGCCCTCACTCGGCGGCAGTACATCACCACCGCCGTGCTCGGCTTCCTGGCACTCCTCGTCCTGTGGTCCGCCGTCACCCTCTCCGGACTCGTGAACCCGCTGTTCCTGCCGTCGCCGGCGGCTGTCGTCGGAAAGCTCGGCGAGCAGGCGGTCAACGGCGAGCTCTGGTCGGACATGGGAGTGAGCACCTACCGCGTCATGGTCGGCTTCCTCGCGAGCACGGTGCTGGCGATCCCGATCGGCGTGCTCTGCGGTTCGATCGCCCGTGTGGAGGCGGCCGTCGAGCCGATCATCGACTTCATCCGCTACATGCCCGTCGTGGCGTTCGTCCCGCTGACCATCCTCTGGGTCGGCACGGACGACACGCAGAAGTTCCTCATCATCTTCCTCGGCACGTTCTTCCAGCAGGTGCTGCTGTTCGCCGACGCCGTGCGCCGGGTCCCCGCGTCCTACCGCAACCTCGGGGCCACCCTCGGACTCTCCCGCGAGCAGATCCTGATCCGCATCGTCTTCCCGGCGGCGCTGCCCCGCATCTGGGACGCGCTGCGCATCAGCCTCGGCTGGGCCTGGACCTGGCTCGTCGTGGCCGAGCTCGTCGCCGCCACCTCCGGGATGGGGTACCGCATCACCCAGGCGCAGCGCTTCCTCGAGACCGACCTGATCATCGCCTACGTCATCGTGCTCGGCGTCCTCGGTCTCGTGTTCGACCAGCTCATGCGCGCACTCGGCCGGCGCTTCTTCCGCTACCTGAAGGGACGCTCCTGATGTCGTCGCCCACCCTCGTCCAGCCCAAGGTCCGTGTCGACGGCGTCGACAAGAGGTTCGGCGACGTCCACGCCCTGAGCGACGTGACCCTCACGCTCGGCGAGCAGGAGTTCGTCTCGGTCGTCGGCGCGTCCGGATGCGGCAAGAGCACCCTCCTCTCGATCATCGCCGGGCTCGAGGCGCCGACCGACGGAGTCGCGTCGATCGGAGGAGCCCCCATCCACGGTCCCGGACGCGACCGCGGCGTGGTGTTCCAGTCGGCGACTCTGCTGCCCTGGCTCACCGCTATCGACAACGTCGTCTTCGCCCTGCGCGGGGAGCAGGGGATGTCGCGCAGGCAGCGGGTCGACCGGGCCCGCGACGTGCTCGCGCAGGTCGGTCTGACCGGGTTCGAGGACTCGTTCCCGGCCCAGCTCTCCGGAGGCATGCAGCAGCGGGTGGCGCTGGCCCGCTCTCTCGCCTACGGTCCGGAGGTGCTCCTCATGGACGAGCCGTTCGGCGCCCTGGATGCGCTGACGCGGCGCACGATGCAGGAGCTGCTGACCACCGTGTGGGAGCGCAACCGCATGACGGTCATGCTGATCACCCACGACATCGAGGAGGCCGTCTTCCTCTCGGACCGCGTCGTCGCCATGACCCCGCGCCCCGGGAAGGTGCGCGCGGAGTTCGCCATCGACCTGCCCCGACCGCGCGACCCGGAGGTGATCGGCAGCCCCGAGTTCCACCACTACTACAGCGAGATCCTCGGGCTGATCCACCATGGCTGAGCCGGAGGCGTTCGACTACGTCGTGGTCGGCGGCGGGACGGCCGGCTGCATCCTCGCGGCGCGGCTCAGCGAGGACCCCGACGTCTCGGTGTGCCTGATCGAGGCCGGCCCGAGCGACGAGCACGAGCCGCGGGCGGGCTCCATCCGCCGCTGGGCGGAGATGCTCGAGGGCGAGTACGACCGCGACTACCGCAGCGTCGAGCAGCCACGGGGCAACTCCGCCATCCGGCAGGCCCGTCTGCGGATCCTCGGCGGCTGCTCGACGGCGAACACCATGATCAGCTGGCGCCCGCTGCGGGGGGACCTCGACGAGTGGGCGGCCCTGGGAGTCGACGGCTGGAGCTACGACGCCGTGGCGCCGTACTTCGATCGCCTCGCCACGCCGATCTCCCCGGTCGCTCCCGCCGACCGCAATCCCGCCATCGCCGACGCGGTCGAGGCCGCCGCCTCCGCGCTGGACCTGCCGCGCCGGGCGACGTGGAACGATGTCGAATTCACCGAGGGGGCCGGGTTCTTCGAGATCGGCTACGACCCCGCGACCAACCTGCGCTCCTCCACCTCGCGCGCCTACCTCCACGGTGTCGAGCGGCCGAACCTCACCCTGCTGCTCGGTGCCCTGGTCGACACGGTGCTGATCGAGTCGGGGCGGGCCGTCGGCGTTCGCGCCCGGGTGGAGGAGCAGTGGCGCGAGGTCCGGGCGGACCGAGAGGTCCTCGTGAGCTGCGGAGCGATCGACTCGCCGGCGCTGCTGATGCGGTCGGGCATCGGGCCGACGTCCGTGCTCGCCGATGCGGGAGTCGACGTGCTCGTCGATCTGCCGGGTGTCGGCGAGAACCTGCAGGACCACGCCGAGGGCCTCATCGTCTGGGAGTCGCGGGGCGTCCGCAGCGACGTGTCGGCCACCGGCTGGGACGCGGGCTACGTGCTCCGCGTCGACGCCGACAGCACGGTGCCCGACATCTCCACGCACATCCCTCTGCAGTCCTGGACCGTGCACGCCGAGGCCGCCGGTGCCGAGATCCCGGTGGACAACGTCTCGCTGGCGCCGAACGTCGCGAAGCCGCGCAGCCGAGGGCGTGTCTGGATCACCTCGCCCGATCCCGATGCCGCGCCGTCGATCGACTACCGCGCGTTCACGGACCTCGAGGGGAGGGACGAGCGGATGCTCGTCGAGGGAGTGCGCCTGGCACGCCGCGTCGCACAGGAGGAGCCGTTCGCCTCGCACCTCGTGCGCGAGGTGTTCCCCGGCGAGCACGTGCAGACCGACGCCGATCTCTCCGCCGTGCTGCGGGCGACGCACCAGACCGTCTACCACGTGTCGTGCACGTGCCGGATGGGCGCCGACGACGATCCGCTCGCGGTCCTCGACAGCCAGCTGCGGGTCCGCGGCGTCCGGGGCCTGCGCGTCGTGGACGCGTCGGTCTTCCCGACGCTGCCGGCGCTGAACCCCGTGGGCACGGTCATGACGGTGGCCGAGCGGGCGGTCGACCTGCTGACCGCGGCGCGCATCGGCTGACGTGCCGCTCGTCACTCTCGCGATGCTCGCCTCCTCGGTGCTCGCGACCTGCTGCACGCTCGCAGAACCCCGCGGGCAGGCCCGGACGCGGGCGGCGTCCCTCGTCATGCTGGCCGCGATGATCGACGTCGCCCTGCTCGGCACCGTGCTGCCGCTGCTCTGGGCGGTCGCGGTCGTCGTCTCGGGCGTCGCGTCGTCCGCGAGCCGTTCCACCGAGCCGTGGGAGGCGACGATGAGCGCGCACCGCGGTCTCGCGGCCGTCGCGATGGGCGCTCTCCTCGTGGGTCACTCCGGAGCGGGAGGCCACGCGCACGCGGCGCTCGACGCCTCGTCCGTCATCGTGGTGCTGTGCGTCGTCGTCGTGGTCGGAGGTGCGCTGCTCACTGGGGCGCGGGTGCGGTCGAGCACGACGCCGCGGCAGCGGATCGCCGTCCTCGAGCCGGCGCTGATGGCGGCCGCGGTCGGCCTGATGCTGGTGCGGTGACGCGGGGACCCGGCCGAGACGCGCTCCGCAGGGATCCGGCCCCAGCCACCGTCCCCACGAGAGCGATCCGCCGCGATCTCTGCAGAGGGGTTCGGCGGGAAGTCCGTGACGGAGGGGCGGGTCGGTGTCGTCGATCCGTCGCGAACGGTCGTCTCCGTGAGCGCTCGCTGATCCGGCGTGATCGGTCGTCGCGGAGCGGTTCGACCGGCCTTTCGTGACGGACGGGTGAGCTGGGGTCGTGGAGACGGCGCAGACGGTCGTCGCCGGGAATCCGCCGACTGATCCGGCGTGAGTGGCCGCTGCGGGGCGGGGCGGCCGGCCGTCTGTGACGGATCGATGCCGTCGAGGTCGGAACCGTCGTGGCCGTCTCGCAAAGGTCGCCGCGCACCCCGCGGCCGCGCGCCGACGCCCTGCACAGACAGCGCCCGCCGCCCCCACGAGAACGATCCGCCGCGATCCGCTCCTCCCGGGCAGGGGAGGGGAGCGGATCGCGACGGATCGCGGAGGGGTGGTTCGTCAGGCCCGGGGCGCACCCGCGGGCGTCGTGGCCACCCCGGCCTCGGCGGCGACTTCGCGGGCCACCGGGGAGTCCGGCATCTCGCGCTGCAGCTCGTGCGCCAGCGAGTCGAGCTCGGCACCGCCGGCCATCAGGCCGGTGAGCTCCGCCAGCGAGATCTCGCTCTTCTCGAAGTTGCCGAGGCTCGTGCCGCGGTTCAGGAGGAGGAAGCGGTCGCCGACCGGGTACGCGTGGTGCGGGTTGTGGGTGATGAACACCACTCCGAGGCCCTCGTCGCGCGAGCGGGCGATGTACTTCAGCACCACGCCGGACTGCTTGACGCCCAGCGCGGCGGTCGGCTCGTCGAGGATCAGCACGCGGGCGCCGAAGTGGACGGCGCGGGCGATCGCGACGCACTGGCGCTCGCCGCCCGAGAGGGTGCCGATGGGCTGGTCGACGTCACGGAGGTCGATGCCCATGCGGGCGAGCTCGTCGAAGGTGATCTGCTTCATCGACTTGACGTCCAGGCGGCGGAACGGACCGACGCCCGTCGTCAGCTCGGAGCCGAGGAAGAAGTTCCGCCAGACCGGCATGAGCGGCACGACCGCGAGGTCCTGGTAGACCGTCGCGATGCCGGCCGAGAGGGCGGCGCGCGGCGAGGCGAAGGTGATCGGCTGGCCGTCGAGCAGCAGCGTGCCCTCGGTGGGCGTGTGGGCGCCGGCCAGCATCTTGATGAAGGTCGACTTGCCCGCGCCGTTGTCGCCGAGCACGCAGGTGACCTGGCCTGCGTTCACGGTGGTCGAGACCCCCGCGAGCGCGTTGACGGCTCCGTAGCTCTTGCCGATGTCCCTGACCTCGACGATGGTCGTGCCGACCGGGGTCTTCGGGGTGGCCGGTCGCCCGGTCGAGGGTCCTGCGGTGTCGGTGCTCATCGCCCGCCTCCTGCTCGTGTGCGGACGAAGTTGTTCAGGAGGACCGCGGCGAGCAGCATGCCGCCGAGGACCGTCCGGAGCCAGTTGGTGTCCCACTGGGCGAAGGTGATGCCCTGGAAGACCATGCCGTAGATCAGCGCGCCGAGGGCGGCGCCGATCGCGGAGCCGTAGCCGCCGGTCATCAGGCAGCCGCCGACGACCGCGCAGATGATGTAGATGAACTCCTGGCCGACGCCCGTGTTCGCCTGCACCGTCGAGGTGCGGAAGAGCGAGATCATGCCGACCAGCCACGCCGCTCCGGCCGTTCCCATGAACAGGCCGATCTTGGTCTTGAAGACCGGGACGCCGACCTGGCGCGAGGAGTTGAGGGCGCCGCCGACGGCGAACACCCAGTTGCCGGCGCGGGTGCGCAGCAGGAGCCAGGTGGCCACCGCGGTCACGACGAACCACCAGAGCACCGAGACGTAGAACGTGCCGTTGCCGATCTGGAGGGAGGCGCCGAAGAGCGGCTGGATCGAGTCGTACGCGGGGACCTGGGTCATGCCCTGGATCGCGACCTGCCCGGTGATGAGCTTGGTGACGGCGAGGTCGATGCCCGCGAGGGCGAAGAAGGTGCCGAGGGTCACGATGAAGCTGGGGAGCCCGGTCTTCATCACGAGGACGCCGTTGAGCGCGCCGACGCCGAGGCAGACGACGAGCGAGACGAGGACGGCGACCCAGATGCTCAGTCCGTAGTGGGTGGTCAGGATGCCGACGATCAGCGCCGAGAACCCGGTCATCACTCCGGCCGAGAGGTCGAACTCGCCGCCGATCATGAGCACGGCGACGGCGACGGCCATGATGCCGAAGGTCGAGGCCGACTCGAGCCAGACGCCGGCTCCGGCCAGGCTCAGGAACTGCGGGGTGTAGAGGGAGAAGAACACCAGCACGGCGAGGGCCGCGACGAAGGCGCCGGTCTCGGGCCTGGCGAGGATCTTGCGGATGGGACGCCGCTCGAGGCGGGGCCTCGTCGCGATCGTCACGATGTCTGTCGTCGTCAACGGGGACTCCTGATTCGTGGGACGAGCGGGGGGCCGGGCGCGGGGCGCACCGGCCCCCGTGGGGGTCTGGAGCGGGTCGCGCTCTAGCGGGTGCCGTTGGCGGCGAACTCCGCGACCTCGGCCGCGTTGTCCTCGGTGACGAAGGCCGGGCCGGAGTAGACGGGCTGGCCGCCGCCGATGATGTTGCCGTTGGTCGCGTAGAGCTCGAGCGCGGTCACGCCCAGGAAGCCCTGGACGTAGGGCTGCTGGTCGACCGCGAAGAGGACGCTGCCGGCCTCGACCGCCGAGACGACGTCCTCCGAGAGGTCGAAGGTGCCGATCTGCGCGCTGCTGCCCGACTCCTCGACCGCACCGACCGCGTCGATGGCGTACTGGCCGCCGAGGGTCAGCACTCCGTCGATGGACGGGTCGGCCTGCAGCTTCGACTTGATGGTCGCCTTGACCTCGGCGTCGTTGGTGCCGTCGACCTGCAGGTTGGTCATCGTGCCGCCGAAGGTGCTGGCGGCGGCGGCGCAGCGCTCCTCGAGGCCGACGTTGCCCGCCTCCTGGATCACGCACAGCGCGTTGGTGAGACCGGCGTCGGCGAGCCGCGTGCCCACGGCCTCGCCGGCCACGGACTCGCTCTGGCCGATGTGCGTGAGGGCGCCGAACTCGGCCGAGCGCTCGATGCCGGAGTTGATCGTGACGACGGGGATGCCCGCCGCGACGGCCTTCTCGACGCTGTCGCGGACGCCGTCCGGGTTGGCCATCGAGACGACGATCCCGTCGACGTCCTGCGCGACGGCGTTGTCGATGAGCTGCGACTGCTTCGCCGGGTCGGGGTCGGAGTTGTAGGTGACGGTGGCGGCGTAGTCGGCTCCGGCCGCCTCGGCGCCGGACTTCACGCGGTCCCAGAAGGCGTCGCCGGGTCCGGAGTGGGTGACGACCGCGTAGGTGAGGTCGCCGCCCTCGGTGGTGGTCGCCGCGGTCTCCTGGCCCGTTCCGGTGCAGCCGGTGAGGAGCACTCCGGTCGCCGCCGCCAGGCCGAGGCCGGCGAGGAATCGCTTCTTCATTGAAAAGTCCCTTCGGTTCGGATCACGTCGTGCAGGACGGTCCGGGGTGACGTCGGTGTCGGGTCGAGTATGGGCGAGAGGATCCGTCATGTCAATACATTCTGTCATTGGGCTAGGCTGGGGCTGTTCAGAGTCGAGTACGTCAGGAGCATCGTGTCCTCAACGCCCCGCATCGGAGTAGGCCTGGTCTCGTTGGGATGGATGGGGCGCCTGCATTCGCGGGCGTACCGCGCCGTCCGAGACCACTATCCCGAACTGCCCGCCACCGTGGAGCTGGTCTCGGCCGCCGACACCGACCCAGGAGTCCGCCGCAGCGCCGAGGAGGTCCTCGGCTACCGCCGCACCACCGCGGACTACCGCGAGGTGCTGGCCGATCCCGAGGTCGACGTGGTGTCGATCTGCGCTCCCAACTTCCTGCACCGCGAGGTGGCGCTCGCCGCTGCCGCGGCGGGCAAGCCGTTCTGGATCGAGAAGCCGATGGGGCGCTCCGCCGCGGAGTCGTCCGACATCGCGCGCGCCGCCGCCGCGGCCGGCGTGGTCACCTCGGTCGGCTTCAACTACCGCCACGCGCCCGCCGTCGCGCGCGCCCGCGAGCTCGTGCGCTCCGGCGCGATCGGGACCGTGACCAACGTCCGGGTGAGCCTGCTCGCCGACTACTCCGCCGATCCGCTCGGCGCTCTGACCTGGCGCTTCGTCCGCGAGCGGGCGGGCTCCGGCGTGCTGGGCGACCTGCTGTCGCACGGCGCCGACCTCGCTCAGTTCGTCGCCGGGCGCATCGACTCCGTCACGGGCCTCACCGAGACGTTCATCCGCGAGCGGCCGCTGCCCGGCTCCGGCGCGGCGGGGCACTTCAGCAAGGGCGAGGAGGGCGGGGCGACCGGTCCCGTCGAGAACGAGGACTACGCCGCGCTCCTCGGCCGCTTCGAGTCGGGCGCCGTCGTGGTGCTCGAGTCGAGCCGGGTCGCGATCGGCCCCCGCGCCGAGTACGCGCTCGAGGTGTACGGCACGAGGGGCTCGCTGCGCTGGGACTTCCAGCGCCTGAACGAGCTGCAGTTCGCCGACGACACGAGCGGCTACCGCACGATCATGGCGCAGCCGGGCTTCGGCGACTTCGCCCGCTTCCAGCCGGGAGCCGGCACGAGCATGGGCTTCGACGACCTCAAGACGATCGAGGCGCAGCTGTTCCTGCGCTCGGTGCTGGAGGGGCGCCAGCTGGCGCCGTCGGCCGCCGATGCCTGGTCGGCCGCCGAGATCGTCGAGGCGGCGGTGCGGAGCGACCGGGCGCGGGCGTGGGAGAGCGTCGGGCGCGTGGAGGGCGACACGACGTACGACCTCTGAGACGACGGAGGGGGGCGGGAGCGCTCGGCGCCCCGCCCCCCTCCCGTCGTCGGTGGATCTCGATACGCCCGCTGCGCGGCCTGCTCGATCAGCAGGGCCGCTCGTGCTGGTCGAGTAGCCCCGCAGGGGCGTATCGAGACCCCCGCACCCGGGAGGCGCACCCCGAGACGTCGTCAGGCGAACGCCGCGCGGAAGCGCTCCAGAGCCGTGTCGGAGTCGCCCGAGGGCCACGCCTCCAGGCCCACGACGCGTCGTAGTCCAGCGCGCGCAGCTCGTCCGCGATCGCGGAGTACCGGATCTCGCCCGTGCCGGGCTCGCAGCGCCCGGGCACGTCCGCGACCTGGATCTCGCCGATCCACGGCAGGGCGCGGCGCACGAGCTCGATCAGGTTCCCCTCGCCGATCTGCGCGTGGTACAGGTCGAGGTTCAGGCGCAGCCCCGGGCTGTCGACGGCGCTGACGAGCGCGAGGGTGTCCTCGGCTCGGGCGAACGGCACGCCCGGGTGGTCGACGGCGAGGTTGAGGTTCTCGAGGGTGAAGACGCGCCCGTGCCGCTCGCCGAGCGCGGCGAGCCGGGCGAGGGTGTCGACCGCCCGCTCCCGCTCCTGGGCCGTCACATCGGTCCCGGGGCGCACCGGCAGCCCGTCGGGGTCGAGCCCCGTGCCGTGCAGGTTGAGCCGCGGGGAGTCGATCGTCTCGGCGGCGGCGAGCGACAGCTCCGCGGTGCGCAGCAGCTCCGCGATGCCGTCGGCAGTGATCAGATCGCCGGTGAGGTACCCGGTCATCGACGAGAACGTCGCCCCCGTGGCGGCGAGGGCGGGCAGGTCCTTCGTCGACCAGTCCCAGATCTCGACCTCGAAGCCGAGCTCGTGGAGCCGGCGGACGCGGTCGACGACGGGCAGCTCGCGGAAGAGCATCTCGGCCGAGGCGGCCAGGCGCACGGTCATCGCGGTCTCAGAGCTCGACGGCGACGGAGACGCGCTCGACGGCCGAGCGGGCCGCGGCGTCGGCGAGGATCAGCGCCGCGCGTCCGTCGGCGAACGTCGGGCTGGTCGACTCCTCGCCGCGGGCGAGGCGGATGAACGCGCGCAGCTCCGCGATGTACGCCGCGGAGTACCGCTCCAGGAAGAAGTCCTGGTACGGCGGCTTCGCCTCGACGCTCGACGCGGTCGAGAGGCTGACGAGGCTGGTGAGCGAGTTCGACACCTGCAGCGAGCCGTTCGCGCCGAACGCCTCGATCCGCTGGTCGTAGCCGACGGCGCTGTGGCGCGAGTTGGTGATCGAGACCAGGGCTCCGGAGGAGGAGCGGAGGGTCACCATCGCGGTGTCGAAGTCGCCGTGCTCGCGGGCGCCCGGGTCGAAGGTCGTGGTGCCGGTGGCGGTGACCTCGACGATGTCGGGGAGGAAGAAGCGGGCCATGTCGAAGTCGTGGATCGTCATGTCGCGGAAGATGCCGCCCGACACTCCGATGTACGCGGCGGGCGGCGCCGCCGGGTCGCGGCTGATGATCGAGAGCTGCTCGAGCTCGCCGATCTCGCCGGCCGCCACGCGCGCCCGCGCCTCGGCGAAGGCGGGGTCGAAGCGGCGGTTGAAGCCGAGGGCGATGGGAACGCCCGAGGACTCGACGCGGGGCAGCAGAGCGTCCACGCGGGAGATGTCGAGGTCGATCGGCTTCTCGCAGAGCGCCGGGATCCCGGCCTCGATCGCGGCCTCGAGCAGGTCGACGTGGGTCGCGGTGGGCGAGGCGATCAGCACGGCGTCGATGCCGCCGGACGCGAACATCTCGGCCGCGTCGGTCGTCACGGTGCCGCCGTAGCGGGCCGACACGGCGTTCGCGCCGTCGACGAACGGGTCGCAGACCCAGGAGAGGGAGGCCTCGGGGTCCGCGGCGATGTTCGCGGCGTGCACCTGGCCGATGCGGCCGGTGCCGATGAGTCCGAAGCGGAGCGGGGTCGTGGTCACGTCACTTGTCCTTGCTGCCCCGAAGGGCGTCGGGTGCCCGGGAGAGGGCGGGAGGAGGGGTCAGGCCCAGTCGCGCAGCGCGTCGCGGTTGACGCGCTGGTCGGCGCCGCGCTCGTCGCGGAACTCGGAGATCACGGCGTCGGGCGCGTTCAGGACGTCCTGCTCGACGACGATCCAGCCGTCGTAGCCCAGGAGGTCGACCTCGGTCATCACGGCGGCGAGGTCGATGTCGCCGCGGCCGAACGCGACGAAGGAGCCGGAGGACCAGACCTCGCGCATCCCTCCGCCCGCGGCGAGCACGCGCTGCAGCTCGGCGAGGTCGACGTCCTTGAGGTGCAGGTGGTTGATCCGCGAGCCCCAGCGCTCGACGGCGAGCAGGGGGTCGCCGCCGGCGATGAAGAGGTGGCCGGTGTCGAGGGTGAGGCCGATGTCGACCGCGCCGAGGAAGCGGTCGATCTCCTCCGGCGACTCGATGAACGTGCCGGCGTGGTGGTGGAAGGTCGGCTCGAAGCCGGCCGCGCGGGTGAGCTCCACGGCGCGCTCCACGTTGGCGACGAGGGTCGACCAGCGCTCCTCGCCGAGCGGATCGGTCTCGGCGCCGCGACCGGGGGAGGCGCGTCGCGCGTCCGAGCCGTCGTCGGCGAAGGTCGGCAGGGGGAGCCGCGCGGGCCCGCCCTCGGAGGCCTCGGAGAAGATCCGGAGCGTCTCGTGCAGCTGGGGGAGCGCGGCGGTGAAGGCCTCGTCGTCCGAGAAGGGGAGCTGGATCCAGCCGCCGGCGAGGTCGAGTCCGCCGCGCTCGAGGCGGTGGCGCAGCTCCGCGCCGCGGCCGAGGTAGCCGACGGGGCCGAGGTCGACTCCGGTGTAGCCGGTCTCGGCGAGCACGTCGACCAGCTCGTCGGGGCCGACGACCTCGGCGCCCTCGGGGGTGAGCTCGAACACGCCGAAGCTGACGGGGGCCCCGGCGACGGACGCCTTCATCGGTCGCCCCGGTGAGGGGCGGTGGCGCGCGGGAGTGCTCTGCTCATACGACGGTGTACGACTTCCTCGAGAGGGGCTGGTTATGTCCTTACAATAGCACAAGGCCTCCGAGGCGCGGCGGTCGGGAGTCGTGGACGCCGCCCGCTACCGGACGACGGCGGCCGTGGTCGCCGAGGTCCGGGCGGTGGTCGTGTAGCCGGCCTTCTTCCCGGTCGCGGTGACGGTGATCCTCGTGCCGGCGGTGGCGCTGGTCGGCCGGTACGTCGACGAGACGGCGCCGCTGATCGCGGTCCCGTTCGTCCGCCACTGGTACGAGACGGTGACCGGCGCCGGACCCCAGGCGCCGGGACTCGCCGTGAGCAGCGCACCGACCTTCGCCGTGCCGGTGACCGTCGGTGCGGACGCGACGATCGTGCCGGCCGCCACGGCCGCGGTGGGCGCCGAGCTGCGGGTGGCGGTCGTGAAGCCCGTCTTCGCTCCCGTCACGGTGACGGAGATCGTCTTCCCCAGGGTGGCGCTGGAGGGCGTGTAGGTGCTGCCCGTCGCGCCGGTCAGCGCCGTTCCGCCGGCCTTCCACTGGTAGGTGAACGAGACCGGAGCGGGCCCCCACGCGCCGGGGACGGCGGTGAGGACGGAGCCGACCTTCGCGGTGCCGGAGACGGTCGGCGTCGCCGCGGTCAGAGTGCCGGAGGCGACGGCCGCGGTCGCCGACGAGGTGCGGCTCGCCGCCGCGTACCCGGTCTTCGTCCCGGTGACCGTGACGGTGATCGCCTTGCCGAGCGTCGCGCTCGAGGGCCTGTACGTGGCGGCGGTCGCCCCGCTCAGCGGGGAGCCGTCGGCCCGCCACTGGTAGGCGTGGGCCACCGGAGCGGGACCCCAGACCCCCGGGTCCGCGGTGAGGGTCGAGCCCACTCGCGCGCTGCCCGTGATCGTCGGGACGGCGGAGGTGAGAGGGGTGCTCGGCGCGAGGCGGACGGTCGCGCCGGGTCCCGTCCCGATCGCGGTGACGGCCTGCACGGTGAAGGCGTAGCCCGCGTCCGTCCGCAGGTCGGTGAACGTCTGCGAGCGCGCCGAGGACGGCAGGACGGTGGACCACGGTCCTGCGCCGGAGGCGTCCGTGCCGTCGCGCGCGACCCGGTAGCCGGTGACGGGCGAGCCGCCGTCCGACGCGGGCGGCGACCAGCTGACGGTCGCGGACCGCGCCCCGGCGTTCGCGATCGCGGTGACGGCGGTCGGCGCTCCCGGGACGGTGACGCGCGGAACGGTGACCGCGGCCGATCCGGTCGCTCCGCTCCCGACGGCGTTGATCGCCCGGACGCTCAGCTCGTAGGACGACCCGGCGGCCAGGTCGGTGAAGCGCTGCGAGCGCGCCGTCGCGGGGACGACCGTCGACCACGGGCCGTTGCCCGCCGCGTCCGTCCCGGTGCGCGAGACCCGGTAGCCGGTGACGGGCGAGCCGCCGTCGGAGGTCGGGGGCGCCCAGGTCAGCGTCGCCGTGCGGTCCGCGGTTCCCGTGGTCGCGCGGACGGAGGTCGGTGACAGCGGGGCCGTGGCGCCCGCGGCGTACAGGAGCCGGCTCGTCGATCCGTGCTGGTCCTGGATCGCCGACGTGGCGGTCGAGGTCACGAGCGCGGTCAGGCGCGCCGGGGTCGCCGAGGGCTCGGCCTGGAGGAGCCGGCCGACGACGCCCGAGACGTGCGGGGCCGCCATGGACGTCCCGCTCAGGACGGCGGTGGCCGAGTCCGACCACGGCGCGGCCGAGAGCACGGACGATCCCGGCGCCCAGACGTCGAGGCAGGGTCCGTGGTTGGAGTAGTAGGCGGGCCCGTCGTCCTGCTGCGTCGCGCCGACGGTGAGGGCGGCGGGCGCGCGGGCGGGGCTCACGGCGCAGGCGTCGACGGCGTCGTTCATCGCCGCGACCACGACCGGGATCCCGCTGTCGACGGCCCGCTGCACGGCCTCGTCCAGCGGGGCGTACTCGCCGCCGCCGCCGCTGATGTTGATCACGGACGGGCCGGTCCGCGCGCCGATGACCCAGTCGAGGGCCGCGACCATGTCGCTCATCCAGCCCTGGCCGGAGCAGTCCCAGATGCGGACCGGGACGATCCGGATGTCCTTCGCGACGCCGGAGGACGCTCCTCCGATCGTGCCTGCGACGTGGGTGCCGTGGCCGTTGCAGTCGGCCCGGGCGTCGTCGTCGTAGTCGACGAGGTCCGTTCCGCCGCCCACCCGTCCGCCGAACTCGTCGTGGCTCGCCTGCACACCGGTGTCGAGGACGTAGGCGGTCACTCCGGACCCTGTCGTCGCGTATCGGTACGCGGAGTCGCCGGTCGTCGTGCGCTGGTCGATGCGGTCGAGACCCCAGGTCGGATCGGTCTGCTCGGCGCTCGCCCGCGACACGACGTCCGCCGTGACGTCGACGACGGACGGGAGCCGGCGCAGAGCGGCGGCCTCGGTGCTCGTCAGCTCGGCGGCGAAGCCGGTCAGCGCGCGGCTGTAGCGGTGCAGGATCCGATCGAGCGGCACGGAGCCGGTCGCGGTCGTCCCCGCCGCCGTGCGCACGAGGTAGCGGCTGTACGAGGCGGACCCCGCCTCGGCCGCCGTCGCACCGGGAGCGCCGAGGGCGATGAGGGCGAGTGCCGTGACGACCGCGCTCCAGGCGGGGACCGTTCTTCTGCGGGTCACGTGACTGCTTCCGTGTGCGCCGCGCGGAGCGCGGGAGAGGGGGGTCCGCGGTCGACGAGCGCGAGGGGGCGCCCGGCGCCGGTCCGCCTGTCGCAGGACCGTCACCGCGCGAGAACGCTATCCGCCGGCGGCCTCCCGTGATCCCCCCTCTTCGGTTCGACCAGGAGCCGCGGCGAGGCGTGCTCCCGTCGACGGCGGCGATCTGCAGGTGCTCGCACGGTCTGCAGGTGCACGCACGGTCTGCAGGGGATCCGGCCGGGTGAGCCCCTTCCTCCGCTCGCCTCCGCTGCCCACCCCGCGCATCCCCTGCGGATCGAACCGGCACCCGCCGGCAGCCCCGCCGCGCCTGTGGAGAGCCCTGGCCGCCGAGCGAGCACCCCGGCACGGGGTGTGGAGGCCGCTGGCCGCGGAACGCGCCCCGCACCCCCGAAGCCTGCGCACCACCTGATGCGGCAGGACGACCACCGCCGGGCGCACGTCTTCATCGTGTGCCGCACCTCGCCGGCACCGCGGTCTCCGGGCCGCGACCCCGTCGTCACAGGAGAAGATCATGAGCAACGTCACCCCCGGCACCCTCGCCACCGGCTCGGCCAAGCACGGCACCGCCACCTCGACCGGCAAGAACACGATCGCCGACGGCGTCGTCGAGAAGGTCGCCGGCATCGCGGCCCGCGAGGTCCCCGGCGTGCACGACCTGGGCGGCGGAGCGGCCCGCGCCCTCGGCGCCATCCGCAACGCCATCAACGCGCAGGACCGCGGCCAGGGCATCTCGGTCGAGGTCGGCGAGAAGCAGGTCGCCGCCGACATCACCGTCGTCGCCGAGTACCCCGTCGCGCTGCAGAAGCTCGCCGACAGCATCCGCACCGCCGTCTCCGAGGCGATCTCCTCGGTCGTCGGCATGGAGGTCACCGAGGTCAACGTGACCGTCGCCGACGTGCACATCCCCTCGGACGACAAGGACGACGACGCCGAGAGCCGCGTTCAGTGAGTCCGTCCACCACGGGCCTCGTCCTCGGCGCGGTCCTCGCGCTGACGGCGATCGTCCTCGGCTTCGGCGCGTTCGTCGTCGTGGCTCTGGGCATGGGCATCGGGTTCGGAGTCGGCCGCGTCGTCGAGGGCAGGCTCGATCTGCGCTCGCTCGGCGACACCCTCCGCGGGCGGCGTCGTCGTGACCGCGGCGGTGATGGCCGACCCGGCCCGCCACGGCCGAACGACGATCTCCTCGCGCGCGGTGCGCCGGATCGTGTCGGCCGTCACCGCGGACGCGCTCGACGTCGGCCCGTCCGACGTCTCGGTGGACCTCGACGACGACGGCGGCTCGCTGCACGTCGTCGCCCAGGCTCCGATCCGCGTGTCCCCGCTCGGCGAGACCGATCGGCGCTCCTCCGGGACGCTGCTCGAGCGGCTCGCCGAGGCGCAGACCACCATCCGCGACCGCTGCCTCGAGCTGACCGGCTCGAGCATCGGCCGCGTCGACCTCCGGATCACCGGTGTCGACCTCCGAGAACGAAGGAGGGTGTCGTGACGACTCCCGCTCATCCGTCGCCTGACGCCCTCTACCGGCGTCTCGTGCGGCGCGAGACCCACTCGTCCCGCTCCGGATCGGCGATCGCCCTGGCGATCCTCCTGATCCTGCTGTTCGCGTGGCTGGGCACGGAGGCGGTGCTGGCGGTCCTCGGACAGCCCGCGCTGCTCGTCGCCCCGCAGGACGGCGCGTCCTCGCTGCTCCAGGCGGCCGGCGCCCCCATCGCGCTGACCGCCGCGGCCGGAGCCGTGCTCGCGGCGATCGGCTTCGTGCTGGTCGTGCTGTCGTTCGCCCCCGGTCGCCGCGGTCGCCGCAGCGCCGGGATCGACCGCACGGCCGCCGTGGTCGACGACCGGGTGATCGCGCAGAGCGTCGCCCGCGCCGCCGCCTACGCCGGCGGTGTCGATCCCGACCAGGTCCAGGTCTCGGTCGGACGCCGCGGAGTCGGCGTCACAGTCCAGCGCACCAGCGGTGTCTCGACCGATACGGCGAGCATCCGCGAGGCCGTCGACGCCGAGCTCGGGAGCTACGACGTCAGTCCCGCGCTCAAGGCCCGCATCCGCGTCTTGGAGAAGGGATCGGTCCGATGACCACCACCAACCGCGCCCTGAACCGCCTGCTCCTGCTGCTGGTCGGTCTCGTGCTGCTCGCGGTCGGAGGAGCGGTCGCCGTCGGCGCGCTGCTCCCCGACGTCCAGCAGACCGTGTCGAGCGCCGCGGACGACGCGAGCGGACCCGCGTCCGACGCGCTGTCCGGATCGCAGCCCTGGATCCTCTGGGTCACCGCGGCCGTGGCGCTCGTGCTGATCCTGCTGCTGCTGCGCTTCATCGTGCGGCAGGGGCGCGGACGCACGTCGACGCTCCTGCGCGTCTCGGCGGGCTCCGGCGGATCCACTCCGACCGGCGGCACGCTCACGCTCGACGCGAAGGTCGCCGAGCAGGTGCTCGAGGAGGCGCTGACGCGCGATCCGGGCATCGTCTCGGTCGACGTCACCGCGTTCGACATCCGGCACCGCCGGGTGCTGCGCATCACCGCGCACACCCGCCGCGGGGTGTCGCCCATGCAGACGCGTCGCACGGTCGACACCGCCGTGCGCCGCTGGGACGCGGTCCTCGGCGAGGAGACCCCCGTCGTCGTCCAGATCGTCAGCGGCCTCCGCAGCCGGATGAGCTCCGCCTCCCGGGTGGAGTGACGCGCCGCTGACCCCTCCGGCCCTCCGCCTCCCCGCGGAGGGCCGGACCCCCTCCGCCTCCCCGCGGAGGGCCGGACCCCCCTCCGCCCGGCGTGCGCGTCGGCGGACCGCCACTGTCCCCCACCCTCTCTCCTCCGGAAGGCGCTCCCATGAGCCGCACGAGCACCGCCCCCGCCGCCGAGCGGACCGCCGACGCACCCGTCCCCGTCGTCCTCCGCCTGCTCGCCGAGGTCTTCGGCACCGCCCTCCTCGTGGGGGGCGGCGTGGGCGCGGCCGTCTTCGCCTCCGCGTTCCCCACCGAGCAGAACACGCTCGGCATCGGCTTCCTCGGCGTCGCACTCGCCTTCGGGCTGAGCGTCCTCGTCGGCATCGCCGCGGTGGGCCACCTGTCGGGCGGCCACTTCAACCCCGCGGTCACCGTGGGCCTCGCCGTCGCCGGCCGCACGCCGTGGCGCGACGTGCCCGGCTATGTCCTCGCGCAGCTCGCGGGCGGCCTGCTCGGAGCGACGGCGCTCGTCGCGATCGCGGCCGACGGTCCCGAGGGCTTCCTCGCCTCCGCGCAGCAGAGCGGATTCGCCTCCAACGGATACGGCGAGCACTCCCCGGGCGGCTTCGGCCTCGGCGCCGTCCTCCTGGCCGAGACCCTGCTGACCGCCGTCTTCGTGACCGTGATCCTCTCGGTCACGGCCCGGGCCGCGGCCCTCGCGCCCGTCGTGATCGGCCTCGCCCTCACGCTGATCCACCTGGTCTCGATCCCGATCAGCAACACGTCCGTGAATCCCGCTCGCTCGCTCGCCGCCGCCGTCTACGGCGTCCCGACGCGCTCGCGCAGCTGTGGGTGTTCGTCTCAGCACCCCTGCTCGGGGCCGCGATCGCCGGAGGCGCGCACCGCCTCGCGCAGGTCCGGACCGGCGCCAGAACCCTCGCCCCGAGCGCGTGACCCGCGCCCCGGCATCCGCACGCAACGCTAGGAGCACCCCATGACCGACGAACCCCGCATCGACGCCGCCCGTCCCGACGGTGGCCGTCCCGACGGTGGCCGTCCCGCCGCCCGCCTCGACGACGCCCGCCTCGAGGACCTCCGTCTCGACCCGGACGTGTCGCTCGACGACGCCCGTCCGATCGACCTCGGCGCCCTCGGCACCGCGCGCGCCGACGACGGATCGCCCGACGGCCTGCTCGCGACGACCGTCGCCGAGACCGCGCTCGGCGTGACCGGCGTGCACCACCTGGGTGGACCGGTCGCCCGCAGTCTCGACCGCGCCTCGCGCGCCGTGCTGGGCACCAGCACGATCCCCGGAGTCACGATCTCGGAGGACGAGGGCCGCACGATCATCGACCTCGACCTCGTCGTCGAGTACCCGCGCACCGTCGCCGAGGTGATGGAGGAGGCGCGCACGCAGGTGCTGAAGGCCGCCGCGCAGGTCCACGCGTCGCCGATCGCCGTGAACATCACGGTCACCGACGTGCACGGTCCGTTCGATCCGATCGAGCCCGAGCCCGTAGCGGAGGGCGACTCGCTGGTCGAGAAGGCCGGCGACCTCGCCGACGACGCGCGCGAGCGCCTCTCGGACGCGGGTGACCGGATCTCCGACGCCGCCGGCGCGGCCGCCGACTCCGCCGCCGACGCGATCGACTCCGCCGCCGACGCGATCGACTCCGCCGCCGACGCGATCGACGAGCAGGCGGACCGCGCCGATGAGCGCGAGCGGGCCGTCCCGGACGCGGCCGACCAGGACGCCGCCTCCGAGACCGAGGCGCCCCGCTCCGACCGCGACGACGCCGGATCCGCTCCCGCGCAGATCATCGAGGTTCCGACCGACGGCACCGCGCCCGTCGTGGTCGTCGTCGTCGAGCAGCCGTCGGAGGAGGCCGCCGAGTCCGTCGAGTCGGCACAGCCCACCGAGCCGGCCGAGCCCGCCGAGTCCGCTGAGTCGGAGGGCGACGCCGAGCGCAGCCACTCCGTCCCGCCCGCCTCCGCGCCCGCGAAGACCGAGGAGTAGTCCCGTGGCCCGCCTGCGCAGCTACGGTGGTCGCCGCCGCCCCCGCGCCGCCTGGATCGCCTTCGCCACCGGTGTCGTCGTCTCGGCTCTCGTCGTCCTCGGCGTCCTGCTGCCCGTCCTCGGGCTGATCGCCGCCGCCGACGGATCGATCGCCGGCGCTCTCGACGTCCCCGTCGGTGCGATCACCGCATCGATCGTCATCGGCTTCCTGGTCGGGCTGGCCTTCCTCTTCCTCGCCTTCGTGGCGCGGAAGCCGGCGGTCGCGTGGGTCGCCGCGGTGGCCGCCGTCGTCGCGACCCTGGTCGGCTCGGTCTGGCCGCTCGTCGCGACCGCCCTCGCCAGCGTCGACCAGGCGCAGGACGTCGTCCCGTTCATCCAGGACCTGATCGGCCGGATCGGCGGCTGACCCCGGCGGTGCCGCCGGGTCGGGCCCGCGGCGCCGCCGAGTGGGCGCGGATCGGGGTGCGCTCGTCCGCTGGAGCCCGCTCCGGGTCCATTCGGGCCACCCGGCTCCGTCCGGACGACGCGGAACGGGCCGTGACCGCCCCTCGCGGCCCGTTCCGCGTCCCCTCGAGGCCGCTGCGCGGCGCGCCGTCCCGGGCGCCTCAGCGCAGCGGCGACCCGACCACGTCGAACCGGAACCCGCCGAACTCCCCCGAGAGCAGCGGCCGCGCCCGTGCGATCGCGTCGCGCACCTCCGGCAGCTCGAGCGAGGCCCGGTGCGCCTCGGCGCTCGTCCACAGCTCCACCACGAAGACCGTGTCGGGCTGCTCGTCGCTGACACCGACCTCGTACGCCAGGCACCCGACCCGCGCGAGCGCCTCGTTCGACTCGACGAGGATCGCGACGAGCTCGTCGCGCCTCCCGGACAGGACGCCCAGCGTCCCCACGTTCGCGAAGCTCATGCCGCCACCGTAGCGACCGCCCCCGACACGCGGCGTCTGGTACCGTGACGCGGATGACGACGAGCGCCGGGTACCTGCAGGCCTACGACGAGCAGCTCCGCTCCGACGCCGAGACGCCGAGCGCCGTCTCGGTCGCGCGCCGGGGTCCGCTCCGCCTCGTCACGTTCGCCGGCGGTCGCGGCTTCGTCACCTACCGCGACCTGGGCGGCGCCGACGAGGCCGCGATCCGCGAGCTCGTCCCGGCGGCCCTCGCGCACTTCGCCGCCGACCCCGCGATCCGGGCCGTGGAGTGGAAGACGCGCGGGCACGACTCCGCGCCCGGTCTGCACGACGCCCTGCTCGCGCACGCTTCGCGCCCGACGAGCCCGAGTCGATCATGATCGGACCGCTCGAGGCGCTCGCCCTGACCGCGCAGGTCCCGGTCGGGACGACCCTCCGCCGGGTCGTGGCGGAGGCGGACGTGCGCGCGATGAGCGCCGTGATCGACGAGCCTTCGGCGAGAGCGTCGACGTCGGGATCGCCGATGCGCTCGTCGCCCGGCTCGCGCGCGGGGACGGCATGGAGCTGTGGGTCGCCGAGGTCGAGGGCCGGATGGTCGGCGGCGGCCGCCTCGAGCCCGTTCCCGGCACCGAGTTCGCGGGCATCTGGGGCGGTGCGATGCTGCCGGACTTCCGCGGCCGCGGGATCTACCGGGCCCTCACCGCGGCCAGAGCCGCGTCCGCGCTCGCGCTCGGCAAGCGACTCGTGCACAGCGACTCCACCGAGGATTCGCGCCCGATCCTCGAGCGCGCGGGCCTCGTGAAGGTGTCGACCACGACGCCCTACCGCTGGCGCCGTTCGTAACCGAGGAGGAGACGGCGGAATCGGCCCAGAAGCGTCCGCGGGAGGGCCTCACCCTCGGTTGCGAACCGTGCGACCTGCAGAACAAAGGCCAGGAGCCGCGGATCGCGGGAAATCCCCCGGATCGGCGCGCTGAACCTTGTCTCTGCAGCCCGACCGCCGAAGATCGCAGCCCAGCCCGCCCGTCAGTCCAGCTCGGTCGGCCGCGCCGGCTCCTTCAGCAGCGCCCGCGCCGCCATGCCGATCACCGCGCTGTACGTCGGATACGCGAACCGCACGTTCGCCAGCGTCGCGACATCGACCCCCGCCGCCATCGCCGTCGTCACCGACTGCACGACCTCGATCGCGTTCTCGCCCACGGCGTGCGCGCCCAGCAGCAGCTCGCGCCGCCGGTCCGAGATCAGCGTCAGGAACCCGCTCTCGCGGTCGTCGATCACCGCGCGGTCCACGCCCGAGAACGCCACCGATGCCACCACGCACTGCGGGTCGCGCTCGCGGGCCTGCTCCTCCGTGAACCCCACGCCCGCGTAGTCCGGGTCGGTGAACCCGCCCGCCGGCAGGAGGTGCTGGGGCGTCCGCCGGTTGGCGCCGAGCACCGCGTTCTCGGCCGCCGCCTCCGCCTCGAACTGCGCCGCCTGCACGAGCATGTCGCGCCCGTTGGCGTCGCCGACCGCGAAGACGTGCGGCACGACGGTCCGGAAGTACTGGTCGGCCGGGATCGCCGAGCGGACGACCTCGATGCCCGCGTTCTCGAGACCGAGGTCCTCGACGTCGGCGGGCCAGCCGGTCGCCATGATCACCGCGTCGAACTGCTCCGCGTGCGACTCGCCCGCGTCCTTCCAGCGCAGCGTCAGGGCGTCGTCGGAGCGCTCGATGCCCTCGACCGTCTCGATGCCCGTGCTCACGTGGACGCCCTGGCGCTCGAAGGCGGCCGAGACGTACGCCGAGATGCTCGCGTCCGAGGTCGTCAGGATCCGCGGCGCCACGTCGAGCAGGGTCACCTCCGACCCGAAGGCGTTGAACACCGTCACGAGCTGCGCGCCCGTGTTCCCTCCGCCGATCACCGCGACCCGGCGCGGCAGCGACGGCAGCCCGAGCACGTCCTCGGGAACGGTCGCGAGCTCGGCGCCCGGGATCGGGAGGCGGCGCGAGTGCCCGCCGACGCAGATCAGGATCGAGGAGGCCGTCAGCCGGCGCCCGCTGTCGAGCACCAGGGTGCTCTCGTCCTCGAACCGCGCGCGCCCCTCGTGGATCAGCTCGCGCCCGCCTCCTCGAAGCGCTGAGCCTCGCGCTTGATCGAGCGCACCTTGTCGACGCGCTCGTGCACGTGCCGCACCGTGGCGTCCCAGTCGATCCGCGGCGTGCCGACGTCGACCCCGTAGTCGGAGGCGGTGCGCGCTTCGCGGATGATCCGCGCGGTCTTCGCGAGCACGCGGGTGGGCACGCAGCCCGTGTTCACGCAGGTCCCGCCCACGCGGGCGGCCTCGAGCACGACCACGCGCGCTCCGAGTTCGGCGGCGCGCAGTGCGGCGGCGGTGCCCGCGGGCCCCGCGCCGATCACGGCGACGTCGTAGTGCTGGATGCTGTCGGGCACGGCGGCCTCCCGGTCGAGTGGATGTCCCCGCATCCTGGCGCGTGCGGCCGGGGGTTCTCTGAAGAACGGTCCAGGCTTGACAGCGGCCGGATCAGGCCTCGGGCGCGCCGTCCTGCACGAGCTGGAACCCGCCCTCGACCGAGCCGTCCGAGCGCAGTGACACGCGCGTGTAGACGGGGGTGCCGTCGGCCGGATCGGTGCCGACGACGTCGAGGGACCCGGCGGTGAAGAACGCCTCCAGTCCGGTGCACGCGGCCGAGAGGGAGCCGTCGCCGCGCTGGAGGGCGATGCAGAGCGACACTCCGCCCGGCGAGGTCACCAGGAGGCGGTCGTCCTGCACGGTCTCGAACTGCGGCGTGTAGACGTCCGTCCCGCGGGCGATCAGCTCCATGCCGACGGGGAGGTCCGGAGCGACGACCCAGCCCTCGATGAGAGCGGAGTAGCGGTCCTCGAGGGGCGGGGTCGGCGTCGGAGTCGGGGTCGCGGCTCCTGCGCCTCCCGGCAGCAGCTCGACCGCCACCGCGCCGAGCACGAGTCCGACCGCGAGCGCGCCGATCAGCGGCAGGGCCGCGCGCCCGGCCCGACGCGGCGCGGTTCCGGCGGGTGCGGGAGCCGTCGGCGCGGGAGCTGCACCCGCCCTGGTCGCGGTTCCGGGAGTCGCGGCCGTCGCGCTCGCCGGAACGGAACGCGGGTCCCGCGCCGCCTCGATCCGTGCCGCCTCGATCCGCACCGCCTCCTGCTCCAGGCGGAGCCGCCGCTCGGCGTCGATCCGCCGGCTCTCGCCCTCGGCGTCCCCGCTCGGCCGCGCGAAGAGCGCACGCTCCAGATCCCTGCGCTCGTCGTCCTCGTCCTGCACGCCCGCCAGTATGACCGAGGCGCGCTACTCGAACATCTCGGCCAGCAGCGCCCACGGCTCCCCGTCGACGACGTGCGTCGAGCGGTGAGCGGGCCACTGCACCTCGTCGCCGTCCCACGACGGCACCACGTGCAGGTGCAGATGCGGCACGCTCTGCCCCGCGGAGGCGCCGCTCGCCTGCAGCACGGCCACTCCCGTCGCTCCGAGAGCAGCCCGCATCGCCCGGCCGACGCGCTGCGCGAGCGACATCGTCGCGGCGAGCGCCGCGGGAGAGGCGTCGAGCAGCCCCGCGCTGTGCTCGCGCGGGACGACCAGCGTGTGCCCGGGGGCGAGCTCGGAGGAGGGGAGCGGCCGGAACGCGACCGCCTCCTCCTCCTGCTCGACCCACGTCGTCCGGCCCTCGCCCGAGATCAGATCGCAGAACACGCAGCTCACGGGCGGGCCCCGATGAACTCGCGGAGCGCCGCGATCCAGCCCTCGGACGCGTCGAGGTGCGCGTCGTGCGATCCGCCCGGCAGGTCCACCCGCCGCACGTCGTGTCCCCGTGCGGCGAACGCGTCGCGCACGTCGTCCGCGAACATCCCGTGCTCGCCGTAGACCAGCAGGGTCGGAGCGGCGACCGCCTCCCACTCCGCCCAGCGCGGCGCGGCGAGCGGTTCGATCGCCCGCGCCATCACCTCCGGGTCGAAGCGCGGGCGGAGTCCGTCCGGAGCTTCGACGAGGTCGGCGATCCACGCGTGTGCGAGCGCCCCGTCGCCCAGGAACGCGCGTGCCGCGTCCCGGTCGGCGAACGGCAGCGGCCAGGAGCGGAACCAGTCCGCGACTCCCTCGCCCCCGTCGCCGCCCTCCGCGGTCTCGAGCAGCACGAGCCGGTCGACGAGCTCCGGATGCGCGGCCGCGACGAGCATCGCGGTGTGCGCCCCCATCGACTGGCCGACGAGGATCGCGGGCCCCTCGCGCTCGAGCAGGGCGGCGACGTCGGCCGCGAACGCCTCGCGCGAGACGTCGGAGGGACGCTGCTCGCTGCGTCCGTGCCCGCGCTGATCGAGGAGCACGACGCGATGATCCGGCAGCGCCCGGGCGGTCGGGGCGAACTCCTCGGCGCTGCCGGCGAGGCCGTGCAGGATCACGACGAGCCGGCCCGTGCCTCCGGAGTCGAGGAGCGAGAGCCGGGTTCCGTCCGGCGCGACGAGCGCGCGGCGTTCGAGATGCATCCGTCGAGCGTAGGAGCCCGGGGGCGCGGGAGGGCGACCGGGCCGCAGCCCGATCGCCCCGAGTCGGCGCCCGCTCGGCTCAGTGCTCGTCGTAGTGGCCCTCGTGCGCCGCGTGCTTGTGCCCGTCGTGGACGTAGTCGGTGTGGTCGTCGTGGGCGACGGCCTCGTGGCCGCAGTCGGCGCCGTGCGCGTGCTCGTCGGCCGAGTGCTCGGCCTCGGCCTCGTGCTCGTCGTAGTGGTCGTCGTGCAGCGCGTGGCGGTGGGTGCCGTGCACGTAGTCGACGTGGTCTCCGTGCTGCACGCTCTCATGACCGCAGTCGGTGCCGTGGCTGTGCTCGGCGACGGCGTGCTCGGCGTGGGTCTCGGTGGTGCTCATGGTCGTGCCTCTCGGAGGATCGGAGTCGGGACGGCTGTCCGCCGCGGACCCAGTCGACCACACGCATAAACGCATTGCAATACGTGCGTCCAATCGAGGATGACACTCATCCTCAACAGTCGGGAGCCCTCAGGCCGTCTCCAGCGCGTGCTTCACCGCGTCGTCGACGATGTGCGTCACGTGCGTGTCCGAGACCGCGTAGTGCGCCTCCCGGCCGACCCGCTCGACCGAGACGAGCCCCGCCGCGCGGAGCGTCCGCAGGTGCTGCGAGACGAGCGGCTGCGAGAGCCCCGAGCGCACGACGAGATCGCTCACGGTCGCCTCTCCGCCGGCGAGCAGTCGGAGCAGCGTGAGGCGCGACGAGGACGACAGCGCCTTGAACAGCTCCGCGGCGGGCTCGAGATCCTCGTTCACCCCCTCATCCAAGCAGACGGGCCCGCTCCGTCCCGCTGTCAAGCCTCCTCCGCGTCCCGGGTCGCGGCGGCTGGGATGAGCGCATGAACAGCACTGCTCCCCGCGCCGCGACGCGGGTCGACACCGGCCGACTCCTCGCCGTCCTCCGCGCCCGCCGCGAGCTCCTGCGCTCCCGCCTGACCGAGTGGGTCGCGATCCCGTCGGTCGCCGGCATGGCCGAGCACGTCGACGACGTCCGCCGCTCGGCCGAGTGGCTCGCCCGCCTCTGCGCCGAGACCGGCTTCCCCGAGGTCGCGGTGCACCCGACCGGCGAGTCCTCCGCCGTGATCGCGCGCTGGCCCGCCGAGGACCCGGACGCCCCCGTCGTGCTGGTCTACAGCCACCACGACGTGCGCGCGGCGAAGGCGGAGGAGTGGACCGTCACCTCGCCGTTCCAGCCCGTCCACCGGGAGGGCCGGCTCTACGGCCGCGGCGCCTCGGATGCGAAGGCGCAGGTCCTGGCGCACCTCTTCTCCGTCGCGGCGCTGCGCGAGGTCACCGGCGGCACCCCTCCGGTCTCGCTCGTGCTGCTGATCGAGGGGCAGGAGGAGCTGGGCTCGCCGGGGCTCGAGGACCTGATCCGCGACCGCCTCGACGGGCTCCGTCCCGACGCCGTCGTGTTCTCGGACACCCTGCAGTGGCGCGCCGGCGAGCCCGCGATCTGCACGAGCGTCCGCGGCATGCTGCCGATCCACCTCGAGGTGCACGGCACCGAGAAGGACGTGCACAGCGGAGCCGTCTCGGGTCCGGCTCCGAACGCCGGCCTGGTCCTCGCCGAGCTGCTCGCGCGCCTGCAGGACGCGGACGGCCGGATCCTCCTCCCCGGCTTCTACGACGACGTGCCCGAGCCGACCCTCGAGCGCCGGGCCGAGCTCGCCGCGCTCGGCTACACCGACGAGGACTGGCTGCGGCGCACCCGCACCCGCGCCATCCGCGGCGAGGAGGGCTGGTCGGTGCTCGAGCGCCTCTGGGAGCGCCCGGCGCTCGAGGTCGTCGGTCTGCTCACGGGCGACCCCACGGGCATGCCCCGCGCGGTGATCCCCTCCTCCGCCAGCGCCGACCTCAGCATCCGCACCGTCCCCGGGCAGCCGATCCACGCGGTCGCACGGCGGATGCGCGAATTCGTCGAGCAGCACGCCGACCCCGAGCTGGAGTACGTGGTCGACATCTCCGAGGACAGCGCGCAGGAGGGGTACCGGACTCCGCCCTCGGCCGCTCTCGACGCCCTGGACGCGGCGGTCCGCGCGGTGCACGGCGTGGACGAGGCGGGCCGGATGGGCAACGCCGGCGGCGGGCCCGCGGAGCTCCTCGCCCGGCTCTTCGACGCGCCCGTCGTCTTCTTCGGCACCGGTCTGCCGGAGGACCACTGGCACGACAGCGACGAGAGCGTCGACCTCGACGTGGTCGTGCGCGGCGCCGCCGTCCTCGCCCGCTTCTGGTGCTCGTTCGCCGACGGTGCGTCATGAGGACCTTCGGCGTCGAGGAGGAGTTCCTGCTCGTGGACGCCGAGACCTTCACTCCGGTCCCCGCGGCTCCCGCGCTGCTCGCGACGGGCGCGGTGCGGGGGCGCAGCACGCTCGCCGCCGAGCTCAAGGCCGAGCAGATCGAGGCGGTCGCGGCGCCGCAGCGCACCGCCGACGAGCTGCTCGAGGCCGTCCTCGACGGCCGTCGGCTCGCCGACTCCGCCGCTCGCCTCGTCGGAGCGAGGGCCGTCGCCACCGCGACCAGCCCCGCCTCGTTCGAGCCGCACCTCACCGACGACGTGCGCTACCGGCGGATCCTCGACCGCTTCGGCCAGGTCGCCCGCGAGCAGTTCACCTGCGGACTGCACGTGCACGTCGCGATCGACTCGCCCGAGGAGGGCGTCGCGGTGCTCGACCGGATCCGCGGCTGGCTGCCCGCGCTGCTGGCGCTCAGCGCGAACTCGCCGTTGGCGGCGGGGGCCGACACCGGCTACGCCAGCTACCGCTACCAGGCGTGGGGCCGCTGGCCCACGTCGGGTCCGTCCGAGATCTGGGGCGACCCGGAGCGGTACCGCCGCGTGACCGACTGCCTCGTCGCCTCCGGAGTGCTGCTGGACGAGGGGATGGTGTACTTCGACGCGCGGCTGTCGCGGAGCCATCCGACCGTCGAGGTCCGCCTCGCGGATGTGCCGCTGCACCCCGAGGACGCGGCGCTGATCGGCGTGCTCACCCGTGCTCTCGTCGCGACGGCCGCCCGCGAGTGGCGAAAGGGGATCCCTCCGCTGCCCGTCCCGACGCCGGTGATCGGCGTGTCGGCGTGGCTCGCGAGCCGGTGGGGAGTGTGCGGCGACCTGGTCGATCCGGTGAGCTGCCGCGCGGTCCCGGCCGCCGAGATGCTCGCGCGGCTCCTCGTGCACGCGGGCGCCGCGCTGGAGGAGTCGGGGGAGGAGGAGGTGGCACGGGAGGGGATCCGGCGCGTGCTCGCCCGCGGCACCGGAGCGCAGTTCCAGCGGGCGGTCTGGGAGCGCTCCGGGGACGTCGGGGCGGTGCTCGCCGCGGCCGCCGAGGCGACGCGGAGGGAGCCGGCGCTGCGGTGACGCGGGGGCGGGTGCGGCTGGGCGCGGGCGCCGGATGCTGGGATGATCGGGTGCGGCTCCGGATCCTCCGGCGCGCACGGCGGCCTCGCGGCCGGAGCGGAGCACCCCATGGGACTGCTGATCTACCCCGGCGGCATCGAGGCCGACTTCGAGGACCGGCTGCTCGCGCACCTCGAGATCGTGATCACGGCGAAGCTGCGGCGCGACGAGTCCTTCGCCTTCTCGTGGACGCAGACGCAGGACACGGGCGGCGGACGGATGAAGATCTGGCTGCACCCGTCGGTGCCGCTCTCGTACAAGTTCTTCGGCGGACGCCAGCCGGCGATCAACCGCGCCTGGGTCGACGCGCTGATGGTGTCGGCCAGCTCGCAGTCGGGCCTGCAGGTCGTCGCCGAGCCGGACCAGCACGCTGACGCCGCCCGTCCCGCCCGCCTCGCTCCGCTCCCGCCCTCGCTCCCGCCTCCGCTCGCGCTCCCGCTCCCGCTCCTCCAAAAGTTGCGGTGAGCGCGCGCCATCACCGCAACTTCTGGAGAAGCGGCGGCGAGGGCCGCCTCCGTTCCCGCGCGAGTCGCGGTGAGCGCGCGCCGTCACCGCAACTTTCGGAGAAGCGAGTCGCCGCGCACTGCGGCGGGTTCTCGGAGGGACTGCACGGACGGTCCGCCCGCGCCGTTCCTGCACGAGTTGCGGTGAGCGCGCGCCTTCACCGCAACTCACGGAGAAGCGCCGAGGGCGCAGGCCGCCCCGCGCTCCTCCAGAAGTTGCGGTGAGCGCGCGCGGTTACCGCAACTTTTGGAGAAGCGGCGGGGAGGGCCGCCTCCGTTCCCGCGCGAGTTGCGGTGAACGCGCGCCGTTACCGCGACTTCTGGAGAAGCGGCGGCGAGGCGACCCGCCTCAGGCCTTCGGCTCGGGCAGTACGCGCAGTCCGGCCGGCGACAGTGCCGAGCGCAGCAGCAGGTCGATCCACGCGCGGTTCAGCGGCTCCCCCCCGGGGGAGTCGTAGCTGAAGTAGAGCGAGGAGCTCTTCGACACCCAGACGCTGCCGTGGCGGCCGCTCTCGGCGCGCGTGACGTCCTCGCCGACGTCCGGCTCGCCGTCCCAGTGGAACGAGAAGCTCTCGTTGCGGCGCAGCTTCGAGATGATGACCGCTTCGACGTGCCGCAGTGCGCGGTCGTCGATCTCGACCGCCGGAGCGACTCCGTAGATCAGCTGGCCCATCGTCATCCCTCTCGCCGCCCCGGGGTGATCATCCCATGAGCCGGGTGGGCGGCGCCCCGGCGCTCGACCCGTCGACCTGTGCTCGCTCCCAGTCACGCACAGGCGAATTGACGCAGGCCGGTTGTGCCGAACCGTCTTGACGGCTCCTGAGCGCCTCCGCAGACTGGGAGCGCACACAGTTCAAAGGAGAACCACGCCGCACTGATCCGCCTCGATCCCGCCGTTGCGGGCTCCGCAGGCCCCGTGAGCGCTCCGAGCGCCACCATCCCACCCCGCCCGACCGGGCCCCTCCCTCCCTCCGCCTCCGTGTGCGCGGCGGTCGGCACGAGGGCCCGGCGGCGGATGCACCACGAAAGGACACGCATGTCTGCACGCACCAGGAGGGCCGTCGGCACCGCCGCCGTCGCCGCGGTCTCCACGCTCCTCGGCACCTTCGCCGGCGTCGGAGCGACCAGCGCCTCCGCCGCGGAGGGCCCGGTCGACGCCGGGATCTTCGTCGAGAAGGTCGACGGCCTCCCGGCCGACTTCATCAAGGGCGCCGACATCTCGAGCATCCTGTCGCTCGAGGAGAGCGGAGTCGTCTTCCGCGACGGGTCGGGTCAGGAGGCCGACGTCTTCGACGTCCTCGCCGATGAGGGCATCACCTCGGTCCGCGTCCGGGTCTGGAACGACCCGTTCGATGCCGACGGCAACGGCTACGGCGCCGGCGACGTCGACGTCGACCGCGCGATCGAGATCGGCGAGCGCGCCACGGCCGCGGGCCTGGGCCTGCTCGTCGACTTCCACTACTCCGATTTCTGGGCCGACCCCGCTCGCCAGCTGGCGCCGAAGGCCTGGGCCGGCCTCGCCGCTCCCGAGCTCACCACCGCGCTGCACGACTACACGGCCGAGTCGCTGCAGCGCTTCGAGGACGCCGGCGTCGACGTCGACATGGTCCAGATCGGCAACGAGACCAACAATGGCATGGCCGGCTACACCCGCGCGCGACCGACATGGACGCGACCCTCGCCGGGCTCTTCTCGGCCGGCAGCTCCGCGGTCCGCGAAGTGCTGCCCGAGGCGCAGGTCGCCGTGCACTTCACCAACCCCGAGACGCCGGGCCGCTACTCCGCCGTCGCCGCGGGCCTGGACCGCTTCGACGTCGACTACGACGTCTTCGCGAGCTCCTACTACCCGTTCTGGCACGGCAGCCCCGAGAACCTCACCGCCTCGCTGTCGCAGATCGCCGACACCTACGGCAAGAAGGTCATGGTCGCCGAGACCTCGTGGGCGCACACCCTCGAGGACGGCGACGGCTACCCCAACGTCATCGACGAGAGCACCGTCACCGACGACTACCCGATCAGCGTGCAGGGCCAGGCCACCGCGCTGCGCGACGTGATCGCCGCGGTGCACGCGGTGGGCGACGCCGGCATCGGCGTCTACTACTGGGAGCCGGCCTGGCTGCCCGTCGGCCCCGCGAGCGACGTCGAGCAGAACCGCGTGCTCTGGGAGCGCGACGGCTCCGGCTGGGCCACGAGCTTCGCCGCCCCCTACGACCCCGTGCACGTGGGCGACGACTTCGGCGGCTCCGGCTGGGACAACCAGGCCCTCTTCGCCGCCGACGGCACGCCGCTGGAGTCGCTCAGCACCTTCCGCTACGTCGACACCGGAGCGGTCGCGCCCCGCGCGGTCACCGGAGTGGACGCGGTCGAGCTGACCGTCGTCGACGGCGAGCCGGTCGCGCTGCCGGCCGCCGTGTCGGTGAACTTCAACGACGGCTCGGTCGAGACGCCCGCGGTCACGTGGAGCGGAGCCGCCTCCTGGATCCGCGGACCCGGCGAGTACACGATCCCCGGCCGCACGGACTCGGGACTCGACGTGTCGGCGACCGTCGTGGTCGTCGCTCCGAACCTCGTGCAGAACCCCGGCTTCGAGGACGCGGACACGTCGGCGTGGACCTTCACCGGCCCCGCCGCGCGCACGCAGACCGGTGACGCCGCCGAGGGCGGCTTCGCGGTCACCTTCTGGAACGGCACCGCCTACGAGACCTCGGCGCGCCAGACGATCACCGGGGTCCCGGCCGGCGCGTACACGCTGCAGGCGACCACGCAGGGCACCAACAGCCCGGCGAGCGACGTCCGCACCCTGAGCGCGACCACCTCCGCGGGCACGACCAGCGCCCCGCTGGAGCTGACGACGTGGAGCTCCTTCTCGACCACGACGGTCCCCGTCGTGGTCGGCGAGGACGGCGTGGTCGAGATCGCCGCCGAGTTCGCGCTGACCGGCGGAGCGTGGGGCGTCCTCGACGACGTGCGCCTCGTCGCCGACACCGCGGAGTCGACGGCCGACACCACCGCCCTGGAGGCGGCGCTCGCCGAGGCGGATGCGGTCGACCGCGCCGCGTGGACGGAGGAGTCGCTGGCGCGTCTCGACGAGAGCCGCGCGATCGCCGCGGTCGTGCTCGCCGGATCCGCCGCGACGCAGGCCGACGTGGACGCCGCCGAGCGCGACCTCCGCGACTCCCTCGGCGCCCTCGAGAACGCGCTGCGCGTGGGCCTGAGCGCCACCGCCACGTGCGCGTCGGGCAAGGCCGTGATCTCGGTGAGGGCCGCCAACGGCGGCACCGACCGGGTCGCCCTCTCGGTGCGCACCCCCTACGGCAGCGCGACGCTGCCGTCGCTGTCCGCGGGCACGTCCGCGTCGATGACGGTGCCCACTCCGCTGCGCTCGGTGCCGGCCTTCTCGCTCACGGTCGACGTGCGCGGCACGGTCGCCGGCGAGCCCGCCTCCGCCGTGATCTCGATCGAGTCGGCGGCGACGCGCTGCCGCTGACCCCTGGGTCAGCCCCCGCGAGATGCCGCTCCGGTGCACGACACGCCGTCCCAGGCGTACCGGAGTGGCATCTCGCGGTCTCGCGCGCGTGGAGCCCTCAGCCGGAGTGCGTCGTCACCAGCAGGTAGCGCGCCGCCCCCGCCGCGTCGGCCGGCACCGACCACCGGTGCGGCCTCGTCGTCTCGATCGTGATCGACTCGCCCGCCGACACCGTGCGCGAGGCGCCGTCGGCGTAGGTGAGCACGGCGGCTCCCTCGGTCACGAAGACGAACTCCTCGCCCGGATGCGCGAAGTCGACGTCGTCGGACTGTCCCGGCTGCGCGGTGAAGAGGTACGCCTCCGTCCGGCGCCCGGGTCCCCCCGCGACCAGCCGCGCGCGCGGGGCGTGCGGTGCGTCGCTCGCGCGCAGGTGCGCCTCCGGTGTCGTGTCGTCGGAGGACGCGATCGCCGGCACCAGCTCGGCCGGAGGCACGTCGAACGCCGCGGCCAGCGCGTAGAGGGTCGACAGGCTCGGCAGCAGCCGGCCGTTCTCGAGCTTCGAGAGGAACGGCTGCGAGACGCCGGCCTCGACCGCGAGCGCCCGCATCGAGAGGCCGCGGGAGGTGCGCAGGGCGCGCACGAGCGCGCCGATCTCGGAGGCGAGGGCGGGTGCCTCCGCGGCGTCGTCGCTCATCGGTCCTCCGGGGTGGTGCGCTCTTGCGGCGGATGATTACTGCTGGTTATCATCGCCGTGTTGATAACGCGAGGTTATCAGCCCTCCGATCGGGAGCATCCGATCGCCATCGAAGGGCAGCACCGTGACCAAGCAGATCTTCCTCGGCGCGTTCGAGGAGTTCACGCCGAACTTCATCAGCAACGCCTGGCACCACCCCCGCGGCGACACCAGCGGATTCGCGACCCTCGAGTACTGGCAGGACCTCGCGCGGAAGCTCGAGGACGCCGGCTTCGACTTCCTCTTCCTCGCCGAGGCGCTCGGCTATCCGATGAGCGGCGACGACGTGCCCGAGGTCGTGATCCGCGAGGCCGTGCAGGTCCCCGTGCACGACCCGCTCGCCCTCGTCAGCGGGCTCGCGGCGACCGTCGACCGCCTCGGCTTCGTCGTCACCGCGTCCACCACCGCGCAGCAGCCCTACCTCACGCCCGCACCTTCACGACGCTCGACCACCTGACCAAGGGCCGCATCGCCTGGAACATCGTCACCTCCGACAACCAGGTCGCGCTCACCAAGCTCCTCGGGCACGACGGAATCACGCCCCACGACGAGCGCTACCGCCGCGCCACCGAGTTCGTCGAGCTGTGCCTGAAGCTCTGGGAGGGCGCGTGGGAGGACGACGCCGTCGTCTACGACAAGGCGACCCGCACCTTCGCCGACCCCGCCAAGGTGCACCGCATCACCCACGAGGGGGAGTACTTCCGCTACGACGGCTACTTCCCGGCGATCCCGTCGGTGCAGCGCACGCCGCTGCTGCTGCAGGCGGGCACCTCCTCGGCCGGCCGCGCCTTCGCCGGCCGGTACGGCGAATGCGTCTTCATCCAGGACCGCGACCTCGGCAAGGCCGCCGCCACCGTCGCCGACCTGCGGGCGCGGGCCGAGGCGAACGGCCGCGACCCTCGGCACATCACGGTCATCCCCTCCGTCTCGATCATCGTCGGCGACACGGAGGAGGAGGCCGTGCGCCTGCGGGCCGAGCTCGACGCGACACCCTCGCGCGAGGCCGCCGCCGCGCTGTTCATGGGCTGGAGCGGAGTCGACCTGATGTCGTTCCCGCTCGACGCGACCCTCGCCGAGGTGACCACCGAGGTCGGGCAGACCATGCTGGCGATGTTCCAGCAGCCCGAGTACAGCCCGACCGTCGCCGAGATCCTCGACGTGATCACCTCCTCGATCGGGGGCATGCGGGTCACCGGCACCGCGGAGTCGGTCGCCGATCAGCTGCAGGAGATCGTCGACCGCACCGATGTCGACGGCTTCCTGATCGAGTACACCTACGGCTCGTGGGAGACCTACCGCGACGTCGCCGAGCAGGTGATGCCGCTGCTGCGCGAGCGCGGGATGCTGCCCGGGACGCCCCGCTCCGGATCGATGCGCGAGCGGATCCTCGGACGCGACGTGCCGACGCTGCCCGCCGGGCACCCCGGTTCCGCGTTCCGAGTGGGCGAGGCGCGGTGACCCTCCTGGACGCACCGGTGCAGCCCCATCGCGCGGTCCCGACTCCGGTCGCCGCGGTCGCCGCCCTCGTCGACGGCGCCCCGGTCGGCATGGTCGTGGCGACCCTGGCCCTCGGCGTCAGCTTCGATCCGCCGCTCTGCACGATCGCGGTGCAGCGCTCCTCGAGCACGTGGCCGCACCTGGCCGGCGCAGCGCGTCTCGGAGTCTCGGTGCTGGGCTCCGATCAGGACGCCGCGGTGCTGCGGATCGCGTCGCGCGATCGGGCGGGCCGGTTCGCCGGAGTCGCGTGGACCGCCTCGGAGGCGGGAGCCGTGACGATCGACGGAGCCGCGCTGCACCTCGAGTGCTCCCTCGAGCAGGTGCACGACGCGGGCGACCACCTGCTCGTCGTGCTGCGCGTGCACGACGTGCGTCGCGACTCCGCCCGCGAGGCCCTGCTGGCCCGCGACCGCCGCTTCGGCCGCTACGTCGAGTCGGCCTGACCTCTCGGGCCGCCGTCGGGCGCTCTTCGCGGCGTCGAGGCCCGTGGAGCAGCAGGAAGTGCCCACCGGCGTGATCACCTCCCGGACGCACGGAAGCCCCGAGGCGCCGGAGCGGCGTCGGGGCTCCCGTGACGAGCGGGCGTCAGCCGGACGGGTTCTCGACCGGGTCGCCCTCGGGGTCGGTCGCGGTCTCGGGGTCGACGTGCTCCGGGTCGACGGTCTCGGTGTCGGGAGCGTCATCGGGCGTGGTCTTGTCTGTCATCGGATCCTCCTTGCGGTCGTGTCGGATCGTGCGGTTCGCGGGCAACGCTACGTCGCGCTCCTCGCCCGCCGCGCCCCCGTTGACGCGAGGGGCGGCGGAGTGCCACGCGAGCGGATCGTGCGCGACGGTCGCACGCGGGTCGTGCGCGGCGGCGCGGTCGAGAGCGGCGGCGAGGAGACTCGCGCCGACATCGCCGAGGCGGGCGGCGAGCAGGTGCCGGAGCAGGCGGAGGAGCCGGATCATCCGCTCATCCTCCCGCCGCCGCCCGTCCGACCCGCGTCCCGTGCCAGTCCCGGGCGCCGTCCGCAAGGCCTGGAGCGGGTTCCGCCCTGTTCGTAGTCTCGACACGACCGATACGAGGAGCGCCACCTGATGATCCGAACCACCGTCACGATCGACGGCAAGACCTACGGGCTCTCGCAGGGAGCGGATGTCGCCGGGCTCAAGCAGTCGACGACCGAGGCGTCCCGGGCCGGTGGTGGCATGGTCGATTTCGTGGTGGTGGGCAACCGTCAGGTCAGCGCGCTGGTCTCGCCCGGTGTGCCGGTGATCTTCGAGGACCACGACGTGCCGGACGACGACCGCGACACGGGCGACGTCCAGGAGCCGTGGGACGACATCGAGTACCTCGACTGACGCACTTCCCGGGGCGCGTCCCCGGGTCCTGAGCGCCTGAGGGGTGCCGCCGGCTCGACCCGGCGCCTCTCGGGCCCCTCGTGGGAGGCGGGGGAGCGCCTACTCGGCGCCCTCCGCCTCCGCGAGCTCCCCCTCGACCAGCGCGCACGCGGCGGCGGCGAGCGAGGAGCGCACCTGCTCCGGCGCGATCCCGAGGATCGCCGCGATCGCCTCGAGATCGTGGCCGCCGGTGTGGCGCAGCAGCCAGCACTGCCGCTGCAGGGTGGGCAGCGCGTGCAGGCGGCGGTGGAAGCCCGAGCGGAGCAGGTCCTCGTCGTGCAGTCGGGGCGGAGCGACGACGGCCGCCGTCTGCGCGCCGCGCTCCAGGCTCGCCCGGCCGATCTCGGTGCGCGCGAGCTCGAGCGCTGACGCCTCGTCGACGACCTGCGGCGAGCCGCTGCGCAGGGTGACGGCCGCGTTCTGCAGGGCGGCGCCGGCCGCCGACTCCGACAGCGTGAGCCGGTAGGCGTAGGCGTAGAGCCCGGCGCCGCGCGAGGCGAGCACGCGCCCGACGAGCATCTCGCGCTGCTGCTGCGCCTGCGACGCACCCACGGCCGCCACGGGCCCTTCGTACGCGTTCACGGTCTCTCCCTCGACTCGGCGCCACCCGTCCGGGGTGGTTCGCACCGATGCTAGGGGGCGGAGAACGCTCGTTCTACCCTTGACTTCTGAGCAACTCTTCATGCGGAAGCATGGAGTGAGGCCTCGTCACTCCCTCGCGCCGAGGATGCAGAACTCGTTCCCCTCGGGATCCGCGAGCACGACCCAGGACTGCTCGCCCTGGCCGACGTCGACCCGGGAGGCGCCCGCCGCGATCAGTCGCGCGACCTCGGCCTCCTGGTCGTCCGGCACGAAGTCCAGGTGCAGGCGGTTCTTGACGCTCTTGCGCTCCGGGACGTCCAGGAACAGCAGGCTCGGCCCGCGGCCGGACGGAGCGAGCAGCTCGATGCCCTCGTCGTCCTCGTCCACGACGTCCCAGCCGAGCGCCTCCTGCCACCAGTGCCCGAGCATCCGGAAGTCGGTGCAGTCGACGATGATCTCTTCGAGTCGGAGGGCCATGGCTCGACGCTAATCGGCGCCCTCGGCGTCGGGGAACCCCT
Organism: Rathayibacter rhapontici; assembly: GCF_001995175.1. Taxonomy (GTDB): domain Bacteria; phylum Actinomycetota; class Actinomycetes; order Actinomycetales; family Microbacteriaceae; genus Rathayibacter. The sequence goes on from NZ_MUKN01000002.1 coordinate 51,455, forward strand.
TCCGGGGAGGCGACTCCTGCTGTTCCGGCACGGCCGCTCGCCCCGCCGCCCCGCACCCGGCATCCTCGACGACGACGGAAGGAACCGCGATGACCACCGCACGCGACCACTGGGAGGCTCGCTACGCCGACTCCGACCGCATCTGGTCGGGCCGGCCCAACGCCGCGCTCGTCGACCTCGTCCAGGACCTGCCTCCCGGCCGCGCTCTCGATCTGGGCTGCGGCGAGGGGGGCGACGCCCTCTGGCTCGCCGAGCAGGGCTGGAGCGTCACCGGCCTCGACCTCGCCGAGACCGCGCTGGCCCGCGCCCGCGAGGAGGCGGAGCGCCGCGGCCTCGCCGTCGAGTTCCGCCAGGCCGACCTGGGCGCGGACTGGCCCGTCGAGGGCGCCTTCGACCTCGTCAGCGCGAGCTTCCTCCACTCGATGGTCGAGCTGCCGCGCACGTCGATCCTGCGGCGCGCGGGCGACCTCGTCGCTCCCGGCGGCCGCCTCGCGATCGTCACGCACGCCGCCCCTCCGCCCTGGTCGGGCCACAGGCATCCCGTGCAGCACCTGCCCTCGCCCGAGGAGGAGCTCGCCGAACTCGCCTTCGACCCCGCCGACTGGATCGAGCGCGTCGTCGGGACGCGCGAGCGCACCGCCTCCGGGCCCGACGGCCACGAGGGAGTGCTGCTCGACGGGGTGGTCCTGCTGGAGCGCCGCGCTCGGTAGCGTGTCGGCGTACCCACGACCTGGAGGCGCCCGTGCCGCTCGACCCGTACCTCGCCGCCCGCGTGCACCTGCTCGAGGGCGTCACCGATCCGCTGGATCCGGAGCAGGCGGCCCGCCTCGCCGAGTTCGCCGTGGATCCCGCGCCGTGGACGCTCTCGGAGGGCGTGAGCGTCTCGGACGCCGGGATCGAGGGCCCGCACGGCCCCGTTCCGCTGCGGGTCTACGAGCCCGCCGAGCCGTCGGGTCGGGCACTGCTCTGGGTGCACGGCGGCGGGTTCGCCGCGGGCGACCTCGACATGCCGGAGTCGCACGTCGTCTCGGCCGAGCTCGCCGGCCGCTCGGGCGCCCGCGTCGTCTCGGTCGGCTACCGGCTCGCGGGCGAGAGCACCCGCTACCCCGTGCCGCTCGACGACGTGCACGCCGCGTGGCGGCAGCTGCGCGCCGAGACCCCTCGCGAGCACCCCGTCGCGATCGGCGGGGCCAGCGCCGGTGCCGCTCTCGCCCTCGCCACCGCGCTCCGCGAGCGCGACGCCGGGGCGCCCGGTCCCGACCACGTCCTCCTCGCCTACCCCTTCGCGCACTTCCCGAATCCGACCGTCGACGACGACGTCGTGCGCGAGCTCCTGACGCTGCCGGCCGCGATGCGCTTCCCGGCCTCGAGCATCGAGGCCATGGTGCAGAACTACGTCGGCCGCCTCTCCGATCTGCCGGCCGACGCCCTGCCCGGAGCAGCCCCGCTCGCCGGGCTCCCGCCGGTCACGGTGATGGTGAGCGAGTTCGACGAGCTCCGCGGCTCGGCCGAGCTGCTCCTGCGCCAGCTGGCCGAGGCGGGCGTCGCCGCGACGGGGTACCTCGCGGCGGGCATGCCGCACGGCCACCTCAACCGCACGCCGTCGCTGCCCGAGGTCGACCGCTCGCTCGCGGTCTTCGCCGCGCAGCTCCGCGGGCTCGGATGAGTGCCGGCGCCCTCACTTCACCCCGAAGTAGTCGAAGCCGACGTAGCCGAGCGGATTCGACAGCCGCACCTCGACGGTGTGCGTCCCCGCGGTCAGACCCGTGACCTCGGCGAGCTTCACGCCGAACTGCGTCGTCGCAGCGGTGGTGGTGATGTTCGCCTGGTGGAGGCGGCCGTCGATCCAGAGATCGAACTTCCCGCCCTTCGACGAGAGCGTCCGCCCCCAGACCGACACCGAGGTCCCGGTGAAGGTGAGCGCCGCCCGCGCTCCGGCGCGGTTCGAGACCGACTTGGTGCCGGAGTAGTAGCCCGCGTCGGCGGAGTGCGTCCAGACTCCGCTGTAGAGGACCGTCGGAGCGGCGCTGTCCGTGATCCGGCCCGGCATCTCGTCCAGGGTCAGGCTGAGCGGGTCGTTCATGTAGGCCGACGCGTTGAGGTTGCCGATGATGCTGTAGTCGACGGTCGTCTTCATCCAGTTCATCGCGCCGACGACCTTCGGGAAGCGGCCGCGGACCTCCCGGAGCATCTGGGTGGTGTCCCACGGTGCGGACGTGCCGGTGGTCTGCCCCGCCTCGGTGAACAGGATCACCTTGTTCTTCTGGATCATCCAGTCGTACCGGGCGGTGTCGGTCAGCTCCCTCCAGTAGCGCTCGTGCCCCAGCACGTCGACGTAGGCGTCGCCCGGGTAGCGGTCGGTGATCGCCCGGCCGAACGCCGTGCCGCTGTTGGGGGACCACGCCCAGAGGACGTTCGTCAGCCCGCGCTGCACGGTCAGGTAGTCGTACATGTGCTTCCACAGCGCCGTGTACTGGGCCGCCGGAGCCGCGCCGCTGGCGTGGTAGCCCCACCAGAACGAGGTCCCGTTCATCTCGTGGAACGGACGCCAGACCACCGGCACGCCGGCGTCCGAGTAGCGCTGGAGGATGTCGCCGACCCCGGTGAGCCACTGCATGTACTCGCGGTAGGCGGCGGTGCCCGGCGTGTACGCCTCGGACAGGGTGTGCCCGGACGGGATGCGCGACCACGCGTCCTCCGCGGTCCAGGGGTTCGAGGCGTGCCAGCTCAGCGTGACGACGCCTCCGTTCGCCGCGTGCGCCTTCGAGGGCGCCAGGATGTTGCTGTCGCTGGGCATGTTGGCGGCGGTCGTCGCCGTGCCGCTCTTGTCGAACGTGCGGTTCGTGAGGTCGAAGCCGACGAGTGCGGGGGACTCGCCCGTCGCGGTCTGCACTCGCCCGATGTGGTAGTTCCAGCAGTCCTGCACGGTGGTCAGGGTGATGCCGGGTGTCGACCGCTCGGGGCGGCCGTAGTTCGGAGCGACGAACTGGCCGGTCAGGAACTTGTCGCTCGAGCGGTGCTGCAGCGCCGAGAGGAACTGCAGCGTCTCGGTCGCCCTCGCGGTGGCCGCCGGGGTCACGGGGATCTGCGCCATCGACAGCGGTCCCGCCGCCGATCGGGAGGCGCTCGATCCGAGCCCCGCCTCGAGTCCTGCGGCGGTGGGAGCGAGCAGCAGGACCACTGCGGTCACTGCGGAGACGATTCTGGACTTCATCACTGTTCCTCTGGGGCACGGGGTCTGGGGGCGCGGGGTCTGGCGGATGCGCAGGAGGGGCGCCGACGCGGAGGCATCGGCGGACGCGATCGCCGAGCGGCGGTCACGGGGAGGGCGACCGGCCGGCGCTCACGGGGATCGGAGGCGCCGGCCGGCGGGCATCAGCCGCGCGGGACGAGGCGGGTGATCTTCCGGCCCCCGAGCTCGGTGACGTAGATGCTCCCCGAGGCGGCGTGCTGCGCCACGTCGAGCGGCTGGTCGAAGCCCTTGAAGCCGACCACCCCGAGCGTCCGGCTCACGATGGTGCCGTCGGCCCCGCTCGGATCCAGCACCATCAGGTCCTGGCTCGCGCTGTAGCGGACGACGATGAGCTTGCCCTTCAGCGCGCCGCCGAAGCCGCCGCCGAGGTACTCGATCACCCCGTTCGCCGAGGCGTGGAGTCCGGCGTCGAAGACGTCGGCCTTGCGGTAGTTGCGGTCGGGGAGGACGCCCACGGGGTAGGCGGTCGCCTCGAACGCGTCCTGCGCCGAGGTGGGGTTCCCTCCGTTGAAGACCCACTCGCAGCGCGACGGGTTGGGGTGGCCGTAGTAGCCGCCCTGGGTCGCCTTGAACACCCAGTCCGTCTCGTCGACCGGGTTGGAGGCGACTCCCGGCGCCCTCGGTCCGGTCCAGGCGCCGTCGATCCGGGAGGCGCAGGACGAGGGGAGCGTCGCGGGCGTCGCCGGGAAGGCGCCGCCGCGGGCGGATCCGTTCGTCGGCACGTAGAGGCGCCCGTTGCTGTGCCAGATCAGGTCGTAGGCGTTCCGCACCCCGGTGGCGTAGAGCGTCAGGGCCGCGCCGGGCGCGGACGGGTTGTACGTGCCGCCCTCCGCGGTCTTGACGTTCAGCGGCAGAGTGGCGGGCAGCTTCGCCGGGTCCAGGCGCAGCACCGCGGCGCTGAGCTTGCTCTCGGGGCGGTACTCCCAGGCGGAGTCCGGGGCGCCCATCGCCGTGTTGCTGCCCTGGGTGAGGTAGAGCATCCCGTCCTTGAAGGCGAGCGAGTTGCTCTCGTGGTCGCGGGCCGACCGCGGCAGTCCGACCACGACGTCCTGGCCGTTCTGCAGTGAGGACCCCGACAGCCGGACGATCTTCCCGGTCCAGTCCGGCACGTCCGAGACGCCGACGTACTTGCGGTTCTCGGTGACCCAGAGGATCAGGTTCGACGCCGTCGAGGCCGGGTCGAACGCGAGGCCGATCACCGTCCGCGCACCGCCGGCGAGCGTCCGGATCGTGTCGATCCGCTGCCCGGTGCCCAGCGATCCGTCCGCCGCGACGGGGTAGCGGAACAGGTACCCGTCGAGCGTCGCCGCGTACAGCTTGCCGTCGGGGCCCATCGTCACGCTGGTGAAGCCCTGCCCGGTCGCGGGCGTCGCGACCTGGTCGAAGGCGACTCCGGCGATGCCCGTGCCGGCGCTGGCCGTGCCCACCGTGAAGACGCTCGACCAGGGGTGGAACGCGTTGCCGGACACGTCCTTCACCGCGCTCGTCACGTCGAAGCGGTAGGTGGTGCCCGCGACGAGCGGGGCGTCGGGAGTGAGGACGATCACGTCGCCGCCGCCGCTGGTGTTCACGTTGGCCGGAACGGACGAGCCGTCGGCGGCGACGGTCAGCCGCACCGTCTCACGGGTGAGCGTCGAGGTGGCGATCCCTCCCGCCGTCACCGCCAGACCGGCGGTGACGCTGATGTCGCGGGTCGCGCCCGTGGCGAGGTTGACCGGAGTGACGCTGGCCACCTGCGGTCGGGCCGGGCTCGCAGGCACCGACGCGACCTCGACGAAGTTGATCTTCGTGTTGGTCCCCCCGCGGGGGCTCAGCGTGAGCCGCCCGTCCGAGACCTGCACGGTCCGGGCGGCCGTCCGGAACCGGTCCTCGTCGCTGGGCACGATCCTCGCGACCGCGTTCTGGTTCTCGATGCTGACCTGGTTGACGCTGTCGAAGTAGTTCCCCGCGTCGCCGACCGAGATCGTCACCGAGTACAGGCCGTTCGGAACGGCCATCTCCCACGACCCCGCTCCGGTGGTCCCCGAGGTGCCTCCGCGCCAGTCCATGTGCATCAGACCGGTGAGCCGCGTGTCGGTGGTGGGCGTCCCGGTGCGCAGGCGGCCGTTCTTCGTGAGGTCGAACGCGGTGCTGGTGCCGTCCCGGACCCAGCCGTAGCTCCGGCCGCTGCCCTGGCCGGCGCTCGTGCGAGCGCCGTAGGGCTGGCCCCAGTCCGCGAGGTACCCGGTGGGAGGGGTCGACGTCGCGGTGGCGAAGCGCACCTTGACCGACGTCGCTCCGGTGGGGGGCGTGGTGGGGGCGGACGTCGGAGTCGCCGTCGACGGCGTCGAGGCGCTCGCCGGGGTGAGGATCTCGTGCACCCGGCTGTACGACGACCCGCCCGTGGGGCCGCCCGCGATGACGTGCAGTCGACCCGCGACGACGGCGCCGACCGCGCCGTGCCGGGGGGTGATCATGTTCGGCAGCGAGCGCCAGGTGTTCGACGCCGGGTCGTACTCCTGCGTCTGCGGCCAGGTCGCTCCGCTCGGCTGCTTCTCGCCGCCCGCCGCGATGATGCGGCCGTTGATCACGCCGACCGCCATGGTGCGGCGACCCGTCGGCATCGAGGCGCGCGTCTGCCAGCCCCCCGACAGCGGGTTCAGCATCTCGGCGCTCGCGAGATTCGCCGACACCTCGGTGCCGCTCGCGAGCCGGGTGCGCCCGCCGAAGACGTGGATCCGATCGTTGACGACTCCCGCACCCGGGTTGTCGCGGGCCGTCAGGAGGGACGGACCGGCCGACCAGGTGTTCGTCGCGATGTCGTACTTCTCGGTCGTCCTCAGCGAGGCGCCGGTCGAGTCCATCCCGCCGATCGCCCAGATCCGACCGCCGACGACGACGCCGGCGACCCCTCCGCGGCCGGTGGCCATGCTCGCGAGCGCCGTCCAGGCGTTCGTCGCAGGGTCGTAGCGGTACAGGCTCCTGGACGCTCCCGAGAACGGACCGGTCGATCCGCCGAAGGCGTAGAGCCTCCCGCTGTGGGCGACGACCGCGGGGTTCTCGACCGCGCTGCCCGGCAGCGCGGCCCCGGTGGTCCAGGCGGAGGTGGCGGTGTCGAAGATGCGCAGCGACGCCTTGGGGCCGGTGCTGGTCTTCCCGTCGACCACGTAGATCTTCGTGCCGATCGCGGCGCCGCCCGCATCGAGGAGGTCGATCGGCAGGGCCGGACCGGACCTCCAGGCGCCGGACGTGCCGGTGGAGGGCGAGGGGGACGGCGACGGCGACGTGGTCGTGGTCGTGGAGCCCGACCACGTCTTCGTGGTCGCACCCGACGCGGTGCGTCCGCCGCTGACGATGATCCTGCCGTCGATCAGGTCGGCGACCGGGCTCTTCAGCGCTTCGGGGAGGCTGGTGCGCGTGATCCAGGCGTTGGTCGCCGGGTCGTACTCGTACAGGGTCCGGGAGGAGACCGCGCCCGCCTCGGAGCCGCCGAGCACCAGGACCTTGCCGTTCCAGGCGAAGGTGGAGGCGCTGATGTGGCCGCGCGCGACCGGCAGGTCCGCGCGCCGGGTCCACGTCTTCGTCACCACGTCGAACGCGTCCACCTGCACCTGCGGGGTGCCCGACTCGTTCTCGCGGTGCTGCCCGCCGATCACGTAGATCTTCGAGCCCAGGACGACCGTGCCGACGTGGTTGCGGGGGTTGGGCACCGGCGTCGACGCCGTCCACGTGGTGCCGCCGTCGAGGTTCAGCACCCAGTGGTCGGGGTGGTCGACGGTCGAGGCGCCCGTCGAGTCCTGCCGGACGGCGCCCGTCAGGTAGTGCAGCTGACGGCCCACGATCGCCGCGCCGCCGCCGCCGCGGGCGGCCGGCAGTGCCGGACCCGCCGTGTACGTGTCGGTCGGGATGTCGTACTTCCACACCCGCCGCGACGAGTCCTTCTTGTCGAGCCCGACGTAGCCGCCGAGGATCCACAGGGTGGTGCCGTCGGCGACGACGGGCGCGTGCGTGATCAGCTCGGGGAGATCGCGCAGGCGCGTCCAGCTGTTCGTCGCCGGGTCGTAGCGGTCGGAGCGCAGCGTCTGCGTGACTCCCGAGAACTGCCCGCCGAAGACGTACAGCTTCCCGCCGACCGCGACTCCGCCCGCCTCGGCGCGTGCGATGGCCGCCGAGGCCCGCTGCAGCCAGGTGATGCTCGCCGGAGCGACCGCCGCGGCCGACACGACGGCCAGCGACTCGGTGGTCGAGTGGTCGTGCGGAGCCTCCTCGGTCGCGTGCGTGTGGGGGGCCTCCTCGGTCGCGTGCGTGTGAGGCGCCTCCTTCTCTGCGTGCGTGTGAGGCGCCTCCTCCTCTGCGTGCGTGTGTGGCGCCTCCTCCGCTGCGTGCGTGTGCGGCGCGGAGGGAGCGGCCTGGCTCGCCCCGTCGGTCGCGCCCACCATCCCCGCCGCCAAGGCGATCGTCAGGGCCACGGCGAGCCCCGGCCTGATCGTGGAGCGCGGGCTGCGCGCGGCGCGCAGAGTTCTTCCTGACATTCCGGTCCCTCTTCCTCGAGGATCCACAAAGCTCCGCGCAGTGGCTCCAGGGGTGCATCGGAGGACCGAACGGGAACGCCTTCGGGTGGCGTCGCTGGACGCCTTCGGGTGGCGTCGAGCGAGAGTCTCTGCGCCTCCTTGTCCCCTGTCAAGGGGCTTCTGCCCTCAGAACGGACCTCGTGTCCCAAGCGGTACCCCGGGGCTGGGAGAGCCGCCGATCGGCGTCACCGCGGCGATGACCGGGAGGCCCGTCAGGGGCGCTCAGGCGCACTTCCCTCCCGTCGAGCCGCCACCGCGGGCGGCGCCTGGAGACATGCCGTCTCTCCGGTCGGCGCGGATCTCGATGCGGCCGCACCGCGGGCTGCTCGATCAGTGCCCGGGCGCGGCCGTCCATCGTGAAGACGCACGGGGGCGTCGCGTCGTCCCTGCTGGTGGAGCAGCCGCCGGCGTTGTCTCGAGACCCGCCGTCGCCGGACGCCGCGGCCCGCCCGGGAGCGCGGTGAGGTCCCCGAACCCGCCCTCGGCGTCCGGCCAGCACGTGGTGATGAGGTGTCCTGTCTGCGCGGTCACCGGTGCCCGGTGCGGGGCTGAGAGGTGACGGCCGGAGCCGTGACGCTGCCCACCGCGTCGACAGAGGGCCGGATGAACCGCCGGCCCGACGGTGTGTGCTCGCTCCGGGTGCGCCTACCGACTCACCGCGCTCCGCGTCAGACCACCAGATCGGCCTCCCAGTTGGTGCGCTGGATCGCCGCGTCGAGATCGCGCAGCTCGCGGGCGATCTCGTCGGCGCGGGTCCGCAGCTCCTTCACGGGGAGCGCGGACAGCTGCCGCAGCTCGCTGCGCATCTGCCGCCGACCCCACGACCCGGCTGCCGCGTCGGCCGCGCGCACCAGCATCGAGTGCTGCGCGCGCAACGTCTCGCGCCGGGCGAGGGCGGCGGTGAGGGTGCGCCCGTCGGCAGTGAGGACGGCCGTGTTCGTCAGGTTCACCGCGGTGACGATCCGCTCGAGCGCGGTGAGCGCCCGCGTGCACTCGGCGAGCAGCTCGGCGGGGTCCTCGGCCGGGGCCTCGCCCTCCTGGTAGGAGGCGTTCGCGACGATCCGCGACTGGAGGGCCTCGATCCGCTTCTGCAGGTCCGCCCGTTCGAGGAGGGCTTCGGCGAGTTTCATGCCTCGAGGCTCGCACAGGTCGCCGGCATCCGTCTCGGCCCGGTGCTGCCCCGCCGTCTAGGCTGCGACCGTGCCGCTGCAGAATCACCCGGGTGATGTCGAGTTCCCCGTCCGCCCCCGCCTGCGCTTCACGCGGGCCGCGGATCAGCGTCGACGCGGCTCGGGTCGGGCCGGCGCTCGCCGTGCTCTGCTGCTCACGGCGCTCGCGGTCCCCTTCGGGGTCGTCGGGTTCGTGCTCGGTCTTCCGGGGAACGAGGGCGGCGAGCCCGCGTTCCCCTTCTTCGCCTTCGCGGTCGGCACGGCGATCGGCCTGGCCGTCGGCTCGCTGGTCTTCACCGTCCGCGACGCGGGTGCTCCGCGACGGGAGCAGCTCGCGTACCTCGCCGAGGCGCGCACCCCTGCTCCGACCCTCCGTCAGCAGCAGCTGCTGGCTCTGGACGCCGTGAGCGACTTCTCGTTCGGCGGGTGGAACTCGTCGCTCGCCTTCCAGCCGACCTGGGCCGAGCTGCCGCAGCCGCTCCGGGCCCGCTTCGCCGACGGCGCGAAGGGGGCGCCCTGGACGGAGCTGCCCCTGCCCGTGCTCAGCGAGCAGCGCGCGGCGCTCGATCGCGACTTCCGCATCGCCTCCGCCGAGGACCTCGAGCTCTTCGTCGCCGATGTGCTCGCCGTCGGGCCGCTGTCGGCCCGCTTCGCCGAGGTGTCGGCGTCCGACGAGGCCGAGCGGATGCGCTCCCGCGTCGCCGCGCTCACCGGCGAGAGCGAGTTCCACCTGCTCGAGCGCGCCCAGCCGCTCGGCGGCCGGCCTCCGGTGCTGCTGCTCGCGGGCGACGCCGAGCGCGCGATCGGAGCGATCCGCTACGCCTACGTGGCCGGCTACCTGCCCGCGGAGCGCGCGTGGCAGCTGCTCGAGGCGATCGGCGACCGGGTCTTCACCCGGTACGACGGCTGGGACGACTACTGGCGCGACGGGGCCGTCTCGATCGCGTTCCGCACCGACTCCCTCAGCGCCGTGCAGCAGTACCACCGCATCCGGACCGAGCTCCTCGCCTCGTCGTGGCCCGCGGCGTCGGTGCCCTACCCGCGCTGAGCGCTCCGGTGCGACCGGCCCGTCACCGCTCGGGGGCGGCGTCGCCCGGGCGCGTCCCCGTGGCGCCGTCGAGCGCCGCAGCGAGCTGGGCGCGCGACCGCACGCCCAGCTGGCGGTAGACCGCCCGCAACTGGGTCTTCACGGTGTTGACGCTGACCCCGTTCTCCTCGGCGATCTCGGGAGTGGAGGCGCCGCGGGCGGCCGCGTAGGCGATCCGGCGTCGCGCAGGGGTCAGCTCCGGAGCCGCCGGGCGGTCGCGGGCGCGCAGCCGGCGCGCCACGTCGTGGTCGCCGTGCACGGTGAGCTCGTCGGCGACCCGACGGCGCTGATCGGCCGGGAGCAGGCCGAGCACCCCGAAGCTGGCGTGCGCGTGGGCGAGCGCCGCGGCCTCCTCCAGGCCGCGGGTCGGAGGGGAGGAGACGGCGAGCAGCGCCGAGATCAGGACGCGGGGGGACTCGGCGGAGTCGAGGAGGGGCCCGGCGAGTCGGCGCGCGGTGGCCTCGTCACCCTGCAGATGCGCGGCGAGCGCCCGGGTCGCCGTGGCGATCCTCGCCATCAGCGAGATCGGCCGGTCGTGCGGGACCTGCTGTCCCGGTGCGTCGGCGAAGGCCTCGACGGCGTCGAGGATCTCGGGATGCCCCCGCCCGGGCCGGGGACCGGTGACCGCCAGGGACGCGCGGACGCCGCGCACGATCGAGTCGGACAGCAGCGGCCGCCCGCGGGCGACGAGGGCGCGGACGAAGTCGACCGCCGGACCGCGCTCCCCGAGGGACGTGCCGTCGAGGCCGTCGAGGAGCAGCACGGCGCCGTCCGTGTCGAGACGATCGGCTCGGAGGACCGCCTCGGCCAGGACGGCGGCGACGGTGGATCCCGCCTGCTGCGCGGTCCCGTCCAGGTCGGGCACCCGCAGGAGCCAATCGCCCGCGGCGGTGTTGCGGCCGGCGACGGCCTGCAGGAGCGCCGCCGACCCCGCGCTCGAGGCGGCCATGGTGCGATGGCCGATCACGGTCGCCCACTCGTGCGCGGAGGAGTGGAGCGCGAGGGCCTCAGCGAGGCGCGAGTCCTGCTCGCAGGTGAGCGCCCACTCCTGGAGGATCTCGGGCAGCGCGGCCGAGAGGGACGCCTCCTCCAGCGGGGAGAGCCGCCCGAGCAGCGCCCGAGCGTCCTCCATCAGCCGGAAGGCGTCCTCCATCCGCCCCTGGCCCCGCGCCACCGAGCCGCGTGCGGCCCAGATGCTCAGCTGATCGGCCGGGGCCAGGGGCACCGGGAGCGACCGTCGACCCGGTGCCGGGTCGACCCAGCCGTCGCCGTGGAGGGTGCGGCCCAGATGGGCCATCGCGATCCGCAGGCGCGGCGCCCGGTCCATCACCTCCGGCGGCATGCGCTCGAGGGCCCGGAGGAGGATCGCGGGCTCGGTCTGCACGAGGTGCGTGTAGGAGGAGCGGAGCGCGTCGAGGACCGCCGTCCAGTCGCCCTCGTCGACCGCGGACATCAGCCGGCGGGCGACGGGATCCGGCGTCACGAGGGTCTCTCCGACGCGGCGTCGTCGGGTCGGTGCCCGCCGAGGAGGTCGATCGCGTCGGGCCGACGGCGCTCCTCTGCGAGGGCGTGGAGAGCGGTGACGCTGGCGGTGTCGATCATGAGTGGGAGCTCCCTCGAGGACGGCGGTGCTTCCTCGGGGACCGGGAGGGTGCGCGACCGGCTCCTCCGCCACGCCGGGGAGGGGACGGGGGAACCGGTGCGGCCAGAGTAGGCCCGCTGAGCGCGATCCGGGAAGGCATGGGGGCTGCCGCTCGGGTTCCGGTCCGAACGGCGGCCGCCGCCCCTCCCGGACGACGGACGGGTCGCTCGGCGCGACCCCTCGGTGCGACCCTTCAGTGCAGCCCCTCGGACGCCTCCGGCTCGAGGTGCCGGAGATCCCGCTGCAGCCGCTGCGAGCGGAGGTAGCCGCTCAGGGCGTGGCCGGGGACGGGAGGGGCCGAGAGGTCGCCGAGGACGGCGCGCGCGGTCGCCAGCCGCGCGCGCCGGATCTCGTTGAAGACGGTCGTGCCGTTCGCGGCGAACACCCGCTGGAGCGTCCGCTTGGGCACCCCGAGGCGCTCCGAGACCTCCTGCACCGAGAGGTTCGCATCCGCCGACATGGCCGCGATGAGCGCGAGGGCGCGGGTGTGCACGGTCTCGGTCCGCTCGCGGGGCAGCGAGGTGGCCAGCACGGCGCCGGTGAGCTGCTCGACCGCCGCGCGCACGAGCGGGAACGCGGGCGAGTCGGCGTCGAGCGACGAGCCGAACGTGGCGTTGACGGTCGACAGCAGGATGCCGCGGCCCGCGGGGTCGGCCTCGGTCACCAGAGCGCCGCTGTCCTCCCAGTCGAGGAGCCCGAGGAGCGGGCTCTCGAGGGCGATCTCGATCCGCGCGCCGGGTGCGTCGGTGACGAGGGTGTAGGAGTGGCTGCGCCGCAGGTACGCGATGCAGCCGACGCTCACGCGCACCTCCAGTGCCGAGGGGTCGTCCGGCTGCACGACGATCTCGCCCTCGAGCGGGATGAGGAGCCGGATGCCGGAGCCCACGGGCGCGCTGCGGTGCAGCCGGGCCGCGGTGTGCCAGAGCCGGACGACGTCGAACGAGCCGCTCCGGAGCACGTCGGCGACGACGCGCAGCGGTCCGGAGGGCTTCGCCTCGAGGCCGATGCGGCGGAACCAGGACCTCGCCTCGTCGTCGCGGCGGGTGACGCCCCGCTCGATGGAGGTCCGGTCGAACGCGCTGATGGTCATGGCTGTGCACCTTTCTGCCGAGCCGTCGGGGCGGTCGGACAGGGAGAAGACTGCCCGCGGGACCGCACTCCTGAGAGAGTTTCACCCGTCCGGGGCGCGGAGATCACCCTCGTCGCCGCGCACTACCTCCTTACGGGTCACAGCACGGACGCGGTCGGATCGGGATCGATCACCACCAGCACGCGAGCGTGCCCGCTGATCGGAGCGCCGTCGGCGCCCGTGCCCCGGACGTCGAGCGAGTTGACGATCGTCCGCCGCACCGCGGGCGGCCGGACCGTGTAGCGGGCCGCCGTGACGAAGCCCGCGCCGGGAGCGATCCGCTCGACGCAGCCGACCAGCGTCGACGGGGCGTCGTCGTACTCGAGGTCGTCGGCCGACCCGTCCGAGAATCGGCGCTGCAGCAGGTGGAGGTCGTGGAGGCTCGCCCCCGTGCCGTTGCGGACGTGGATCCAGAACACGAGCACGAGAGCGCCGCGCCGGACCCCCTCTTCCGCGGAGGAGGGGACGTGCGACACGGTGACCTCGAGCTCCAGGCGCGGAACCGGTCCGGCGGGCGGAGCGAGCGGACTCCTCGAGGACGCCGCGGGCGGGCACAGGGGCATCGGGTCTCCTTCGGGACGGGGACGGTGCGGCGGCACGACGATGATCGCCGGTGCGCTCCTCCTCCGTCCCGGCCCGTCGTGAAGACGGGGATCCCGGGCGCGACCGGCGGGATCCGCCCCGGCTCGCGCCATTGGGCCGGGAGCCCGTGCCAGGCCGGTCGCGCCCGGCGAGCCGCGCCCATAATCGGGTGATCCCGCTCGCTCCGACGCCCTGCGCTCGGACCCGTCGAGCTGTCCGGGCCGTCCGCCGCGGCCCCCTCGGCGCCGTCGCTGCGACGGGACCGCACCGCCGATCCGTCGGCGTCCACTCCGACCCGAACCAGAGGTGACCGACGATGATGACGGACGTTCTGCGCGCCGCGAGCCCGCGACCGGGGCGACTCCGAGCGGAGGGACCCGGGCGCCCCACGGGGCTCGGCGACCGCGTCGACCGGGTCCTGCGGCAGTTCCACGCGGTGCCGGGGCTCGACGCCGGCTCCGTCGCGCGGGTCCTCGGCGTCTCCGAGATCCGCGTGCGGGTCGTCCACCGGCTCCGCCACGGAGTCTCGATCCGTCACCGCGTCGACCGCATCCGACTGGCCGTCGCCGAGGACGTGCTGCTCGCCCACCCCGGCGCGGGGGAGCCCGCCCGGGTGCGCGCCGCCGAGGCCGCCGGCTTCCGCTCGACGGCCGAGCTCGACCGCGTCTCGTCGCGGATCCGCGCCGGCCGTCGGTGGTGAGACGGGTCGACACCGCTGTGCACGCCAGGGTCAGACCATCACGCGCCACCGCGTCATCGGACGGCGGCCGGGGAGTCTCCTCCCCATGGCCCTCCCCAGAATCCTGACTGCCGGATCCCGTCCCTCCCGATCGCGGGCGCCCCGCCGGCTCGACGTGCTCGCCGTCGCGACCGCAGCGCTCGTCACCGAGCGCTTCCTCGATCCGCGCTTCACCCCGGCCCGCCTGGCCGAGGAGCTCCACGTGCCGGTGCTCGCGCTGCGCGTGCGGTTCCGCCGCCTCTACGGGTTCTCGATCGACGAGCACCTCGCCCGGTGCCGGACGGAGCTCGCCGCCGTCCTCATGGCGAGCACCCCGCACCGCCTCGGTGCCCTGGAGGAGATCGCGCGCGCCTCCGGCTACCGCGGAGTCCCGTCGCGCGACCGCGACTTCCGCCGGTGGCGCGGCACTCCCGCTCTGGCCGCCTGGTTCAGGACGGGGGCGAGCCGCGGCTCCGCCCCCGCGCCGTCCACCCCTGCGCCGTCCACCCCTGCGCCGTCCACCGATGCGCTGTCCACCGGTGCGCGGTCCGGCGTCGAGCGCCCTGCGGCGGGCCGGGTCTCCGAGCGGTCGAGCGGCCGCCGTGCCCCTGTCCCGATCGCCTCGACGGTCGACGCCTGATCCGCCCCCGCCCTGTGCTCAGCGGGGCGGTGCCGCTCCGGCCGCGTCGCGCAGTGACGGGCCTCGACGGCCGCCGTCGCTCCGGCCGACGGTGGCGGTTACTCGGGTCGGACGCGGTCGCTCCGCCACTCCGTCGTGATCTCCTCGCCCCGGTCGAAGGCCGCCTGCTCGCGCTGGCGCAGCTCGACCCGGCGGATCTTGCCCGAGATCGTCTTGGGGAGCTCGGTGAACTCGAGGCGGCGCACGCGCTCGAACGACGAGAGCACCTCCCGGGTGTGCGCGAAGATCGCCGACGCGGTCTCGGCCGTCGGCTCCCAGCCCTCCGCCAGCGCGACGTACGCCTTCACGATGCTCTGCCGCACCGCGTCCGGAGCGGGCACCACCGCCGACTCGGCGACCGCCGGGTGCTGCAGCAGCACGCTCTCCACCTCGAAGGGCGAGATCTTGAAGTCGGAGGACTTGAAGATGTCGTCGGTGCGGCCGACGAAGGTGATGGTGCCGTCGACCGCGCGCACCGCGACGTCGCCGGTGTGGAACAGTCCGTCGGCGCGGGCGCGCGCGGTGCGCTCGTCGTCGCCGTGGTAGCCCGACATGAGGTTGACCGGCTCGGTGGAGAGGTCGAGGCAGATCTCACCCGTGGAGGAGCTCTCGCCCGTGAGCGGATCGATCAGCGCGATCGCCACTCCGGGCAGGGGGCGGCCCATCGCCCCGGGCACGATCTCGGAACCGGGAGCGTTGGCGATGACGGCCGTGGTCTCGGTCTGGCCGTAGCCGTCGCGGATCCCCAGACCCCACTCGCGTTCGACGGTGCCGATGACCTCGGGGTTCAGCGGCTCGCCCGCCGACAGGATCTGCGCCAGTGCACGGGGCTTCGCGCCGAGCTCGGACTGGATCAGCATCCGCCACACCGTCGGCGGTGCGCAGAAGGTGGTGACCTCCGCGCGGTCGAGCTGCTCGCGCAGCGCCCTGGGCGAGAAGCGGCTGTAGTTGTAGACGAAGACGGTGGCCTCGGCGTTCCACGGGGCGAAGAAGCAGCTCCAGGCGTGCTTGCCCCAGCCGGGCGAGCTGATCGCCGAGTGCACGTCGCCGGGCTGGACGCCCAGCCAGTACATGGTGCTGAGGTGGCCCACCGGGTACGACTCGTGCGTGTGGACGACCATCTTGGGCTTCGAGGTCGTGCCCGACGTGAAGTAGATCAGGCACGGATCGGTGCTCCGGACGCTCACCGTCGGGCTGATCCCGAACGGCTCGAGCGACTCGGAGTAGTCGAGCCAGCCGTCCACGGCGCCACCGACGGCGATGCGGCCGAAGTCGCCCTCGACGTCGTCGAACTTGGCGGTCTCGGAGGCGTCGGCGATGACGTGCGCGACCTCGCCGCGCTCGAGCCGGTCGGCCAGATCGGCGGGGGAGAGGAGCGTCGTGGTCGGCAGGATGACCGCGCCGAGCTTCATGATCGCGAGCATCGACTCCCACAGCTCGACCCGGTTGCCCAGCATGAGCATCACGTGGTCGCCCTGCTCCACTCCGACCGAGTGCAGCCAGGTGGCGACCTCGTCGGATCGCCAGCGCATCTCGTCGAACGAGACCTTCTGCTCCGAGCCGTCCTCCTCGACGATCCACAGCGCGGGGCGCTCGTTGCCGATCGCGATCGCGTCGAACCAGTCGACCGCCCAGTTGAAGCGGGGGCCGACATCCGGCCAGTGGAAGGCCTCGGTGGCGGCCGCCACGTCGGTGCGGTGCTCGAGCAGGACGTCGCGCGCGGCGCGGAAGCTCCCGGTGGGATTCATGCGCTCATTCTCCTCCCGTCGCGCCGACGGCTCCGTTCCCCCGCGGGAGGCCGAGGAGCGGACGGGACCGGCCGCCGCGGCAGCGGGTCCCGTCCGTCGTCGGGCGCCGGGGGTCAGTACTGGATGGACTGGCCGCCGTCGATGGGGAGGACGACCGCGTTGACGTACGCGGCGTCGTCCGAGAGGAGGAACGCGACGACGGAGGCGATCTCGGCGGCCTCGCCGTAGCGCTTGGTCGGGTTGACCTGGATGAACTCCTCCGCGGCCTTCCGAGGGTTCTCGGGGTCGAGCTGCTTCATCGAGTTCTCGACCATGGGCGTCCAGATGGCGCCGGGAGCGATGGCGTTGATCCGGATGCCGTAGCGGCCGTACTCGACGCCGGAGTTGCGCGTGAGGCCGACGACGCCGTGCTTGGCGGCCGCGTAGCCGGACTGGTTGCCGATGCCGGTGATGCCGCCGACGGACGCGGTGTTCACGACCATGCCCGAGCCCTGCTCGCGCATCACCTTGAGGACCTTCTCGAGCCCGAGGAACACGCCGCGCAGGTTGATCGCGACGACCTTGTCGAACTCGGCCGCGGTGAAGTCCTCGGTGAGGTTCTGCCGCCCCTCGATGCCCGCGTTGTTGAAGAAGCCGTCGATCCGGCCGAAGCGCTCGAGGGTCGCGGCGACGTAGGCGTCGACGTCCTCCTCCTTCGACACGTCGGCGGTCACGGTGAGCGTCTCGCCGCCGGGGACGGCGGCGGTCACCGCCTCGACGGTCGCGGCGAGCCCCTGCTCGGAGATGTCGACGAGGGCGAGCTTCGCGCCCTCCTCGGCGAGGCGGACGGCGCTGGCGCGGCCGAGTCCGGACCCTCCTCCGGTGATGAGGACGACGCGGTCGGTGAAGCGCTGGGTGGTGGACATGGTGACCTCCTGCTCGGGGAGCGAAGGGGTCGGCGGGCCGGCGAGTCCGGCTCCGTGCTCGTTCACGGACGCCCTTCGACTCGCTCCCAAGTGTTGCTCGGTTTTCTGGATGCCTCCTCCGAGCGGACTCCCGGAGGCGTCCGAGCGGACCCTGGCAAGGGCCGCAGAGAGCGCGCCGCTCGGCGCCGACCTCGGGTACACCGGAGGGACCGAGACGGACAGGGGGAGCCGCGATGGTGAGCAGAAGGATGGCGACGACAGGGGCGGCGACCGTGCTCGCGGCGCTCGTGCTGGCGGGCTGCACGGCACCCGCCGAGGAGGACGCGGCGACGCCCGCGGCGACTCCGACGGCGACGAGCACCGCGGTGCCGACGTCGACTCCGGGGCCGATCGGACCGCTGGACCTGCCGGAGGGCCAGACCGCGGCGGTCACGTGGACCGATCAGATCGGGGCGCCCGAGCCGCAGACCGTCCGCCTCGTGGGCGAGCCGCTCTCGATCCGGCTCGCGGTCGCCTGCGACACCGCGGACGCCGAGGTGACGGTCGAGATCGAGGGCCTGATGACCAGTGCCTCGACGTGCCTCTACGACGAGGGCATCACGCGCGGCGACCCGAACGAGGGCAACGGCGCCAGCATGCAGATCGCCGTCGACCAGGACGCCCGCATCGTGGTCACGACCGACCCTGCGGACGCCCGCTGGTCGGGGACAGTCTCGACCGGACCGCGGACGGTGCCGGCTCCGGGGTGAGCCCCGTCGGCCCAGCGGCGTGAGCCCGGTCAGCCCAGCGGCACGCCCAGTGCGCTCATGAACGGCACGGCGTCGACCGCCTCGCCGTCGACGCGGGTCTCGAAGTGCAGGTGGCAGCCGGAGGAGGCGCCCGTGGATCCGAGCAGCGCGACCACGTCGCCCGCCTCGACCACGTCGCCGACGCCGACGAGCAGCTCGCTGTTGTGGGCGTAGCCGGTCTCGATGCCGCCGCCGTTGTCGATCAGGACCCAGTTGCCGTAGGTGCCGAAGTAGCGGGACTCCTCGACGACGCCGCCGGAGGCCGCGACGACCGGCGTGCCGCAGGCCGCGGCGAGGTCGGTGCCCTTGTGGAACAGGTTGACGCCCGACACGGGCGCGTCCGGGCGGGGGCCGTAGCTGCTGCTGATGCGGCCCGAGACCGGGACGACCCAGATGCCGGAGCGTCGTCGGCCGCTGCGGTCGACTCGCCGGCCCCGGCCGTGATGGCGTCGAGGGAGGCGACCGGCACGAGGACCTCGGGCTTCGCCTCCGCGGCGAACGCGTCGCGGGTCACGGTGTGCTGCACGGCACCGGCGGCGACGAAGCTCTGCGGGCGGGCGGCCGCGACGGCGCTCGCCGTGTCGCGGGCGAGCTCGGAGTCGGGGGCGCCCGGCGTGGCGAACGCGGGCATCGTCGTGGTGACCGCGATGCCGACGACGAACGACATCGCCGCCATCGCCGAGGCGCGGGGCCTGGTCGGACGGCGCGGGGCGCGACGCGACGCGGTGCGCTGCGCCTCCTGCTGGGCGCGCAGCTGCCTCCGGGTCGGGAGGGCGGCGGAGCTGTCGGTCTGCTCGACTCCCCGGGGGGAGGGGGTCGGGGCGAGATCGGAGTGGTGCATGCAGTCAGAGTTTCCGGGTCGTGCGCCGCGCGGGGATGCGCGCAGCTGGGGCGGGGAACCGTCGGGCGCGGGGGTGACCCGGGCCGTACGACCCTCCAGAGTACCCGGGATGCTCCGGAACGCACCTGGGAGACTGCTCACCGATCGGGGCGAGCAGTCAAGCCCCCTCGCGCGGGCTCGCACTTCCGGCCGTCGTGTGCGGTGTCAGTCGTCGGCGCCCGCCGGCTCCCAGAGCTGGATCCGATTGCCCTCGGGGTCGTGCAGATCGGCGAACCGGCCGTTCGGGTAGTGCTCCGGATCGACCACGACCGCCGTCCCCGAGGCGCGGAGCTGCTCGACCATCGCGTCGAGACTCCGCACGCGGAAGTTCACAGCCCATCCGGTCGGCCCGAGGTGCTCCGAGCCGATCGGCATCGGCGCGAGCACGGTCGCCCCGGACTCCTGGCGCCAGGACGAGACTCCGTAGGAGGTCGGCGGCTCGTCGACGCCGAGGTTCTCGGCGTACCAGCGCCCGAGTGCCGCGGGATCGCGTGCGGCGAAGAAGAGGCCGCCGATCCCCGTGACCCTCTCCACGGTCGCGCCTAGCCCGCCGTGAAGGCCAGGAGGGCGACGACTCCGCCGACGACGACGGCGACCCCGGTGCCCAGGCGCCACCACATCCAGCGGTCGCGCCTCGGGCCGCGCATCGGCCGCCGCTGCGCGGCCTTGCCGAAGAAGCCCGTGGGATCCGGTTGAAAAGCCATGCCTCCAGACTGCCCGGCGCTGCCGCGGGGCGGACGGCATTCGAACGGGACTCCCAGACGGCGGCGGGGCTATCGCGGTGCCGCTGAGGAGTCGTTCTGCGCCCAGAGGGCGCGGAGGACGGCGATGACGTCGTCGAGGGGGACGCCGGCCTGCTCGCTCGCCTCGGCCAGAGCGCGGATCCGCTCGATGACGGCCTGCGGGGCACGGGAGGCGCCGGGGGCGACCCGGGTGCCGGCGGCGGTGCGGGTGACGACGAGGCCGTCCTGTTCGAGAGCCCGGTACGCCTTGGCCGCGGTGGCCTGAGCCACTGCGTAGTCGCGCGCGGTCTGCCGGACCGTGGGGAGGCGCTCTCCGTCTCCGAGGAGCCCGGATCGGATCGCTCCGCGGTACAGCTCGGCGATCTCCTCCGCCGAATTCGGGCCCGACGCGGTCGGCGGAGTCACCGCACGGCTCCGGTGATCTCCGGTGCGGTGGCGGCTGCGGTGCGACGCCCCGCCCGCAGCGTGTCCACCGCGATCCGGAGCGTCAGGGCGACCCCGGCGCCCTGCAGCACGTACCCCGTGAGGTTCAGCGGTTGGGCGATCGCCCGGTATCCGCCGGTGACGAAGAGGGTCGTGGTGGAGGCGTCGTCGGAGACCGGCTGCTCCTGCACTCCGACCGTCGACAGACCGGACGTGCCCACGTGCATGAGCACGGCGCCGAGCGTGGCGACGAGCCCGGCGAGCAGGACGAGGACGAGCAGTCGCGCGGCCGCCTCCCGATCCGCCGTCACGCTCGGCGCGGTCGAGCGCGAGGCGAGGGCGCGATTGGCGTCGGCGCGGAGGGCGAGGACGAGCACCGCGCAGGCGAGGCCGAGGACGACGACGGTGGCGGCGTGGTTCGGCCAGCCCGCGCCGGGCACGTAGCCGAATCCGTTGAAGCTCATGTAGATCGGGAGGGTCGTGTAGGCGGGCACCTGGCCGAAGAACGGGCCCGCGGCCGGTGCGGAGACGGCGATCGCGATCTGCCATCCGATGACGATCAGGGTCGCGGCCGCGCAGACGGCGGCCCCGAGGAGGAGGCGCGACGGTGCGAAGGCGAGCCACGAGCGCATCGGGGCGATGGCGCGTCCGCCGGGGGCGGGCAGCGGAGATCGGCTCAGGGCGGCGCCGGCGATCGCCACGACGACGGCCGCGGTGAGCAGTGGCAGAGGGCGCCGCCACCAGCCGTCGTAGCCGGACGCGTCCCAGGTCGCCGCCGCCAGGGAGCTGGCGACCGTCGCTGCGACGACGACCAGGAGCGGCCCGACCGCGCCCGTCCACACGAGAGCGGACCGGCGGTACCCGACCTGGGGGAGCGAGACGATTCGGCGCGGGAGGAGCCAGGAGAGGGCGAACAGGGCGAGTCCGAACGTCAGCGCCACCTCCAGCGGCAGAGCGTTCTTGATCGTCAACAGGGTCGTCAGCAGCACGGCGGCCTCCACCGGTCGGGACGGGCTCGGGGGGAGCGCCGCTTGTGCTGCGAAAGTAGCACAGACTTGTGCTGCGGTGGCAGATCAAAAGGGATGGACGCGACAGTGCGGCCCCTGCCGTTCCGCCGAGGGTCCGGCAGTCGCGAGCTCAGTCGCCCCAGGGGCTGTCGTCGCGCCAGGGGGCGAGGTCCACCTCGTTGCCCTCGGGATCGGCGAGCGTCCACCAGTCCGGGGCGTGGTCGTCGTCGGTCACCCTGCCGCCCGCGGCGAGGGCGGCGGCGATCCTCGACTCGACGACGTCGCGCGGGACGTAGAGGTCGAGATGGACGGTGTTGCGCTCGGCGCGCGGGGCATCGATCCGCTGGATCCAGACGTTCGGCCCGAGGCCGCGCAGGTCGGCCGCGTCCGCGTCCTCGCGGGTCGAGTAGCCCAGCACGGCGGCCCAAAAGGCCCGCACGGCGTCGACGTCGACCGCGTCGATCGCGATCTGCAGGCTCTGCACTGCCGACGGGTCGGCGACCAGCCCGAGCTCCTGCGCCGCGGAGGAGATCCGGCCGGCCAGCTCGGCGTCGCGGCGGCTGAGGTCGCCCACGTCGTGGCTGATCAGGCGCACGCCGACACCGCCGAAGCGCAGATCGACGTCCGGATGGTGGTCGGCCTCGTCGGCGAGGGCGGCGACCGCGGCGACGAGAGCGGCTCCGCGGGCGAAGGAGCCGGTGGGGAACCAGGCGCGGGCGCGTCCCCGACGACGCGCCAGCCCTCGGTGCCGGGCGTCGCGCGGAAGGTGCGGGGGGAGATCCGATCGCTCATGCGGCAGTTCTACGCCGACCCGCGCCCGGCCGCCAGCGCCGGATCGCCCAGGCGCCGCACGGGCCCGGCTCGGTACTTTAGGAGGACCACGGCCGATCGGGGCCGACGAGCGGAGGGCGACACCATGGCGCAGACCAACGGGAACGACAAGGCGGCTCAGAAGCGGGCCAAGAAGGCCCTGAAGAAGGCCGAGAAGTCGGTCCGCGCAGCCCACGAGGCCGTCCGCGACTCGAGCAAGAAGCTGCGCAAGAAGGCCCGCAAGCTCGCGGAGCAGACCGAGAAGCTGCGCCGCCGGCAGGAGAAGGACGCCAAGAAGGCGGCCGCCGCCGAGCGGGGGGCGCAGCCGAGCGAGCCGAAGCACGCGGCGCCGGTCGCCGACCCGAGCACGACCCCCGACCTCACTCCGCCGCTGCCGAGCGTGCCCCACCAGGACGAGCCCGTCGTCGACTCCGACCCGGAGCACACGCCGGACCTCACTCCGCCGCTGCCCTCCGGTCACTGACGGCGCGACCTCGGTCGAGCGCTCCTCCGCCGCGATCGTGCGCGAGGAGCGCTCCCGACCGGTGTCCGGCAGCCCGCTCGCCCGGTGAAAGTGAATAGCCGGTAAATACATTCGGGGACCCTGCCACGGGGGCTTCGGATCGGCGCATCATTCCTGCGTGGATCCCCTCGTTCTGCTCGTCCTGGTCGTCGTCACCGCACTCGCCTTCGATTTCACCAACGGCTTCCACGACACCGCGAACGCGATGGCCACGTCCATCGCGACGGGTGCGCTGAAGCCGAAGGTCGCCGTCGCGCTCTCCGCGTCCCTCAACCTGGTGGGCGCGTTCCTCAGCATCGAGGTGGCGCTGACCGTCACCAACGCCGTGGTCAAGATCCAGGACTCGTCCGGCGCGCCGGACCCGGCGCTGCTCGAGGGCGGCGGATCCGCTCTGCTGCTGATCGTGCTCGCGGGCCTCATCGGCGGCATCGTCTGGAACCTGCTGACCTGGCTGCTGGGGCTCCCGTCGAGCTCGTCGCACGCCCTCTTCGGCGGGCTGATCGGCTCGACGCTCGCCGGCCTCGGCATGGACGGCGTGAACTGGGCGGGCGACGGCTCGAAGCTCGACGGCGTCGTCGGCAAGGTGATCCTGCCGGCGCTGATGTCGCCCGTGCTCGCGGGAGCGGTCGCGGCGATCGGCACCTGGCTGGTCTTCACGGTGATCGGGAACCTGGCCTCGACGAGCCTCGACCGCGGCTTCCGGATCGGCCAGATCGGCAGCGCCTCCCTGGTCTCGCTCGCGCACGGCACCAACGACGCGCAGAAGACGATGGGAGTGATCACGCTGGCGCTGATCGCGGCCGGCGGATGGAGCGACACGGCGTCGGTGCCGTTCTGGGTCAAGCTCAGCTGCGCCCTCGCCATCTCGCTCGGCACGTACCTCGGCGGCTGGCGCATCATCCGCACGGTCGGCAAGGGCCTCGTCGAGATCGACACCCCGCAGGGCATGGCGGCCGAGAGCTCGTCGGCCGCGGTGATCCTCGCCTCCAGCCACCTCGGCTTCGCCCTCTCGACCACCCACGTCGCGACCGGCTCGATCCTCGGCTCGGGCGTCGGCCGCCCCGGCGCCCAGGTGCGCTGGCGCGTGGCGCTGCGGATGGTGATCGCGTGGGTGATCACGCTGCCCGCCGCCGGTCTCGTCGGCGCGGTCATGTGGTGGATCGGCCACCTCGCTGGAGGGGCGCTCGGCGGACTGCTGATGACGGCGGTCCTCGTCGCGGTCGCGCTCCTCATCTACCTCCGCTCGCGCCGCGACGCGATCGGCTCGCACAACGTCAACGACGAGTGGCAGGACGCCCGCCGCTCGCCCCAGCCCACCGACGCCTGAGGAGTCGCACCGTGCTCGCACTGTTCTTCGAGGCCGCCGGTCAGGTGGCCGTGGTCGCCGTCCTGCTCGGGGCCGGCCTGCCCGTCCTCTTCGCCCTCGGCGTGCGCTCCTTCGCGGTCGCCGGCGGCGTCTCGGGGGAGAGGCCGCGCCTCCCCGTGCCGCTGCTGCGCGCGATCGGAGTCGCCTGCTTCGCGATCGTGGTGCTCGCGGTGGTCGTGGGGCTGAGCGTGATCCTCGCGACCGGCTTCGGCCAGGAGGTCGACTTCTCGCACGGAGTCCCCGTCTTCGTCCCGAAGGACTGAGCATGAGCGAGCAGACGGCATCGGGACCCGTCGCCCGCGTCGTGGGCTGGCTGCGGGCCGGCTATCCGACGGGGGTGCCCGAGCAGGACTACGTGCCGCTGCTGGGGATCCTCCGCCGCAGCCTCACCGCGGACGAGGTCGAGCAGGTGGTCGAGCGCCTGGCGCTCGACGCGGCGCGGGCCGATGCGGACGGCGTGCCCCTCGACCGCGCGCAGCTGCGGCACCGCATCGAGGAGCTCCTCATGGGGCCCGCCCTGCCGGAGGACCTGGTGCGGGTCTCGGTCCGCCTCGCGAGCGCGGGCTGGCCGCTGGGGATCCCGGAGGAGGACGCGCCGCAGGCGGGCCTCGTCGCGCGGATCGTCCGCTGGCTGCGCGCGGGCTACCCGGCCGGTCTGCCCGACCAGGACTTCATCCCGCTCGTCGCGCTGCTGCGCCGCCGGCTCACCGACGACGAGGTGGCGGAGGTCGGCGCCCGCCTGGCCGCCGAGGGCGCCCTGCCCGCGAGCCGGATCGACGTCGCCGCGGAGATCGCCCGCGTCACCTCGGAGCTGCCCTCGGACGAGGACGTCGAGCGGGTGCGCCGCTCGCTCGCGGAGCGCGGCTGGCCGGAGGACTTCCCGGGTTGAGGGTCAGCACGGCGATCCCTCCTCGAGAAGGAGTGCCGTCGCTCGACTCCTCGACCGCGACGGAGCGCCGCTCACGGCGTTCGCAACCGAGGAGGAGACGGCGGTTCCGACTCCCCGGGGCGCTCGAAGCGCTCCCACCCTCGGTTGCGAGCGGATCTACCCGCAGAAGTAAGGCCGGCAGCCTCGATTCCGGCGGATTCCCCCGGCTCCGCGCGCTCAGCCTTCTTCTGCGGCTCCTGTCCGCCCGAGCCGACCAAGCGAGCGGCGCTCAGTCGAGCAGCACCCGCGACGGGTACGCGTCGTGGCTGAAGCAGAGGGTGATGCCGGAGGCCTCGAGGCGCAGCAGCTGCTCGGAGGTGCGGTGGTGCGCTGCGGGGTCGTCGCTGATGAGGCGGGGGAGCGGTCGCAGGCGGTCGGACCACTCCAGGAACTCGCGGCCCCAGGCGGCGTCGCCGGCGATCAGGAACCGGCCCTCCACGAGCACGCCCAGATGGCCGAGGGCGTGCCCGGGCAGCGGGGTGACGACGCAGCGGCCGTCGCCGAAGAGGTCGAATCCGCTCACCCCGGCGACCTGCACCACCGGCTGGTCGTCGACGACGAGGCGCTCGGAGTCGGCGAACCATGGCGGGATCAGGCCGGCGAAGACGCCGTCGGTGACGCGGCTCCGCTCGATCCTCTGCAGCTGACCGCGCGAGAGGACGAGCGTCGCGTCGGGGAAGTACCGCAGGCCGCCCACGTGATCGGGGTGGAGGTGCGTGAGGACGGCGAACTCGATGTCGCCGGGCTCGAGGCCCTCGGAGCGCAGCCGGGCGTCGACCGTCTCGGCCGGAGTGACGCGCGCCGGCAGGATCCGACGGTAGAGGGCGCCGACGGGGCCGGTGCCGGCGAAGGACGGCGGGTAGCCGGTGTCGACGAGCACGCGGCGGCCGCTGGGGTGCGTGTAGAGGAAGACCGCCGAGGGGAAGGTGCGGCGGGGCAGGCCCTCGCCGCGGAACACGCGGGACAGCGGGAAGGTCGTGTCTCCGCACGCGAAGACGCGCAGGGCGGGTTCGCGCTCAGGCACGGGACGCGGCCCGGTAGTGCTCGCCGACGCGGCGGATGCCCTCGGCGAGCGGCACGACGGGCTCGTAGCCCAGCTCGGCGCGGGCGCGCGAGATGTCGAGGGTCTGCGCGTAGGCGAGGGTCGCGACGGTGTAGCGGGTGAAGGGCGGTTCGGCGCGGCCGGGCAGCCGGGCGTGGATGCGCTCGAGGACCTCGGCGAGTGCGGTCAGGAGGCGCAGGTCGACGGTGAGGAAGCGCGGCTCCTCGCCCATCGCGGCGAAGAACGCACGGAGCAGTCGCCGAACGGGGTCGGCTCGCCGTTGGTGATGTTGTAGACGCTGCCGTCCGCGTGCTCGGTACCGGCGGCGAGGACCAGTGCGCGGGCGGCGTTCTCGACGCAGGTCACGTCGACCATGTTGCGCCCGCCGTCGAAGAGCGGGATGCCGCGGCGCCGGTTCGCGGCCACGAAGCGGGGGATCAGGCTCGGATCGCCGACCCCGATGAGGCCGCGGGGGCGCAGGATCACGAGCTCGCGGATCCGGCCCTCGGCGAGCGCCCGCTGCAGCAGGCGCTCGGCCTCGATCTTGCTGCGGATGTAGAGGCTCATCCGGCTGGCGGGGTCGAACTCGTCCTCGCGCACCAGGTGCTGGTGGCGGCGGGCGGAGTAGATGCTGGGCGAGGAGACGAAGACGAGGCGCGGGATGCCGACGCGCTCGGCGAGGCCGATCATCGCCTCCGTGCCGTCGATGTTCGCCTCGCGGAAGTCGCGCCACCGCCCCCACGGGCTCGACAGTGCGGCGGAGTGGACGAGCACGTCGGCGCGCACGGGCAGAGTGGCGAGGTCGGCCAGGTCGGCGGCGATCGTCTCGGCGCCGTCGGCGGCGAGGCGCTCGAGGGCCGGGAGGCTGCGGCCGGCGGCGATCACCTCGTCGCCCTCGGCGAGGAACGCGCGCACGGCGTGGCCGCCGAGGAAGCCCGTGGCGCCGGTGACGAGGACGCGGCGGGGCGTCCGCGGCTCGGCGGGCGTCGAGGGCTCGGCGGGCTTCCGCGGCTCAGCGGACATCGACGACCTCCAGGCCCTTCTTGCGGCCCCAGTACCAGAGCAGGATCCCCAGGTAGCCCAGCGCCTTGCCCTTGCGGATGGAGCAGCGCACGATCGCGCGGCGGTTCAGCCTCGCCTGCGTGCCCGGGATCACCCGGCAGACCTTCAGGTGCAGCTCCAGATCCTCGTCGGTGTCGTCGATGCTGGAGCGCGGGAAGCCGCCGACCTCGAGGTACAGCGCGGCGTCGATGGCGAGGTTCAGCCCCGCGATCATGAACATCCGGTAGCGCTGGCCCGGTCGGCGGTAGACGATTCCCGGCGCCCGCTCGAGGATCCGGATGAGGCCGGTGCCGATCACTCCGTCGTACCAGCGGTACTCGGGCTCGTCGGTGCGCGGAGTGACGCGGCCGCCGACGAAGCGGAAGCCGGCGCGGAAGTCGGCCTTCAGGAGCTCCACCCAGCGCGGGTCCGCCAGCGAGTCGGCGTCGGTGCGCGCGACGACGGAAGCCCCGTGCGCGATCGCGTAGCGGAACCCGGTGTCGGAGGCGGCTCCCGTGCCCTTCTGCGCCTCGCCGATCGTGAGGAGCGGGCGGTCGGGACGGTCGGCGGCGAACGCGTCGATCACCGCGCGCGAGCCGTCGGTGCTGCCGTTGTCGACGAGCAGGAGGGTGAAGTCCTGATCGGACTGCGCCGCCAGGGCGTCGAGGGTGCCGCGGAGCAGCTTCTCCTCGTTGAAGAGCGGCACGACGACCCAGAAGCTCACCCGGACCCCCTCGCGCTCCGCCGGGACCACCCTAGCGAGGGGAGGGGGCGGCCTCGGGGTCGGAGCGGGACGGGGAGGACTTCTGGTGGACGGGGGTCTCGGTACGCGCCTGCGGCGCCACTCGACCAGCAGGGGGGGGCTTGCTGATCGAGTAGCCCGCGCAGCGGGCGTATCGAGATCCCCGTGTCCGGGGGTGGTGGGTCTCGATACGCGCCTGCGGCGCTGCTCGACCAGCAGAGGCCGAGCGCGCCGAGTGCATATCCCCGCTATACAGGGGGAGCGGTGGCTCTCCGGCGGGTCGGCGCAGGAGGGACGCCACCGTGTCCGATGTGCTCCCCGTCCGCATCCTCGGCACGGGCGAGGCGCTGCCGCAGCGCCTCGTGCCGACGGCCGAGGTGGCCGCCCTCTGCGGCATCGACGCGGGCGAGGCGATCAGCCGCACGGGTGTCGTGACCCGTCACTGGCTGGCGGACGACGAGGACCCGTTGGAGCTCGGCCTGCTCGCCGCGCGGAGGGCGCTCGCCGCCGCCGAGCTCGAGCCCGGCGACATCGACGTCGTGCTCAACGCCTCGGGCACGCACCTGCAGGCGATCCCCGACGGCGGGGCGCTGCTCGCCGCCGGACTGGGCCTCGCCGACGTCTCGGCGTACAGCCTCCACGCCACCTGCCTCTCGTTCCTCTTCGCGCTGCAGGAGGCGGGGTTCCTGCTCGCGACGCACCGCGCCGAGCGCGTGCTGATCGTGTCGACGGAGGGCGGCAGCCGCGGCATCGACGTCGGCCAGCCCGAGAGCGCCCTGCTGATCGGCGACGCGGCCGCGGCGGTCGTGGTGGGTCGGGCGACGACTCCGGGGCAGGGCATCACGACGTCGAGGTTCACGACGCGCACGAGCGGAGTGGCGCACGCCGAGATCCGCGGGTTCGGAACCCGCATCCGCATCGAGGAGGCGTCCGAGCGCCTGGCCGACTTCCGCTTCGACATGGACGGCACCCGCCTGCTGATCGAGGCGCTGCGGCACTTCCCCGCGTTCCTCGAGACGGTGCGGCCGGGGCTGAGCTCCGGGCTGCCGGGCATCGACCGCGTGGTGCCGCACCAGACCAGCAGGGCGGGCCTCGAGGGCATGGCGCGGCTGTGGGGGCGCGAGCGGATGGTCGTCACGCTGGCCGAGGTCGGCAACACCATCGGGTCGGCGATCCCGCTGGCGCTGCATCGCGCGCGGGTGCAGGAGGGAGAGTCGGTGCTGCTCGTCGGGACCGGCGCGGGCACCCACTACGGGGCCGTGGTGCTGCAGTGCTGAGAGCCGACGCGGGGGAAGAATCGGCGCGAGGTTTGACGGGAGCGTAAAAAGGACGGTTCTTCCGGTGGCTCGGGCCGGCACCTGCCCGCCTCTCTGCGACAGGCTCGGAGAGACCCGCTCCACTGCTCGACGAGGACTCGCGATGACGCTGATGCCCACGCCGAGCGGAGCGGGTTCCGGCAGCCGGCCGCGGAGCGCGACTCCGCGGCGGCCCATCGACGCCACCGGGACGCCGCACCCTCCGGCGCCCGCGAGACCCTCCAGGAGCCCCGAGTGAACCTGACCGACCACCAGCTGCAGGCCGCGACCTGGGAGGACCGTCAGGCGCTCGCCGAGACGATGATCCCGCTGATCGGCGATCTCTACCGTCGCCGCCGGGTGGTGACGTCGCTGCACGGGACGAGCCTGATCAACCGGTCGACGATCGAGCTGCTGAAGGCGCACCGCTTCGCCCGTCATCTGGACGAGTCGGAGCTCTCGCTGGCCGAGACGCTGCCGATCCTGCGGATCCTGACGCAGCTGGAGCTGGGGCGGCCTCGATCGACGTCGCGCAGCTCGCGTTCCTGTTCCGCACGCGGGAGGGGTCCGAGCCGCTGGAGGAGTTCCTCCGGGAGCAGCTCGCCGCGGTCGTGGGCGGGGTGCCGCGGGTCGCGGGCGGGCAGGGGCCGCGGGACGTGGTCCTCTACGGATTCGGGCGGATCGGGCGCCTGGTGGCGCGACTCCTGATCGAGCGGGGCGGGCAGAGCTCGACCCTGCGGCTGCGCGCCGTGGTCGTGCGCCGCGGATCGGCGGACGATCTGCGCAAGCGCGCGAGCCTGCTCCGGCGCGACTCGGTGCACGGCCCGTTCGCGGGCACGATCACGGTGGACGAGGAGAACGACACGATCCTGGCCAACGGGACGCTGGTGAAGTTCCTCTACTCCGACGACCCGGCGAGCATCGACTACCGCGCCCACGGGATCGAGGACGCGATCATCGTGGACAACACGGGCCGCTGGCGCGACGAGGCGGGCCTCTCCCGGCACCTCGAGTCGCCGGGCGCCCGGCAGGTGCTGCTCACCGCACCGGGCAAGGGATCGCTGAAGAACATCGTGCACGGCATCAACCACGACGCGATCAGCGCCGACGACCGGATCGTGTCGGCCGCGTCGTGCACGACGAACGCGATCACACCGATCCTGAAGGCGGTCCACGACCTCGTCGGGGTGCGCAGCGGGCACGTCGAGACGGTGCACTCGTTCACCAACGACCAGAACCTGATCGACAACTTCCACGCCGGCGATCGCCGCGGCCGCTCGGCGGCGCTGAACATGGTGATCACCGAGACCGGAGCGGCGACCGCCGTCGCCAAGGCCCTGCCCGAGATGGAGGGACGGCTCACCGGGAGCTCGATCCGGGTGCCCACGCCCGACGTGTCGCTCGCGATCCTGAACCTGCGCACGGAGCGTCCGATCGCGAGGGACGCGATCAACTCGCACCTGCGCCGCGCCTCGCTGGACTCGCCGCTGCGCCGCCAGATCGACTACCTCGAGTCGCCCGAGATCGTGTCCACCGACATCCTCGGCTCCCGGCACGCGGGCGTGGTCGACGGTCTCGCGACGATCGCGACCGAGGACGGGGTCGTGCTCTACGTCTGGTACGACAACGAGTTCGGCTACAGCTGCCAGGTCGTGCGGGTCCTCGAGACCCTGGCCGGCGGCCAGGTGCCGTCGTTCCCCGCCGTCGCGCCGCGGAGGGACCTCGCGCCCGTGCCGGCGTGAGCACAGACCACCGGGACGATCACGTCCCGGGCTGAACGGGAGCGGGCGTCCGCGTCCGCTCCTCGGGCCGGGGTGTCTGGAGGGTCGCCCCGGCCCCACTCGACCGCTGCCGACCGCGATCGCGGTGGTGCCGCTGAGGTCCGGCGCCTCCCCGCTGCTCGTCGGAGCGGTGCGGGGAGGCGCCGGGGCGGTCACATCCCGTCGCGGATCATCGCCTCGGTGAGGTCGACGTTGCGCTCGAAGGCGAGCTCGGAGAACTCGTTCGAGTAGTTCAGGCCGTAGGGCCAGATGTGCGGGTTGCTGCAGTTCAGGCGGGCTCCCGCGCCGTCCCACGACGCGAGCAGGGAGAGCGCGTCCGCGCCCGTCCAGGCTCCGTCGACGCACTTCGCGTAGTAGCCGCCGCTGGTGCCGATGCCGAGGGTGTGCCCGATCTCGTGCAGGGCGGTCCCCTCGACCATGTATCCGCGGTTCGCGCCGAAGCTCATGACTCCGTCGATGTTGGCCTCGGCCGTGGGGACGCCGGGGTTGTAGTAGACCCGCAGGTGCTTGGAGATGTCGGTGCGGGCGTTGTAGCGGTCGACCGCCGCCCCGACGGCCGCGTCGATGCGGCTGTAGGCGTCGAGCTGATCGGCGGTCGGGTTCGCCTCGCGTTGGATCGTGTAGGTCATCTCGCGGACGGACGCGTCCGTGAGGCGCCAGCGCTGGGCTGTGCTGCCGGTGCAGGTCCACTGCTGGATCAGGGCGCCGTCGTTCTGCGCGAAGTCCTTGTCGTCGAGGCAGAGTGCGCTGTGCCGGTTGGCGATCTCGCTGTAACCGTCGCCGACGTCGGTGATCCGCCACTGCTGCACCGGGGCGCCGCTGCAGGTCCACTGGCGGACCTCGGCGCCGGGTGTGGTGCTCCAGTTGTAGTCGTCGAGGCAGAGGCCGGAGTAGCGGTTCTTGATCTCGGCGTAGCCGTTGCCGAGGTCGCGCACCTCCCACAGCTGGTTGCTGCCCTTGAGGCAACTCCACTGGCGGACCTCGGCGCCGGGGGTCGTGGCGAACCCGTAGTCGTCGAGGCACAGGCCGCTGTGCTCATTGCGGATCTCCTGGTTGGAGCCCGTGCCGACCGGGGCGGCGGAGGCGGGGGTGCTGACCCCGAGGGTCGTCAGGCCGACGAAGATCGCGGCGGCCAGAGCGCCGAGCACCCGGGCCTTCCGAGGGGACGTCCTTGTCCGATTCATGCGTGTTCCTTCCGTGAGCTCCGGTCGTCCGGCTGGACGTCCGGTCGTGCATCCCCGGAGGCCCGCCGCCTGCTCCGGGGAAGCGGGCGGCCGGCCTCCGGCGACGTGGATGGGGGCTGCGCTGCCCGGGCCCGCTCCTCGTCGAGGGGAGCGGGCCCGTCAGCGCGGGATCAGCCGCAGCGCAGTGCCGGGTGCGTGGCGGTGACCGGAGCGGTCGCCGCGCCGACCGTCGCCGTCCCTGTGACCGTCCCGGCGGCGATCGACGTCGCTCGGGTGGAGATCGCGAGGGTGCCGGTCTTCTGGGATCCGACGAGCTGCGTCCTCTCGCCCCAGGGTGTGCTCCAGCGGATGTCGGCGCTCTCGGCGCCGGTGTTCTTGGTCGTGAGGGAGACGACGACCTTGCCCGAGATGCAGCGGACGGTGGCGGTCGAGGCGATCTTCACCGGGGTCCCCTCGACCACGACGGTCGTCCGGACGGTCCGGTTGGCTGTCGCGACCTCCTCGGTCCGGCTCATGTCGAGCACGGGGAGGCCGTCGGCGGCCCAGTGGATGCGGCGGAGGTAGGCGTCGCGGTGGGTGCTGCCGTCGGCGCGCGCGTGGAACACGAGCACCTCGTTGCCGTCCTCGTCGACCGTGAAGCTGTTGTGCCCCGGGCCCCAGAGGTTCGCGACGGGATCGCTCTTCAGCAGGGGCGCGTCGGATTTGGTCCATACGCCCTGGTCGGTCAGGTCGGCGCCCGATTCGGCGACGAGCAGTCCGACCGCGTAGGTGCGGTCCGTGGCGGCTGCGGAGTAGGTCAGGAAGACCTTCCCGTCGCGGAAGATCGCGGTCGCCCCTTCGGCGACGTTCGTCTGGTTGGTCTCCCAGCCCAGCGACGCGGTGATGAGCTTGCGCGGTTCGCTCGTGAGCCGCCACGGGTTCGCCGGGTCGATGGTCGCGATCCACAGCTCGGCGTCGCCGATGACTCCGCCGGTGATGTAGCGCTGCGACCACGCGACGTAGGTGCGTCCGCCGTCCTGGAACGCGGTCATGTCGAGGCTGATGCCCGGGTGCTGCGCGTCGCGCTGCAGAGCGGAGCCGTCCTGCTTCAGGACCGGCCGGGGGGCCTCCCAGTCGGCGAGCACGGTCGGGTCGCCGCCGGTGCGGAGCTTCTGCACGTAGACGGTGACCTTCTGCCAGTCCACGGCTCCGATGCACGGGGCGTAGAAGGCGTAGAGCTCCCCGTCGAGAGCGTGCAGCTCGGGTGCCCAGTAGCAGCCCTGGATGCCCGCGGTGCCCTTGCGGACGATCATGCTGTCCGGCGCGGTGCGGAGCCCGTCGATGGTCGGCGCGCTGCGGAGGAACATGCCGGGCTGGTCGTCGCCGCGGTCGTCGGTCGAGATGAAGAGGTAGCGGTCCTTCCATTTCAGGATGTTCGGGTCGGCCTCGGCCCGGAGGAACGGGGCGGCGTAGTCGCGCTGGCGCACGGTCCCCGCGACCTGGTAGGTGCCGGGCTTCGAGGTGTCGACCGCGGCGAGGTCGGCGGCCGACCAGTCCACGGGCAGCTGCTTCGTCGATCCGTCGGTGTAGGAGAGCGTCGCCTTCCCGGGCGTCGGCACCGCGGCGCCCTGCGCGACGGTGGTGCCGGCGCCTGGACGGTGGTGTTGCGGAGGCGGCCCAGGCGGTTCTCGAGGCCGGTCGCGGCCGGGGCGGGGAGCACCAGGACGTTCGAGGGAACGGCGCCCTCGATGGTCGTCGTGGCGGCGGGGTCCGACAGCGTCAGCCCGCCGGCGCGGAGGTCGCCGCGGGTGGCGGGGTCGGCGAGATCGCCGAAGGAGCGCGAGTACTCGGCGCCCTGGGCGTCCTTCCAGGTGACGCGGTAGACGTCGGCGGCCGAGTCCCAGACGGCGCGGGGATCGACGGCCGCGGACACTCCGAGGTCGAGGAATCCGGCCGGCTCGTAGGCCACGAGGTCGGTCGAGGTGAACAGCAGGGGAGTGCCGCGGTGCGCGGGATCGACGTCGCCGTTCGCGAGGGTGCGGGTGGCGAGCACGCCGTAGCCGCCGTCGGCGAGCGAGAACACGTAGGGGTCGCGGAGCGTCCGGGTCTCGACGAGGTCGAGCGTGCCGGTCGGCTGCGCATCGGTGAAGAGCACGCCGTAGTTCTCGTTCAGGGCGGTGGTGCCGGTGCGGGTCGCGCCGAGGCCGAGGTGCATGCTGTACGCCAGCTTCGGGCCGTAGACCTGGGTGGCGAGGGGTGTGCGCTCGTACGAGAGCAGGTAGCGCGCCTGCGCCGCGGGGAGGACCCGGACGTCGAACGCCTTGGTGCTCGAGGCGGTGCCGGAGCGCAGCTGGGCGGTGACGACTCCCTGGACCGCGGCGGTGCCGGTGACGCGGAGTGCGCCGTCGACCACGCCGAGACCGGGGGTGCTCGTCGTCCAGGTGATCGTCGATCCGGTCGGTGCGGCGGGCAGGACCTCGCCGTCGGCGACTGTCGGGCGCAGGACGACGCCCTGCGCGAGTGCGTCGAGGTCGGCCTGGGCGTTCTGCGCGGCCACCGCGAGCTCGAAGGAGCGGCTCGTGGTCGCCCCGCCGAGCGCGAGCGACGCGGTCAGCGTGACGGGCACGTCCGCTCCGCTGCCGGGCCGGGTGACGACTCCGGTGCTGCTGATGCGGGCCGGGTCGGAGCTCGTCCACGTGATCCGGGAGCCCTGCGCACCGGTGGTCGGGAGGCGGAGATCCGTGGTCACCCGGCCGGGTCCGAGGTCGATGGCAGCGGCGTCCGAGGCGAGTGCCGCCGTGCGGACGGCGGGGTCCACCCCGGTCCAGTAGGCGTCCGAGACCTGCTGGGCGGTCAGCGCGGAGGTGCGGATCTCGAAATCGCGCACGCCGCCGCGGTAGAAGGGGTCGGGGTAGGAGGAGCGGCCGATGTACCCGACGAGGTTCGTGCCGAGGTCGGCGACGGAGCGGTTCGTGCTCACCTTCGCGATCAGGCGGCCGTTGTAGTAGCCGGTCAGCGAGCCGGGCTCGAGGACCGTCGTGTACAGGCCCCACTGCGCGTCGGTGGTCGGGCCGGCCGGAGTGCTCGAGCCCGAGATCCCGGCCTCGGTGGTCCACGGGGCGGAGGGGTTGCTGCTCGCCGTGATGACGGACTTGAAGCGGCCGGAGGGGTCGCGCGGGTTGAGCAGCCAGTACTGCGACGGCAGGTTCTCGGTCGTGCCGAAGAAGGCCGCCGCGGAGTTGCCCGCGCCGGTGTCGTTGCGCAGCCAGGACTGGATCGTCAGGGTGCTGCGGCCGTCGACGAGGCCGCGGGGCATCTCGACGTAGGCGGCGGAGCTGCCGCTCGCACCGCCGGGGAGGCGGAGCTCGTCGCCGACGACGCTCGCTCCGGTGCCCCGGAGGACGGCGTCGCGGCCACCGCCCGAGGAGTCGGGGACGGTCGTGCCGGTCAGCTGGGAGAAGTCGTACTGCACGAGGAGGTCCTCGGCCGCAGCTGCGGGCAGAGCGGGGAGGGTCACCCCCGCTGCGACGACGATCGAGGCGAGGACCCCGGTGAGGGCGGTCCTCCAAGGACGGACGGAGGTCATCGATACTCCTTCGTATCAGCGGCGCCGCGGGGCACCGCGGTCGATCGAGAGGGGCGCGCGAGCGCGCCGGGGATCCGGGTGGGAGGACGCTCGGCGCCCTCCCGCCCGGAGTGGTGGTGCCGTCAGCTGCAGCGCGCGGCCGCGTAGGTCGCGGTCAGCGGCGCCTGCACGCCGTTCGCGGTCGAGGTCCCCGTGAGGGTCCCCGCTGCGACCGACGTCGCGCGGGTCGAGATCGCGAGGGTCGAGGTCTTCAGCGCCCCCACCTGCTGCACCTTCGCGCCCCAGGGGGTGCTCCAGCGGATCTCGGCGGCGGCGGCGCCCGCGTTCCTGGCGGTGATCGTGACGACGACCTTGCCGGCGACGCACCGCGAGACGGCGGTGGCGATGACCGTGGCGGTCGGGGCGACGACGGTGACGGAGGCGCGGACGGTCCGGTTGCC
The DNA here is from genome assembly GCF_001995175.1 of Rathayibacter rhapontici. Taxonomy (GTDB): domain Bacteria; phylum Actinomycetota; class Actinomycetes; order Actinomycetales; family Microbacteriaceae; genus Rathayibacter. The sequence continues at coordinate 87,475 of NZ_MUKN01000002.1, forward strand.
CGGGGCGAGCTCCTGCGCCTTGGTCAGCGACAGGTCGAGTGCCCCGTTCGCGCGCACGTTCACGGCCTTGAACCAGGTGTTGCGGTCGGCGTCGAAGAGCCCGCCGGCGCCGTTCGGGTCGCTCGCCGTGTGCGGATCCGGGAAGGGCCGCGCGTGGTAGGCGAGGAGGAGGTTCCCGGAGGTGTCGTGCAGGAACGAGTTGTGCCCGCCGCCCGCGTGCTCCCGCGTGTAGTAGTCGTCCTCGTCCACGCCGATCCGGCCGGCGGAGGTGTCGTTGGTCGAGAGCACGGGGAACGGGGTGAGCGTCCAGCTGGCCGGGTTCTGCAGGTCGGCGCTCGCGTCCGCCGACAGCATGCCGAGCGTGTAGTACTTGTCGACGGTGCCGCCGGAGTAGGTGATGTGGATCCTGTCGCCCTGCTGCACCATGTAGGGCGCCTCGACGATGCCCTGATCGCGCCCCTCGGTGGTGTCGGACGGGGTCGGCGACAGCTTGCCGATCTCCCACGGCTGGCTCTCGCCGTAGACCCGGCTCAGCGCGCCGTCGACCACCGGGACGGTGCCCTTGGGCCCCTGCTTCACCTTCGAGATCCGGATCTGCTTGTCGATCGGCATCACCCAGTAGCCCTGCTGCACGCCGGCCTCGGTGCGCTCGAAGTAGCTGACGTCGAAGGCGGCGCCCTCGAGGATCACCGGCTCGCCCCAGTTGCCGCGCTCGAGGAACCCGCCCGCGGCGATCGACGCGTCCGTGCCGGTGTAGGGGATCAGGACGGTGTTGTCGCACCAGCCGCCGACGGGCGCGTAGCCCTTGTTCATGCCGGCGACGATCCACCAGGTGCCGTTGATCTTGTGGAACTCCTGCGCCCAGATGAAGCCGCCCCAGCCGTAGTGCGTGTTGGGGAACTCGCCCTCGCGACCAGGGGTGCCGGCGTCGGGATCGACGACGATCTGCTCCGGGGCGTCCTTCAGGCCCTCGATGGTCGTCGCGCGCTTCAGGCCGATCTTGCGGTAGCTCTGGCTCTCGTTCACGGGCTCGAGCGACGACTGCGCGTAGTGCGAGCCGGTCAGGTAGTAGTAGCCGTCGTCCTCGTTGAAGAAGACGTGCGGATCGGCGCGGGCCTCGCTGACCATCTCCTCGCGGTGCTGCTGCACGGTGCCGGTGACCTCGTAGGTGCCGGGCCGGGTGGTGTCGAGCGACTCCTCCGCCCAGTCGACCGGGAGGTTCTTGGTGGAGCCGTCGTTGTAGTCGAGGACGACCTGGTCGGGGAGCGCGGTGTCGACGGCGGCGGGGGTCGCGCCCTGGGGCACGCTCGCTCCGACCGGCTTCACCCCGGTGTTCTGCAGGTCGACGTAGTTCTTGTAGAAGACGTCGAACTCCGCGGTCGTCAGGCTGAACTCGCTCGCCTGGTTCTGCGTGGTGAACGACGGGAGGCCCGCGCCCTGCACGCCGAGGGTCCGGGCGTCCGCCCGGGTCGTGGCGCCGGGGGTCGTGCCCGCAGCGAGGTCGTCCAGCAGCGTGACGCGGCCCTCGCCGGTGAGCAGGTCGGTCCAGAAGACCTTGTACTTCTGCGCCGCGGCGTCGTGGACGAGGCGCGGGTCGGTGACGACCGAGCCCGGCGCGAGCCGGATCGTGCGCTGCTGCGTGAGCGAGCGCCCGTCGGGCGAGGTCCAGAGGTAGACGGAGTCGGTGGCGTTGTTCTGCCCGGCGACCGCGCCCAGCGAGCCGTCGGCCGTGCGGAAGAGGCTCGGCGAGCCGATCTGCGCGTTCGGACGGGCGGACTGGTCGCCGTCGTTCGCGACGGAGAGGATCGCCTGCGAGCGGTTCAGCGGCTCCCAGGTGGTCGCCCCGGCGGGCAGCGCGGCGGCGTGGAGAGCGTCGGCGCGGCGATCGTCGTGGTAGGCGATCGGGTCGTCCTTGGTGCCGTTCGTCGTCGTGACCGTCTTGACGTAGGTCGCGATGCGGCCGCCGAGAGCGACGAGGCGCGCGTCCCAGGCGAAAGTCTGGGCGACGCCGTCGACCGCGGCCTGCACGCGGACGGCGACCGGTGCCGAGGTGAGCCCGGTCGTGTCGACCGCTCCGTTCGCGGCGATGCGGGCGGCGCCCGCGCCGGTCGCGCTCCAGGTGATGGTGCGTCCGAGCACCTGCGAGGGCAGATCCGAGAGGAGCGTCGACGGCACGGCGAGCGCCGCTCCGACATCGGTCGCGACCGTCGTGCTCTCGGCGCCCAGCTCAGCGCTCGTGAGCGCCCGATCGTAGACGCGCAGATTGTCCAGGAGTCCGGTGAAGTACTCGCCGCCGCCCCAGTTCGCCTTGCCGACCTGCAGCACGCCGCCGGCCGCGCCGAGGATCTGCGACAGGGTCGTGCCGGACGCGTTCACCGCCACCGGCTTCCTGTCGACGTAGACGCGCGCCGTGGAGCCTGAGATCACGAGGTCGACGTGCTTCCACGCCGTGGTCGCGCTCGGCGCGGTCAGGTTGCCCGAGGTGTCGCGGCTGCCGGCGTTGTCGTAGCGCTCGACGGAGATCCCGGTCGTGCGGTCGAGGATCCCGAGGTAGTGCTCCTGCGCGAACTCCTGGCGCACGGCGGAGCGGGCGGCGAAGACCGACCAGCCGGTGTTGGCGGTCGAGTCGGGCCTGCTGTCGTACGAGAGCGTGATGCTGTCGCGCCCCTTCAGCAGGGGAGTGCCGTCGGCGGCCTTCACGTCGAGCCAGAATGACGGGGAGAGGCGCACGGCCTGTCCCTGCCCCTCCTGCCCGGCGACCAGGGCCGCGGTGCCCTGCACGCTCGCGCGGGCTGAGCGGTCCGTGAACGCACCGCCGCTGGGCGCCGCGTCGAACGTGAACGACCCGAGCAGGCTCTGCTCGGGGGTCGGGACCGCGGCCGCGGCCCCGGTCTCGGCGGCCGCCACGGGCACGGTGCCGCTCGCGACGAGCGCGGCAGCGGCCAGGGCGGCGATGGTCAGGGAGCGTGTGCTCGAGTGTCGTCGTCTCGTCCTCATCGACAAGAGTCCCTTCGGGTTCGTCTTCGAATCCGCGCGGTCGGCTGCGTCCGCTGCGCTGCGGAGGCGGGCGGGCCGCAGTCCGATCGCGGGTGGTGCTCGGACCGTACCGTTGATTGTTCACGGTAACAAGGCGAGCGGACCGCCGCGCGGGCGCGTCGCGGACGAGGACTCGGCAGGACGGCGGCGCCCGCCGGGTCGGAGGGGACCGGACCCCTCGCGACCGGGCCTCAGAACCCGCCGGACCCGGTGCAGGAGATGGGGAGGGGGACCGCAGCGTCCCCGTCGACCCGCGGAACGGTCGCCGCCCAGGTGTTCATCGCCTCGAGGACGGGGCGCAGCCCGGACCCGACGGCGGTGAGCTCGTACTCGACCCGGGGAGGGGTCTCCGCGTAGGCGGTCCTGGTCAGGACGCCGTAGGTCTCGAAGCGCCTCAGCCTGTCGGTGAGGGTGTGGGCGCTGATCCCGGGCAGGGCCTTCTTCAGGTCGCCGAAGCGCCGGGGACCGTCGAGGAGCTCGCGGACGACGAGGGTGGCCCACGGGCCGTCGAGGAGGGTGAGGAACCGGGCGATCCCGCACTCGGGCCACTGGTCGGCGGAGAACGACACGGGATACGACCTCTCGCCGTCAGTGCAGTTGAAGTAACCCATGCATCGTATGCACTAATGGCCCCATGACCTACATCGTCCACGGAGCGACCGGTGCGCAAGGCGCTCCCGTCGCGGCCGCTCTCCTGCGTTCAGGCAGATCCGTCACTGCAGCCGTTCGGAACCCGGACGCGTTCACCGCCGGTCCGGCCGTGGCGGTCGACACGTCCGACGTGCCCGGCCTCCTCACCGCCTACACCGGCGCGGAAGGGGTCTTCGTCCATCTGCCCCTCGGGTCGCCGAGCCGGCAGCTCGAGCACGCGAGAGCGATCGTCACCGCCGTCTCCGGCGCCCGCCCTCCTCGAGTCGTCTTCTCGACCAGCGGCTACCCGCTGGGAGACGCCGACGACAGCCCCCACGGGGTGCTGATGCGGGGCCTCGAGGCGACGGGCGTCCCGGTGGCCGTGATCGCTCCGCGCCTCTACTCCGAGAACCTCCTCCTGCCGCCGGTGATCGCCTCCGTCCGCGAGCACGGGGTGCTCCCGTACCCGATCAGGGAGGACTTCCGCGTGTCGTGGGCCTCGCACCTCGACGTCGCGGACGTGGCCGTCCGACTCTTCGAGGACGTGGAGGTCACGGGCGTCGTCGCCGTCGGGGCGCTTCCCGGACTCCTCGGCTCGGACCTCGCCGCCGGTTTCGCGGACTACTTCGGCCGCGGAGCGTCCTTCCGCGCCCAGAGCCCCGATGAGTTCGCCGAGATGCTGATCCCCCTCTTCGGAGCGGACGCGATGACCCCCGTGGTCGACTCCTACCGCTGGCGCGCCACCCGGCCCGACGAGCTGATCGACGACGACCGCAGCGCGCAGCGGCTCCTCGGCCTGCAGCCGCGCTCGATCGAGCAGTGGCTCCGGGAGCTCGCCGTCTGAGCGCGCTCGCCGGACCGGCGCGGTCGAGGGCGGGCCCTCGGCGGTCGCGCCGGTAGCGTGGGCGGAGGGAGTCCCCGCTGCCGCGCGAGCCGGGTCGAGCAGGCGCTCCACGGACGGCGGTGGTGATGGATCTCGAGATCGGGCGCGGCCTGACGATCCCGGCGGCGGAGCTGCAGTGGCGGTTCTCCCGGTCGTCCGGGCCGGGCGGTCAGCACGTGAACACGTCCGACAGTCGCGTGCAGCTGACCTGGGACGTGGCGGGGTCGGCGGTGCTCGGCGAGGAGCAGCGGGCGCGGATCCTGGAGCGGCTGGAGCGGCGGCTGGTCGCCGGGACCGTCACGGTGACGGTGTCGGAGCAGCGCTCGCAGCTGCGGAACCGCGAGGCGGCGCTCGAGGCGCTGCGCGGACTGGTGAGCGCGGCGCTGGCGCCCCCGGCGGCTCCGCGGCGGGCGACACGGCCCACGCGTGGATCGGCCCGGCGCCACCTGGCGGCGAAGCAGCAGCGGTCGGCGACGAAGCGGCAGCGACGGCGCCCGACGGACGACTGACGGGGGGTGCGCTGCGTGACGTTTCTCGCTACCCCCGTCAGCGGGGCGTAGCGGTCGATCGCGCCGATCCGACGCGTGCGGTCTGCCAGAGTTCCTCCGAGTGCTCCCCGCGGGAGGAGCGCGAACGGCCCGTTCGGGCCGGCGGTGCGGTTCTGGGGAGAGGTGCTGTCAGTGACGCAGAATGCGCCAGCTGATCGGTCGGTGGCGCGGGAGCGGATCCGGCTCGCGGCACTCGACGACCTGCACATCGTGGGCACCGGCCCCGAGGAGCGGTTCGACCGGGTCACGCGGATGGCCAAGGAGCTGTTCGGCGTGCCGATCGCCGAGATCAACTTCATCGACCAGCAGCACCAGTTCACCAAGTCGCCGCAGCGGCCGGGCGGGTCCCCGTACACGCCGCGGGCCGACTCCTTCTGCGACGTCGTCGTGCAGCAGCCCGACATCGTCGTCGTGCCCGACGCGCTCGAGGATCCGCGGTTCTCGGAGCGGGGGACGGTCACCGGTCCGCCGCACGTGCGCTTCTACGCCGGCCGCCCGCTCAGCGTGGCCGACGGCGCGCGGGTCGGCACCATCTGCCTGGTCGACACGGCGCCGCGCGACCTCAGCGGCGAGGACCAGGAGCTCCTCGACGAGCTCGGTCGATGGGTCGAGCGCGAGCTGGTGCAGCAGCGCGCGGCCGACCACGCGGGCTGGACGCAGCGGCAGATGCTGCCCGCGGCCCTGCGCGTCGACGACTTCACGTTCGCCGGGTTCACGCAGCCCCACTCCGAGGTGGCCGGCGACTACTTCGCCGTCGAGGTGCTCGAGGGGCGCGTGGACGCGACGCTGTCCGACGTCATGGGGAAGGGCGTGTCCGCGGCTCTCGTCGCGTCGGCCGTCCGCTCGGCGTTCCAGGCCCGCCGCGGCTGGGAGCCCGGCGCGGCCGTGACCGCGGTCAACGAGCAGCTGCTCGCCGACCTGTCCGCCACGGGCACGTTCGCGACCCTCGTCCACACCAGCCTGGACACCGAGACCGGCGAGCTCCACTACGCCGACGCGGGCCACGGACTGACCGTGATCGTGCGCGCCGACGGCACCGCCGAGCGGCTGACGTCGACCGACTTCCCGATCGGGATCGGTGAGGACGTCGGATGGGAGGCGCGCGCGACGACGCTCCTCCCGGGCGACACGCTGCTCTCCTGCTCCGACGGGGCGCTGGACCTGTACGACGGCACTCTGGCGGCGCTCGACGAGCTGGCAGTCCTCGTCCGCGCCTGCGCCGACGACGGCGAGCTCTTCGCCGCGGTCGCGGACCTCATCGAGTCCGTCCCGCCCGACGACGACGTCACGCTGCTGGTCATCCGCCGGGACGAGGAAGAAGGAGGAGAGCGCTGATGCTGTCCGTCACCTATGTGAGCACGGCCGCCGAGTCGTTCGGCGACGCCGACCTCGCCGAGCTGCTGCGGCAGAGCCGCGACAACAACGCGCGCTCCGGCCTGACCGGGATGCTGCTCTTCAAGAACGGGCGCTTCATGCAGGTGCTCGAGGGCGAGGAGGAGGACGTGCGCGAGCGGTACCGGGCGATCGCGGCCGACCCGCGGCACACCGACGTCACGCAGCTGCTGAGCGAGTCCATCGAGGGGCGGCGCTTCCCGCAGTGGTCGATGGGCTTCCCGACGCCCGAGGACGCCGAGCTGCGGCGGGCGCCGGGCTACGACGCGTTCTTCGACTCGCCGCAGAAGCGGCGGAGCAGCTGGGACGAGCCGTCGCGGGCGCAGCTGCTGCTGGACTGGTTCCGGCAGCGCGCCTGAGGGTCGCGGCGCGGCGCGTGATCCGTCACGAACGGCCATCGCCGGAGCGCCGGGGCGGCCGTGCGTGACGGATGACCGCGAGGCGGGCGACGGCGCTCGCCGGGGATGGTCAGGTGGTGGCGCGGAGGAAGGCGACGGCGCGGAGGCGTGCATCGAGGAGCGTCGCCGGGTCGACCCCCTGCGGTCCGACGACGTCCACGTCGTCGTCGAGGAGGACGAGGGGCTCCGCGACCTCGGGCCCCTCGTGTCCGATCGTCGCGTGCGCCCAGGACGAGAGCGAGCGCACGTCCGTCTCTCCTGCGAGGAAGCGACGGCAGGCCGATCGGAGCGCGAGGATCGCGGTCTCGTCGGTGCCCTCTGCGAGCGGAGGTCGCCCCGCCTCGGCGAGGGCGGCGTTCAGGGCGTCGAGGACCTCCCAGGACGACGCGTCGGAATAGAGGGAGGCGAGCGCGAGCAACCCCGCTCCCAGGACTCCGCCGGCGACCTCGTCGACGGCCGCTGCGACGACGTGGCGGGAAGAGCCGCCGCCGAGGAGGAACTCGGCGCCGGCCTCGCGGACGCGTCCGGCGACGAGCCGGCGGAGAGGGCGATCGCCTCGAGCACCTCCGCTGTGATGCGCCCCGCGAGCCGTTCGGCGACCTCGGTCTCGAGCACCGTGTCGAACATCGCCGCCCAGCAGGTCCGCACGTGCAGTCCGAGGCAGGCCCCGTCCTGCAGGAGGAGCCGGGTGAGGTCGACCGCCTCGGGCAGGTACTCGTCGGCCGACGACTCCGGGAAGAGACCCCACAGGTCCTCGTCCGTCAGGACGGCCAGGATCGCGTCGCGGACGAGCGCCCACTCGGAGTCGTCCACCTCCGGGGAGCGGCGGTGCAGCAGAGCGCGGTGCTGCTTCTGGAGGCGCCGGAGCTCGCGGGCATCCGGCCGATTCCTCATCCCCCGAGCATGCCAGGCGCCGATCCGGCTCGGAGGGGGCTCGCTGACGCCCGATGACGCCGAGCTCCGGCGGACGCCCGGGTAACGACGCGTTCTTCGACTCCCCGCAGAAGCGGCGGAGCAGCTCGGACGAGCCGTCGCGGGCGCTGCTGCTGCTGGACTGGTTCCGGCAGCGGGACCGAGGGTCGCGGCGGGGCGCCGCACTCACGAGCCGGCGAACGGATCCACATGCCGCCACACCCGCCCGAGACCGACCTCGCGGCGCAGGGCGAGAAGGGGTGCGGCCGCCGTGTAGGCGCGACCCCGCTTCTCTCCGGTCGCTTCGAGGAGTCCGGCCTGCGCGAGCGTCGCCAAGTCGCGCGTAGCGGTCTGGGGGCTGATCGTCGCGCCCACCTCGGCGAGCGAGGAGATGTAGCGGCCTCTCGTCACCGTCGCGCCGAGGAGGGCGTCGAACAGCGCGTCCAGGGCGCGGTCGTCGACGCCGGCCGCGACGACCATCCTGCTCAGAGCCGTCGTCGCCTCGCTCGCGGCGGCGATGCGGAAGGCTCGCTCCTGCGCCTGGTTGAGGTGTGCGGTGAGCATGAACCGGATCCAGGGGCGTGATCGTTCGGGAGGCACGCGCCCCGGAGACCACCCCCAGCCGCCGACCTCGGCGAGCACGTCGTAGTACGCCTGCGTGTGGCGGCCGAGGTACTCCTCCGTCGAGAGGAAGACGGGCGAGACGTCGTCGTCGGCGGCGAGGACGAGGGACTGCAGGATGCGCGCCATGCGTCCGTTGCCGTCGCGGAAGGGGTGGATGAGCACGAAGTTGAGGTGCGCCATCGCTGCGTCGACGAGGCTGTCGCCGGTGCCGCGGACGGTCGTGGCCAACTCCTCCATCAGGGGAGGGAGGGCCTCGGCGGCGGCGCCTTCGTGCACGATGTCCCCGGTGGACTCCTGCTGCACGAACACCGGCCCGATCCGGTAGCGCCCGGGCCGCACCGACAGATCGTGCGAGGTCACCATGTAATGGAGGCTCCGCAGGAGGGTCGGGTCCACGACGACCGGGTCCTGCGCGAGCTGGAGGACGTACGTCATCGCGAGCTGGTAGCCGAGGAGGGCGCGGGCCGTGTCGTCGCCCACTCCTGCGGGCTGCTCGCCCTGAGCGAGTGCGCCCACCTCGTCGACGCTCGCGGTGATGCCCTCGATGCTGTTCGACCCCTGCACGTTGCGGGCGATCGTCATGCGACGCAGCGGCGCCGTCCAGCGGTTCGCCTGGCGCACCTGATGCGTCAGGGAATCGCTCACCGTCCTGATCTCGCGGCGGACCTGGAGTTCTTCGTCGGTGAGCTCGGGTGCGGTGTACATGGACCCTCCGTGACTATTAATAAGCATCATATGGCCTCGGGTTCTCCCGGGCGGGTTCAGAGCAGCACGGCTGCGCTGAGAGCGCTCCCGGGGGATCGCACAGGGCCTGCTTTGTCAATCGTCTTCACCGGGCGCCGCGGGTTTCTTACGATCGGCTGGTCGGGCCGGATCGCAGTGCCCGGGAGCAGCGAGGGGCGCAGTGCCGGACTTCTCGTTCCTCCGGCCGCGCTCGACGGCGGGGGCGATGCTCTCGGAGCTCGCCGCGACGGGCGCCCGGCTCGAGGGCCCCGACGTCCGGGTGACGAGCGTGACCGTCAGCGACCGCGAGGTCGAGCCGGGCGGGCTGTTCGCCGCGCTGCCGGGGCGGGGCGCGCACGGTGCCGACTTCGTCGAGCGGGCGCGGGCGGCGGGTGCGGTCGCGGTCCTCACCGATGAGGAGGGGGCTGCGCGCATCGCCGGACTGCCCGTCCTGGTCGCTCCGGATCCGCGGCGGTCCCTGGGACGGATCGCGGCGCGGGTCTACGGCACCGACTCCGCTCGCCCGCCGCTCTTCGGCGTGACCGGCACGAACGGCAAGACGACGACCGTGCACCTGCTCACGGCGGTGCTCGATCAGCTCGGGAGGCGCGTCGGCCACAGCTCGACGGCGACGCGGCGCAGCGGCCCCGTCGAGATCGCGAGCCGGCTCACCTCGCCCGAGGCTCCCGAGGTGCACGCGCTGCTGGCGCGCATGGTCGAGGACGGGGTGGACGCCGCCGCCCTCGAGGTGAGCGCGCAGGCGCTGACCCGGCACCGGGTCGACGGGCTGCACTTCGACGTCGCGGGGTTCACGAACCTCAGCCACGACCACCTCGACGACTACGGCGGCATGGACGAGTACCTGCGGGCGAAGGCGCGGCTGCTGCATCCGTCGCTCTCGCGCCGGGCCGTGGTGCTGCTCGATTCTCCGGCGGGCGAGCGGATGCGCGACCTCGCCGAGGTGCCCGTGGTCACCGTCGCGTCGGTCGCCGGCACCGATGCGGACTGGCGGGTCGAGGTGCTCGAGTCGACGACGACGCGCACCGCGTTCCGGCTGAGCGGGCCGGGCGGCTCGCTGACCACCTCCGTCCCCCTCGTCGGCCGGCACATGGCGGCGGATGCGGGGCTCGCGCTGGTGATGCTGCTGTCGGCCGGGCATCCGTTCGCGGCGCTCGCCGAGGCGGTGCGCGACGGGATCCGCGCGCGCGTGCCGGGCCGCTCGCTCCTGGTCTCGGGGGAGCGCGGGCCGCGGGTGTACCTCGACTTCTCGCACACGCCCGACTCGATCGAGAAGACGGTGGCGGCGCTGCGCGAGGTGACGCCGGGGCGCGTGATCGTGGTGCTCGGAGCGGACGGCGACCGGGATCCGTCCAAGCGCGCGCCGATGGGGCGGGCGGCGGCGGAGGGGGCGGACGTGGTCGTCGTGACCGACCACCATCCGCGGTCGGAGGATCCGGCGCGGATCCGCCGGGCCCTGCTCGAGGGGGCCCGTCTCGGCGGCGACGTGCGCGAGATCGCGGAGCCCGCGGAGGCGATCCGCTCGGCGCTGGGCTCGGCCACCGACTCCGACAGCGTGCTGTGGGTGGGGCCGGGCGACACCGACTACCGGCTGGTGCGCGGGGTCGAGGTGCCGTACTCGCCGCGCCGCGACGCGCGCGAGGCGCTGGTCGAGCTCGGCTGGGGCTGACTCGCCGCCGGCTGCGGGCGCCGCGCGCGATCCGTCGCGAACGGCCGCCTCCGGAGCGTCCGGGCGGCCGTTGGTGACGGATGACCGCGAGGCGGGCGACGGGGCGCGGCGGACGGGGCGCGTGATCCGTCTCGAAAGGCCGTCGCCGGAGCCTTCGGGCGGCCGGATGCGACGGATGACCGCGAGGCGGGGAACGGAGGACGGCTCGCGGGTGATCCGTCGTGAACGGCCGCCTCCGGAGCCTCGGGGTGGCCATTGGCGACGGATGACCCGGGGGCGCGGTTCCGGAGACGTGCAGGTCGTCTCCGGGAGGGAAGCCGAGAGCCGCATTGTCGGCCGCGCTCGGCGGCCGCGGCAACCCCGCCGACAGCGGCCGTCCGCGTCCGTAGCGTCGGGACGACCGGCGAGAGGGGACGGCAGATGACGATGCAGGAGCGCGACCAGCCGACGACGGCCGACCTGATGGTCGACCGGTTGCGGGAGTGGGGCGTCGAGCGGATCTTCGGGTACAGCGGCGACGGCATCAACGGGTTCATGGAGGCGCTGCGGCGCGGGGAGGACGCGCCGCGCTTCGTGCAGGCGCGGCACGAGGAGGCCGCCGCGTTCATGGCGGTCGGGCACGCGAAGTTCACGGGCGGCGTCGGAGTCGTGACCTCCACGCAGGGGCCGGGCGCGGTCCACCTCCTGAACGGCCTGTACGACGCGAAGCTCGACGGGGTGCCCGTGGTCGCGATCGTGGGACAGCAGAACCGCACGGTCCTCGGCTCCGGGTACATGCAGGAGATCGACCTGCGCGTGCTGTTCGCGGACGTGGCGGCGCAGTTCTGCCAGCTCGTGTCGACTCCGGAGCAGCTGCCGATGGTGCTCGACCGGGCGTTCCGGTCGGTGATCGCCACGCGCTCGCCGACGGTCGTGATCGTGCCCCACGACGTCCAGACGGCGCCGCCCGGCGAGCTGCCGCACGAGCACGGGACGGTGCCGACCGCGGTCGCGGCTCCGCAGCCGGTGGTGCTGCCCCGCGAGGACGACCTGGAGCGCGCGACGTCGCTCCTCGCCGAGGGGGAGCGGGTCGCGGTGTTCGTCGGGCAGGGCGCCCGGCACGCCCGCGCCGAGGTCGAGACGATCGCGCGCCGCCTCGGAGCCGGGATCACGACGAGCCTGCTCGGCAAGCCGTACGTCGACGAGACCCTGCCGTTCTCGACCGGCACGATGGGGCACCTGGGCACGACCGCGAGCGCCGAGCTGCTCGACGGCTGCGACACGCTGCTGATCGTGGGCTCGGACGATCCGTGGACGGAGTTCTACCCGGCGCCCGGGCAGGCGCGGGCGGTCCAGATCGACCTCGACGCCCGGGCGATCGGCAACCGCTACCCCATCGAGGTCGGGCTGGTCGGCGACGCGGCCGCGACGCTCTCGGCCCTGCTCGAGCGGCTGCCCGAGCGCGTCGGGTGGCGCGGGCGGGTCGCGGAGTCGGTCGAGCGGTGGCGGGGGATCGCGCAGCGGCGGGCGGCGGTGGCGGCGCGCCCCGTGAATCCGGAGCGAGTGCTGAGGGAGCTCGACGCGCAGCTGCCCGAGGACGCGCGGATCGCCGTCGACGTCGGCAGCGTCGTCTACTGGTACGCCCGCCAGCTGCACGTGCCGGCGGGAGCCGCCGCGCACCTCTCGGGCACCCTCGCCTCGATGGGCTGCTCGGTGCCGTACGGCATCGCGGCGAAGCTCGCCGACCCGTCGAAGCCGGTGGTGGTGCTCGCGGGCGACGGGGCGATGCAGATGCTCGGACTGGCCGAGCTGATCACGGTGGCGCGCCTCGCGACCGAGTGGGCGGATCCGCGGTTCGTCGTGTGCGTGCTGAGCAACCGCGATCTCGCGGAGGTGTCGTGGGAGCAGCGCGAGATGGAGGAGCAGCCGCGGTTCGAGGACAGCCAGGCGCTGCCGGACGTGCCGTTCGCGGCGATCGCCGAGCTGCTGGGATTCCGGGGGATCCGGGTGGAGGATCCGGAGGCGCTCGCCGGGGCGTGGCGCGAGGCGTTCGCCTGCGATCGGCCCGTGCTGATCGAGGTCGTCACCGATCGCGACGTGCCGCTGCTGCCGCCGTTCCCGGCGGGGGAGGAGAAGTCGGCGTCGATGCGCACGGCGCTCGAGCAGGAGGGCGCGGCGGGCGCGCACGCACTCGCGCTGCTCGAGGAGTACGCGAGCCACGAGCGGTGAGGGCCGGCTCAGGCGGCGGGGCGCTCCTGGAACCAGCGGACGAGCTCGCGCAGGGCCGGGAGGGTCATGCTCGTCCCGCGGTCGCCGGCGAGGTCCTCGAACGTGGTGCGGAAGCCCTCCGGCTGCGCGGTCTCGGGGACGGTCGCGTACGCCATCGACCACTCCGGGAACAGGCGCTCGGTCGTCGTCTCCTTGAGCAGGACGCGGATCGACTCGTGCCGGGGATCGTGCTCGATGGCGTCCATCCGCTCGCGCACCGCGTCGTCGGGGCCCTCGAGGACCTGGAGGAAGCGGCCGTCGCGGTGCAGGAGCATGCCGGTGAGGTCGACGCGCGCGTTGTCGGCGCGGCTCTGCTGCAGGAGCGACGCGAGGCGCGCTTCGTCGAACAGGGCGGTGGCGCGGCTGGAGTAGACGAGGGAGAGCATGGGACCGGCTTTCGGAGGGGTTGCTGCAGTCGACCACGATCGCCGACGCGGCGCAGGGACTGGCTGAGCGGGGTCGACTGCTGCTAGCAGCCCCGAGGAACATCGCAGAACGATGGATTACCGTGGCGCGGAACCGCGCCGACCAGGAGGAGACAGCATGACCGAGATCGGGATCCCCGAGGCCACCGCACTCGAGCAGCAGCGGCGCACCGTCGCGATCCTCGGGGCAGGAGGCGACCTCACCGAGCGACTGCTGCTCCCGGGGCTCGGACGGGTCGCGGAGCTCGCGCGCGACTTGGAGCTCACCCTCGTCGGAGCCGCCCGCACGCCGCAGAGCGACGAGGAGTGGCAGGGGCTCGTCCGCCGCAGCCTCGAGGAGGCGGGAATCGCGGCGCGCACCGTCGACGACCTCGCCTCGCGGGCGCGCTTCGTCGCGACGGACGCCTCCGATCCGGAGCAGCTGACGGCCCTGCTCGACGCGTGCCCGTCGACGCCCGTGCTCTACGTGGCGCTCCCGCCGGCCATGGGGCACGCGGTCGCCGAGTCGCTGGCGCGGATCGAGCTGCCGGAGGACCTCGTCGTCGCGATCGAGAAGCCGTTCGGCGAGGACCTCGACGACGCCGTCTCGCTCAATGCCGCCCTCGCGGCCGTGATCCCCGAGGACCGCCTCTGGCGCATCGACCACTTCCTCGGCAACGCGACGGTGATGGGGATGCTGGGCCTGCGCTTCGGCAACCGGCTGCTCGAGGCGAGCTGGAGCGCCGAGCACATCGAGAAGGTCGAGATCGTCTACGACGAGACGCTCGGGATCGAGGGGCGCGGGAAGTTCTACGACGGCACCGGGGCGCTGCGCGACATGCTGCAGAGCCACCTGCTGATGGTGCTGGCGCTGACGGTGATGGAGCGGCCCGACGAGGTCTCTCCGCAGGACGTCCACGCGCGGATGGCCGAGGCGCTCGGAGCGGTGCGCCTCTGGCGCGACGACCCGGCCACCGCCCGCCGCGCCCGCTACACGGAGGGGCGCCTCGACGGTCGCCTGCTCCCCTCCTACGTCGACGAGCCCGACGTCGATCCCGAGGCCGGCACCGAGACGCTCGCGCAGCTGCTCCTCCAGGTCGACGTCCCGCGCTGGGCGGGCGTGCCGTTCGTGCTGCGCTCCGGCAAGGGGATCGGCGACCCGCGCACCGAGGTCGCCGTGCACTTCCGGCCCTCGGCTCCGCCCCGCGGCCTCCGCTCGGGCGGGGAGGACGCCGGGACGGTCCTGCGCCTGTCGCTGATGGGCGGCGACGTCGGGCTCGACCTGTTCGTGAACAGCGCCGACGACCTGACCGACCTCGAGCGCACGACGCTGGAGGCGCATCCCGGGACCGCGACCCTCGACGCCTACGGGCAGGTGCTCGCGGGGATCCTGCAGGGCGACACCCTGCTGTCGGTGCCCGGGGACGTCGCCGAGCAGTGCTGGCGCATCGTCACTCCGGTGCTCTCGCACTGGGCCGACGGAGCGGCGCCGCTGGAGGAGTACGAGGCGGGGAGCACGGGGCCCGAGGCTGGTGAGCGACGCCGTGGCGGGTTCTCGACGGTGATCGGCCGTCGTCGCGCCTCGCGGCACGCGGCGCGCTGACACGGTGGGAGCAGTGCGGAGGAACCGCACGCCGGAGACGGCCGATCTCCCGAGGGGGAGCCATGCGCAGCACGACGACACCCGTTCGACTCCGAGGGGGACGCGCGTGATCACGATCCACCTCCGGTATCAGATCGATCCGTCGCTCCTGGACGTGTTCACCGAGTACGCGACGCGGTGGATGACCCTGGTCGACCGCTTCGGCGGGCAGCACCACGGCTACTTCCTCCCGGCGGAGGGCGACAGCGACGAGGCCTTCGCGCTCTTCACGTTCCCGTCCCTCGCCGAGTACGAGCGGTACCGGATCGACTCGCTCACCGACCCGGAGTGCATCGCCGCCTACGAGCTGGCGCGGGACTCCCGGTGCATCGTGCGCTACGAGCGGCGGATGCAGCGGCCGCTGCTGCCGGGTGGGGCGCAGGGCGCCTGAAGCCACAGGTGCTCGAAGGCCCTCTCGGCGGCGTTCGCGTGCGCGGCGTCGGCTGAGGGGGCGGGGTGGCGGCCGACAGCCGGACGAGCCCCTCCACGGCCGAGGTCCTGCGCGGCCGCCCGGGTCAGAGCGGGTCGATGCGGAGGATGCGGTCGTCGCCCTCGCGCGGCTCCAGACGGCTGTTCGTGTTGCCCGTGACGAACCAGAGCGAGCCGTCCGGGGCCGGGGTGACGGCGCGGATCCGCCCGTAGTCGCCGGTGTAGAGGTCGGTGGCGGAGGAGGGGTCCGCGACCGGCACCGTGCGCAGGCGCTCGCCGCGGAGGTTGGCGAGGTAGACGGTGCCGCCCAGCACCGCGACTCCGCTCGGGCTCGCGTCGGCGGGCGCCCACTGCTGCGCCGGGTCGACGAAGTCGTCGTCGCCGGCGACGCCCTCGGCCTCCGGCCAGCCGTAGTTCGCGCCGGCCGTGATGATGTTCAGCTCGTCCCAGGTGTCCTGGCCGAACTCGCTGGCGAACATCGTGCCGTCCTCGGCCCAGCCCAGTCCCTGCACGTTGCGGTGGCCGGAGCTGTAGACGAGGGAGTCGGGGTACGGGTTGTCGTCGGGGACGCCTCCGTCGGCGGTCATCCGGAGGATCTTGCCCGAGAGCGCGCCGAGGTCCTGCGCGCTCGCGCGGTCGCCCGCGTCGCCGACTCCCGCGTAGAGCAGGCCGTCGGGGCCGAAGGCGATCCGCCCGCCGTTGTGGAACGTCGCCGAGGGGAGGCCGTCGAGGATCGTGCGCTCGTTCTCGAGGCGGAGGGATCCGGGGGAGCCGGCGAGGTCGAAGCGCTGGATGCGGTTGCCGTCGGGGCCCGTCGAGTAGGCGTAGAGACGGCTCTGCTCATCGACAGCGAGACCCAGCAGCCCGCCCTCGCCCTGGTGCACGACGTCGTCGAGGTCGGCGACCTCGCGCGCCTCGCCGCTGCCGTCGAGCTCGAGGATCCGGCCGGTGTCGCGCTCGCTGACGAGCGGCGTCGTGCCGGCGAAGGCGATCGACCAGGGCGAGGTGAGGCCGGTCGTGATCTCGGTCGGAGCGGGCGCGCCGTCGCGGTGGCGGGGGTGGTGGCGGCGCCCGGGGTGCCCGCGGCGGTGCATCCGCTCAGGAGCGCCGCGAGGGCGGCGGCGGTCAGGCCGCGCGAGGTCGTGGTGCGGCGGGTCATGGCGTCTCCTCCGTGTTCGGTCATGCGGGGCGGTGCGGGGCGGCCGGACGCGTCGGGCGGAGGCGGCGGAGGACGCCGCGCGCGACCGCGGCCGTCGCTCCCTCACGCTAGGCGCGGCGCCTGCACGCTGCCAGGGCACCGCGTCCTCGCCGGCCCGAGTGCGGCCCGCGGGGACGGAGGAAGGGGACGTCAAGTCCTCTTCTCCCGACCGCCCGGTGAGGTGGACTGGACGCGACGGCCCGAGACCCGGCCGGGGAGCAGCAGGAGACCATGCCCGATCAGTACACGTTCACGAACCCGGCGACGCAGTACCCGAACACCACGCCTCCCGTGCAGCACCAGGAGGAGCCCGGGCTGCAGTCGCGCCTCGACCCGCGGCCCGACCTGGGGGAGGACACGTACCGCGGCACGGGCCGCCTGACCGGCCGGCGCGCGCTCATCACGGGCGCGGACTCCGGGATCGGCGCGGCGGTCGCCATCGCGTTCGCCCGAGAGGGGGCCGACGTGGCGCTCGCGTACCTGCCCGAGGAGGAGGAGGACGCCCGGCACGTGATCGAGCTGGTCCGCGCCGCCGGGCGCACGGCCCTCGCGCTCCCCGGGGACCTGCGCGACCAGCGGTACTGCACCGAGCTGGTCGAGCAGGCGGTCGAGGGGCTCGGCGGGCTCGATGCGGTGGTGAACGTCGCAGGCAAGCAGGTGTGGCAGGAGGACCTGCAGGAGCTGAGCGACGAGCAGTTCCTCGAGACGTTCCAGGTCAACGTGCTCGCGATGTTCCGCATCGTGAAGGCGGCGGTGCCGCACCTGGCGCCCGGATCGACGATCATCACGACCGCGTCGGCCGAGGCCCACACGCCCGCACCCGACCGCCTCGACTACGCGATGACCAAGGGCGCGATCAACAACCTCTCGAAGGGTCTCGCGCAGCAGCTCGCGCCGAAGGGCATCCGCGTCAATGTCGTGGCGCCGGGGCCGACCTGGACCGTGCTGCAGGTCACGGACGGCGTCGACCCGCAGAGCCTGCCGGACTTCGGCTCGAGCGAGTCCCCGATAGGGCGCCCGGCCCAGCCGGCCGAGCTCGCGCCCGCCTACGTGTTCCTGGCGTCGGCAGAGTCGAGCTTCGTCGCGGGCGAGACGCTCAACGTGAACGGCGGCATGCCGACGCCCTGACGCCCGGCTTCTCCGCGATCCGTCGCGATCGGCCGCCCCCGGGCGCCGGACCGGCCGTCGCTGACGGATGACCGAGCTGGCCGAGTACCCCCGCCGACTCCCGGACATCGCGGATCTCGATACGCGCGCTCCGCGCGCTGCTCGATCAGCAGAGAGGAGCGCGCGGCGCGTGCTGCCTGCAGCGGCAGAAGCTCAGGCAGGAGTGCTGCTCAGCCACCATCACGGCTGGGCAGCGCTCTCGGCCGAGCTTCTGCACGCCCGCTCCCCTTGCTGGTCGAGCAGCCCCGCAGGGGCGCATCGAGACCCACCGACTCGGAGACGCCCGCGGAGCGGGCTGCTCGATCGGCGGATCCCGTCGTCACACCGCGCGCCGCAGCACCAGCACCGTCACGTCGTCGTCGTTCGCGCCGCCCTCGGCCCGCGCGCTGATGCGCGCGACCGCATCGGCCGCGTCGGCCGACTGCGACACGAGCGCGGCGACGTGCTGGAGCGACTCCACCCGCCCGTCGTACAGGTCGAGGATCCCGTCGCTGCAGCTGACCAGCGAGTCGCCCGGCAGCAGCACGAGCTCGGCGGTCGCCCAGGCGTCCTCGCCGATCCCGACCGGCAGGTTGTGCGAGGCCAGGCGGTCCCAGGTCCCGTCGGCGTGCACGTGCAGCGTCAGCCCGTGGCCGGCGTCGAGGTAGCGCACGACGCCGGTGGTCTCGTCGAGACGCGCGTGGAACATCGTGGCGAAGGACGCGGTGTCGCCCAGGTCCGAGGCGAGGCTCTCGGAGGCGCGCGACGCGGCGACCGCGAGGTCGTCGTGGTTGCGAGCGCTGCGCACGACCGCGCGGACGGTGGCCGCGATGATGCCGGCTCCGACGCCCTTGCCCATCACGTCGCCGACGGTGAAGGCCGCCCCGCCCTGGATGTCGTACCAGTCGAAGAAGTCGCCGCCGATGGCGCGCGAGGGCAGGCACACACCGGCGAAGGCGTAGCCCTGCAGCTCGGCGCGCTCCTTGGGCAGCAGCGCCTGCTGCACGGCCGACGCCTGCGCCAGCTCGAGGTGCGTGAGCTTCTCGCGCGCGCTGATGTCGGCGACGCGCTCGCGCGCCATCCGGGAGAGCTCGTTGACGACCAGGGCCGCGAGGCCGAAGGCGCCGGCCGAGAAGACGCCGCGCGCCAGCTCGTTGGGGTTCTCCTCGAGCGTCGAGCCGAGGAGGAACGGGAGGACGAGCCCTGCGACGACTCCGAGGCTGGCCAGGGCGATGTGCCGCCGGCCCGGCCCCGCCGCGACCCACACGGTGGGCAGCACGGCGAGGGAGGCGAAGATCGACGCGCTCTCGCCGGTCGCGAAGCGCAGCACGCCGACGGCCAGGAAGTCGATCGCGGGGATCACCAGCGCCACCCGGCCCAGCGCGTCCACCCGCGGCATCACCGCGGCCAGTGCGGTCGCCGCGACCATCATCAGCACCGCCGCGACCAGTGCGGTCGCGCTGGTGACCACGAGGGTCGGCACCGACACGGTGAGCGCGACGGCGACCAGGAACAGTCCGAGGACCGGGAGCTGCTTGACCAGCGGGGTCTGCTCGTCGAACCCGTTCGCCGTCAGGGCGAGGGAGTCGACCGGCGGCAGCTTCCGGACGCGGCGGCGCGCGAGGACGGGCTTCACGGCGTCGGGGCGGGGCGGTGCTTCGCGATCGTCCAGACGTTGCGTCCGTGCTCCCGCTCGTGCTCGAAGGTGTCGACCAGCGCCTGGATGAAGGGGATCCCGCGACCCGACTCGGCGAACTCGTCCGGCATCTCGACGACCGTCTCGGTGTCGACCATCGGCGGGTCGGCGGTGTCGACCAGCGTGGCCCGCAGGACGCGCTCATCCGCCACGAGGCTCAGCTCGCAGATGATCGTGGTCGTCGAGGAGGCGTGCTGGACCACGTTCGAGACGAGCTCGACGAGCGCGGTCTCGAACATCATCCGCTCCATCTCGTCGACGTCGGTGCGGTCCTGCCACAGCGTCTCGAGGGCCGAGTGCACGGTCTCGACACCGTCCGGAGGAGTCCGGAAGACGACGGAGCGCTCAGACACGGTAGGCGTCCTCGGCGCTGTCGAAGCTCGCCAGGACGCGGTCGAGGTTCGAGAGCCGGAGGACCATCGAGACCTGCGGGCTCGGGGAGGCGATGCGCAGGTCGCCGCCCGCCTGACGGGCGCTCTTGAGGCAGCCGACGAGGGCGCCGAGTCCGGAGGAGTCCATGAACTCGATGCCGCTGAGGTCGACGACGACGCGGTTCTCGCCCTCCTCGATCACGCGCAGCACGAGGGTGCGCAGCTCGGGGGCCGAGACCATGTTGAGCTTGCCTTCGCCGCGGACGACGGCGATGTCGGGCTCGATCTTCTCGGTGGTGAACGTCATGCGGACTCCTTCTCGGGAACGGGGGACTCCTCGGGGGAGAAGCCCTGGTAGTGGACGGCCTGGAACAGGACGCTGAGGACGACCAGATCGTAGATCGCCCAGGCGATGTTGACGCCCGTGCCGATCGGCTCGGCGCCGTTCACCACGAGGTGGAACGTGCCGACGACGATCGCGATCACGAGCAGCACCATGACCACGAGCTGCACCTTGATCAGTCTCCACGGCGTGCCGGTCGACTCCTGCCGCGTCTTGGGGGTCACGGCGAAGCCGAGCGGGATGCGCAGGATCACGTTGTTCACCGCGGTCCGGCACGCCTCGATCCAGACCGGGAACAGGGCGAGGCTGTACTGCTGGCCGCGCCAGGTGGGCGTGCCCTTCGCCGAGACGAGGAACAGCAGCTGGTTCGCGATCATGAACGGGATGAACCGGACGAAGAAGTCCGCCGCCAGCGAGGACACCGGCAGGATCCCGAGCACCAGGAACACGATCGGCGCCGCGAAGTAGACGACCGCCGCGTAGCCGCTGAGGTAGCTCCACATCGTCGCGAAGTACATCAGCCGCTGCGGGATCGAGAGGGCCCGCTGCAGCAGCGGGTTCTCGCGGAGGAACACCTGCATCGTGCCCTGCGCCCAGCGCAGCCGCTGCACGAGCATGGTGCCCGCGTCCTCGGGGGCGAGGCCGTCGGCGAGCAGCTCGTGGTGGTAGACGGTCTTCCAGCCCAGGCCGTGCAGGCGCATGCAGGTCGCCATGTCCTCGGTGACCGAGATGGTCGCCAGCGGCATGATCGGCTGCGCCTCGTCGGGCCGGTCGACGGCGATGCCCTGCAGGACCGCCTGCACCGACTCGAGCGCGTTCAGCGGAGAGAGGTCGCGGTCGGCGAGCGACGAGACGATCTGCTCGATGTCGACGATCGTGTCGCCGTCGCCTCCGTCGGCCCGCGCGAGCGCGCGGATCTCGGCGAGGTCCTCCTCGAGTCCGGCGACGTCGGAGGCGACCAGGGAGTAGCTCGCCTGGTCGACGGCGCGGTGCAGGTCGTAGGTGATCGAGCCGATCGGCGCCCCGGAGGCGAGCGCGGTGCGCGCGTGCGCGATGGCCGCCGAGACGTCGTCGAGGGCGCGGGCGACCGCGGCGTCGCGGGCGGCGGGGTGCGAGCGGGCCTTGGCGACGGCGCGGGAGGCGGTGCGCAGAGCCCGCGCGATGCTCCGGTCGAGCTCGCGGATGTACCCGGTGATGCCGAGCTGCATCAGCGCCTCGCGGCGCAGCATCGCGTTGGAGCCGCAGAAGAAGGCGGCGTTCCAGCCGTCCTTGCCCTGCTGGATCGGGCCGTAGAACAGCGGGGCCTGGCTGCCGAGCGGATCGCCGGTGGCCACGTTCGAGAAGACCTGGGGGGTCTGCACGAGGGCCACCTCCGGGTCGCGGAAGTAGCCGAGCGTGTGCTCGAGGATCTCGGGCCGCGGGATCTGATCGGCGTCGAGGATCAGCAGGAACTCGCCCGTCGTCTGCTCGAGCGCGTTGTTGAGGTTGCCCGCCTTCGCGTGCCGCGGCATGTCCTTCCACGCCTGCGAGCGGGTGATGTAGCCGAGCCCCGCGCCCTCGGCGGCGGCGCGCATCTCGGGCCGGTCGCCGTCGTCGAGCACCCAGGTCGAGTGCGGGATCCGCGCGGCCTGCGCGGCGAGCGCGGTCTCCATCACGAGCTCGATCGGCTCGTTGTAGGTGGTGATGAAGATGTCGACCGTGGCCTCAGGGTCGGGCTCGGGGGGAGCCGGCCGGCCGCGCGCGCGCCACATCGTCATCCCGTAGAGGCAGACGTCGATCAGGCTGTAGGTCTCAGCGGCCACCAGCGGCACGGCGATCCACCAGGCGTCCCAGTTCAGCGAGGCGATCCAGCGCCAGGTGACGTAGTTGACGCCGAGCACGATCGTGAGCAGCACGATGATGCGCAGGAGCAGCATGCGCGCCGGGGAGACGAGCGTGCTCTCGGTGCCCGGCCCCGTCACTCCGCTCTTCTTCTTCCTCGCGTCGTCGCGGTGGGCGCTCATCGCGGCACGATCCCGAACAGGAAGCGCGTCTTGACCATGACCCAGAGCAGGGCCAGGACGACGACGTAGGCGAGCGAGTCGATCACGATGCTCCCTCGATCGAGGAACGGGAGGTTGGCGACGATCAGCACGAAGAGCACGTGCATCACGAAGACGTAGAGGGTGGCCTGGCCGAGCGGGATGAGGAACCAGCCCAGGAGCCGGTGGATCGGCTTCCAGAGGAGGCTGAGGAGCGCGTACCCGGTGACCGTCACGAGCAGCACGTTCAGCACGCGACCCGGGTCGAGCGTGGTGCGCTCGAAGGCGACGGAGTAGATCGACGAGAACGTGTTCGCCGGCACGAGGTCCAGCCGCAGGTCGTAGGCGCTCGAGAGGTACGGGTTGTTCCACGAGAACAGGGCGAGCCCGACCGTGGCGATCACCGACACGGCGAGCACGATCCGCCCGGCGCGGGTGGCGAACCAGCCCAGGATCTCGCGCCGGTGGAAGCCTGCGACCATGCCCGTCACGAACAGCGCCTGCCAGGTGAGCAGCGGGAACGAGTCCTCGAACTGCGAGGGCAGCAGGCGCAGGCCGAGCAGCATCTGCAGCACGTAGAGGCCCCAGCTCACGGCGAGCACGAGGATCCAGCGGCGCCGCGAGAGCGCCCACAGGATCAGCGGCGCGAGCGCGAGCATCACGACGTAGAGGCCGAGGACGTTGACCTGCCACGGTCCGATGCGCAGGAGCGCGAGGTCCACGATCACCGACGGATCGACGGGGTAGCGGACGAGTCCCTCGAAGCCGGCGTAGAGGTCGTAGACGCGTCCCGTGGCCTCGCTGCCCGCGGCTCCGGTGCCCTGGTCGACGTAGGTCGTCGCCGGCACGGCGTTCAGGAACGGCACGAGGCTGACGAACCCGACGATCAGCGTGACGACGATCGCCGTGACGTAGAGCTTCCAGGCGCGCGCGCCGGTGCGCAGCGTCACCTCGCCGATGCCGCCGCCGACGATCTTCGGGCGGTGCACGAGGCCGAGGACCGCGCCCGAGAGCAGCACGAACAGCTCCGCTCCCGAGACGATGCCGATCGCCTCCTGCGTCGCGTTCTGGAAGACCGAGACGAGGGCGAGGTGGTTGATCACGACGAAGACGATCGCGCCGCCGCGGAGGAGGTCGATCCGCAGGTCGCGCGAGGGCGGCCCGTCGTAGGCGAACCGGCTCGTGCGGCCCCGGAGCAGTCCCCAGACCGTCAGCGCGACGGCCGCCAGCAGGACGGCCGCCACGACGATCCACGCGGCGGCGCCGTCGATCGTGCCGCCGCCCGTGCTCACCGGCCCGACCGTGCCGTAGGGGGCGTAGAGCGGGCCGAAGACGAGCTCGGTGCCGGCCGCATCGGCGCGGAACGCCGACGCCGTCTCCTCGCTCGTCGAGATGCTCCAGTCGATGACGACCTCGCCGACCACGGCGCGGGCAGACGACGAGTCGCGCCACAGCACGACGTCCAGCAGCGGGTGCTCCTGCTCGGAGGCGGCCGCGAGGACCTGGCGCCACCACTCCTGCTTGATCTCGAGCGCGCCGGGCCCGCCCGCTCCGGGGCTGAAGAACGCGGCCGTCTCGAGCATCATCGGGGTGCCGGTCGCCGCCGCGAAACGCTCGTAGAAGTCGAGGTCGCCGCCGCCGTCGAGCGCCGTGTCGAGGGCGCCGGCGCGAGGCACCTCGTTCAGCGGCTGCCCGCCTCCGCTGGGGTCGTGGTACGCCGAGAGCCCCACCCAGTCGACGTACTCGTCGCCCGGGTAGTAGGGGCCGTAGGGGTCGTCGCCGGCGGCGAGCCGGCCGTCGCCGTCGGTGTCGAGCGCCGGGTCGGCCCCGTCCGGCTCGGCCGTGAAGGGGTAGGCGCCGCCCGCGACCGGGGACCACACCACGACGGCGCCGGGCAGGTCGGCCCGCACCGCCTCCGAGAAGAGGCGGAAGGCGTCGACGTAGGCCTCCGGATCCTGGCCCCACTGCACCCAGTCCGCGTTCATGTCCGGCGCGAAGCGCAGGTAGAGCGGCAGCGCCTCGTCCTGGCGGGCGCGGGCGAGAGCGTCGACCGTCTCGTCGGCATCGGCCTCGTCGAAGCCGACGAGGTCTCCGGAGGGGCGCAGCGTGATCGCGGCCAGCGCGCCCTCGCCCTCGGCCTGCCTCAGGAACTGGGCGAGGTACGTCGTCTCGTCGTCCGACACCGGCAGCGTGGCCGAGTGCTCGAGCACGGCGGAGGAGGCGCCGAGGCGCTCGCTCTGCTGCGCCGCGCTGTCGATGCTCCAGTCCAGGCTCGCTCCGAAGTAGGCGCCGGAGTCGGGCACGAGCACGTCCGCGGACGGCGCGCTCTCGGCGGCGGCCGCCGCGGGCGCGCCGACGAGC
Source organism: Rathayibacter rhapontici (assembly GCF_001995175.1). Lineage (GTDB taxonomy): Bacteria > Actinomycetota > Actinomycetes > Actinomycetales > Microbacteriaceae > Rathayibacter. The sequence continues at coordinate 112,166 of NZ_MUKN01000002.1, forward strand.
GCGAGCGCGAGGGCCGACGCCGCCAGGAGGAGGACGCGTGCTCGGTGCGGGTCACCGCGCTTCACGTGCGGGTCACCACCAGGACGGTGATGTCGTCGAGCGCCTTCTCCGAGGCGGCGAGGTCGCGGATCGCCGCGAAGAACTCCTGCGTGCTGCCGCACGAGCGGGCGAGCGCGGTCGCCTCGGCGAGCGACTCGAGCGTGCCGTCGTAGAGGTCGAGCAGGCCGTCGGTGAACGAGACGAGGGAGTCGCCGGGCGCGAGTTCGACGGTCTGGTCGGCCCAGCCGCCCTCGGCGGCGATGCCGAGAGGCAGGCCGAGCGACGCGAGGCGCTGGAACGAGCCGTCCGGGCGCAGGAGCACCGACAGTCCGTGGCCGGCGTCGACGAAGTCGAGGCGCCCGGTCGCGCTCTCGAGCCGCGCGTGGAAGAGGGTGGCGAACGTGCCGGTCACCGCGAAGTCGTCGAGCAGCTGCTCGTTGACGGCCGCGACCGCTGCGCTCGGAACGGATCCGGAGCGCGCGTGGAACGCCGAGCGGACGCCGGCGCCCACGATCGCCGCGGCCGCGCCCTTGCCCATCACGTCGGCGAGGGTGAGGTCGATGCTCTCGTCGCCGCCGCGCCAGCTGTAGAAGTCGCCCGCCAGCCCATGCAGCGGGATCGACAGGCCGGCGAGCTCGTAGCCGGCCGGGTGCGTCTCGTCGGCGGGGCTCAGGCGCATCTGGACGTCGGCCGCGCGGTCGCGCTCGACCCGGTCGCGGAGCTCCCGCTCCACCCAGTCGCCCAGCTCGTCGAGCAGCGCCTGCTGGTCGGCCGAGAGGTCGCGCGGCACGAAGTCGAGGAGGCAGAGGGTGCGACCGCGAGGTCGGCCTCGACCATCAGCGGGCGGCCGGCGTAGAAGCGCACGTGCGGGGCTCCGGCGACGTTCTCGTGCTCCGCGAACTCGCCGTCGGTGCCGAGGTCCGGGATGACGAGCATCCGCTGCTCGCGGAGCGTCGCGTCGCAGAAGGTGCCGGCCCGCGGGTACTCGAGCGGCCAGCCGGGCAGCTGCGGCGACTTCGTGAAGAGGGTGGTCTCGTCGAGGAAGTGGATCTCGGCCACCGCCACGCCGAAGAGGTCCTTCGCCATCCGGGTGATCCGGTCGAAGCGCTCCTCGGGGGGCGTGCCCATGATGTCCAGCTCGTCGAGGGCGGCGAGCCTCGGATCCGGCACTCGGTCTCCCAGCATGGCGTGACTCCTCCGGTCGACGGTCCCGAGCGCGGGCGATCGTCACCGCCCAGCGGTGCACCCACGACTCTGCACGGAGCTTCGGCGCCGAGGGCCGGATAGATGGGAATCGTCACAGAAACACCCACTGACGGGGGGTCGGGGAGGGGGCGTCGTCCACCGCCGTTCGAGTAGCCGCGAAGCGGCGTAACGAGACCCGCGTGCTCCGGCCGCGGTGGATCTCGATACGGCCGCTGCGCGCCCTGCTCGATCAGCAGGGAGGGCGTCCTGCGGCCCTTCTCGATCAGCGCGGAGGGACGCCACCCTTGCTGGTCGAGTAGCCCCGCAGGGGCGTATCGAGACCCGCGTGTCCCGGGCGGTGGTGGATCCCGATACGGCCGCTGCGCGCCCTCCTCGCTCAGCAGGGCTCCGTCACTCCACCCTCGGCCACTCGCTCGTCAGGTACGCCTCGATGGCCCGGTGCCGGAATCGGTACAGCGTTCCGCGGTCGATGATCCCGCGCACGGAGCTTGATAAGGTTACCGCCCGCGGGCGAGCAGCCCGCTCTCTCCACGTGACGGCGGATCTCGGAACGGCTGCTGCGCGCCCCACTGGATCAGCAGGACGGCGCCCTCCGGGCCTCGTCGATCAGCGCGGGTGTTCGTGGGCCCGCGGTTCTCGCGGGCGCTGCCCGCTGGTCGAGCAGCCCGCAGGGGCGTCTCGACATCCGCCGCTCACCGCCCCGGAGGCGGCCCCGTCGTCGCGCGCTGCACCAGCTGCGTCGGCAGTCGCACGTGCAGCGAGCGCGGCGTCTCACCCGCCATCAGCGCCGTCAGCATCTCGGCCGCGGTCGAGCCGAGGGTCTGCATCGGCTGCCGGACCGTCGTCAGCGGCGGATCCAGTCGCGACGCCTCCGGCACGTCGTCGAAGCCGACCACCGAGAGGTCCCGGGGCACGTCGAGCCCGATCCGCGCCGCGATCTCGATGATCGCGATGGCCGACACGTCGTTCGCGGCGAACACGGCGGTCGGCCGGTCCGGGAGCGACAGCAGCGCCGAGGCGGGCCGGCGCGCGGTGTCGTGCTGGTACAGGCCCACGTGCACGAGCCGCTCGTCGAACGCGATGCCCGCCTCCGAGAGCGCGGCGCGGTAGCCGGCCTCGCGCAGGCGCGCCGAGCGCAGGTCCGGACGGCCGGCGACGAAGCCGATCCGGCGGTGCCCGAGCTCGACGAGGTGCCGCGTCGCCTGCAGCGCGCCGCCGTAGCTGTCGGACTCGACCGTGGGCAGGTCGGCCCGGCCGGTGTGCGGGTCGATGGCGACGAGGGGGATGTCCGAGGCCGCGGTGAGGACCGTCGGCGTGACCATGATCGCGCCGTCGATCAGGGTGCCGCTCAGGCGGCTCAGCGAGCGCCGCTCCCAGCCCTCGCCCTCGCCCTGGTGCGAGCCGCTGTAGGCGAGCAGGTCGAAGCGCGAGCCGCGGAGCTCGGCGCCGACGCCCTTCAGGATCTCGGCGCTGAACGGCTCGAAGTCGGCGACGAGCACGCCGATCACCCCGGTGCGCCGCGAGCGCATGCTGCTGGCGACGAGGCTCGACTCGTAGCCCAGCTCGCGCACCACGTCGAGCACGCGCGTGGCCGTCGCGGCAGCGATGCCGTACCGGCCGTTGACCGCCTTCGAGACCGTCGCGACCGAGACTCCGGCCGCGGCGGCGACGTCGTGGATGGTCGGACGGTGACTCACAGGACCGACCGTAACCCGCGCCGACGCCGTTTGGAAAATGATTTCGAAAACGTTTGACGGTGTCGCGGAGCAGTACGGAGACTGACCTCGCCCACCGCTGATGCGGCGGGTGCACCTCGGCGCCGCTCTCCCTGGCGGCGCCCACTCGATGAAGAGAACAGGTCGAACGATGAAGTTCAGAAAGATCGCAGTGGCCACCGTCGCCCTGCTCGGCGCGGCCGCGGCACTGAGCGGATGCTCCTCCCAGGAGTCCGGCTCCTCCGACGGCACCGTCTCCATGACCCTCTGGCAGAACTCCACCACGGGCCCCGGCCAGGAGTTCTGGGACAAGACGGTCGCCGACTTCGAGGCCGCGAACCCCGGAGTCACCATCACCCCGCAGGCCATCCAGAACGAAGACCTGGACGGCAAGCTGCAGACCGCGCTCAACTCGGGCGATGCGCCGGACATCTTCCTCCAGCGCGGTGGCGGCAAGATGGCGGCCATGGTCGCCGGCGGCCAGCTGATGGACCTGACCGACAAGATCTCGGACGAGGCGAAGAGCGAGATCACCGAGGGCTCCTTCGGAGCCAACACCCTCGACGACAAGGTCTGGGCGATGCCGGTCGCGGTGCTCCCCGGCGGCGTCTTCTACAGCCAGGACCTCTTCAGCGCGGCGGGCATCAGCACCCCGCCGTCGACGCTCGAGGAGCTCGACTCGGCCGTGACCGCCCTCAAGGGCAGCGGCACCCAGGCGATCGCGCTCGGCGGCAAGGACGCCTGGCCCGCCGCGCACTGGTACTACTTCTTCGCGCTGCGCGAGTGCAGCGCCGACACCATGGCCGAGGCGGCCGACTCGAAGGACTTCTCGGACGAGTGCTGGGTCAAGGCCGGCGAGGACCTGCAGACCTTCTCCGAGACCGAGCCGTTCAACGAGGGCTTCCTCACCACCGCCGCCCAGCAGGGCGCCGGCAGCTCGGCGGGCCTGCTCGCCAACCACCAGGCCGCCATGGAGCTCATGGGCGCCTGGAACCCGGGCGTCATCGCCTCGCTCACCCCGGACGAGCAGCCCCTGCCCGACCTGGGCTGGTTCCCCTTCCCCGAGGTGGACGGCGGAGAGGGCGAGCCCGGCTCGATCATGGGCGGCGTCGACGGCTACTCCTGCTCGGTCGACGCTCCCGCCGAGTGCGTGGACTTCCTGAACTACCTCGCGACCGCCGACGTGCAGAAGGAGTACTACGCGGCCTTCAACGCCCCGCCGGTCAACCAGGTCGCCCAGGAGGCCGTCACCGAGCCCTACCTCCAGGACATCCTGAAGGCCTACAACTCGGCTCCCTACGTGTCGCAGTGGCTCGACACCGTCTACGGCCTCAACGTCGGCAACGCGCTGAACGTCGGAGTCGTCGACCTGCTCGCCGGCAAGAGCGACCCGGAGCAGCTGGTCGAGGCCGTCAACGCCGCTGCGAAGAAGGCGTAACCATGGCGCTTCGCGAGAGCCCGCTCCTGGGAGCGGATGCGCCCCGCGATCGCGAGAACACCGGGGGTGCTGCGGTCGTCGCAGCACCCCCGGTGCGCCGGCGCCGCCGCAGCCTCGGCTGGGCGGGCCGGCTCGAGGTCGCGATCCTGGTCGGCCCCGCGCTGATCGTGTTCCTCGCCTTCGTGATCTTCCCGGTCGTGATGGCGGCCTACTACGGCTTCTTCAGCTGGCAGGGCTACGGAGTGCCGACCGACTTCGTCGGCTTCCGCAACTACCTCACGATCCTCCAGGACCCCACCTTCCACGAGGCGCTGTCCCACAACGGCACGATCGTGATCCTCTCGCTCGTGCTCCAGGGCCCGGCCGCGATCCTGATCGCGCTCCTGCTCAACCGCAAGCTGCGCGGCCAGTCGATCATCCGCGTGCTGATCTTCGTGCCGTACGTCATCTCGGAGGTCGTCGTCGGCACCGGCTGGAGCCTCATGCTCCAGACCCGCGGAGCGGTCAACGGCATGCTCGAGAACATCGGGCTCGGCGCCCTCCAGCAGGACTGGCTGGCGAACCCGGCGATCGCGATGTGGACGCTGATGCTGATCATCACGTGGAAGTACATCGGCTTCGCCGTGATCCTCTTCCTGGCCGGTCTCCAGGGCATCCCCGAGGAGCTGTCCGAGGCCGCGGCCATCGACGGCGCCTCCTACTGGCAGGTCCAGCGGCGCATCACGCTGCCGCTGCTCGCCCCGACGCTGCGCATCTGGGCGTTCCTGTCGATCATCGGCGCCCTGCAGCTGTTCGACCTCGTCTACATCATCTGGGGCCAGTACGTCTCGTCGACCGCCGGCACCTCGACGATGGCGACCTACCTCGTCACCAACGGCCGCAACGCCGGCAACTACGGGTACGGGAACGCCGTCGCGGTGATCCTGTTCCTGATCTCGCTCGTCGTCGCCCTGCTCTACCAGCGCTTCGTGCTGCGGCGGGACACCGAGGGCGCACTCACCGGAGGCAAGCGATGACCACCACGATGACGGCCCCGCCGATCACTCCCGAGACTCGCCGGCCCCTCGCCGTGAAGCGCCGCCGCCCGCCGGTGGGCCGCGGCACGATGATCGCCTACGTGGTCGCGATCGTCGTGATCGCGCTGATGCTCGCCCCGGTCGCGTACATCATCATCGGCGGCTTCCGCACGAACGCGCAGATCACCACCGACCCGGCCGGGTTCCCGTCGCCCTGGAACGTGCAGAACTACCTCGACGTGATCACCGGAGGCATCTTCTGGCGCGAGGTGGGCAACTCCACCATCGCGGCGCTCGCCACCACGCTCGGCGTCGTCGTGCTCGGCCTCATGGCCAGCTACGTCCTCGCCCGGTACGACTTCTCGGGCCGCGGAGTGTTCTACGCGCTCTTCGCGGCGGGCCTGATGTTCCCGATGACCGTCGCGATCACTCCGCTCTACCTGGTGATCAAGAGCCTCGGCCTGATGAACTCGCTCGCCGGAGTCGTGCTGCCGCAGATCGCGTTCGGCCTGCCGACCACGATCATCATCCTGGTCCCGTTCCTGCGGGCGATCCCGGACGAGATCCAGGAGGCGGCGTTCATCGACGGCTGCAGCCGGATCGGCTTCTTCTTCCGCATGGTGGTGCGCCTGGCGATGCCCGGCGTGATCACGACCGGCATCCTCGCGTTCATCGCGAGCTGGAACAGCTACCTCCTGCCGCTGTTCATCCTCAACGACGAGTCGACCTTCACGCTCCCGCTCGGGGTACAGGCCTTCTCGTCGCAGTACTCCGTCGACACCGCCAAGGTGCTCGCGTTCGTGTCGCTGTCGATGATCCCCGCGCTCATCTTCTTCAGCGTCTTCGAGCGCCGCATCGTGGGCGGCCTCACCGGGGCGGTGAAGGGATGACCTCCACCCCGCCGTCCGCTTCCAGCAGAGAGGGTCACGCCGTGGCCGAACCGCACGTCCCCTCGGCCCGCGTCGCCGAGCTCCTGGAGCGCATGACGCTCGAGGAGAAGCTCGCCCAGCTCGTCGGATACTGGGTCGACCAGGGCGGGGAGGTCGTCGCGCCGCTGGCCGGCGAGATGGCCACCTCCACCCGCTACGAGGATGCGACGACGCACGGGCTCGGGCACCTGACCCGCGTGTACGGCACGCGCCCCGTCGATCCGATCGAGCGCGCGCAGTGGCTGTGGGCCGAGCAGCGCCGGCTCGTCGAGGAGACGCGGCTGGGCATCCCGGCGATCGTGCACGAGGAGTGCCTGACGGGGCTGGCGGCGTGGAAGGCCGCGACGTTCCCCACTCCGCTGGCCTGGGGCGCGTCGTTCGACGCCGAGCTGGTCGAGGAGATGGGCCGTCTGATCGGCGCGTCGATGCGCGAGCTCGGGATCCATCAGGGCCTCGCGCCCGTGCTCGACGTGATCCGCGACCCCCGCTGGGGCCGCGTCGACGAGTGCATCGCCGAGGACCCGTACGTCGTCGGAACCCTCGGCACCGCCTACGTGCGCGGCATGCAGTCGGAGGGGGTCGACGCGACGCTGAAGCACTTCATCGGCTACTCGGCCTCCCGCGGCGGCCGCAACCACGCGCCGGTGCACGCCGGAGCGCGCGAGATCGCGACGTGCTCCTGCCTCCGTTCGAGATGGCGATCCGCGACGGCGGCGCGCGCTCGGTGATGAACTCGTACGCCGAGATCGACGGCGACCCCGTCGGCGCGACGCCCGCCTACCTCACCGACATCCTGCGCGGTGCGTGGGGCTTCGACGGAGTGGTGGTCTCGGACTACTTCTCGGTCGCGTTCCTGCACCTCATGCACGCGGTCGCCGCCGACCTCGGCGAGGCCGCCGAGCTCGCGCTCGAGGCCGGGATCGACGTGGAGCTGCCCACGGGCGACGCGTTCCTCGCGCCGCTCGCCGCCCGCATCGCCTCCGGTGCCATGAGCGAGGAGCTCGTCGACCGCGCGGTGCTGCGCCTGCTCGCGCAGAAGGAGCGCCTGGGCCTGCTCGATGCGCGCTTCGACGACGTGCCGGAATCGATCGACCTCGACTCCCCGGCGCACCGCGACGTCGCCCGCCGCCTCGCGGAGGAGTCGCTGGTGCTGCTCTCGAACGACGGCGTCCTGCCGCTCGCGGCGCCGCGCCGGATCGCCCTGATCGGCCCGAACGCCGACAGCGCGCAGGCCCTCATGGGCTGCTACTCCTTCGCCAACCACGTGCTGGCCCACCACGAGGGCGTGCCGCTGGGCTTCGAGATCCCGACTGTGCGCGAGGCGCTCGCCGACGAGTTCGCGGGTGAGATCCTCGTGGCCGAGGGCTGCGCGGTCGAGGGCGACGACGACTCCGGGATCGCCCCCGCCGCCGAGCTCGCCCGCACCGCCGACGTGGCGGTCGTCGTGGTCGGCGACCGCGCCGGCCTCTTCGGCCGCGGCACCGTCGGCGAGGGCAACGACGTCGAGAGCCTCGAGCTCCCCGGCCGCCAGCGCGAGCTGGTCGAGGCGGTCGTCGCCACCGGCACCCCCGTGGTGCTCGTGCTGCTGACCGGACGCCCCTACGCGATCGACTGGGCCCTTTCGGGTGCGTCGGCCGTGCTGCAGGCCTTCTTCCCGGGGGAGGAGGGTGCCGGCGCGATCGCGGGCGTCGTCTCGGGCCGCGTCGTGCCGTCCGGGCACCTGCCGGTGTCGCTGCCGCGCTCGGCCGGAGCTCAGCCGTTCTCGTACCTGCACCCGATCCTGGGCGGCCCGTCCGACGTGACGAGCGCCGACAGCACCCCGGTGCTGCCGTTCGGGCACGGGCTCTCGTACACGACGTTCTCGCGCGGCGAGCTGTCGGTGCGCGACGACTCGGTGCCGACCGACGGAGTGATCACCGTCTCGGTGCGCGTGCGCAACACGGGCTCGCGCAGCGGCTCCGATCTGGTGCAGCTCTACGCCCGCGACGTCTACGCGAGCGTCACCCGGCCCGTCGCCCAGCTACTGGGCTACGCCCGACTGGAGCTGGCGGCGGGGGACGAGGCGCAGGTGCGCTTCGAGGTGCCGGCCGCGCGCCTGGCGTTCACCGGACGCTCCGGGCAGCGGATCGTGGAGCCGGGCGAGGTGGAGCTCTGGGTCGGCCCGGACTGCGCGACGAAGGAGACGACGGCGTCGCTGACGCTGGCCGGTCCGGTGTCCGTGGTCACGGCCGCCTCCGAGCGCGTGGTGCGCACGTCGGTGCTGCTCGAGGAGACGACACCCGCCTGACGGCCCCGCTGGTCGAGCAGCCCCGCAGGGCCGCCTTCTCTTGCTGGTCGAGTAGTCCCGCAGGGGCGTATCGAGACCCACTGAGTCCCGGGACATCCCGGATCTCGATACGCGCGCTCCACGCGCTACTCGATCAGCAAGGGGTGCGATCCGTCGCGGACGGCCGCCCGCCGCGTCGACACGCGGCCGTTCGTGACGGATCGCTCGGCACGTGCGCTCAGTCGCCCCGCCGAAGGACAACGACGCGCCCCGCAAGGGGTTGCCGCTCCCGGTCGCGGGGCGTGGGATGGACGCAGGAGAAAGGAGTCCCATGACTCAGACCTTCCCCGCATGGCTGCGGGACCAGAGCACGCGCGACGACGAGGTGGGCACCCTCGCCCAGGAGTTCGCCGCCCGCGACGACCTGCCCGAGCACGGCGGCCACTCGATCTACGAGGCTACTTCGCGAGCGAGCCCGCCGAGGCGCAGGCCGGTTTCGACCGGGCCTGGACCGAGTTCGAGGCCGACGTGCAGCCGTCGCCCGCGTCCGACCAGCCGGACGGCCTCCGATGAGCGACACGACGTCCCCGGTCCAGGACCCGGACGACCAGTCCGACAAGCCGTCGCAGGCCGAGGGCGAGGACTCGCGCGACACCCCCGTCGAGGTGCAGCCCGCCGACGGGAAGCCGTCGAAGGCCGAGGGCTGACGCCACTCGCGTTCACAACGAAGGAAGGATCCGTTCCGAGCCTCCGAGCCTCCGAGCCTCCGAGCCTCCGAGCCTCCGATCCCCGCGGATCCGGAGCCGCCGGGACGGATCCTTCCTTCGTTGTGCACAGGAGGCGCACCGGAGCGAGGGCTCACCGTGGAGCGACGACCATCCGGCCGACGCCTCGCGACACGCACGGCATCACCGCCGACTCCCGCTCCTCGGGCGTCAGCACCAGGTCGCGGTGGTCCGCCTCCCCGTCGACGAGCCGCAGTCGGCAGGTTCCGCAGGTCCCGCTGCCGCAGGAGCTCGGCACGTCGATCCCCGCGTCCTCGAGCGCCGCCAGCATCGTGCGGGCGGCCGGTACGGCGATCTCGGCCCCGGTCGGCTGCCACTCCACAGTGAACGGCGCAGTCAGCCCGCCGAACGCCGGCACCCCCGCGAAGTCCTCCGCGTGCACGCGGCTCGGCCGCCAGTGCATCGTCAGCGCGCGGACCTCGTCCTGCAGCGCCTCCGGCCCGCACACGTAGAGGTGCCGCTCGCCCGGGTTGGCGAGCAGCGACCACCAGTCGACCGGCCCGTGCTCGCGCCGGTGGTGCACCTGGAGCGTCGGCAGCGCGGCGGTCAGCTCGTCGAGGTACGGCGAGTCCTCCGGTGAGCGGGTCAGGTACAGCAGCTCGACGTCCGTCGCTCCTCGGTGCCCGAGCTCGATCAGCATCGCCCGGATCGGCGTGACTCCGATGCCCGCGGCGATCAGCAGGTGGGCGGGGGCGTCGACCAGCTCGAAGGAGTTGCGCGGCCCCTCGACCTCGAGCGCGTCTCCCGCCGCGACGGCATCGACGAGGCTGCGCGATCCGCCGCGCCCGTCCGCGGAGCGCCGCACCGCGATCACGTACCGACTCCGGTCGCGCAGGTCTCCGGTGAGGGAGTAGCTGCGCTTCTCGCCCGAGGGCGTCGCGACGGTGACGTGCGCGCCCGGCTCGGCAGGAGGCAGGGCCGTGCCGTCCGCCCGCCGCAGGACGATCTCGCAGACCTCGGCCGTCAGCATCCGCCGTTCCGCGACGACGAGCCTCACGCGGCGACCACCGCGTCGGCGACCGCCACCGCATCGCCCGGTCGCAGCACGCCGCCCGACAGCACCTCGGCGAACACCCCGACGTTCTCGTGCCCGTAGTGCTCGTGCAGCAGCCGCACCACCGGCACGTCCCTCCGCGCCGTCGTCGGATCGACCTCGGTCGCCGCGCACCGCCCGGTCTCCTCGAGCACGCGCACCCGCACCTCGCCCAGCTGCAGCTCGCGCCCCACCCAGTCGCGCTCGGCCCACGGCTCGAGCCCGTCCAGGTACACGTTCGAGCGGAACCGCAGCGGATCGAGCTCTCGCCCGATGCGCTGCGACAGGTCGCGCACCGAGGCGAGCGACACGAGCGAGATCGCGTTCATCATCCGCGGCCCGTTCTTGGCGTTGTCGGTGAAGTTGTAGCCGGCCTGCTCGGCGAGCACGGGCCGGACGCCGTCGGGCAGATCCGCGACCCGGGCGTAGAGCTCGACGAACGCCTCGCGCCCCTCGGCCGTCCCCAGGTCGGCCTCGAGCACGCGGTGGCCCTGCACGGCGACCTCGACCCGCCGCGCGTCGTCGTCGAAGCGGGTGCGCAGCCCGGCGAGCCGCTCGGTGTTCAGCAGCACGAAGTACTCGCGCTTGGGCAGCGGCACGAAGTCGTCGGCTCGGTAGGCGCCGTCGGGCTTCGCGAGCGCGAGCAGCCGGTCGGCCGGGAACCCGCGGCCCGGCCGCAGCGCCACGCTGTCGAGCCGCTCCGGCGTCAGCCCCTTCACCGGGTAGCGGTAGAGGGAGTCGAGTGTCGTCGGCACCGTGCGAGAGTACCCCGCGGTCCGCGGCACCCGAGCGGTCCGCCTGTCGGCCCGCGGCCCGTGCGGTCCGCCCGTCAGACCGGCCGGTCCGCCCGTCAGCCCGCGGCCCGTGCCACCCGCTCGGCCAGCAGCGCCGCCCCGGCGTCGTCGAGGTGGTCGAGGGCGTACGACGTCGGCCACAGCCCGCCGTCCTCGTCCAGCGCCGCGTCGACGCTGAAGCCGAACGTCGAGTACCGCGCCTTGTCGACGAGTCCGCTGCGGAAGAACACGATGATCCGCCCCTCCTTCGCCCAGCCCGGCTGCCCGTAGTACAGCTTCGGACGCAGCGCCGGCACCGCCTCCGTCACGAGCGCGTGCAGCCGCTCGGCGAGCGCGCGGTCCGGCTCCGGCATCTCGGCGATCTTCTCCTCCTGCGCCACCCGCTCGGCCTCGGCCTTCTCGGCCGCCTTGCCCGCGCGCGCCTCGGCCTTCAGCTCGGCCGCGCGCGCCTTCATCGCCGCCTTCTCCTGGGCCGAGAAGCCCGTGTCGTCGCCCATCGCCGTCCCTCCGTCGCGTGCTGCCACGGTAGGCCGTCGGGCATCCGCGCCGGAAGGGGACGTCGATGCGCACCCGCCGCCGCCCCTCCGCACGGACACCTCCGGCTCGCAGGACCAGCTCCGGCTCGCAGGACCCGCCGATTCCCGCGAGGCGGACGCGATTCCCCGAGCCGGAGGTCACGGGCGGAGCCCGCCCCGCGTCACTCCACGCGCACCGTGCGTCGCACGTCGACCGCGATCACGACGCCCGTGATCACCAGGACAGCGCGACCGAGCCTGCCGTGTCGCTCAGCCAGTGGTAGCCGAGGTAGAGCCGGCTCACGATCTGCACGACGATCAGCGTCACCGCCACGGCGATCGCGGTCACCGTGAACCAGCGCCGCTGCAGCCTGCTGGCCAGCAGGTAGGTCGTGATCAGGAGGAAGTCGGCCGTGCCGAGCACGTGGCCGGAGGGGAACGAGAAGGTGTGGTCGGGCCCGAACAGCATCTCGGCGACGGGCGGTCGCGGGTGCTGCACGAGCGGAGCGATCACCTGCGCGAGGATCACGCCGGTCGCCATGCCGACCAGCAGCAGCAGCGGCCGCCAGAGGTGCTTGGCCAGGATGATCCAGCCGATCAGCACGACGAGCACCACGATCGGCAGCACGATCGGCCCGAACAGAACGGCCAGCACGATCATCGGTCCGGTCCGGTCGCGCTCGACGCGCGCGTCGAAGAAGTCCTCGATCGGGGCGTCGAGCCGCTCGATCCCGGTCTGCGTGAGCACGCCGAGCAGGATCGCGACGAACGCGACTCCGCCGAGCAGGGTCAGCAGGCCGGCGGTGATCAGGAGGCGGCGCCGGGCGGACGCGGTGAGCGTGCGCTCCTCGACGACGAACTTCTCGTGCCAGGCCGAGAGGCGGGCCGACTTCGAGCCGCTCATCGCGGGAGTCGGTCGCAGGAGCACGGGGCGGTGCTGGTGGTCATCGGCGGGCTCCCTGATCGGTGCTCGCGGCAGTGCGGGCACGCCAGTCTGGCGCGCCCGGTCGCTCCGGGGCGAGGCTTGCGCGGCGCGGCCCCGGATGCAGGGCCGCGGCCGGCTCTCGCGCGATCGGAGCGGGCGGGTCCATCCTGGGGCGATGATCGACGAGAAGCAGACCCTGCTCCTGTACCTGCAGGAGGGCCGCGACGCCCTGCTGAGCAAGCTCGAGGGGGTGTCCGAGTACGACGCGCGCCGGCCGCTGGTGCCGACCGGCACCAACCTGCTCGGGCTGGTGAAGCACGTCGCGGGCACCGAGGCCGGCTACCTCGGCCTCGTCTTCGGCCGGCCGTTCCCCGAGCGGCTCGACTGGATGGAGGACGACTCCGAGCCGAACTCCGACATGTGGGCCACGGCCGAGGAGTCGCGCGAGGAGATCGTGGCTCTCTACCGCCGCGTGCACGCCCACTCCGACGCGGTCATCGCCGCCCTGCCGCTCGACGCCCCGGGCGTCGTGCCCTGGTGGACGAACCGCGACACGACCCTCCACCGGATCCTCGTGCACATCGCGGTCGAGACCCACCGGCACGCGGGCCACGCCGACATCGTCCGCGAGCTGATCGACGGGCGGGTCGGACTCCGCCGCGAGGGCGACAACCTGCCCGAGGGCGATGCGGCCTGGTGGTCGGCGCACCGCGCGCGGATCGAGGCGGCGGCGCGCGCGGCGGAGTGACGCGCGCACCGATCCGCCTGCAGAAGCAAGGCTGAGCGGACGGATCCGTCGATCCGCGACCGCAGCCGGCCCCTCAGCCTCACTTCTGCAGGAGAAGCGCTCGGAACGGAGGGTGGGATCGTCCGGCCGTCGACCGCCGCTCCGACGACCGACCGCGAGATCCTCGGGTGGTCGCGACTCCTCTCCCGCCCCGGCGTCACTCCGAGTGCGCCTCCCGCGCCGCCCGTCCCCCGACGGCCGCCCCGTGCAGCGCGAGCGCGAGCATCGCGAGGCACCCCGCGAGCACCGACACGAGCAGGACCGCGATCGGCACCGGCAGCACCGCCGGCACCGCCGACGCGATCGCGACCACTCCGGCCCAGACCGTCGGCCGCTCCGCCCGCCGGTGCGCAGCGAGCCACGCGGCATCGCTCGCGAGCGTCGAGGGCAGCCGGATCCCCGCCACCTGATTGCGGCCCAGCCGCCCGCTCGCGGTGGCCCGCGCCGTCCGGACGAGCAGCACGCCCGATCCCGCCATCACCGCGCCCAGCACGATCCGTGCGATCAGCTCCTCCATCCCTCGAGCCTAGGAGAGGTGCTCTGCCGCGCGCCGGACGCCCCGTCAAGGGGTGGGTCCGCCGGTGGCGGCGTCCTACCGTCGGAACACACGAGCGCGGGCATCCCGCGCGGCGCACGATCGGGAGGACACCATGCAGAAGCTCTACTACGCCAGCGGGTACGTGCTCCTCGGCGACACCATCTGCACGGCGGTCGTGGAGTACGCGCAGGCGCTGGCCAACGTCGGCAAGTCCGATCTCGTCATCGTGCCGTCGCTGTCGGACGAGGGCATGCTCGGCGAGACCCGGCTGCTGCTGGGTCCGGCGAGCCAGCTCTTCGCGAGTCCCGCGCTCGACCGCGGCGTCGATCTCGACGACCCCGACGCCGTCGAGTCGATGCGCGAGAGGACCCGCCGTCTGCAGCCCGCGCGACCGCAGGCGCAGCCGGCCGAGCTCGACGACGACGACTTCCTCTAGCCCCTACTTCTCGAGCGTCGTGCTCGGGCTCTCGCCGAAGCGGTGCGCGTACGACGCCGAGAAGCGGCCCAGGTGCGCGAAGCCCCAGCGGTGCGCGACCTCGGTGACCGTGACGGTGCCCGAGTCACCGCCGCGGAGCTCCTTCTTCACCGCGTCGAGACGGATCCGCCGCAGGTAGTCCAGCGCGGTCATGTCGAACTCGCGGCGGAACTCGCTCTGCAGGGTGCGCAGACTCATGTCGGCCGCCTGCGCGATCTCCTCCGTGCGGATCGGCAGGTGCGCGTTCTCGTACATGTACTCGACGGCGGCGCGGAGCCGTCCGCTGCGCGGCACGAGGAGGTCGGTCTGCGCGGGGAGGACCGCGTGGGGGAACGTCTCGAGCAGCGCGATCGCCGCCGCGCGATTCGCCTCACTGCGCAGGAGCGGCGTGCTCTCGTCCGAGTAGATGACGCGCGCGATCGCCGCGACGGTCGCCGACCAGCGGCGCAGCCTCTCGCCGGTCGGGCGGGCGGTCGAGTCGAAGAGCAGCGGGCCGCTCTCGACGCCCTCGACGTCCTGGGCGACGCCTTCGAGGTAGGCGCCGTCGAAGTGGATCAGGTTCTGCCGGTAGTCGTGGAACTCGAACGCGGTCGGCCGGCCGTTCACGAACATCGCGGGCTGCCCGAGCTGCAGCTCGACCGGATCGCCGTCGATGTCGGTCACGCCGGTGCCGGCGGTCAGCCACGAGACGACGTACTCGCCCTCGGTCTGGATGCGGCCCTGCACGGATCCGGCGAAGTAGCTGCCCCGGAGCGTCACGTCGGCGTCGCCCACGGAGGTGTAGCGGTAGGCGAAGTCCTCGCCGGGTTCGACGGCGAAGCGGTGGCCGTTGTAGGCCCCCTCGAACATCAGGCGGGCCTCGTCGATGTCGTGGCCGCTGATGTCGGAGCGGGCGACCTCGGAGGAGGAGTCGTTCATCGGGATCAGCGTCCCACGCGGGAGCCGTCTCCGACGACGGCGGAGGCCGGGAATTCGTTAAGCGGATAAACGATTCAGAGGTCCGTACGCCCGGGTCATCGCGTGCACCGTCGCACGGCGGAACTCCGAGAGCAGGACGACGGAGTGGCGGTGGCGTCCCTGCACGGCGAGCGAGAAGACGTCGCCGGAGGAGGAGTCCCACCAGGCGTCGACCTCGGCCGCCGGGATCCGGACCGTGCCGTCGTCCTCGCCGAGGACGAGGGCGTCGGGGAGCACCAGGAGCGTGCCGGTCACTCCGTGCACGCGGGAGGAGCAGGTGAAGACCGACCGGGGGTCCTCGCGGCCGGCGAGACCCAGGAAGTCGGTGATGCCGACGGTCGGGGAGTCGAGGGTCGGTCCGGTCGTCGTCACCGTTCCCGCCGCCGGGACCCCGCCGACATCGCCGTCATCGGTGGAGGTCATCCCGGCTCAGGCCGCGTGCGTCAGGCCGACGCTCTCGGGCTGCGGGGTCGGCTCGGGGATGATGCGCAGTCCGCGGCCGCTGTTGGCCTCCTCCATCAGCGATCGGACCCACGTGGGGTTGATCGCCGGCATGCGGCTCCCGTTGAACGAGAACTGCAGCGGGATGGCGGGGTGCAGCCAGAGGGTCTGGCGACCGGTGCCGTGGGTGTTCGACGCCTCGATCTGGAACGCGAACGCCTCGTTGCGGCGGAACTTGTTGATCATGACGATCTGCAGGTGCGCGAGCGCGCGGTCGTCGATGTCGTGAGCGGTGGCGGGAGTGCCGTAGAGGAGGGAACCCATGTGCGGAATCCGTTCTGTGTGAGCGCCGCGGTGTCGGCCGCGACTCGTGCGGGGCGTCCCGACGGGTCCGTCGGGGAGGGGAGTTCGGGGGCGGTGCCCGCTGGGGGAGCGGCATCCGTTCGTCGCCCGGGTTCCGGAGTGCGGAGTCGCGGGGCGGTGGCTGGTCGGCACGGATCATCCGTCCTGCCGTGACACCAAAGTAGGGGAGGCGCCGAGCGCGGTCCCGGTTCCTATCCGCTTTGCGAAACGCTGCTGCGCGGTGCCCGCAGGAGCCTGTGACGCCCCTCAGCGGAGGATCGTCGAGGGGCGTCCGGAGCCGCTCAGAACGCGTAGCGGACGCGGCAGTAGGGCAGCTGCTCGTGCAGCAGGGCGAGGAAGCGGTCGAGCGCGGCGCGCTTGAGGTCGCGGCGGTAGCGGATGTTCACCGCCCCGTTCTCGGACACCTTCGACTCCTGCACGCCCGGGGTCCAGAGCAGCTCCTCGGCCTTCGGGTGCCAGCCCGTGTTCACCTCGTGCAGCCGCTCGTTGTGGGTGAGCAGGATCACCTCGGCGGCGAGCTGCGCCTTCGCCCGCGGGTGCAGCGCCGAGTCGAGCTGCTCGAAGAGCTCGGTCCAGTCGCGCTGCCAGGTGGGGGTGAGGATCACGGGCGAGAAGTTGACGTGCACCTCGTAGCCGGCGTCGACGAAGTCGTTGATCGCGGCGATCCGCTCGGCGATCGGCGAGGTGCGGATGTCGGTGACCTTCGCCGTCTCGGCGGGCATCAGCGAGAAGCGGATGCGCGTGCGGCCGAGCGGATCCCACTCGAGCAGGTCGCGGTTGACGTACTTCGTCGCGAACGAGGCCTTGGCGGTCGGGGACATGCGGAACAGCTCGCAGAGGTCGCGCACGTTCTCGCTGAGCATCGCGTCGACCGAGCAGTCGCTGTTCTCGCCGATGTCGTAGACCCACGAGTCGGGATCGCACTGGTTGGCCTCGGTCTTGGGGCCCTGCTTGGCGATGTGGCGGGCGAGGTGCCGCTGGATCTGATCGATGTTGGTGAAGACCGTGACGGGATTGCTGTAGCCCTTCCTCCGCGGCACGTAGCAGTAGACGCACGCCATCGCGCAGCCGTTGGCGTGCGAGGGCGCGATGAAGTCGGCCGAGCGGCCGTTCGGACGCGTGACCAGCGACTTCTTGACGCCCAGCACGAGCGCCTCGGTCTTGATCCGGACCCAGCGCGCCACGTTGGTCTCGTCGCCGTGCACCTCGGGGATCATCCAGTGCGACTCGACCGGCACGATCTCGGCGCCGGGCCAGCGCGCGACGATCTCCTGCCCGCGCGGCTGCTCGAGCGCCGCCTGCTCGGCGTAGATGCGCCGGACGTCCAGCAGTGTGCGTTCCCGGGTCGCGGACATGAGTCCGTTCTACCGGCGACCACCGACATCGAGCACTCGGCGGAACCCTCGTCCGCCGACGATCCCGGCACTAGAGTCCGTCGCATGAGCGACACCGTCGAGCCCGCGGCCGACCTCCCCGCCGATCTTCCGGCGGACCTCGTCGCCGCGATCGCGAGGGTCGAGGAGGCGCTCGCCGCGATGGCCGCCGGCGACGCCGATCCGTACCGCCAGTGCTGGGCCGACATCGACGACTCCACCCTCTACGGCGCGTTCGGCACGATCGAGCGAGGCAGCGCCGCCATCGACGAGACCCTGGGCTGGGTCGCGAGCCGCTTCGCCGACGGCGCGCTGCGCCCGCACTACGACGTCGTGCACGCCTCCGGGGACCTCGCCTACACGGTCGGCCGCGAGCTCGGCTCGACCCGCCTCGACGGCGGCGAGCCGCGCCCGCTCGTCATCCGCGTCACCCACGTCTACCGCCGCTTCGACGGCCGGGGTTGGAAGCTCGTGCACCGCCACGGCGACCACCCGCCCCGGCTCGAGCGCTGACCACCGCCCGCGTCGCGCAGGATGGGGGCATGGACTCGACCGCCGACTGGTACCGCCGGGCCGCCCGCGAGCTCGCGCAGACGTCCGAGCTGCAGGTGCGCTGGGCCCTCGAGGTGGCCGGGCGCGACGACCTGCTCGCGCTGATCGACGAGCTGCCGCGCGCGCACCGCCAGCCCTCGCTCCTCTTCTCGGTCGCCCGGTACCTGGGCGCGCCGACGGAGGCGTTCGCCGACTGGCTCGTCGCGGAGTGGCCGCGCGTCGCGCCGGTCGCCGCCGAGCGCCTCACCCAGACGAACGAGGCGCTGCGCTGCGCGCCGCTGGTGGCCGCCCTCGAGCGGATCACCGGGCCGGACGAGCCGATCGCGCTGATCGAGATCGGCGCCTCCGCGGGTCTCTGCCTCGCTCCGGAGCGCTACTCCTACTCGTTCGCGACCGGCGACGGCGTCGTGCGCCTGGGCTCGAGCGGCCCGCTGCTCGAGTGCACCGTGACCGGCGGATCCGCGCCCGCGCGCCTCCCGCTCGTGGCGTGGCGGCGGGGACTCGACCTGCGGCCCCTCGACGTGCGCTCGGCCGACGACCGCGCCTGGCTCGAGGCGCTGCTGCCGCCGGACCGGCCGAAGCGGACCGCGCTGCTGCGCGAGGCCGTCGCGGTGCTGCGCGAGGATCCTCCGCCGATCGTCGCCGGAGACGCCGCCGAGGCGCTGCCCGCCCTGCTCGCGCAGGTGCCGCGGGGGATGCGGGCCGTCGTCGTCTCGCTCGGCACGCTGGTCTACCTCCCGCGCGCGGCTCGCGAGCGCGTGCTGGACGCGGTCGCCGCGCGTGGGGCGAGCCTCGTCACCCTCGAGGCGGAGTCGCTGCTCGCGCACCTCGTCGCCCCGCGCGCCGCTCTCACCGCGCCCGAGCCGACCCCGTTCCTGCTCGCCGCCGACGGCGTCCCGCTCGCGTGCGCGACCCCGCACGGCGGCCGCCTCTCCTGGCTGACCTGACCGCCCCTCCATCCCCCCTCCAAAAGTTGCGGTAACAGCTCGCCCTTCCCGCAACTTCTGCGGAAGCGCCGCAGCGCCCCGCCCCGC
>NZ_MUKN01000003.1 GCF_001995175.1 Rathayibacter rhapontici
GCGGACAGCGCCACTGCGGCGGCGGCCAGGGCGAGCAGGGTGCGGAGGGCCGGTCGGGGGCGGCCGGCGGATCGTCGCTGATCGGTCATGAGGAGTCCAGGATGCCACGGTCGGGAACAGGCCGACGCGGCCGAGCAGTGGCTGCTCGACCGCGTCGGAGGGGTGCGGGAGGCCGGAGCCTCCCCCGGGTCACTCGAAGAGCGACAGGGTGAGGGTGGACGAGTACTCGCCGGCCTCGATGGTGGGCGGGGTCTTCAGGAACAGGTCGGCGTTCGCGGTGAAGGGCCCGGTGGGGGCGACCTCGGCCGACTCGTTCGTGATGAAGAGCAGCTCCTTGTCGACCAGTCCGACGGCGTCCTCGCCCTCGTCGATGATCGTGTCGACGCGGTCGCCCTCGGCCACGAGGCCGGAGTCGCCGCCGTCGATCACGTTCGGCTGCCAGCCGAGGTGCTCGGCGGGGATCACGTCGCCCTCCGCGTTCACGAAGTCCGACGCGGATCCGACGACGTACCAGCCGGCTCCGTCCGGGATGTCGGCGGCGTCGCGGGTGTCGGCGACGGTCACCGTGGGGAGGGTGCCGGTGAACTGGCGGATGACGGCGGTGGAGCCCGCCTCGGTCAGCTCGGTGGCGTCGCCGGCGACGGTCATCGACAGTGCGCCGCCTCCGGGGAGTTCGGCGATGTCGACGTTGACGTCGACGTCGTTGTTGTCGAGCTCGATCTCGGCGGCCATCGCGGTGCCGGCGACGCCGAGGAGGAGGAAGCCACCGGCGAGGCCGGCCACTCCGCGGGAGACGATCGTTCGGGTGTTCATTGCGGGTGTTCTCCGTTCTCCGCGGCGGCGCCGTCGCCGCCGCGGTTCTGTGTGTCGGATGGGAACCGAGGTCAGCTGCAGCCGGCCGCGGAGGTGGGGGTCGTGGTGGTCGCCGTAGCGGGGCGGTTCGCCACGAAGGCGGTGGAGGTCGTGGTGACCTCTCCGGCCGGGATGCTCGAGGTCCGAGCGGTGAAGGCGGCCGAGACGGTGCTCCCGGCGCCGACCTCGGCGAAGGACTTCGAGCCGTGCGCCGAGGTGACCGTCATCTTGACCGGGAAGGCGTTCGGGTTCTTCGCGGTGACCGTGAGCACGACCTTGCCGGCGACGCAGCGCGTGCTGGTCGTGGTGGTCGCCCCGACGATGCCCGTCGTCCCGGTCACGGCGGCGGTCTGCGCCGTCGCCGTGGCGGGGGACCAGCCGGGCTTCGTCGCCGACACCGTCACCGAGACCACCGTGCCGCGGTCGGCCGCGGTGAGGACGTACGTCGACGCGGTCGCGCCGGCGATGTCCACTCCGCCGCGCTTCCACTGGTACGCCGTGGCGGTCCAGGGAGTCGAGGCGGTGGCGGTGAGCCGGGTCCCGACCGTGGCGGCGCCGGTGATGGCGGCGCGCAGCGGGGCGGGGTCGGTGATGGTCTGGCCGGCGACGCTCTCGAGGGTCGGGACGACCTTCTGCATGAGTCCGGTCGCCGGGTCGAAGGTGACGCGGTCGATCGTGGTCTCGCGGTGCTGGCCGTCTCCACCGGGCATCGCGAACCGGTGGTACGCGATGTACCAGTCGTCGGTGCCGGGGACGTTGACGATCGAGTTGTGGCCGGTCGCGAGGATGCCCAGCGACGGGTTCTTCTCGAGGAGGACGCCGCGGTAGGTCCACGGGCCGTCGACGCTCGTCGAGGTGGCGTAGCCGACCTTGTAGTTCTCGGAGCCGGTGTCGTCGATGGAGTACGTCAGGTGGTACAGCCCCTGGCGGTAGTTGACGAAGCTGCCCTCGCGGTAGTCGGTCAGTCCGCTCATCCGCTTGATGGTGCCGGCCTTGATCGAGAGCATGTCGTCCGACAGCTCGCCGTAGACGGGCGCCCCGTTGCCCCAGAAGAGGTAGCTCTTGCCGGTGGCGGGGTCGGTGAATGCGGCCGGGTCGATGGCCTGACCCGAGGTCACGGACTCGCCGTTGGTGATCATCGCGGTGGGTTGAGCGGTGAAGGGGCCGGTGGGGCTGTCGGCGACGGCCACTCCGATCGTCTTGCGGTCGAGCGAGGCGTTGTGGCCCGAGAAGTAGAAGTAGTACTTCCCGCCCTTCTCGGTGATCGTCGGCGCCCAGGCGTTGCCCACGGCCCACGGGACGTTCCCGTTCGCGCCGTCCAGGGTGAGGATCGGCTGCGCCGAGCGCGTCCAGTCCACGAGGTTCTTGGACGACCAGACGTAGAAGGTCTTCCCGCCCCAGCCGGGGAAGCCGTCGGACGTCGCGTAGATGTAGAAGGTGTCGCCGAACGCCGCGATGTTGGGGTCGGCGTAGAGACCGGGGATCACCGGGCTCTTCATCTCGACGGCCTTCATCGTCCAGGTCGCGGTGGCTCCGCCGGACGCGGTCAGCGTGTAGGTGACGGGCGTGCGCAGGTCGCGCACGGTGCCGGAGGCGGGGGAGGAGGTCGTGCCGGTCGCCGTGGCGAACACGGGGGCGAGCTTCGAGCGGTCGGTGCCGGGCTTCACCGCGAAGGTGACGGTCCGGGCGGCCGAGTCGACGATCGGAGCGACCTTCAGCACGTCGGGGGCGGTGAGCGAGACTCCGGCGATCTGGTCGGCCGACCCGGAGCGGGTCAGCACCTCGCTCTCGCTGAGCGCGCGGTTCCAGAGCGCGAACTCGCGGTACTCGCCCTTGAACAGCTTGTCGCCACCGTAGAGCGAGCGGCCGAGGTAGTTGGCCGCGGTGCGTCCGCCGCCGAGATCGGCCGGCGTCGTGGTGACTCCGGTCTTCGTGGCGACCTTGGCGCCGTTGAGGTAGATCGTCGCCGTGCCGTTCGAGAGCGTGTAGGTCAGCTTGGCCCACTGCCCGCGGGGGAGGTTCGACCCGGTCCCGGCGGTCTGCTCGGTCTGCCAGTTCCCGGAGGCGATGCTCGTGCGGTACGAGTCGCCGGTGGTGAACAGGTAGCCGTTGCCGGCGTTGTTCGAGGAGTTGCCCAGTCCGTAGAGGAAGTACGGAGTGCCCTGGGTCGGGTCGATCTTCACCTCGGCCTCGACGGTGACGTCCTCGACTCCGGTCAGCACGTCGTCCGGCAGGTCGACGTGGTCGTCGGTGCCGTCGAACGAGAGGGCGCCGGTCTGCCAGGCGGCGCCGCCGACGATCGTCGCGTCGCGGTCGTTGCCCGAGACGTCCTCGAGCGTCGTGCCCGACCCGTTGTCGAAGGAGTAGCGCAGGATCTCGCCGGCGGCGTTCGCGGTCACCGGGACGGGTCCGGCCGGCTCGGAGGCGCGCAGCGCGGCGAGCTCGGTGGCGGTCACCGGGAGGACCGTGCCGTGACGCGGGCTCGCGGGGAGGTCGTAGTTCGGCGCGACCTGCCAGTTCGGCGCGTTCAGGTCGGCGGTCTTCAGCGGGATGTAGCCGCGTCCGCCGTACTCGTCGACGAAGAGGTAGTTGGTCTGCCCGTTGACGTCGCCGGGGTTGGCCGTGAAGGCGGTGGGGCCCTCGACGGCGCCGGTGCCGGCGTCGCGGCCGATGCAGCTGTCGACGGTCGTCCAGCCGGTCAGCGGGGCGCGGAGCGTCGTGGACTTCTCCTGGATGATGTCGGAGCAGCCGGTGCCGCTCGCGCCCTCGTCCTTCGTGAAGCGGTGGAACGTGCCGTTCTGCTCGATCACGGTGGAGTCGATGCGCGAGGTGTTCTGCCAGACCTGCGGAGTGGAGAACGTCGTGAAATCGCGGGTGGTGGCGTACATCATCACGTTGCTGACGTTGCCGGTGTGGTTCGGGTCGGTCTCGGCGTAGAGCTTCGAGGCCCAGTAGACGACGTAGGCGCCGATGCTGGCGTCCCAGTGCGCCTCGGGCGCCCAGGTGTTGCCGGCGGTCTCGGGCGAGACCAGCACGTGGCGCTGCTCGGACCAGTTCACGAGGTCGTGCGACTCCCAGACCTCGAGGTAGCGGCTGCCCTGGCGCTGCGAGCGGTCCCAGTTGCCGTCGCGTCCGATGGAGAGGTCGGTGGCGATCAGGTAGAACGTGTCGCCCTCGGGGGAGCGGATGAGGAACGGGTCGCGCAGGCCCTTCTCGCCGAAGGTCGAGGTCAGCACGGGCTGACCGCCGTTGAGCTCGTCCCAGGCGAGGGCGTTGTTGCCCTTGCTCGCGGCCAGGAAGATGTTCTCGCCCGCGATGTCGTTGCCGGTGAAGTAGGCGAACGCGTAGCCCTCGAGCGGAGCGAGCTGCTTCGCGGCGCGCACGGTGGCGACGAGGTCGCGCGTCGCGGTGGCGGAGTTCTTGGTGACGGTCGCGCGGAGCGTCACGGTGCGGTCGGCGGACTGCCGCGTGACGACTCCGGTGGTCGAGACGACGGCCGGGTCGCTGGAGGTCCAGCTGATCGAGGTGCCGGCGGGAGCCGCGGGGATCGTGATGTTGCCGCGGACGTCGGTGAGGTCCGGGATCGTGAGACCGGCGGCGGCCGCGTCGACGACCTGCTGGTCGCCGGACTGCGCGAGGACCGTGGCGGTGAAGGCCTTCGTGCGGGT
The DNA here is from genome assembly GCF_001995175.1 of Rathayibacter rhapontici. GTDB lineage: Bacteria > Actinomycetota > Actinomycetes > Actinomycetales > Microbacteriaceae > Rathayibacter. Next base: position 4,521 of record NZ_MUKN01000003.1, read on the forward strand.
CTCGGATCCGCTCGTGAGGGTCGCCGTCAGGGTGACGGTCGCGTTGCCGGCCGAGGCGGCGGGCCGCGTGACGACTCCGTTGGTCGAGATCGTCTGGGGAGCGCTCGAGGCCCACGTGATCGCGGAGCCGTTGGCGCCCGTCGTGGGCAGTGCGAGGTTCGCCTGGACGGCCGAGAGGTCGCCGAGCGCCAGTGCGGACGCGTCGCGGGCGGCCTTCGTCGCCGCGGTCGGCTGCAGGGCGGTCACCTCGGCGGCGGTGAGCGCGTTGTCGTAGATGCGGAAGTCGCGGACGCTGCCGGCGAGCGTCTTGTCGGCCGCGTAGTTGGAGCGGCCGATGAAGTTGGAGGTGGTGGTGCCCCCGCCGATCGCGGCGGGCTTCGTGGTGACGCCCGTCTGCACGGCGACCTGCGCGCCGTCGAGGTAGAGGCGGGCGGTGTCGGTCGCGTCGTCGAGCGTGTAGGTGAGGGTCTTCCAGACTCCGCGGGGGAGCGCGGAGCCGGAGTCCGCGTTCTGCTCGCCCTGCCAGTTGCTCGGCGTGATCGTCGTGCGGTAGCGGCTGTCGGCGAGGGTGGCGAGGTAGCCGGCGCCGGAGTTGCTGGTCGCGGCGGTGCCGAGTCCGTAGACGAAGTAGTTGCCCGACTGCTCGGGGCGCACCAGCACCTCGGTGCTGACGGTGATCGAGTTCAGCCCGGCGAGGATGTCGTCGGGCAGCTTCACGGCGTCGTCGGTGCCGTCGAGGACGACGCCGGCGTCGCCTCCGGTCTTCGCGCCGCCCACGAGCGTGCCGTTGCGGTTCTTCCCCGAGCTGTCGAGGGCGACGGTGCCGCTGGTCTCGTTCAGCTGGTACCGGAGCACGAGGTTCTCGGGGTTCGCGGCGGCCTGGGCCGGCATCGCGGAGAGGAGGGGGATCGCCAGCGCCGTGGCGGTCGCCAGGACGAGGGGTCGTAGGTAGGGCTTCATCGCGCTTGCTCCTGGATCGGCACCATTGCTGAGGGAGGGGGGGTGCCGACACTCGTCGGCGTGTTCACGGTAACACGATGTTCACGTCAACGTGAAGGGGTCCGGCGGTATCGATCGGACTCGATCACCGGGTGAACCGGAACGGCACCCCTGCCCCGGTGAGGGGGGCAGGGGTGCCGTCGCAGCGGAGCGTCGGAGGGCGCCCGCTACGTCCTGCTTCGCGACATGACCGCGCGCTGCAGGAGGACGAAGACGAGCAGGATGCCGCCGGTGATGATCGTGGTGGCCTCCGGGGGGATGCCGCCGTCCCGGGTGATCAGGACGTTCATCAGACCCAGGACCAGGGCGCCGACGACCGAGCCGAGCACGAAGCCCACCCCGCCCGTGAGCAGCGTGCCGCCGATGACGGTCGCCGCGATCGCGTCGAGCTCCCATCCGGTGCCCGTGATGTTCTGCGCGCTGCCGAGTCGGGCCGTGTAGACGACGCCGGCGAGACCGGCGAGCGTGCCGCTGATCACGTAGATGAAGAGCTTCGTGCGGAGCACGGGGAGGCCCATCAGCGCCGCCGACTGCTCGGAGCCGCCCATCGCGTAGACCGTGCGGCCGATGCGGGTGCGGTGCAGGACGAAGAACGCTCCGGCGACCACCAGCAGGGCGATGATCACGCCGGGGCTGATCACGAAGTCGTTGACCTTCGGGCCGTCGATCAGCTTGATCGGCGTCGCGAGCGAGGTCACCGCCGAGTCCTCGGGGAGGCGCTCGGGAACCGTGCTCAGCATCGAGGCGAGGCCTCGGGCCAGGAACATCATCGCGAGCGTCGCGATGAACGGCTGCACGTCGAAGTACTGGATCAGGATCCCCGAGATCAGGCCGAAGGCCGATCCGATGACGACCATCAGGACCATGACGAGCCAGGGGTTCCAGCCGGCGTTGATCAGCAGCACGCCGCTGACGCTGCTGAAGGCGATCACCGCGCCGACCGAGAGGTCGATGCCGCCGGTCAGGATCACGAAGGTGAGCCCGACGGCCAGGATGATCAGGTGCGCGTTGTTGACCAGGAGGTTCGACAGGGTGCTCGCCTGCAGGATCCGGCCGTAGGCCGCCTCGCCGTAGACGAGCATGCCGACGAAGATCACCAGGGCCGCCACGGTGGGCAGCTTGTCGAGGTGCTGGCTGAAGAAGGACCGGGCGCTCGTGCGCTCGGAGCTCGCCGGAGGGGCGGAGCGGGTCAGCAGGGCGCTCATGCGGGGATCGCCTCTTTCTGCGGGGCGCGACGACGCGCTTCGCGACGGTGGGAGAAGGCGGAGCGGACGCGCTCGGACTGCAGGAGGCAGAGAGCGACGATCACGATCGCCTTGAAGGCGGGCGTCGCGGACGAGGAGACGCCGAGGAAGACCACGGTCTTGTCGAGGGTCGCGATCAGGATCGCTCCGACCGCGGCTCCGGCGATGTTGAACTTGCCGCCCGCCAGCGAGGTGCCGCCGATGACGACGGCGAGGATCGCGTCGAGCTCGAGCTGGTACCCGGTGCGGGAGGTGTCGACGGTCATGACGCTCGCGGTGGCGAAGACGCCCGCGACTCCGGCCAGCACGCCGCTGCTGATGTAGGCGGTGAGCAGGAGCCGCGGCGGTTGATGCCCGCGAGGCGGGCGCTTGGCGTCCATGCCGATGGCCTCGATCATCAGGCCCAGGCGCTGCGGCGGACCAGCAGGCCGACCGCGACGACGATGGCGATCGCGAGGAGGAAGACGACGGGGAGGCCGAAGACGTAGCCGTTGGCGAGCCAGCGGAACGGCTCGTTGGTGGCGGCCGTGTTCTGGCCGCCGGTGATCACCTTCGCGAGTCCGCGGCCGGCGAGCATGACGACGAGGGTGCTGATGAAGGGCTGCAGGCCCACCACCGACACGAGCACGCCGTTCACCGCTCCGAGCGCCGCACTGACCAGCAGGGCGAGTCCGAAGGCGGCCGCGGCGGCGCCGAGGGAGTCGGGAGCGCTCTGGGCGTTCAGGAACTCCATCGAGACGGCGCCGGCGACGACCATGATCGAGCCGACCGAGAGGTCGATGCCCCCGGTCGCGACGACGAGGCACATGCCGACGGCGATCATGAGGATCGGAGCCGCGGCGCGGGCGATGTCGATCACGTTGCCGACGAGGTAGCCGGTCGTGGGGCTCATGGAGACCGAGAGGTATCCGGGGTCCTTGACGACGTTGATCAGCAGGAGGAGGACGATCGCGACCGCTCCCCAGAACCACTGCCGCCGGATCAGGCCGGTGAGGATCGAGGTCCTCCCGGTTCGGGTGTCGCTGCTCATGATGCGGCCTCCTGCGTGGCGCCTTCGAGGACGACGACGTCCTCGTCGACGACTCCCTCTGCGGCGATGGTAGTGACGATGGACTCCGCTGTCACCGCGGGTCCGTTGAGGATCTCGGCGATGACCCGGTGGTCCTTGAGCACGATGATGCGATCGCTGAGGCGGACCACCTCGTCGAGCTCGGACGAGATGAAGATCACGGCGACGCCCTCGCCGGCGAGGGCGACGACCTTCTCCTGGATCTCGGCCTTCGCGCCCACGTCGATGCCGCGGGTCGGCTCGTCGAGGATCAGGATCTCGGGGTGCGTGGCGAGCCAGCGGCCCAGGAGGACCTTCTGCTGGTTGCCTCCGGAGAGCTTGCTGATCGGGCGGTCCGGGTCGGCGGGGCGCACGTTGAGCTCGACGAGGTACTTGTCGACGATCTCGTCCTTCTCCTTCTTGGAGAGGGGGCGGGCCCAGCCGCGCTTGGCCTGCACCGCGAGGATGAGGTTCTCGCGGATGGAGAGGTCGCGGATGATGCCCTCGTCGCGGCGGTTCTCGCTCGCGAAGGCGATCTTGTGCGCGAGCCCCGCGGTGGGCGTGGGCACGTCGACCTTCTTGCCGTGCAGCGTGATCTCGCCCGTCTCGGGCTTGTCGACGCCGTAGATCAGGCGGGCCAGCTCGGTGCGGCCGGAGCCCAGGAGCCCGGCGAAGCGACGACCTCGCCGCGGTGCAGCGTGATGTCGGTGGGCTCGATCGAGCCCTTCCGGCCCAGGCCCTTGGCCGAGTAGAGCGGCGCGTCGCGGTAGAGGTGGTCGCTGTTCTCGCGCTCGGAGTCGAGGGAGCGCAGCGCCGCGATGTCCTTGCCGATCATCTTCGAGATGAGCGAGGTGCGGTCGAGCTCGGGAGTGAGGTACTCGCCGATGTACTTGCCGTTGCGCAGCACCGTGAGCCGGTCGCTGATCGCGTAGACCTGGTCGAGGAAGTGCGAGACGAAGAGGATCGCGACGCCCTCGGCGCGCAGCCGGCGGATGACGACGAAGAGGTTCTCGACCTCGTTCGCGTCCAGGCTCGAGGTCGGCTCGTCGAGGATCAGGACCTTCGAGTCGCTCACGGTGGAGCGGCTGATCGCGACCAGCTGCTGCATCGCGATCGAGAGCGACGAGAGCGACTGGCGGGTGTTGAGGTGGTCGAGCCCGAGCTTGGCCAGGGCGACCTTGGCCGCCGCGTGGGTGGCCTTCCAGTTGATGCCGAAGGGACCGCGGACCTCGTAGCCGAGCATCACGTTCTCGCCGATGGAGAGGTTCGTGACCAGGTTCACCTCCTGGTACACGGTGGAGATGCCGGCCGCCTGCGCATCCGCGGTGCCGCTGAGGCGCTTGGGCGAGCCCGAGACGAGGATCTCGCCGCTGTCGATGCGGTAGACGCCGGTCAGGGCCTTGATGAGCGTGGACTTGCCGGCGCCGTTCTCGCCCATGAGCGTGTGGACCTCGCCCGGGAAGAGGCGGAAGTCGACGCCGTCGAGCGCTTTGACACCGGGGAAGCTGATCGAGATGTTCTTCATCTCGACGATCGGAGGCGAAGCTGTCATGTCGCGTCCTTCCGTTCTCGAGCGGGGCGGACCGGAGCGGTGACGCCGAGGGACGGAACGCGCGGGGTCCGGAGATCGTCCGGACCCCGCGCGATCCGCAGGGGTGGGCCTGAGCCCTGTGGTGCTGCCGTCGGGCGCCGACCGGCGCCGTCGGGCGGCTCCGACTAGAACTTGCGGTCGGGGAGGACCTCGGCGGCCACCTCGGGCGAGTCGAAGGTCTCGCTCGGGACGACGATCGAGGACTCGACGGTCTCGCCGGCGAGCGTCTTCTCGACGGCGTCGAGGGCGGTCTCGCCGAACAGCGGGTTGTACTCGGCGACGAAGCTGAGCTCACCGTCGGCCAGGGCCTGCAGCGCGTTCTTGGTGCCGTCGATCGTGGCGATCTTGACGTCGGTGCCGGGGGTGAGGCCGGCCTCCTGGACGGCCTGGACGGCGCCGAGGCCCATCTCGTCGTTCTGGGCGAAGACGAGCTGGACGTCGTTGTTGTTCGACTTCAGTACGGTCTCGAAGACGCTCTTCGCCTCTTCGGTCGACCAGTTGGCGGTCTGCGCGCCGAGCTTGACGAACTTCGAGTCGGCTCCGATGACCTCGTCCCAGCCCTCGTTGCGCTCGTTGACGACCGAGACGCCCGCGGGGCCCTCGAGCGTGAAGTAGTTCGCTCCGTCGGGGAAGGTCGTGGTGGCCCAGTCGGCGACCGAGGTGCTGACCGCGATGTTGTCGGGCGCGATGCGCGTGACGTAGAGGTCGGAGTTGTCCGGCTCGATGCCGCGGTCGATCAGGATGACCGGGATCTCGGCCTCCTGGGCGCGCTCGAGCGAGTCCTCCCAGCCGGAGCCCTCGGTGGCCGAGAGCAGGATGATGTCGACGCCCTCGTCGACGAACGAGGTGAAGGAGTCGATCTGGGACTTCTGGTCGCCGTTGGTGGCGGGCGCGTACTTGAGGTCGTAGCCGGCCTCCTCGGTGAACGTGTCCTCGATGTTGGTCTCGTTCGCCTGGCGCCACGCGCCCTCGGGGCCGACGGCCACGAATCCGATGGTGGTCAGGTCGCCCTCGCCGCCGGCGCCTGCTTCCGAGTCGCCTCCGGAGCAGCCCGCGAGGCCGAAGGCCATCGCTCCGACCGCTGCGAAACCCAGGAACTGGCCGATACGCCTCTTCGTGGACATGTGTCTCCTCCTTGAGACCGCGGGCGCGCTGAGGAGCGCCCGGGATGGGGTGGGTCCGAAGACCCGGGGAATGGGGCCCAGGGGCCCTGAGATGCGGTGATTGCAGTGCTCGTGGACACGACGGGAGCGCGTCCTGTTCCGAATGTTACCGTGAACAATCTCGGCGGTGCAATGAGCGGTTTATAACGGGTCGGTGTCGTCCTCGTCGGCGTCCGGATCCGCGTCCGCGGCGATCATCTCGACGATCGTGTCGACCGTCAGCCAGGGGCCGTTGCTGACCTCGCCGATCTTCTCGCGGTCCTTGAACACGACGATGCGATCGCTGAGGCGCACCACCTCCTCGAGCTCGGAGGAGATGTAGACCACCGACACGCCCTCCTTGGCCAGCTGCGAGATGTGCGCCTGGATCTCGACCTTCGCGGCCACGTCGATCCCCCGCGCCGGCTCGTCGAGCACGAGCAGGCGCGGCCGGGTCGCGAGCCAGCGCGCGAGCACGACCTTCTGCTGGTTGCCGCCCGAGAGGTACTTCACCGGGATGTCCGGGTCGGCCGGGGTGATGTTCAGCGCCTCGATGTACGTCGAGACGAGGTCGTCGGTCTCGGCCGCCGAGAGCGGGTGCGCCCAGCCGCGCAGCGCCTGGATGCCGAGCACGAGGTTGTCGCGGAGGGAGAGGTCGCCGATGATCCCGTCCTCGCGGCGGTTCTCGCTCGAGTGCGCGATCCGGTTCCGCAGCCCCGAGCCCGGGTCGGTGATCTGCGCGGGCTCGCCGTCGATCAGCACGCGGCCGGAGTCGGCGCGGTCCACTCCGCTCAGGAGCGAGGCCAGCTCGGTGCGACCGGAGCCGCGCAGTCCCGCGAAGCCGACGATCTCGCCGCGGTGCAGCTCCAGATCGGTCGGGGCGACGGCTCCGCGCCGGCCGAGGCCGAACGCCCGGTAGATCGGCGGCCCGCTGGGCTGGCGGCGGTGCTCGCGCCGGTCGGAGCCGATCTGCCGCAGCGCGTCGATGTCCTTGCCGATCATCTTCGCGATCAGCTCCGCGCGGTCCATGCTCCGCGCGGGGTACTCGCCGACGGTGCTGCCGTCGCGCAGCACCGTGAGGCGGTCGCTGAGGGTCAGCACCTGCTCGAGGAAGTGCGAGACGAAGAGGATCGCGACACCGCTGTCGCGCAGGCGCCGCAGCACGGCGAAGAGGCGGGCGACGTCGCCGAGGTCGAGGCTCGAGGTGGGCTCGTCGAGGACCAGCACGCGCGGCTGATCGACCATGGCGCGGCTGATCGCGACCAGCTGGCGGATCGCGGGGGACAGCGAGCGCAGCGGCAGGCGCGGATCGAGATCGCCCAGCCCGAGCTCGCCGAGCATCTCGGCGGCGCGCTGGTGCGTGCGCGACCACGAGATGCCGAAGCGGCCGCGGACCTCGTGGCCGAGCATCATGTTCTCGCCGATGCTGAGGTTGTCCGTCAGCCGCTCGTCCTGGAAGACGGCCGAGATGCCGGCGGACTTGGCGTCGGCGGGACCCGAGAAGCTGCGCTCGACGCCGTCCACGGTGATCACTCCGGCGTCGGGGCGGTGGATGCCGGTGAGCGTCTTGATCAGCGTCGACTTGCCCGCGCCGTTCTCGCCCATCAGGCCGTGGATCTCACCGGGGAACAGGCGGAAGCCGACATCCTGGAGGGCGCGGCCCGAGGAGAACGAGACCGTGATGCCCGTCATCTCGACGACGGGGACGGCCGAGCGCTCCGTCGTCCTCGACTGAACTGCCACGTGCCGCCCTCGGTTCGTGTCGCGCGCGAGCAGATGTCTCACGCCAATGGGTGCCGCCGATGATACGCGAGCACGGGAGCCGGGATGGTCCCGGAAGGGTCACGACCGGGGAGCGGCCGTCGACTCGCGCACGATCAGCTCGGTGGGGATCCGCGTGCGCTGCGGGATCTCCTGACCGCGGATCCGCGCGTGGATCACCTCGGCGACGGTCGAGCCGAGCTTGTCGAAGTCCTGCTTCACGGTGGTGAGCGGCGGGAGGAAGTGCCGCGCGGTGGGCAGGTCGTCGAAGCCGATCACGCTCACGTCCTGGGGCACGCGGATGCCGCGCTCGACGAGTCCGTGGATCACTCCGAGCGCCATCTCGTCGTTGGCGACCACCATCGCGGTGAAGTCGGGCACCGAGCGCAGGCTGGTCGCGAAGTCGTAGCCCGAGTCGGGGGTCCAGTCGCCGACCACGATGGGCCGCTCGTGCATGCCCCAGGCCTTCGCCCGCGAGTGGAACGCGCGCTCGCGGGCGCGGGCGCGAGCCAGTCGAGGGGGCCGGACATGTGGAGCACGTCGCGGTGGCCGAGCGCCGCGAGGTGGTCGACGGCCTGCGCCATGCCCGCCTGCTGGTCGACCGAGACGGTGAGGAAGGTGGGGTCCTTGTCGGACTTGACGACCAGCGTGGGCACGCCGATCTCGACCGTGCGCAGCGTCGCGACCGAGGAGGAGCGCGGGGCGATGACGCAGAGCGCGTCGATCCCCAGGCCCGTGAGGTGGTTGATCGCGTCGACGGGGGTCATGTCGTGGTCGTCGCGCAGAGCGACCGAGGTGATCGAGTAGCCCTTCTCGCGGGCCGCGCGCTCGATCGCCCGCAGCGTGCTCGAGGGCCCGAACTCGGCTCCGCTCTCGACCATCACGCCGATGCGGTCGGTGCGCTGCGTGACCAGCGAGCGGGCGGCGATGTTGGGCCGGTAGTTGAGCTCGTCGACCGCCTCGAGGACCCGCTGCCGGGTCGACTCCTTGATGTTGGGGTGACCGCTCAGGACGCGGGACACGGTCATGTGCGAGACGCCGGCGACGGCGGCGACGTGCCGCAGATTCGGCCGGTCGGCCATGTGCACCCCCTCCGGTCCCCGGGCGTCGAGGTCGCGAACCCGCGGATCGGCGCGGGCTCGCCGGTCGTGGGTGGCACAAGCATAGTCAGCCTGTGCGAGCGGGAGCGGAGGGGCGGGCCCCCTTTCAGGGCGCTGCCGGGGGCCGGCGCCCGGGCTCAGGGAGCGGCGAGGAATTCGCCGCGCTCCTGCAGCAGGCGGTGGAGGTGCCGGGTCACGACGAGGTGCTCCGCGATCCTGCCGAGCGGCCCCAGCGGTGCCGAGTACTCGAGACGGTCGATCATGACGGATCCCGTGCCGTCGGCCTCGAAGCGGTGCTCGTGCCGGAAGTGCGCGAACGGTCCGCGGACCTGCTCGTCGACGAAGCGGTGCGGAGCCTCGAACGCGGTGATCCGGCTGGTGAGGAGGAACGGCACGCCGAAGTGGCGGGCCCGCCACGTCACCTCCTCGCCGGGGCCGATCAGGCCGGAGACGACTCCGGCGACCGCGCGCTCGCCGGCCGCGGACTGCGAGGCGGTGTGCAGGCCGATGTCCCGTGCGCGGTCGAACATCTCCGCGGCGGAGCGGGGGGAGCGGGTCGTGCACTCGATCGAGGCGGTCACGGGGTCGATCCTGGCGCAGGGCTGAGGGGTGGCGGGAACGGGCGCGGGCCTTCTTCGGCGAGGGGGTCTCGGAGGAGCGCTCGTGCGACGAGGCCCGGCCTACCGCTCGCGGTGCCCGTCTGCGAGGCTCGCCCGATGACCGCCGATGCTCCCGCCCCGCCCCGGTTCGCCGATCCGCGCCGCACCGGCGCGCTGATCGGGCTGGCAGGCGCCGCGGTGTTCGTCTTCTCGTACACGTCCTCCGGGGCGGCGGCGCTGGTGGTCAGGGCGGGGGTCGTCGCGCTGATCGCGGCGACGCTCTGGTTCCTGTTCGTCCGGCCGCGGGGCCTCGGCCGCTTCGCGCCTCCGACCCGGGTCGGCATCGCCGTCTACCTCGCCTGCGTCGTCGGCGAGCTGGCGCTCATCGCGGTCGGCACGCGGCTGCTGGAGGAGGCCGGTGCGGGCGCGCTGCGGCCCGCCCTCATCGCGCTCGTCGTCGGTCTGCACTTCCTGCCCTTCGCGTGGGCGTTCCACGAGCGGATGTTCGCGCTGCTGGGCGGGCTGCTGGTCGTGCTGGGCGGGATCGGCCTGCTGACGGGTGCGGCGGAGGCGATGGCGGTCGCGTCGGGAGTCGTCATGGCGGGGCTGCTGCTCGGGTACAGCCTCGGGGGGTTCGCGCGGCGCGGGTGAGGCGGTGGTCTGCGGGTGGCGCGGGGGTGCGCGGGTGACGCGCGGGTGTGAGGGGGCGCGGCTGATGTGGGAAGCGGGCGGCTGACGTTGGTGATGCGCGGGTGACGTGGAGTGCGCTGGTGACGCCGGTGGTGCGCGGCTGACGTGGGGCCGCGCGGCTGACGCTGTGGTGCGCTGCTCCGCCGCTGCGAGGAGGGAAGAGGGGTGGGGCCGCCCTGGACGGCCCCACCCGGGGGACGGCGGGGGAGGAGCGGCGTACCCGAAACGCCTGCTCGACCCGGGGGCCGTCCCGCTCCCCGCGACGCGGCGTTCCGCGGTCGCCGGGTTCCGGATCGAGACGGGGCCGGGTCTCGTGACTCGGATGATCCTGGCGCAGGACGACGGCCTTGTCCATTCGGCACCGACCCGTGTCGCGGCCGTGTCGTGTCCGAACGGTCACGGACGGCCGCCCGCAGGTGGGAGAGGCGGCCGTTCTCGCCGGATGAACCCGGTCCGTCGATCCGGCGCGAAAGGGCGGAGCGGTGCGGGCGCGGGAGGGTGCCGATGTCGACGCGGGGGTCGTGTCCGTGTTGTGTCCGATCCTTCACGGACGGCCGCCCGCAGCGGAAAGCGGCGGCCGTTCTCGCCGGATTGACCGCGCTCCCGTCGATCGGCCGTCGCAGCCGTGCTGGTGCGGCGTCGGCAGTGGTGACGAGGCTCGGATCCGGGTCGTGTGGGTCTCGGTCGATCCGTCGCGGACGGCTGCCCGCGGGTGGGAGGGGCGGCCGGTCGCGCCGAATGGACCGAGCGCCCGTCGGCCCGCTGAGGCGGAGAGGGATCGGCGCGGGACGCGGAGTGGCCGAGCCTGCTCGGATCGGCGTCGTCGCCGCGGGTTCGATCCGGCACGAAGGGCCGCCTCGACCCGCGTGAGGCGGCCGTTCTTGCCGGATGGGTCGCGCTCTTCGTCGATCCGGCGCGAGCGGCCGCGTGGACGCGCGTGAGGCGGCCGTTCTCGCCGGGTGGCTGGGCGTTCTTCGTCGGTCCGGCGCGGAGGGCCGCCCGGAGGAGTCAGGTGCGGGAGGCGAAGACGACGAGGTTGTCCTCGTAGCGGCCGATGCCCGTGTCGTAGGCGCCGGCGCAGGTGACGAGCACGACCTCGTCCTCGAGGGTGCCGCCGAAGACGGCGGCGGTGGGGAAGGCCGCTTTAGGGTGCGACTCGGTCGCGGTCACCCGGTAGCGGTGCAGCGAGCCGTCGACTCCGGTCAGCTCGATCTCGTCGTCGACGGCGAGCTCGCGCAGGCGGAAGAAGACGGCGGGTCCGGAGCGGGAGTCGACGTGGGCGGCGATCACCGTGCGCCCGGTGCCGCCCGGACGTCCGCCGCCCGAGAACCAGCCCACGTCGTCGTAGTCGACGGGCACCTCCATCGTCCCGTCGGCCGCGATCCCCAGCGGGATCAGCGCTTCCTCGAGATCCATCGCGGGCACGGAGAGGCGCGCGGGCTCGACGCCGACGCCCAGGACGGGGGTCGGGGCGGCGGTGACCGGGGCGGGTGCCGCCGTCGAGGAGTCCGTCGGAGTGGACGGGGGCGGAGCGGGCGCCGCCGGAGCGGTCGTCGCGAGCGGGGACGCGATCACGGGAGTCGCCGCTCCCGCCGCCCCGGACCCGGGAGCCCCGGACCCGGGAGCCGCGGACCCGGCAGGCGCGGACGCGGCGCACCCGCTGAGGAGCAGCGCCGCGCAGAGGACGGCGCCGCTCCTCAGTCGAGTGCCCACGGTCAGGACGCGGTGCGGCGGCGGGCGACGACGACTCCGAGAGCGCCGAGCGCGGCGAGGGCGCCGATGCCCGCGACTCCGATCACCCCGCGTCGGGGCCGGACGAGGACGCGGCCGCGGTCGCACCGCCGCCGGTCTGCAGGCCGCCGACCGGCACCTGCGAGAGCTGGCCGCGCACGACGCCGGCGGCGAAGGACGCGGTGTGCGCGTCTCCGGTGAAGCCGGCGGGGTCGGCCTCGAGGGCCTTCAGCGAGAAGCCGGTGCCGGTGTCGGCGCCGTTCGCCTGGACGCCCGTGGTGAACGGGCCCTGCAGGCAGCCGGAGCTGGTGCGCGGTCCGTCGCCCACCGGCGAGGGGTTCGGGAACGCGATCCGCGGGGGTCCGGACTTCCCGAGCGCGGCCTGGTGGATGTGCGTCGCGGTCTTCGCCGGGCTCTGGTACTCGCCCGTGACGCCGGTGAGGGTGATGTCGTAGCAGATGATCTCGAGGTCGCTGTTGACCCGGAAGGTCATCTCGCCGGCGGCTCCCGCCTCGCCGGGGGTCGCCACCGAGTCGGCGTTCACGACCTGGTCGGGGGTGGCCATGACGGTGAACGCGCTGGTGAAGCTCGACGGCGCGGCCACCTCGGTCTCGGCGTGGGCGGGCGCGGCGGCGAGGAGGGAGGCTCCGGCGACGGCGGTGATGCCGCCCAGGGCGAGCAGGCGGTTCCGGGTGGCGGACGTCTTCGTCATGGTGGAGCCTTTCGTTCGCGGGCGACCGGGTGGGCCCGATGCAGGGGTGTACGGGCGCGGGGTGCTCCGCGTTCATCCGCCTCTCGGAAGTTCTTCCTAGACTCGGGATCCGCCTCCGGATGAACGAAGCGTCCCGCGCGGACGTACTCCTCTCGACGGGCCGATCGGCCCACGATCGGGGAGGTGCCGATGACGGCGACGGCGATGCGACGACGGGAGGGGCCCGCTGTGACGAGGCTCCCTCGCGACCCCGCTCCGGTGACTCCGCTGCACCCCGACGCCGGTTTCGATCTCGCCGCCGCCTACGACGAGCACGGCGGTGCCCTGCTGGGCTTCGCGGTGAACGCGCTGCGCGACCGGCAGCTCGCGGAGGACTGCGTGCAGGAGACGTTCCTGCGGGCGTGGCGGTCGCGCGCGGGCTACTCCGCCGAGCGCGCGAGCCTGCGCACCTGGCTGTTCGCGATCGCCCGCAACGTCGTGATCGACGTGCACCGGTCTCTCCAGCGCCTGCCCCGCCTCGTCGAGGCGGAGGTGCTCGAGGACGTCGCAGGCGACGAGCGCGACCCTCTCGAGCCGCTCGCGATGGCGGAGGCGCTCGCGCGGCTCACGGAGCAGCACCGCGCCGTCGTGGTCGCGATCCACCTCCGCGGCGAGAGCTACTCCGATCTCTCGCAGGCGACCGGCGTGCCGATCGCCACTCTGCGCACCCGCGCTTTCTACGCTCTCCGAGCACTCCGCGGCCACCTCGCGGAGGCCGACCCCACCGACCAGGAGCGACCATGACAGGCACCGAGCAGCCCGGCGGACGCCGCGAGGAGCTGATCGCCGCGGCCCTGGCCGGCGAGCTCTCGCCCGAGGAGGCTGTCGAGTTCGACCGGCTGCGCTCCGAGGACCCGACCGTCGACCGCGAACTGGCGTCGTTCGGCGTCGTCGTCGACCGCCTCGGCGATCTCGGCGGGTGGGAGGAGGGCGAGGCGTCGGCCGCGCTCCGGTCGCGCGTGCTGCGCATCCCCGAGGAGGAGGTTCCCGCGCGGCCGAGGCGGGGACGCCTCGCGCTCGCCGTCGGAGCTGTCGCGGCGTCGGTGGCCGTCGGCGCCCTCGGCGCGACGCTGCTCCAGGGCACGGGCGAGAGGCCGGTCGCCGGGCCGCCGGGGACCCTCGGCGCCGTCGAGACGATCGCCTTCGAGGAGTCGACGGCGGTCGACGTCGAGGGGTCGGTGATCGCGCACACGTGGGGGACCGAGACGGTGCTGCGGGCGAGCGGCTTCGCGGTGGGCGAGAGCTACGACCTGGTGCTGGTCACGGAGTCGGGGGAGCGGCTGCCGTCGGGCTCGTTCCTGGGCAGCGCGGTCGAGATCGACTGCGAGATGAACGCCGCGGTGCCGCGCGACGCGGTGGCCGCCGTCGAGATCGTCGCGGCCGGCGGCGACGTCGTGGCCAGCGCGGAGCTGCCCGTCGTCGAGAGCTGACCCGCGCGGGCGGGGACGGACGTTTCGAGGGCCGGATCCGGATCCGTCGCGAGGATCGGATCCGGACCCGAGGCGCGGGCTCGTCGAGAGACCCGCGCGCGCGTCGTCAGCGCCGCGCGCTCTTCGCCGCCGCGGCCGTCGGCACCGGCAGCGGCCCCGTCACGCTCAGCTCGTCCTGCCAGCACTGCACGCCCCGGACCGAGGGCAGGCGGTCGCGGGTGAAGACCGGGTCCAGGCCGCGCCGTCGCTGCGCGCTGTAGTCCTTGAGCAGGGCGAACGCCACTCCGGACAGCAGTCCGATGGCGATCAGGTTCACCAGCGCCATCAGGCCCATGATGCCGTCGGCGGTGTTCCAGATCAGGTCGGCCGACGCGATGGAGCCGAGGAAGACGACCGCGACGACGACGATCCGGTAGCCGGTCAGGACGCCGCGGCGGGCGGTGATGAACTCGATGTTGGACTCGCCGTAGTAGTAGTTGCCGAGGATCGAGCTGAAGGCCAGCAGGAAGATGATGATGCTCAGCAGGATGTTCGACCACTCGCCGAGGTTGCCGACGATCGCCTCCTGGGTCAGCCCGATGCCGCGGGTGGCGCCGGCGAGGTCCGGGGTGGAGACCAGGATGATGAACGCGGTGATGGAGCAGACGAGGAACGTGTCGAAGTAGACGCCGAGCGTCTGCACGAGTCCCTGCTTGACCGGGTGGGTGACGGCGGCGCTCGCGCCGGCGTTGGGCGCGGATCCGAGACCGGCCTCGTTCGAGAACATGCCGCGCTTGACGCCGGTCATGATGATCGTGCCCAGCGTCGCTCCGACGACCTCGTTGAACCCGAACGCCTGCGTGAAGATCGAGGAGAAGACCACCGGCACCTGGTCGATGTTCAGCCCGACGATGACGAGCCCCAGGAGCAGGTAGCCCAGAGCCATCGCGGGGACGACCGCCTGGGTGACGTTCGCGATGCGGCGGACGCCGCCGAAGACGACGAGCGCGGTCAGCACCGCGAGCGCGAGGCCCACGACCGCGGGGATCCAGCCGAACTGGCCGCCGAAGCTCGACGAGACGGTGGCGCTGATCGTGTTCGCCTGGAGGGAGCTGAAGGCGAGCGGGAAGCAGACGATGAGGATGACGGCGAAGACGATGCCCATTCAGCGCGCCTTCAAGCCGTACTGCATGTAGTAGGCCGGTCCGCCGCGGAACCCGTCCTGGTCGCGCACCTTGTAGAGCTGGCCGAGGGTCGACTCGACGAAGCTCGACGCCCCGCCGACGAACGCCATGGTCCACATCCAGAACACCGCGCCCGGCCCGCCGATGGCGATGGCCGTCCCGACGCCGGCGATGTTGCCGACTCCGACCCGCGAGGCCGCCGAGATGGTGAACGCCTGGAACGCCGACACCGACTGCGGCCATCCCGCCTCGTCGAGGGGGGTCTTGTCGGTGAGGGTGCGGAACATCTCGGGGATCATCCGGAACTGCACCACCCCCGAGCGCAGGGTGAAGTAGACGCCCAGCACCGCGAGGACCGGGAGCACCACCCACGTCCAGAGGGTGTCGCCGCCGCTGAGGATCGCACCGTTGAGGATGTCCATCGCAGAAGTACGGCCGAGCGGCCCTTCCGGGCGATACGACACCTGGAGGGGCGACCGCGCGGATCAGTCCCGGCGCCGCGCCTGTCGCGACCCCGTGCGGATCCCCGTCCAGAACGCGAGCACGACCAGGCCGAGCGCGAACAGCGCGGCCGACACCAGCCACTCCCGGCGCAGCAGGAGCGTGCCGTCCGGAGTGAAGACCTCGGTCGAGAGGGGCGCGTACGCGAACCAGCCGAAGGAGGTCTCGCGGGGTGCGATGAGTGCGACGACGACTCCGGCGACGAGCAGCAGGGCACCGAGGGCGGGGAGGAGGCGGGCGCGCGTCATCGGGCGAGGGTACCGGAGTGTCAGGGGTGCTGCGACGGGAGGCGCTGCGGAGCGTCGAGGCGCTGCAGGAGCGCCGCGAACGAGGCGGTCACGGGCTCGCGCCATCGAGTCGCGGGAGTCGAGCCCGGGCGTCCCGGCGCGCAGAGGCGAGGGGCGGAGTGCCGCGGCCACCTCCGGCCGCTCGAGCACCGCCGGCTCGACGTTCGCCGCGCGAGCCCGCCCTGCCGCGCGGCGTCGGGGTCGGCCGGACGGCATCCGGACGATCGCGACCACTCCGCCGCGGCCCTCGCGTAGGGTCCCTTGGTGACCAGCACCCGAGCAGCCCGAGCCTGGCGAGCAGCGACGGCCGCGCCGCGCCTCCTCCTCGCCGCGAAGACCGCGCTCGCGGTGGGGATCGCCTGGGCCCTCGCGCCGCACGTGCCCGGCGTCGCCGAGGAGTACCCCTACTACGCACCGCTCGGCGCGCTGGTGAGCATGTACCCGACCCTGATGGGCTCGGCGCGCACGGGCCTGCAGACGCTCGCCGGGCTCGCGGCGGGGATCGCGCTCGCGACGCTCGTCGTCGTGACGGTCGGGCCGACGTGGTGGACGATCCCGATCATCGTCGGGCTCGGCGTGCTCGTGTCGGGCACCGGCTGGTTCGGCGCGGGCAAGGAGTACGTGCCGATGGCGGCGCTGTTCGTGCTGATCATCGGAGGAGCGGACGCCGAGGACTACTCGCTCGGCTACCTCGTGCAGATGGCGGTCGGAGTGGTCGTGGGACTCCTCGTGAACCTGATCGTGGTGCCGGGGCTGACCAGCGAGGCGGCGGCGGCGCGGGTCGACGAGTTCCAGGAGCGTCTGGCGGGCGTGCTGCGCGACACGGCCGACGCCCTCGACGAGCCGTGGCCGCCCGAGCGCGACTCGTGGGCGAGCACGGGGGAGGAGCTGGCCGCCACCTCGGAGGACGTGCGGCGCACGCTCGTCGAGGCCGACGAGAGCCGCAAGGGCAATCCGCGCGCGCTGCTGCACCGCCGCGACTCCCGCTCCGATCACGACCGGCTGGCCGTGCTCGACACGATCCTCTTCCACGTGCGCGACGCGACGAGCGCCCTCGCCGACACCATGTGGGACCGGCCGGGGGCGCTGCGCTTCGATGCGGAGCTGCGCCGACCGCTCGGCGACGCGCTGCGAGCGGTGGCCGATGCCGTCGACCGCCACGGCGCGGGGACGGCCGAGGCGCACCGGCTGCTCGCCGAGGCGACCCGCTCGGTGCGCCTCCTGGTGCAGGCGGTGGACGAGCGGGCGGTGGCCGCGGGCAGCGCGCTCGGGCCGGGAGTGCTCGTCGCGCTGCACCTGCGCCGGATCGTGGTGCTGCTGGCGCACGGCGCGGGCGAGCGGGACTAGTCGGAGCCGGCCAGGGCCAGCAGACTGCGCAGTCCCTCCGGGCTGCCGGGCCAGTGCCGGCAGACCACCTCCGGACCTGCGCGGCGGATCGCGAAGCGCAGGACGAGCGCGACGACGAGGACGTCGTCCGCGACTCCGAGCACGGGGATCACGTCCGGGATCAGGTCGATCGGGAGCAGGAGGTAGCCGAGCAGACCGACGAGCGCCCAGCGGACGGAGCGCGGCACGGTGCTGTCGGCGAGGAGGGCGCGGAGCAGGCGGACGACGTCCGGGATCAGGCGCAGCGCCTCCCGCCAGTCGATCGCGCGGCCCATTCGCCGCTGCTGCAGCCACAGGACGAGGACGAGCGCGCACCAGACGAGCACGGCGCCGCCGAGCACGGCGAGGGCGAGCGCCCACCAGCCGTCGGGGGTCATCGGGAGGCGGGTGCGAGGCGGGTCACTCCGTCACCGTAGCGAGCCGCCGGGCGTGAGCGCGGCTCCGAAGCGGTAGGGGAAGTGTGCGATCTGCAGGTACTTCGCACAGGAATGCGGTTCCCGCCGCGGCACGAGGGCGGAGGGGCGCCGGATCCCCTGCAGATCGTGCATGCGCCCACCCGCAGAGGGTCCGATGGGGGCGAGTGCTACTCCGCGTCGCCGTCGAGCCGGTCGCGGACGGAGGTCTGCACGTCGACGCGCTCCTTCTGCACCGAGTCCGAGACGGTGCGCATCTCGACGATGCGGTCGACGAGGACGCTGACGCGCTCGACGGGCACGACGCGGGTCGTCGGCACGAGCTCCTCGGCGTGCAGCACGAGGGTGATCGGGGCGGGGGGCTCGGCGTCGGATGCGGGCCCGGCGTCGCCGTCGATCGGCTCGCGCTCGATCACGAGCTCCTCGCGGCGCAGCTGCACGGTGACCGTGCGCTCCTCGGTCACGACGACGCGGCGGATCCGCACCCTCTCGGTGGCGGTGCGCACGGTCGTCGCCGAGAGGCGCTCCTCCGAGCGGATCACCGTGACGGCGTCGTCGGGCGGGAGGTCGGCCGGGGGGCGGCTGTCGGGCACGGTGTTCCTCACGGGGTGCAGGGGGGAGGGAGCGCCGGCGGCGGGTCGGGTCCCGCCGCCGGCGACGGGGATCAGAGTCCGTCGCGGTCGCGGCGCGGGGTGACTCCGTCGTCGTCGACCTCGATCTCCTCGTGGCGGACGTCCTCGGTGACCTGCTGCTGCTCGGTGACCGTCTCGGTGCCGAGCGAGACGCGCTCGACGGGGACCGTCTCCTTGGCGGCGACGACGCGGTCCTCGGTCAGCACGACCTCGTGCTCCTCCTCGCTGAGCTCGGGGCCGGAGGTGGCGGCGCCGACGTTCGCGTCGGTGATGGGCTCGCGGACCACGCGGACCTCGTCGTGCGAGACGGGGACGGTGACGCTCTCCCGCTCGGTCACGATGTGCTTGCGCAGGCGGGCGCGGCCGGTCGTGACCTGCTCGGTGCCGACGTGCAGCTGCTCCTCGGAGCGGGTCATTGCGTCGTCCGTGGTCGGGCCGGAGGTGTCGCGGCCGACGTTCGTGTCGACTCCGGTGGTGCCGGTGCCGGTCGTCGTGCCGGCGTAGCCCGCCGAGCCGTCCACGCCGTCCGAGACGGAGGCGGCGCCGGAGAGGTTGTAGTAGCGGTACAGCTCGGCCTCCTCGTCCTCGGTCAGGGAGCCGTCGGCGTCGATGTTCGGGGCGTCCTTCACGAAGGACTTGTCGTACGAGACGGTGAGGCGGTCGCCGTCGAACGAGGCGCCCTCGAGGGGGACGAACGTCTCCTTGGTGCCGAAGAGGCCGGTGCGCACCGTCGCCCAGACGGGGTTGCCGGTGTCGTCGGCGAGATAGACCTGCTCGACCGAGCCGATCTTGTCGCCGTCCGATCCGTAGACGGTCGAGCCGTAGATGCTGTCGATAGCGGTGGTGTCGATCATGGGACTTCCTTGCTTCTCGAGTTCCGGTGGGGCGGAGTGAGGGCGGCCCGAGTGGACGCCGGCCTCGACACCGACGCTAGGCAGGATGGCCGCGGAGCGAAGGCCCGTTGACAGTTCCCTCGGGCGGGGGAGTATGCTCCCGCGCCCGTTCGGGTGCGCCGCACGACGCGTCTGTGCGGGAGTACCCGGGCGGCCGAGCGCAACCCCGTGGAGTCCGGGCGCCCGGTCGTCGCAGACTGCCGTCGGCCGTGCCCGCCCCGTCCGTCAGGAGGACCCCGTGACCCTGTCCGTCGCCGACCAGGACACCGCGCAGCTCGGGGGTCCGCTCAGCGTCCTCGTGCGCCAGAAGAACGATCACCTCGCTCTGAACGGCCTGCTCGAGGAGCTCGAGCGCACGAGCGGCGAGGAGCAGGACGCCGTGCTTCACCGCATCGACCGGCTCGTGTTCCCGCACGCCTTCGCCGAGGAGGCCGTGCTGTGGCCGGTGATGCGCCGGGTGCTGCCCGACGGCGAGGAGCTGACCCTCGAGGTCGAGCGGGAGCATCAGGAGGTCAACGAGCTGGTGGCCCGGCTGGATCGCACGGGTCACGACGATCCCGAGCGGTCGGCGCTGCTCGAGCGGCTCGTCGAGGTGCTGCGCGAGGATGTCCGCGACGAGGAGGACGAGCTCTTCCCGCGACTGCAGGAGAGGGTCGGCCGGCTCGAGCTGCAGCTGCTCGGTGCCGCCTGGGAGGTGGTGCGGCGCACGGCCCCGACGCGGGCGCATCCGATCGTCGCCCGTCGCCCACCGGGCAACGCCGTCGCGGCCGTGCCGCTCTCGGTGCTCGACCGGCTCCGCGACGCCGCGGACGCGGCGGCCCGATCGGGCGGCGGAGAAGCCGCTCGGGCGATCAGCACGCGGCTCGGTGCGATCGCCGAGAAGGTCGAGCACCTGCCTCTGCTGCGCCGCGGCGAGGACGCGTCGACGAGCGTCGCTCCGGTGCCCGCGGTGCCGTGGGGCGCGCTCGCCGCGGTCGCGGCGACCCTCGGCGCCGTGCTGCTGCTGCGTCGCAGGCGCTGATCCCGCCCTCGCCCGCTCTGACCGCTCCGCCACAACCCCCTGGTGCGCGCGGTCGTGCCGCGGTGTGCTGAGGCATGCGCGAAATGAAGTTCGTGAGACTCGTCAGCCGCCTCGAGGACGCCGCCGCTCTGGATCCGCTCGTCGAGCGGGCCCGGAAGGTCGTGAACTCCGTGATCCGCCCCCAGCCCGTGCGCGACGTTCTGCACGGCGTCCCGGTCGGGCACCCCGTGCATCCGCTGCTCGTGCTCGTGCCGACCGGTGCGTGGGTGTCGGCCGCGGTCCTGGACCTGCTCCCCGGCAACGACCGCGCGGCGCGCACCCTCGTCGGGCTCGGTGTCGTCAGCGTGCTGCCCACGGCGGCGGCCGGGTGGACCGACTGGTCCGAGCTGCACGAGCAGCAGACGCGCGTCGGGCTCGTGCACGCCTCCGCCAACGTGGTCGCGACGGCGCTCTACGCGGCGTCGTTCGTGCAGCGGGCGAGGGGGCGCCGGGCGAGCGGCAAGGTCCTGGGCATGCTCGGGCTCGCCGTCGTCTCGGGCGGCGGCTACCTCGGCGGCCACCTCAGCTACCGGCAGGCGGCGGGAGCGAACCACGCCGAGGACGTGCCGCACCGCTTCCCCTCGGGCTGGCAGGACCTCGGCCCGCTCGAGGATCTGCCGGAGCGCGAGAGCGTGACGAAGGAGGTCGGCGGGATCCCGCTGCTCGCCTTCCGCCACGGCGACCGGGTGAGCGTGCTGTCGAACGTGTGCAGCCACCTGTCGGGACCCCTCGACGAGGGCGCCGTGGGGGAGCGGTCCGGCGAGGCCTGCGTCTCGTGCCCGTGGCACGGCAGCGTGTTCTCGCTCGAGTCGGGCGAGGTGCTGCGCGGTCCCGCCACGTCGCCGCAGCCGACGTTCGAGACCCGCGTGGTCGAGGGTCGTGTCGAGGTGCTGCTGCCGAACGCGGGCTGACGGAGGGGTGCTGCGCGAGGACGGGGCCGTCGGCCGCTCGCGAACGGATTGACCGTTCGCGAAGCGCGATGTTACCGTGAACAAGGCCGGAAGGCCGCGCGGGTGGGCGGGTCGAGGACGACCAGGCGCCCCCCGCACGAAGGCCTCCCGGCTGTCCGCAGCGCACCGCGTCCCGCGACGCACCCTCGACGATGGAGTCACCCATGACAGCAGCCCCCTGCCCCACGAGCATCTGTCCCCGGGTGGTGACGACGTGCTGAGGTCCGCGCGCCGCCGCCTCACCGCAGGGCTCCTGATCCTCCTCGCGAGCGTCGTCGCCCTCCCGATGCTCGCCGCCGCTCCGGCCGCGGCGATCGGCGAGCCGACCTTCACCAACCCGATCGAGCCGGACACCGCCGACCCGACCATCGAGTTCCACGACGGCAACTACTACATGGTCGCCACGACCTGGGACAACCGCGTCGTCATGCGGAAGGCGCCGACCCTCGCGGCGCTCGGCACGACCACTCCGGTGACCGTGTACACCGACACCAACCCCGGCCGGAACGCCAACATGTGGGCGCCGGAGCTGCAGCGCCTGAACGGGCCGAACGGGCCCCGCTGGTACCTCATGTACACGATGGGCACGGCCGGCAACTTCGACCGCCAGCACCTGCAGGTCATCGAGAGCGCCGGTGACGACCCGATGGGCCCCTACACCTACAAGGGCCGCCCGATCCCGACCGACGACTGGAACATCGACGGCTCGTACCTCGAGCTGAACGGAGAGCTCTTCGTCACCTGGTCGGCGTTCTCGCCCGAGCCCAACCGGCTCCAGAACAACTACATCGCCCGGATGTCGGACCCCTGGACCGCCACCGGACCGCTGAACGTGCTCTCGCAGCCGGTCGAGTCGTGGGAGACCATCGGCGCGCCCGTGAACGAGGGCCCGATCCCGCTGCAGAAGGACGGCCGCACCTGGATCGTCTACTCGGCGAGCTTCTGCGGCACCGAGGACTACCAGCTCGCGACCCTCGAGTACGACGGCAGCGGCGACCCGGTGCTCGCCTCCTCCTGGACCAAGAGCGACGGACCGGTCTTCTCGAAGGCGAACGGCGAGTTCGGCACGGGTCACAACGACTTCTTCGACTCGCCAGACGGCACCCAGACGTGGAACCTCTACCACGCGAACGCCCGGCCCGACGGAGGCTGCTCGCGCGAGCGCTCGGCCCGAGCGCACCTCGTCGACTGGACCGCCGAGGGCGAGCCCGACTTCGGGACCCCGCTCGGCACGAGCGCGCAGATCCCCGTCCCCAGCGGCGAGAACGCGCCGATCACGGCCCGCGTCGAAGGCGCCTCGTGGCAGCTCGTCAGCCGCAGCACCGGCCAGTGCGCCACCGTCTCGCCGACCGCGAGCGGCGACGGCGCCGCCGTCGTGCAGGGCTCCTGCTCGACCCCGCGGGCGAACTGGAAGCTCGACAGCACGGGCAACGGCTTCGTCCGCATCGTGAACGCCAGCAGCGGCAAGTCCCTCGGGACCGTCGGCTGCTCGACGGCCGCCGGAGCCGGGGTGCAGCAGTCCTCGTGGCTCGCGCCCGGCTGCCAGCAGTGGAGCGTGGACCCGGCGACCGGCGGCTACTCGACGCTGACCTCGCGCGAGAGCGGGCGACTGCTCGAGGCGTCCGGCACCACGGTGCGGCAGGAGACCGTGTCGGGGACGGCCGCGCAGGAGTGGTCGCTGCGACCCTCCGGAGCGGTCGCCGTGAGCTCGCTCGCCACCGGCAAGACGTTCGACCTGCCCGGCTGCTCGACCGCCGACGGCACGACCCTGCAGCAGCGGGAGTGGACCGGCGCCGCCTGCCAGCGCGTCACGTTCACGCCGACCGGCGCGGGCGACGTCGAGATCCACCCGGTCACCGCCGCGGGCAAGTGCCTCGCGGTCACGGGAGGCTCCACCGCGAACGGCGCGACCGTCACGCAGGGCGCGTGCGACGTCACCGGGAGCACCTGGCGCCTCCGCCCGTCGAACAACGGCACCGTCGAGCTGCGCGCCGTGCACAGCGGCAAGGCGCTCGACCTGTTCAACTGCTCGGCGCTCGACGGGACGCTGATCGGCCAGTGGGACGTGCTGAACAACGACTGCCAGCGCTACCGCCTCTCGGTCGGCGCACCGGAGTCGACGACGGCCCTCAAGGTCTCGGCGACCACCACGGCGCGGTGCATCTCGGGCAAGGCGGTGCTGACCACCACGGTCCGCAACACCGACGACCTGCCCGCGGACGTCACGGTCGCCACGGCGTCCGGGACGAAGACCCTGTCGGCGGTGGGCGGCGGGAAGACCGCGACGGCGAGCTCCACGACGCGCCTGGCGGCTCTGCCCGCCGGCTCGGCGACGGTCACCGCGGCCGGGGTCGACGACTCCGGACGCACGGCGACGGTGCAGTCCGGGTACCCGGCGCTGACCTGCGGCTAGGCCGCGCAGCTCTCCCTCTGCTGATCGAGTAGGCCGCGCAGCGGCCGTATCGAGATCCCCCGTTCTGGACGATGCGGGTCTCGATACGCCGCTCCGCGGCTACTCGACCAGCAGGGTGGGCCAGCAGTCCCGCCCCCTCCTGTTGCTGATCGAGTAGGCCGCGCAGCGGCCGTCTCGAGATCCCCCTCTTCTGGACGATGCGGGTCTCGATACGCCGCTCCGCGGCTGCTCGACCAGCGGCTTCCCCTGCTGATCGAGCAGGCCGCGCCGCGGCCGTCTCGAGATCCCCCCTCGTGCGAAGGAGCACACCATGACCACCACCACCAGGCGCGCGCCGCTGCGCGCCGCCCTCGCGACGCTCGGACTGGGGGCGGTGCTGCTCTCGGGCCTCGTCGCTCCTCCGGTCTCCGCCGCGGAGCCCGCGCAGATCCCGCAGTCGGGACTGCTCGCGGAGTACCGCTTCACCCAGGCGACGGGCGCGAGCGTGCCCAACACGGCGGCCTCGGCCGTGGGGCCCGCGCGCGTCGTGAACGGGACCGACTCCCTGTGGACCGGCACGTCGCTTCGTCTGCCCGGCGGCGCCAAGACGAGCGCCGCGCCCTGGGTCGAGCTGCCCGACGACCTGCTGACCGGCCGCTCGTCGGCGACCGTGACGGTCGAGACCCGCGCCGACGCGTCGATGCTCTCGACCTTCCACTTCCTCTGGAACATCGGCAGCGACAGCACGAGCCAGTACTGGTTCGCGTCGGTCCGCGACCGGGTGCGCACGGCGATCACGACCAACGGAGGCGGAGCCGAGAACAACGCGCGCGGCGCCTCGGGCATCGCGGCCGACCGCTGGTACAGCCTCACCTCGGTGATCGACGGCGGCGCCGGGACGATCTCGTTCTTCGTCGACGGCGAGCGGGTGGCCTCGGCGCCGACGGCGCTGCGTCCGTCCTCGGTGACGGACCAGTCGCTCAACACGATCGGCCGCGCGCCGTACCCCGACCCCTTCTACAAGGGCGAGGTGTCGACCTTCCGCGTCTACGACCGGGCGCTCACCGGAGCCGAGGTGGCCTCGGTCTCGACCGCCGACGCGCAGCTGCACGCGAGCACCTTCTCGCCGCTCGCCGCCGCGGTGCTCGACGGAGTCGCTCCGCTGACCGTCGACGATTCGACCACGAACCTGCCCGACTACGGGGGAGCGGTGACCTGGAGCTCCAGCGACCCCGCCCTGCGGATCGGCGCCGACGGCCGCACCCTGAGCGCCGACCGCCCCGCGGCCGGCCAGCAGGCGCGCACGAGCACCCTGACCGCGACGGCGAGCATCCGCGGAGTCGCCGCCACCCGTCAGATCGCCGTCACGGTCGAGCCGCAGGTCGCGTCGACACCCCCTACGGCTACCTGATGGTGCACTTCATCGAGGACGCGCAGGGCTACGCCGAGAAGATCTACCTCGACGTCTCGCGCGGCGACGACCCCGAGAAGTGGGACCCGCTCAACGGCGGCAAGCCGATCCTCGCCTCCGACCTCGGCACGACCGGCGTCCGCGACCCGTACCTCACCTACAACCCCGAGACGAAGAAGTACTACATCATCGCCACCGACCTCCGGGTCTTCGGCGGCGACAGCGGCACCGGCTCCTGCACCTCCTGGTGCTACTGGACCACCCAGGGCAGCGTGAAGATGAACG
The DNA here is from genome assembly GCF_001995175.1 of Rathayibacter rhapontici. Lineage (GTDB taxonomy): Bacteria > Actinomycetota > Actinomycetes > Actinomycetales > Microbacteriaceae > Rathayibacter. Next base: position 29,980 of record NZ_MUKN01000003.1, read on the forward strand.
TCTGGGAGTCCACCGACCTCGTGTCGTGGAGCGACCTGCGCCAGTTCGACGTGTCGCTCGACGACGCCGGGCAGCGGGCCCTCGAGGCCGGCATGATGTGGGCGCCCGAGGCGACCTGGGTCGACGACTTCGACGGGCAGGGGAACGGCTCGTTCGTCCTCTACTGGTCCTCGACGGTCTACCCGACCGCCGCGCACGCGCCCGGCACCGGAGCGTCGAAGATCCTCTGGGGCTCGACGACCGACTTCACGCAGGAGACCTACTCCTACGGCGGGGTCTTCGTCGACACCGGAGCCGACGTCATCGACACCACGATGATCCAGCACGAGGGCACCACATACCGCATCTCGAAGGACAACGGCACCGGCCGCGGCATCTACATGGAGTCGACGACCGCCGCCCAGTGGTGGCTGCCGGCGACCCGCTGGACGCCGATCCAGGACCGGATCGGAGCGGTCTGGACGGGCGGCAACGCGGGCGGAGTCGAAGGACCCGCGGTGTTCAAGGACCACGACGAGGACCGCTGGTACCTCTACGTCGACGTCATCCCCTCGACCGGCTACCGCCCGATGGTCACCACCGACCTCGACGCGGGGTGGACGCAGCTGACCGATCCCGGCTTCACGATGGCGCCCTCGACCAAGCACGGCGGCATCGTGTCGCTGACCGCGGGGCAGTACGACGAGGTCAGGAAGGCGGATGCGGCCTCGGCCGTGCGCGCCGACCTGGGCGACGTGAGCGTCGCCTCCGGAGCGAGTGCCGCGGCCGTCACCGCCGCGCTGCCCGCCCGGACCGACGTGGTCCTCGCGTACGGGCGCGGCACGGCGTCGCAGCCGGTCACCTGGGACACGTCCTCGGTCCGCGCCGCGACCCCGGGTCGCTACGCGGTGACCGGAGTCGTGCGCACGATCGGCGCGAACGAGAACCAGTGGGTGGGCGCCGGCGGATCGACGGCGTACACGGCACCCGACAAGGTGCTGTCGAGCTCGACGGCGGTGCGCGTCACGGCGACGGTCGTCGTCCAGGCGCCCGCGGTGTCGGCGACCCTCACCACGTCGACCCGCTGCATCGGCGGCAAGGTCGTGGTGACCGGAGCGGTCAAGAACACCGGCACGGCGCCCGCGAGCGTCGTGCTGCGCTCGGCCTGGGGCACGTCGCCCGTGCTGACCGCGGCCCCCGGAGCGAGCGCGACCCACGCGTTCACCACCCGGGCCGCGTCGGTGGCGGCCGGGTCGCTGAGCGCGACAGTGACCGTCGGAGGCGCCTCCACGGTGCTCGAGACGCCGTACGCGGCGCGCCGCTGCTGAGCGCTGCTCCTCTGCTGATCGAGTAGGCCGCTCGCGGCCGTCTCGAGATCCGCGTCCGCCGGGCTTCTGGTGGATGCGGGTCTCGAGACGCCGCCGGGCGGCTACTCGACCAGCAGGCTGCTGCTGATCGAGTAGGCCGCTCGCGGCCGTATCGAGATCCGCCGCACCCGCAGCAGGGCTCGGCGGGCGCCCATCGGGGGGTGGGATGCTGAGCGGATGCCCGCCCCCGGAACGACGCCCCCCTCCTCCCTCGACCGGGTGCGCGTGCGCGGTGCCCGCGAGAACAACCTGAAGGACGTGGACGTCGACCTCCCGCGCGACGCGCTGGTCGCGTTCACGGGTGTCTCCGGCTCCGGCAAGAGCTCGCTCGCGTTCGGCACCCTCTACGCGGAGGCGCAGCGCCGCTACTTCGAGTCGGTCGCGCCCTACGCCCGTCGGCTGATCGACCAGGTCGGCGTGCCCGATGTCGACTCGATCGAGGGACTCCCGCCGGCCGTCGCCCTGCCGCAGCGCCGCTCCGCCGGCTCCGCCCGCTCCACCCTCGGCAGCGCCACCACCCTCTCGAGCGTCGTGCGCATGGTCTTCTCACGCGTCGGCACCTACCCCGAGGGCGCTCCGATGCTCCTCGCCGAGGACTTCTCGGCCAACACCGTCCAGGGCGCGTGCCCGACCTGCCACGGCATCGGCCGCGTCTACGACGTGCCCGACGAGCTGATGGTGCCGGACGACTCGCTGAGCATCCGCGACGGCGCCCTCGCCGCGTGGCCCACGGCGTGGCACGGCAAGCAGCTGCGCGACAGCCTCATCTCACTGGGCCACGACATCGACGTGCCGTGGCGGACGCTGCCCGAGGACGCGCGCGACTGGATCCTGCACACCGACGAGTCGCCGCAGGTGCCGATCTTCACCGACCGCTCGCCCGCCGACGTGCGGAAGGCCGTCGCGGCGGGGCTCGAGCCGCGCTACATGAGCACGTTCCTCGGAGTGCGGCGCTACGTCCTCGATACCTTCGCCGGCTCCAAGAGCGCCCGGATGCGCGAGCGCGCGGCGACGTTCCTGGTCAGCGTCCCCTGCGGCACCTGCCACGGACGCAAGCTGAAGCCCGAGGCGCTCGCCGTCGCCTTCGAGGGCCACGACATCACCGAGCTCGCCGCGCTCCCGCTCGAGGAGCTCCAGGTGCTCCTGCAGCGCGTGCTCGAGCCCGACTGGATCCCCGTCGCGCCGGCGCCCCCGCTCCCGAGACGCGCCTGGCCGCCCAGCGCCTGGTCGGCGACCTGATCGCGCGCCTCGCTCCGATCGTCGACCTCGGCCTCGGCTACCTCTCCCTCGACCGGTCGACGCCCACCCTGTCCTCCGGGGAGCTGCAGCGGATGCGGCTCGCCACGCAGGTGCTCTCGCGCCTGTTCGGCGTCGTGTTCGTGCTCGACGAGCCCTCGGCGGGCCTCCATCCCGCCGACACGGAGGCGCTGCTCGGAATCCTCCGCACGCTCCGCGCCACGGGCAACACGGTCTTCTTCGTCGAGCACTCCCTCGACGTCGTGCGCGAGGCCGACTGGATCGTCGACATCGGTCCCGCGGCCGGCACCGGGGGCGGCTCCGTCGTCTACTCGGGCGAGCTCGACGGGCTGCGGCACGCCTCCGACTCGGCGACGCGGCGGTACCTCTTCCCGGACGCCGACTCCGTCGCTCCGCTGCGGGAGCGTCGCCGCTCGTCGCAGAGCATCGAGCTGAGCGGAGTGACGCGCAACACCCTCCGCGATCTCGCGGTCTCGTTCCCGGTGGGCTCCCTGACGGCGGTCACCGGGGTGTCCGGCTCGGGCAAGTCCACGCTCGTGAACCAGGCGCTCCCCGATCTGCTGCGCGCGAGCCTGCACGCCGACCTCGCCGAGGACACCTCTCCCGACGACGACCGCGCAGGAGCGGATCCGCTGCTCGGCTCCGCGGAGGACGTCACACTCGGCCGGGCGCAGGGGCCGGGGGAGCGCCTGCGCCGAGTGGTCCAGGTGAGCCAGACGCCGATCGGACGCACCTCGCGCTCCAACGTCGCCACCTACACCGGTCTGTTCGACCGTGTGCGGGCGCTCTTCGCCGCGACCCCGGAGGCGAAGCGCCGCCGCTACTCCGCGAGCCGCTTCTCGTTCAACCTGCCCAGCGGCCGCTGCCCCGTCTGCAAGGGCGAGGGAACGATGGAGGTGGAGCTGCTGTTCCTGCCGACGGTGGAGGCGCCGTGCACGGAGTGCGGTGGAACGCGGTACAACTCCGAGACCTTGGAGGTGACGCTCGACGGGCGGAGCATCGCCGACGTGCTCGCGCTGAGCGTCACCGCGGCGCGCGAGGTGTTCGCGGAGGAGACCGAGGTCGCCCGGCACCTCGACGCGCTGGTGGACGTCGGCCTCGGCTACGTCGCGCTCGGTCAGCCCGCCCCGGAGCTCTCGGGCGGCGAGGCGCAGCGGGTGAAGCTCGCCTCGGAGCTGCGGCGCGCCCAGAGGGGCGACACCCTCTATCTGCTCGACGAGCCGACGTCGGGCCTGCATCCGGCCGACGCCGACCGGCTGCTGACGCACCTGCAGCACCTCGTCGACGCGGGCAACACCGTGATCGTCGTCGAGCACGACATGCGGATCGTCGCCGACGCCGACCACGTCATCGACCTCGGCCCGGGCGCCGGGCGGGCCGGCGGGACGATCGTCGCGACGGGCACGCCGGAGGAGGTCGCCCGAGCGGAGGGCAGCCGCACGGCGCCGTACCTCCGGGCGGCGCTGGAGAAGCGCACGGCCTGACCCGGCGGGTCTCGATTCATCCCTGCGGGGCTACTCGACCAGCGGCGGGCAGCTTCTGCTGATCGAGTAGCCCGCGGAGCGGGCGTATCGAGATCCACCGATCCCCGGACGCGCCGCCGCCGACCCTTCGAGGCCACTCAGGCCGCCGACCGAAACTTCACCGAAAAATAATTGTTAACGGTAACATTCGGCACATCCCCTTCCGTGGCGACTCCCCTCCCCACTCGGCCCGGACGACGATCTCAACGACGAGAGGCACCACGAATGACGACCAGACGACGGACACCGATCGCAGTCGCGGCGGTGATGGCGCTCACCGCAGGACTCCTGTCGGTCGGAGCGCCCGCGAACGCCGCACCGAGCACGTCGCTCGACGCGAAGAAGGTGCTCGAGCTGCCCTTCGACGGCAGCGTGACCGACACGAGCGGCCGCAGCACCCCCACGGGCATGCAGAAGGGCGCGGCGGGCTACGCCCCCGGCCTCTCCGGCCAGGCCTTCGCCTTCGACGGCTCCAACGCCGTCAGCCTGGGCACCTCGGCCGCCCTCCAGCCCGCCGACCTCACCGTCTCGTTCTGGTACAACCCCAGCGTCGCGATGACCGGCGAGCAGGTCTTCACCTGGAACAAGACGGCCTACAACTCCGACGGCTGGTACCTCACCTCCGAGGGCGACGGCACTCCGCTCGCGCTCTCGATCGGCCCCTCGAGCGGGCAGCCCTACAAGGTCGCCGTCGAGTCCCCGCGCGCCTCCTTCTTCCCGACCAACACCTGGACCCACGTCGTCGCGACCTACGACAAGGCCACCAAGCAGGTCGCCTTCTACCGCAACGGCGTCAAGCAGAGCAGTGCGGTCAAGACCGCGCCCTCCACCTCTGCGACCGGCGTCCTCGGCTCCGAGGGCACGTCGACCAAGACCATCGGCTTCAACGGCCCGCAGTACAACGGCGCGCACCTGCGCGGCCTGCTCGACGAGTACGTCCTCTACAACGGAGTCGCCACGACGACCGACGTCGTGACGCTCACCAAGGCGGGGAACCCCTCCTTCGACGCGGCAGCGGTCGCGAAGAGCGACCTCGACGCGGTCGCGCTGCCCTCGAGCACCGTCCTCGACTTCCCGGTGCCGTCCACCGGTGCCAAGGGCTCCACGTTCTCGTGGACCTCCTCCGACCCCGCGCGGATCGCGATCGACGGCGGCAACGCTGTCGTCACTCCTCCCACCGGCTCCACCCCCTCCTCCGTGACCCTCACCGGCTCGGCGAGCTACGGTGGCAGCGTGCCGGTGACGAAGACCTTCACGGTCCAGGTCCTCCCCGAGGGCCTCGAGAGCTCGATCTACCTGCTCGAGGCCGGTCTCTCCGACGTCGACGTCGAGGACCCCTACCTCGAGAACGGCGAGAAGCAGACCGTCGAGTACCTGCTCAGCCTCGACCCCGAGCGCTTCCTCTACTCCTTCTACCGCGAGGCCGGCCTCGCCCCCACGACGACGTCCGGATACGGCGGATGGGAGCGCGACAGCAACGTCCGCTTCCAGGGCCACTTCTTCGGCCACTACGTCTCGGCGCTGTCGCAGGCCTACTCCACCGCCGAGGACCCGACCACGAAGGCGACCCTGCTCGCCAAGCTGACCGCCTCGGTGGACGGCCTCAAGAAGGTCCAGGACGCCTACGCCCTGAAGGACCCGAGCAACGCGGGCTACGTCTCGCCGTTCCCCGTGTCGTACCTCCCCTCGGGAGCCGACGGACTGCTCGTGCCGTTCTACAACCTGCACAAGGTCGTGGCCGGTCTGCTGGACGCCCAGAAGTACGCCCCCCGCGACGTGTCGGCCAAGGCCCTCACCGTCGCCGACGGCTTCGGCACCTGGATCCGCAACTGGGGCGGCCGCCAGGCCGACCCGACGCTGCTCCTGCGCACCGAGTACGGCGGGATGAACGAGGCGCTGTACAAGCTCTTCGAGCTCACCGGCAAGTCCGAGCACAAGCGCGCCGCCGAGTACTTCGACGAGCGGGCCCTGTTCGAGCGCCTCGCGAACAACGAGGACGTGCTCAACGGACTCCACGCGAACACGACGATCCCCAAGCTGATCGGCGCGCTCAAGCGCTACACGGTGTTCACGGACGACCCGGCGCTGTACGCCACCCTCACCGACGCCGAGAAGGCGGACCTCGGCATGTACCGCCGCGCGGCCGAGAACTTCTTCCGCATGGTCGACGAGACGCACACCTACGCCAACGGCGGCAACAGCGAGTCCGAGCACTTCCACGCCCCGGGCACGCTGTACCAGTACGCGACGAGCGGCCGCACCTCCGGATACGGCGAGAACTCGACGTCCGAGGGCTGCAACATCTACAACATGCTCAAGCTCTCCCGGGCGCTGTTCCAGGTGACGAAGGACGTCAAGTACGCCGACTTCTACGAGGACGCGTACATCAACGGCATCCTCGCCTCGCAGAACCCCGAGACCGGCATGGTCACCTACTTCCAGCCCCAGACCGCCGGCTACGCCAAGGTCTTCGGCAAGGAGCAGGACGAGTTCTGGTGCGACCACGGATCGGGCATCGAGAGCTTCACCAAGCTCGGCGACTCGATCTACTTCGAGGGCGAGCGCACGGTCTACGTGAACCTGTTCCGCTCGTCGGTGCTCAGCTCGCAGGCGTCGAACCTGAAGCTCACGCAGACGGCCGACATCCCCGATACCGACACCGCGACCTACTCGATCGCCGGACTCGACGGCGGCGCCGTCGCCGAGGGCACGACCGTGCGCCTGCGCATCCCGTCGTGGGTCGACGGAGCACCGACCCTCACCGTGAACGGGGCGGCGCGCAGCATCGCCTCGATCACCGAGGGCGGCTACGTCGTCGTCCCCGTCGCCGCCGGCGACACCCTCACCTGGAAGCTCCCGGCGAAGGTGACCGTCTCGGCCGAGACCGAGAACGCGAACTTCGCGGCCTTCAAGTACGGGCCCGTGCTGCTCGCGACCGAGCTGAACCGGAACAACGTCGAGGCCTCCTACCCCGCGGGCGTGCTCGTGCAGATGGGCGTCGCCGACAAGACGGTCAACTCGAACGTGGTCGTCGCCGACGCGAACGCCTGGAAGGCCGGCATCCGGGACAACCTGGTGCGCCTGCCCGACGCGGTGAACAACAACGGCCTCGAGACGATGCGGTTCGGCATGAAGAACGTCGACGCCGCCTCCGCGGCCCGCGTCTTCGAGCCGTACTACAGCCTCCACGACGCCCGGTACGCGACGTACCTCACGCTGATCGCCCCCGACTCCCCGGAGGCGCAGGCGCTGATCCTCAAGGAGAAGCAGCAGCTGCGCACCGACGAGACGACGATCGACTCGCTCACCTCGTTCGACAACAACAACAGCGAGGCCGACAAGAACTACAAGTACAACCGCTCGAGCGTCGGGACCTGGCGGGGAGAGGGCTACCGTGACGGCGAGCGCTCGCCCGAGGCGTGGTTCCAGTACGACATGATCGTCGACCCGACGCTGCCGAAGAACTACCTCGGCGTCCGCTACTACGGCGGCGACGCGGGACGCACCTTCGACGTCCTCCTCAACGGCGTGAAGCTCAAGACCGAGGTGGTCTCGGGCGCGGCCGGATCGACGAACTGGTACATCCAGTACGACGAGATCCCCAAGGCGGTCCTCGACGGGATCGCCGCGCGGGACGGCTACAAGCGCGACCTCGCCGGCAACTACGTGCTCGACGCGAAGGGCCAGAAGGTGCCGGTCGTGACCGTGCGCTTCCAGGGCATCACCACGACCAGCAACGTCGGCGGCGTCTTCGGCGTCTACACGACCGAGTCGACCTCGTTCGGCACGAACGCCGAGCTCGCGAGGATGACGTCGGACGTCGGGACCCTCGCTCCGGCGCTGGCGACCGGAGTGCGCGACTACACGCTCACGGTGCCGGCCTCGACGACGAGCGTCTCGCTCGACCTCGACCCGGCCGTCGCGAGCGGACTGGTCCGCGTCGACGGCGTGCTGATCGACGACACCGAGCTGCGCACCGTGCGCCTGGCCGCGACGGGGACCACGAACGTCGTGATCACCTCCGCCGCCCAGGACCACACGACGACGGCGACCTACCGCCTGGCCGTCGTGAGGGAGACCGCCCCCGCGCTGAAGACCACCGTGACCACGTCGTCGCGCTGCGTCACCGGCAAGGTCGTGCTGACGGTGACCGCCCGCAACGACTCGACGGTCGCGACGGGCCTCACCATCGCCTCCTCGTTCGGGTCGAAGTCCTTCACGGGAGTCGCTCCGGGCAAGACGGTGACGCACGCGTTCACGACGCGGGCGGCGTCGATCGCCGCGGGCTCCGTGACGGTCACAGCGACCGGGACGGTGAACGGCTCGCCCGTCACCGCCGCGACGCCGGCGACCTACACCGCGCGCACCTGCTGAGCGCACGTGCCTGAGTGACGGCGGCCGCCGGGGACCTCCTCCGGTGGCCGCCGTTCTCGTGCGCCCTGCGAGATGCCACTCCGGTCCGCGCTCCTCGGCGTGTCGCGTCCCGAAGTGGCATCTCGCGAGAGGCGGCAGGCAGGAAGCGTTACCGAACCGTTACCGGATCGGGGTCCGCGCGACCAAACCAGGGGTACCCGGTGAACGGGCAGGTCAGGGGCGAAAACTGCACCTATGAACGAGACAGCGGGACCCGTGCGCCAGAGGCGATTCCTCCTTCTCGCCGCCCTAGCGGGGGTGGTCACCGCCGGTGTCCTCCTCGCGGTCGCCGAGCTGATCGCCCTCGCCGTCGCCCGGACGGCCAGCCCCGTCCTCGCACTCGGCTCCTTCATCGTCGACATCGTGCCGCGGCCCCTCAAGGAGTTCGCGATCACGACGTTCGGCGAGAACGACAAGATCTTCCTGCTCGCCGGGATCGGCGTGGCGGTCCTCGTCGCCGCGGCGCTCGCCGGGGTGCTGCAGCTGATCCGGCCGCCGCTCGGGCAGCTCGTCCTCGTGCTCGCCGGCGTCCTCTCGATCGCCGCGATCGTCACGCGCGCCGGAGCGACTCCGCTCTCGGCCGTCCCGACCCTCGTCGGGCTCGTCGTCGCGATCATCGTGCTGCACCTGCTGACCTCGCGCCTGCGCCGCTGGCGCTCGGCACGGACGGCGGAGGCGCAGGGCCGGACCCCCGCGCACGCGCCCGGCCTCGAGCGCCGCGGCTTCCTCCGCGTGTCCCTGATCGCCGCCGTCGGCGCGATCGTCGTCGGCGCCGGAGCCCGCGTCGTCAGTGCGGCGACCTCCACCATCGCGGGGGTCCGCGAGGCGCTGCGCCTCCCGAGCCCGCGCACCACGATCACCGTGCCCGCCGGGGCCGAGCTGGACATCGACGGCCTCACCCCGCTGTTCACGCCCAACGCCGACTTCTACCGGGTCGACACCGCGCTGACCGTGCCGAGCATCGACCCCTCCACCTGGACCCTCACCATCACCGGCATGGTCGACCAGGAGGTCGTGCTGTCGTTCCAGGACCTGCTCGACATGGGCCTCGACGAGTACGGAGTGACGCTGACCTGCGTCTCGAACGAGGTCGGCGGTGGCCTGGTCGGCAACGCGAAGTGGCTCGGAGTCCCGATCCGCGACGTGCTCGCCCGCGCGGGCGTGCAGTCCGGGGCCGACATGGTCCTCTCGCGCAGCGTCGACGGCTACACCGCGAGCACGCCTCTCGGGGCCCTCACCGACGACGGGCGCGACGCGATCCTCGCCGTCGCCATGAACGGCGAACCGCTGCCGCTCGAGCACGGTTTCCCGGTGCGGATGGTCGTGCCCGGCCTCTACGGCTACGTCTCGGCGACGAAGTGGCTGACCGAGCTGAAGGTGACCACCTTCGCCGCCGACGAGGCCTACTGGACCCCGCGCGGCTACTCCGCCGAGGCTCCGATCAAGATGTCGGCGCGCATCGACACCCCGCGCATCGACGCCGCGATCCCCGCCGGCCCGACGAAGATCGCCGGCATGGCGTGGGCGCAGACCGTCGGCATCGAGAAGGTCGAGGTCAGCATCGACGACGGCGACTGGCAGCCAGCCACCCTCTCGACCCCGGTCAACACCGACACCTGGGTGCAGTGGTACATCGACTGGCAGGCCGAGACCGGCTCGCACTACGTCGCCGTGCGGGCGACGGACGCGGACGGCACCCTCCAGATCGAGGAGCGCGCCCCGATCGCCCCGAACGGCTCGTCCGGCTGGCAGCGCACCCTCGTCCGCGTCAGCTGACCCGCTCGCACCGCTCCCGCGTGCGGAACCTCGGTCAGGAGTGGGTGTCGGCCACGATCGTGGCTGAGCCCCACTCCCGGCCGAGGTTCTGCGCGGGCGGTGCTGCAGGAGTCCGGCGACGGACCCGCGCCAGCAGGGCTGATCGGGCCGGTCCGGCGATTCCGCGCGACTCGTCCCTGTCACCCTTCGCCCCGCGGACCCGGGTCGGGACGAGCGGCGTGCACGTCGCTCCGAGAGGGGTGAGTGAAGGCGTGGAGGATCGACTCCTCGTCGGGGAGAGCGGCTCGAGTGTCCTCGGCGAGTTCGTAGCGGCTCACGGCGACAGGCTGAGTCGTGGAGGCGACGGCGTAGCGGACGACGGCGTCGTTCTTGCCGGGGACGACGAGGATGCCGATCGTTGCTCGGTGCGCGCCGCGGATGCGAAGTCGGTCCTCGACGAGGGCGACGTAGAAGCCGAGCTGACCGGCGTCTCTCGGGTCGAACTTCCTCGTCTTCAGCTCGACCACGATGTAGCGGAGCTGTTCGACGTGGAAGAACAGGAGGTCGATGAAGAAGTCGTCGCCCTCGACGTCGAAGTGCACTTGCCGACCGACGAAAGCGAACCCGGGACCGAGCTCCCGAAGAGTCTCTGCGATCCTGCCGACCATGCGGTCCTCGAGTTCGCGCTCCGTCGCATCAGCGTCGACAGCGAGGAAGTCGAGGGCGTACGGGTCGCGGGTGATCTGCTGCGCGAGTTCGGAGTCGCCGTGCGCGAGAACGCCGGTGTAGTTGCTCGGTGCGGCAGCCTCGCGCTCGTGCAGGCGCGTGCTGATCTGGTGTGCCAGGACCGGTCGGCTCCACCCGTGCACGACGTCCTTCGCGGCGTACCAGTCCCGCAGCTCCTGATCCTCGAGCTTGTCGAGCAGCTCGATGATGTGGCCCCAGGGCAATTGTCCAACGGGTCGTTGAACGATCGAGCGCTTGTCGGGCCAGGCTGCTGCGAAGCGTCTCATGGAGAAGAGGTTCGTGCGCGAGAACCCCTTCATGGAGGGGAACTCGGCGCGCAGGTCGTCGGCAAGCCGTTCGAGAACGCCGCTGCCCCACGGCTGGTGCCGCTGCCGCTCGAGAATGGTCGAGCCGATCTGCCACCAGAGCAGCAGGAGTTCGGTGTTGACCTTGCGCTGCGCCTGGAACCGCGCCGCGTGCACATGCCGTTTCACCTCCTCCAGAGTCGATCCGTAGTCGCTCGGAACCACTGCCGCCATATCGCACACTGCTCTCGGGTCTCCTGCTGAAGCCCGTGCCGGCGGCCGCGCCGAGCACGCTGCCGGCCACCGGGGGCCTGGTGGTGAGGGTGCCGGCAGCTCGCGAGCGGGTGTCGTGGTCGATGCGGGTTCTGGGGAGAGCGGGGAGTGTCGCCGTGATGTGCAGGAACCGACTGCGGACGATCGAGGGTTCGGAGGCCGCGCCGCAGCGGGACGGCACTGGCACGATGGGGCGGTGAACGAGACGGATGCGATCGCGCGGGCGACGCGACTCTGGGTGTCCGGGCGACGCGCTGAGGCGTTGGAGCTGCTCAAGACCCGCGTCCGACGTGCGCCTGACGAGTCAGCGGCACGGCGGGTACTCATCGCGTTCTACCGCGAACTCGGAGCTCCGGACCAGGCCGGGCGCTGGTCCCTCGCTCTGGACGGCGAGGCGACTCCGCTCGAGCGCGACCGAGCGGCCCGTCTCGTAGCGGCCTCCCGCGTCTCGGCGTCCGATCTTCCTGAGTTCCTCGCGCTGCCGACCGGTGACCTGCCCGCCGCGGTCGTCCGGCTGCTGCCGGACATCGAGCGGTACCGCGTCCGCTTCCGGCTCTCGGCCGAGGAGCGCCTGCACCTCGCCCTGCCCGCGGAGGACTGGCGCGACGCGGTCGCACTCACCGGGTGGTCCGTGTCGAGCGCGATCTTCGTGCTCGCCGTGCTCGTGAGCTGGGCGGGGGCTCTGCTGGGCACGGCGATGACGGATGCCGCGCGCTGGGCGTCGGTCGCGTCCCTCGCGTGCCTGGCGATCGCGTGCGGGTTCTCGGGCTGGTCCGCTGCGCGCCGGCGCCGACGCACTGGCTTCGCCTGGGGTGCGGGCGCCGTCGTGCTCGCCGCCTCTGTCGCCCGCTTCACCGGGATGGGGATCGACGGCGGCGGGATCATCCGCTTCAGCTGGGAGCGATGACGCATCCGGCAGCGCAACCTCGGCTGAGCGCGGGCGTCGGCCACGATCGTGGCTGAGCCCCACTCCCGGCCGAGGTTCTGCGCGGGCCGCGCTGCAGGAGGGCGGCGTCGGGCCTGCACGAATAAGGCTCACCGGCCCGATCCCGCGAATCTCGCGCGGATCGGCCCTCTCACCCTTCGTTCTGCTGCCCGAGGTGTCAGCAACCGAGGTCGGGAGCGGGCTCCACGGCCGATCCGGCACGCGGTGCCGCTCCCGACCTCGGTTGCGGACAGGGCTACTCGGCGGCAGCCGACTCCGCCGGGCGGAAGGACGCCGCGTGGTGCTCCGGCGCCAGGTGCGGCCCCGTGCCCAGCATCCGCTCGCGGAACGTCGCGCCGACCGGCTCCGGGTCGAGGCGCCCTCGCCGGCGGAGCTCCGGCTGCACGAGGGTCACGAAGTCCGAGAGCGACGCGATCCCGAACACCGCCTCGAGCATGATGCCGTCGAGGTCGGTCTCGTCCATCATCCGCTCGAGCTCATCGGCCACCTCGGTGGGGGAGCCGGTCACCGCGAAGCCGCGGGTGCCCTTGCCCTTCAGCTCGTCGAGGATCTCGCGCACCGTCGGCGCCGTGCCGTCCGGGCGGCGGAGGAACCGCTCGATGTTGCTCGTTCCCATCTGCCCCGCCTGGTCGTCGAGCACGAGCTGCTCGGCGAGCGTGCGGTCGGGGTCGTACTGCAGCAGGTCCACGCCCGTGTTCCCCGCGTAGTAGTGCGCCGCCAGCTCGTCGGTCTGCAGGGCGTCGAACTCGGCCCGGAGCCGCGCCGCGTCCTCCGAGGTCTCGCCGACCACGACCGTCACGCCCACCATCACCTTGAGCGACGCCGGGTCGCGACCGTTCTCGGCCGCGCGGCGCCGGATGTCCGCGATGTCCGACGCCACCTTCGCGTACGTCGATCCCTGCACGAACACGCACTCCGCGTTCTTCGCCGCGAACGCCCGGCCGACGGGAGAGGTGCCCGCCTGGAACAGCAGGGGAGAGCGCTGCGGCGACGGCGGCAGCGTGTGGTACCCCTCTGAGCGGTAGAACTCGCCCTCGAACGACACCGGACGGATCCGCGCCGGATCCGCGAAGACCCCGTTCTCGTGGTCGAGCACGATGACGTCGTCGTCGAGCCCGCCCTCCCAGAACGAGTAGGTCACGTCGACGTACTCCTGCGCCGCCCGGTACCGCTCGTCGTGCGGCACCATCGGCTGGCCGAGCATCGCGGCCATGGTGTTCTGCGAGGCGCCGGTGACGATGTTCCAGCCGATGCGGCCCCGGGTCACGTGGTCCAGCGTCGAGAACTTGCGCACCGCGTGCAGCGGGTGGTCGGCTCCCGTGGTCGACGTGACCACGAAGTTCAGCCGCTCCGTCACGACAGCGAGGGCGGGGATGATGTACGCCCCGTCGAGCGCGAAGGTCATGCCCGCCTCGATCAGCGTCGTCGAGAGCTCGCCGCGGCGGGAGGAGTAGCCGAACGAGCCGCCCGCGAAGAAGAGGAAGTCGAAGCCGGCGTCGTCGAGCAGCCGCGCCATGCGCATCCAGTACCCGATGTCGCGGAAGTCGCCGTCGCGGCTGCGCTCGTGCGACCAGCTGATGGTGCCGCCGACGTGCGGCGTCCCCGCTTCGAACACTCCCAGAACGATCCTCTTCGGCACGCGCATCCCTCTCGTCGAGTACGGCGATCGCCGCCCGCCCCGAGGGACGAGCGGCGATCTGAACCAATCGGTTCACCGTAGCGGAGGCAGCGCCCCGCGTCAGCCTCCGGACACTCCCGACACCCCGAAGCGGAACACCAGCCGGCCGTCGCGCGGCCGCACCAGGTACTCCGGATGCGTCCGCGCGCCCCAGGAGTCGTCGCCTGCGACCCCGCGCCGCTTCAGCGCCGGCCGCAGGACCGTCCGCTGCACCGGCGGCAGCTCGTTCGGGTGCTGCGCGTTCTCGATCTCGAACGGCGTCCAGTGCAGCGCCGAGAACTCCATCCCGCCGTCGCAGTCGAGACGCAGTCCCCAGCCGTCGTCGCCGGTGACCTCGGCCCAGCGCACGCCGGTGCGGCTGCCCGCCTCCTGAGGCTTCAGGTACGGGGTCAGCTCCCGCGCCACGTCGCTCGACCAGACGTCCAGCCGGGCGCGAGGCGGCGATCGGAGTAGCACTCGTCCGGTCCGTCGCCGTACCAGCGGAGGCGGTGCGCGTCGGCGCCGATCGTCCACTGCATCCCGAACTCGGGCAGGTCGGGCAGGCCGTCCGGCACGTCCATCGCCACCGTCACCTCGATCCGCCCGTCGCCGGTCACCCGGTAGTCGACGTCGCAGGTGGTCCGCGGCGTGGTCGGCAGCTCGTAGGTGAAGCCGACCGTGACCGCCGAGTCGTCGGAGGAGGCCCGCGCGGTCCGCAGCGCCCCGCCGGCCGCCCGGGCGTAGCGGCTCGCGAGCAGCCACTGGCCGTCCTCGAACGGCCCGCCCCAGCCGCGCTCGTTCGAGGTGGGCGCGTGCCAGAACGACGGCATCGGCATCGAGTCGAGCAGCTCGCGCCCGCCCTCGGCCCCGCCGCCCCAGCGGTAGGACTGCAGTCCGCCGTGCAGGCGCGAGAACAGCACGCTGAACCCCTCACCGCGGACGCCCACGTTGTGGGTGCCCTCGACGACCTCGGGTCGCGGCCGGCTCTCGACGTGCGGCCGGCCCGCCACCTCGAGCACCCGCTGGCCGCGGGCCACGATGTGCCCGGCCTCGGCCCAGCGGGTCGACGACGCCAGCCGCAGCTCGACGTCGAGCGTGTACTCGCCCGGCAGCTCGGGCACCGGCACCGGGCTCGCGTACGTCGCGCGCCCCCCGGCTGGACCGCGGTCTCGAGCGTCTGCTCGGCCAGCACGCGGCCCTCGCGCCGCAGCGTCACGACCGCGTCGTACGCCGAGGACGGAGTCGACAGCAGCCGGTTCCCGATCGCGATCCCCTCCTGGGTCACCTCGATCCGGAACGGCTGGTAGAGGAACGCGACCTCCTGCAGCTTCGGCGTGGGCGCGCGGTCGGCGAAGAGGATGCCGTTGCCGCTGAAGTCGCCGTCGTGCGGCGCCTCGCCGTTGTCGCCGCCGTACCCGAAGTAGGGGACGCCGTGCCGGTCGACCATCGCGATCGCCTGGTCGGCGAAGTCCCAGATGAAGCCGCCCTGGAACAGCGGCTCCCGGGAGGCGAGGTCGAGGTAGCGGTCGACCGCGCCGAACGAGTTGCCCATCGCGTGGGCGTACTCGCAGAGGATGAACGGCTTGTCGCGGTGCTCGCGCAGGTACTCCTCGACCTCGGCGGCCGGCGTGTACATCTGGCTGACGACGTCGGTCGTGTCGGGGTAGCGGGAGTCCCAGTGCACGCCCTCGTAGTGCACGGGGCGGTCGTCGACCTCGCGGAACCAGTCCGAGAGATCGCGCAGCACGCTGCCGCCGAAGGACTCGTTGCCGAGCGACCACATCACCACGCTCGGGTGGTTCTTGTCGCGCTCGACGAGGCTCCGCGCGCGGTCGTGCAGCGCGGCGGCCCAGCGGCCGTCGTCGCCGGGCACCGCGTCCTCGACCGGGGCGTCGAGGAAGCGCACCCGGTCCCACACGCCGTGCGTCTCGAGGTTCATCTCGTCGATGACCAGGAACCCGTACTCGTCGGCGAGCTCGTAGAAGAAGGAGTTGTTGGGGTAGTGGCTGGTGCGGATCGCGTTCACGCCCGCGCGCTTGAGGATCCGCAGATCCTCCTCCGTCTGCTCGCGCGTGACGACGCGGCCGTCGACGCCGAACTCGTGGCGGTTCACCCCGAAGAACACGATGCGGCGGCCGTTCAGCCGCAGCACCCCGTCCTCGATCGCGAAGCGGCGGAGGCCGACCGGCTGGGGGACCACCTCCGTCTCGACGCCGTCGGCGTCGCGCACGCGCACGATCAGGCGGTGCAGGTGCGGGTCCTCGGGGCTCCACAGCCGCGGGTCGGCGAGTCGGAGGCGGTGCCGCCCGTCCTCGTCCTGCCGCAGCACTCCGACTCCCTCGAGCTCGACGACCGCCGAGCCCTCGCCGTCGAGGCTCAGCTCCACCGAGATCTCGGCCCAGGAGTCCTCGACGACGGTCGTGACGTGCAGGTCCTCGAGGTGCGTCCGCGGGCGGCGCAGCAGCACCACGTCGCGGAAGATCCCCGAGAAGCGGAAGAAGTCCTGGTCCTCGAGCCACGACCCGGCGCTCCACTTGACCACCTGCGCGGCCAGCACGTTCTCGCCCTCGACCAGCAGGTCGGTGAGGTCGAACTCGGCGGGCGAGAAGCTGTCGGCCGAGAAGCCGAGCCAGCGCCCGTTCAGCCAGAGCGCGATGGCGCTCTCGGCGCCGCGCACGTCGAGCGCGATCCGCTCGCCGGGCTCGAGCGGCGCGTCGAGTGTGAACACGGTGCGGTACGACGCGACGGGGTTGAAGCGCTGCGGAGCCTGCCCGGGGGCGAGGTCCTCGTGCCCGTCCCACGGGTACTGCGTGTTCACGTACTGCGGGCGGTCGTAGCCGTGCAGCTGGATGTGCGCGGGGACCGGGATCGTGTCCCAGTCGCCCGCGTCGAAGTCCGGCTGCTCGAACCCGGGGACGGTGCCCGCGAGGTCGGGGGAGTAGTGGATCCGCCAGAGCCCGTTCAGCGACTGCTCGAACGAGCTGACGCCGGTCGCGGCCTCGTCCGAGGAGCGGAACCAGCGGTGGTCGGAGTGGGCCGGGCGCCGGTTCTCGGCGAAGTAGCCCGGGTCGGACAGCCGCGACGGGTCGAACCCCGGGGAGGCGGAGGCGGCGGGCCGCGGATCGTGCGCGAGGCTCACTTGATCGCTCCGGTGATGCCCTCGGCGAACGAGCGCTGCAGGATCATGAAGACGACCATCGTGGGCACCGAGGCCAGCAGCACGGCCAGCATCAGCACTCCGTAGTCGGTGACGTAGCCCGCGGCCAGGTTCGAGATCAGCATCGGCATGGTCTGGAAGTCGTTGTTGACCAGGATCACCTTGGGCCAGAGGAAGTTGTTCCACGCGGTCATGAAGGTGATGACGGCGGCGGCCGCGTAGGTCGACCTCATCGACGGCAGGTAGATGCGCGCGAAGATGCCCAGCTCGCTCACTCCGTCGATCCGCGCGGCCTCGATGATCTCGTAGGGGAACGAGCGCGAGGCCTGGCGGAACAGCAGGATCAGGAACGGGGTCGAGATCGCCGGGATGACGACCGCGGCGAGCGAGTTGACCATCCCGAGCTCGGCGAAGACCTGGAACAGCGGGATCATGGTCGCCGCGAACGGGATCATGATCGCGATCAGGAGGATCGCCATCACGAGGTCCTTGCCCCGCGAGTGGAAGACCTCGAAGCCGTAGCCGGCGATCGAGCAGACGATCAGGGCGAGGATCGTGGTGCCGATGGCGACGGTGGCGGAGTTCCACATCGCTCCGCCCACGTCCTGCAGCCCCGAGAGCTTCGCGAAGTTCTCGAACAGCTGCGTGCCGGGCAGCATCCGCGAGTCGAGCACGTCCTGGCTGGTGTTGGTCGCCGAGACGGCCATGAAGTACAGCGGGAAGATCGAGAAGATCGCGAAGACCGTCAGGAACGCGTACTTCGGCACCGCACGCAGGCGCGAGGCCACCGGGACGGTGCGCTTGGGGGCGGTCACGGGGCGCGACGACTCCGTCTCGGGGAGCGAGAGGACGGCATCGGTCACGGGGAGGGTGCGGGCGGGGTCAGTCACGCTTGTCACCGACTTTCAGCTGGGCGAACGCGAGGACCGCGACGAGGATGAGGATCACGTACGACAGCGCCGACGCGTAGCCGAAGTTCGGGTTCTTGAGGAACGAGACCTCGTAGAGGTAGTGCGACATCGACATGGTCGTGTACGCCGGGCCGCCCCGGGTCAGCGCCCACGACTCGTCGAAGAGCTGCAGGGTGCCGTTCGTCGACATGATCGCGGTGAGCAGGATGATCGGCTTCAGCTGCGGGATCGTGACGTGGAAGAAGGTCTGCAGCGAGCTCGCGCCGTCCATCTTCGCGGCCTCGATGCTCGAGTAGTCGACGTTCTGCAGGGCCGCCAGGTAGAAGACCATGTTGTAGCCGGTCCAGCGCCAGAGCAGTCCGAGGATGATGACGAAGCGCGCGGTCTCGGGGTTGCCGAGCCAGTTGACCGGACTGTCGATCAGGCCGATGCCCAGCAGCACGTCGTTGACGAAGCCGTCGTTCGCGAAGATCGTGCGGAACACCAGCGAGTACGCGACGAGCGAGACGGCGCAGGGCAGGAAGATCGCGGTGCGCCAGAAGGTCTTGTACTTCAGGGTGCGGTCGTTGAGCAGGTTGGCGAGCACCAGCGCCATGATCAGCATCACCGGCACCTGGATGAGCAGGTAGATGAAGGTGTTCTGCAGCGTCAGGCGGAAGATCTCGTCCTGCAGCAGCCGCTCGTAGTTGAGCCAGAAGGGCTGTGCGAAGGAGAGGTTCGCGCCGCGTCCGGTCTGCAGCGAGAGCAGGAGCGCCTGGGCCATCGGCAGGAAGCTGACCAGCAGGATCAGCAGCGAGGCGGGCAGGAGGAAGGCCCAGCCGGTGAGGCTGCGGCGGCGCTCGCCGGTCATCCTCACGGGTCGTCGGGTGTCGCGCCGCCTCTGCGGAGGAACGCGGGGTCGGGTGCGCGGTGGCGCGGAGGTCGTCACGGGGTGCTCGCAATCTGCAGGAGGAGGGAGAAGGGGGACCGGGTCGGGGCCGAAGCCCCGACCCGGTCTAGAGCTGTCAGCTCATCGCGAACTCGACGTTCGCCTGCGCTTCCTCGAGCGCTTGGCCGGGTCGGCGCCTCCGATGATCTGCGTGATCGCCGCGCTGACGGAGTCGCGGCCCTCGTAGTAGTACGCACCGGTGTTGTTGCTGGGCACCTCGGCGCCGAACTGGGCGACCTCCGAGAAGATCGGCTGTCCGCCGAAGTACTCGCTGGGCTGCTCGTAGGCGGGCGACGACGCGGCGGGGAGCCAGTTGGCGACCGCTCCGGTGGCGGGGAGGATCGTGTCGTACAGCTCGGTGGAGCCGGCGAAGGTCGACGCGAGGAAGTCGGTCGCGAGGTCGACGTCGGCGTTCGAGCTGATCGTCCACGACGATCCGCCGTTCGCGGTGTAGTTGGTCGCGCCGTCGACGCTGTCGAGCGACGGCACGTTGGTGACCTGCCACTTGCCGGCCTGGTCCTCGGCGGCCTGGATGGAGCCGACGATCCAGATGCCGTTGATGGTGCCGCCGACCGAGCCGTTCACGAAGGTGCCCAGGTACTCGTCCCACGAGTTGACCTCGACGAAGACGCCCGACTCGACGAGCTGCTTGTAGGTGTCGATCGCGGTGAGCAGCGCGTCGTTGTCGCTGATGGTGGGCATGCCCTCGTCGTCGAAGAGGCTGGCCCCCGCGCTCTGCAGCATCATCATGATCATGTCGGCGGAGCCCGCCTGGCCCGACAGCAGCGGCGAGCCGGTCTTCGCCAGGACGTCCTTGCCCTTGGTGAGGAAGTCGTCCCAGGTGATGTCGGTGAAGTCGTCGATCGTGTAGCCGGCCGCCTCGAGGACGTCGGTGCGCAGCGCGGTGACCGCGGTGCCGGAGTCGAACGGGACGCCGTAGTTCACGCCGTCGACGGTGGAGTACGCGGTGACGGCCTCGGGGAACTCCGAGAAGTCGACGGCGTCGGTCGAGATCTCGCTGAAGATCTCGGGGTAGTTGAGGGCGTTCTTCTGGAACGCGTTGTTCTGCATGAGGAAGATGTCGGGCAGCTCTTCGTACTGCCGCGACTGGGCGAGGGTCGTGAGCTTGGGCTGCAGGTCCTCCCACGGCGTCTCGATGACGTCGAGCGAGAAGTCCGGGTTGTCCTTCTGGTAGATCTTCTCGGCCTCTTCGAGGGCGGCGATGTTGAACGCCGGGTCCCAGGCCCAGACGGTCAGGGTGTTGTCGCCGTCGCCTCCGCCGTCACCGCCGGAGGACGAGCCTCCGCCGGAGCAGGCCGTGAGGGCGAGGGCGAGGGGGAGGGCGACGGCCACGGCGGTCGTGACCTTCTTGGAGAGAGTTCGCACGGTGTCTGTTCCTTGTCTGTGATGGCAGGTGCTGTGTCGGGTGCTGGAGGGTTTCCGCGGCGGTCCCGGAGGGGCGGATCGTGATCGGATCCGCCGACTCCGGGGTCGGCCGGGGGCGCACTCGGGGGTCCGAGTGCGAGCGGGGGGAGGTCAGCGCAGGGGCTGCCAGGGGCCGTACGGGTCGCCGGGGGCCTGGTTGCGCGTCCACCACTCGGCGCGGAAGCGCTGGCCCTGGTGGACGACGACGTCGCCGGTGTCGAAGATGCGCGAGGCGGTCCAGATCGCGGTGCCGTCGGGTGCGGTCAGGATCTGCTGCCACGGTCCGTTCACATCGCCCGGCTTCTGGTTGCTCGAGTACCAGGAGGCGCGCCACTCGGATCCGGCGTAGAGCACCGCCGCACCCTTCTGGTACACGGCCTTCGCGTTCCAGGCCGGCAGCACCGAGACGGTGAGGCGGGCCTCGACGGTCGCCCCCTCGGCGAGGAGCGCCGGGACGACCGCGACGGTCGCGGTGCGCGCGCCCGCCGTCGTCGTCACGAACCCGGTGACCCGGTACTCGCTCGCGGTGAGGGCGCGGGTGCTGCCGTCGGCGAGGGTCGCGGTGACCGTGACCGACGCGGGGTCGAATGCGGCTCCGACCGGCACGAGCACCGTCGCCGGAGCGACGACGATCGAGCGGACGGCGGGGACGAGCGCGGCGCGGGTCGACTCCAGCGCGGCGCGGGCGGCGTCGACGGCCGCCTGCGTCGCCGGACCGGCGAGCACGGCGGTCGCCTCCGCTCGGGCCTCGGCGAACGGAGCCCAGGAGCCGGCCGTGGAGTCGGCGGGCACGAGGCCGGCCGTCACGTCGACGAGGGCCTGCAGCGGCGCCGTGTCGACGCTCTGCTTCCGCAGCGACAGCGCGTCCACGCTCACGGACTGGCCGCCGGTGCCGGTCGCGGTGATCGCGACGCGGGCGGTGCCGGCCGGCAGGACGAACTGCTCGGACGCGACGTCCGCCCATCCGCCGGTCACGGGGATCGCGGTCGTGTGCGCGACGCCGTCGGCGCCGGTGACGGACACCTGCGCGGCGGTGAGGCCGCCCGGGTTGCTCGCCTTCAGGGCCAGCGCGTAGACGCCCGCGGGCACCTCCTCCTCCTGCTGCACGCCGCCCGAGAAGGCCTGCGCGGCTCCGAGGCGGAGGGCGAAGCGGGAGCCGTCGGCGCCCGGCGAGGTGTTCTGCACGAAGGCGGTGGTGGCGGAGGAGGGGTCGGCGACCTGCGTCCATCCGGTGATCGTCGTCACCGCGATCCGGTCGGCCGCGAAGTCGGGGTTGAGGATCCAGTTGTTGCCCTCGCCCACCTCCCACTCGCCGGTGCGGGCGTTGATCTCCCACTCGCTGAGCGAGTTGAACGACACGTCGGCGCCGGTGCCGGAGAGCGGCACCCACTGGTTGTAGCCGAGGCCGTTCCAGGCGAAGTCGGCCCAGCGGTCGCCGGCGTAGATCACGGTGTCCTGCTCGGTGCCCTGCACGGTGAGGAAGAAGCCGCTCTGCGTGACGTGGCTGTAGTCCTTCTCGGTGCCCGGCAGCACGTACATGCTCGAGTAGGGGCCCTGGATCCGTCCCTCGAGCGAGCGCACGAGGTAGGTCTGCGAGGTGTTCCAGCCGTGCAGGTCCGAGCTCGCGACGTAGTACTGGCCGTCGAGCTTGAACATCGCGTTGCCCTCGCGGCCCGCGCCGCGGTACACCTCGACGGCGGTCTCGACCGAGAGCGAGTCGCTCTCGGCGATCTTCCCGACGTAGGTGCGGCTGCGGCCGTCGCGGTACGAGAAGACGAGGTAGTCCGAGCCGTCGTCGTCGGTGAAGACGGTCTGGTCGCCGGTGCCCTGGTTCCAGCCGGGCTTGTTCGGGTTGTTGTAGACACCGGGGATGTGGGTCTGCAGGTTCGCGTACTCGAAGTCGTCGACGGGGGAGTCGCCGCTGAGGAACAGCACGCCGGCGTTGGTGATCCGGGCGGGGTCCGGGCTCTCGAACTGGGTGAGCAGCACGTAGCGTCCCGTGTTCTCGTTGTAGGCGACTCCGAGGCGCCCGATCCAGACGGCGTCGGCGAGCGTCTCCATGTCCGAGAAGTAGGAGCCCGAGACGTCCTTGGACGTCGGGATGTGCAGCGGGGTGTCCTTCGTGGCGACGTCGTTCTCGAACGTCCAGTTCACGAGGTCCTCGGAGGAGTACGCGGTCACGGCCACGAAGTCGACCTCGCCCGCCCGCGTGTAGGTGCGGGTGGGGGAGTCGTAGTACTGCTGCGAGCCGGTGTACTCGACGCCGTACCAGTAGTAGCGGTCGCCGAAGCGGAAGATGCCGCCGCCCTGCGAGAAGATCGGGTCGCCCGCGGTGTCGAGCCAGAAGCGGTTGTTCTCGATGGTCTGCAGGTCGCCGTCCGACAGCGGGTCGAGTGCCGCGGCGCTCGTCTGCAGGCCGTTCTTCGCGGCGACCACGGCGGAGGCGCTCGCGGCCGGGTCGTCCAGCACGTCGCCGGCCGTCACGGTCGCGGCGGCGAAGGGCGCCCACGAGTCGGCCGTGTAGGCGGAGGGGACGCGGGTGCGGTACTGCTCGAGGATCTCGCGCAGCCCCGAGACGCGCACCAGGGCGGTCTCGGCCTGCTCGAGGTCGGCGCGGGCGCCACGAGCTCGGCGTCCGTGGCGGTGGCGGAGTCGCGGACCGCTGTGGCGGTCGTGAGTTCCGCGGAGAAGGCGGCCCAGGAGGAGGCCGTGAAGTCGTCGGCGGCCGAGGCGCTCAGCCGGTCGATCGTCTCCGTGAGGCGAGCCCGCTCGTCGACCGGCGTCGTGGCGGTGAACTCGGCCGAGGCGTGGTTGATGAAGCCCACGGTGACCACGCGCAGGACGTGCTCGCCCGGCTGGAGGCCGGTGTGGCTGAAGATCGGGACCGTGGTGGTCGAGCGGGCGCCGCGGTAGTCGGCCGAGCCGACCTTGACTCCGTCGACGAAGACGTCGGCCGTGCCGTTGGTGGTGGCCTTGCGGCCCGAGAGGGCGACGGTCTCGCCGGTGAACGTGATCTCGAACGCGGCTCCGGCGCTCGCCCAGGTGTGGGTGCTGTTCTTCGACCAGGCGCCCTCGTAGAAGGTCTTCAGCGGCGTGCCGCGGACGGTCGTCGTGTCGGTGAAGGCGACCGTGGAGGTCTGCACCTCGGCGGCTTCGGCGCTCGACACGGAGGTCTGGCCGGTGAGCACGAGCAGTCCGGCGAGCAGCGCCGCGACGAGGGCGGTGAGCCGTCGAGTCGCGGGCCGGGTGGCCGGGCGGGTGGTCGATCGTGGGATCGATCGCGTCAAGGGAGTCCTCCGTCGTCGCAGGTCCTACGTGGTACAGCGCTGTACCACGGGGGCGAATCTAGACCGAGGACGCCTCCGACCGCAAGAAGCGTTTTCCGACGGTCCTCGTCGTCGCGCGCTCGATCACCTTCGAGCGGGCGAACTCGGTGGTCGGCGCGCCCGCCGCGCGGTCGATCCGGGCGATCAGCTTGTCGAGCGCGGTCTCCGCGATCCAGTCGATCCGCGAGTCCATCGTCGTGAGCGGCGGATTCAGGTACGCGGACTCCTCGACGTCGTCGAAGCCGATGACCTGGACGTCCTCGGGGAGCCGCAGGCCCCCCTCGCGCAGCGCCGAGACCGCTCCGATCGCCAGGCCGTCGTTGAGGCAGACGAGACCGTCGAACGGCAGGCCGGTCTCGATGAGATCGCGGGCGACCCGGAACCCCGAGCCGATCGTCCAGTCGTAGCCCGTCACTCCGACCAGTCGCGGATCGAGAGTGCCGCCCCACGCGGTCACCTCCTCGAGCACCCCCCGCAGGCGCAGCTCGGCGTTGCCTTCGCGGGCGGCGCCGAGGCCCGCGGCGTCGAACGGCACGTGCGCGCCGACCACCGCGATCGACGTGCTGCCGCGCTCGAGCAGGTGCGCGGTGGCGGTGCGGGCGTCGTCGACGTCGTCGGTGGTCACCCGGTCGGTCAGGCCGTAGGTGTTCCGCGAGCCGAGGCAGACCAGCGGATACGGCACGTCCAGCGCCTCGCGATCGAGGGTCTCGTGCTCGGACAGCGAGAGCAGCAGCCCGTCGGTGAGCTGCGCGTTGAACTGCTGCAGCAGCCGGCGGGACCCGGTGCGGCCCTCGTCCGGATACGTCGTCACGTAGACGACGAGACCCCTCCGGCGCGCGGTGTCGACCACGACCTCGGCGAGCTCGGCCAGGTAGGCGGCCTTCAGGGTCGGCACCGCCAGCGTGACGGAGTCGGTGCGCCCGCGGGTCAGGTTCCTCGCGGCGACGTTGACGGTGTAGCCCAGCTCGTCCACCGCCGCCTGCACGCGCAGGCGCGTCTCGTCGGCCATGCGGCCGGTGTCGTTGAGGACGTTCGACGCGGTCTTCAGCGACACTCCGGCGCGCTCGGCGACGGCCAGCAGCGTGGCCTTCCTGCGCGGCGGTGCCATCGCGTCCCCCTCCTGTGCGGCGCGGCGCTCGTGCGCCGTGCTCCCGCCCATGGATACACCACGGCTCGTGGGACGCGGCAGGGTGCCGCTACGCTGACGCGGGTCCGGCCGAGGGGAGCGACGCGATGACGACAGCTCCGACGAGGCGCGCGCTCCTGCTCGAGAGCATCGTCGGGCACATCCTCGAGCACGGCGTGGCGAACGTGTCGCTGCGCGCTCTGGCCCGCGCGGCCGACTCGAACAACCGCATGCTGCTGTACTACTTCGGCTCCCGCGCCGAGCTGCTGTCGGAGGCGCTCGTCGCCGCCGCCGTGCGCTTCCCCGACATGCAGCGCGCGGCCGACGAGCTCCTGGTGCCCGGCCGCCCGCTCCACGAGCGCCTCGACCGCTCGTGGGAGGCGCTCGCCTCGGCGGGCAACCGGCCCTACCTGCGGCTGTTCTTCCAGGTCTTCGGGCTCGCGGCGTTCGAGCAGGCCGAGGAGTGGCGGGCGACGCGCGGCCGCTTCGACGAGTTCCTGCAGCCGGAGCTGCGCCGGGCGCTCGCCGAGTCGGGCGTGCCGCCGGAGGAGGTGCCGGTGCTGGCGCGCGAGATCGTGGCGTTCTGGCGGGGCCTCGAGATCCTGCTGATCTCGCTCGATGACGACGCGGGCGTGGATGCGGTGCGCGTGCGCGGCCACGCCGACCTGCTGGCGCGCCTGCCGCCGGATCGTCAGCAGAACCAAGGCTGAGGGGATCGATCCGCGTCGATGCGACGGATCGGCTGCGCTGAGCCTTACTTCTGCGGGTCGGTGCGCTTCGAGGCGCCGTCGCGCTCGCCCAGCAGCCCGGCGATCACCGCGTCGAACTCCTCCCGCAGCCGCGCCTTCTGCTCCGGCGGGCAGAACGCCGCCTCGACGCCGTTCCGTGCGATCGTGCAGGCGTCCTCGAGTCCGAGCCCCAGTGCGGGCAGCGCCTCGCGGTACTCGCGGCCGATGTCGGTGCGGAAGAACACGGCGTCGTCCGTCGACACCGTGACGCGCAGCCCGGCCCGCACCATCGCCGCGATCCGGTGCTGCGGGTCGAGCGTCCAGCCCGAGCAGATCGTCGTCGACACCGGCGTGGTCGTGAATCCGATGCCGGAGTCCCGGGCTCTCGCGACCAGATCCGGGTCGTCGAGGATCCGGTAGCCGTGGTCGATGCGGTCGACCCGCAGCACGTCCATCGCGATCCGCACGGAGTCCGGCTCGGACCGGTCCGTCTCGCCGACGTGGGCCGTGAGTGCCAGCCCCGAGCGGCGCGCGAGCGCGAACGCCTCGCGGAACCGGCCGGGATCCTCCGTGCCCTCGGGCGTCAGATCGTCCATGCCGAGGGCGACGACCTCCTCGCGCGGGTGGCGGCGCATCGTCTCGACCAGCTCGACGGCGCTGCCCGCCGGCTCCCTCCGGTTCACGGCCACGACGATCCTGAAGCCGACGCCGAGGTCGGCCTCCGCGGCGCGCAGCCCGTCGAGGATCGGATCGAGCACGTCGGCGTACCCGAGCCCGCTCCAGCCGAGGTAGGCCGCGTCGGCGAAGTACTGCGGGTTGATCGCGTACTCGCGGTAGCGCAGCCCCTGCGCCGCTGCCGCGCGCACCCCGTCGTAGGCGACGGTCGCGAGGTCGGCGGAAGTCCGCAGCACCCGGTGCGCGGCCCGGAACGCGACGAGGAACTCCTGCAGGTCGGCGAAGTCGAACAGCGTCGCCGGGTCCGCCGACGGCAGCTCCACCCCGTAGCGGTCGGCGGAGGCGATCAGGTGCGCGGCGCTCATGGTCGACGCGAAGTGGCAGTGCAGCTCCGTCTTCGGCAGCCGCCGCAGGACCTCGTCGTCGTCCATCCCGGCCCGCTGCTCGACTGCGCTCATGCCTTCATGCTGCCAGCGCCGGCCCCGCCCTTCGCAGGCCGCGTATCAAGACCGCCCTCCTCGAGCGCTGGTGGATCTCGATACGCGCGCTGCGCGCGCTACTCGATCAGCGAGGGTGGCCCGCCCTCCCCTTCGCTGGCCGCGTATCGAGACCGCCCACCTCGAGCGCTGGTGGATCTCGACACGCCCGCGGCGCGGCCTGCTCGATCAGCGAGAACGGGGCCGCCCCTTCCTCCGCTGGTCGAGTAGCGGCGGCACGCCGCGTATCGAGACCCCCGTCCTCCAGCGCTGGTGGATCTCGATACGCACGCTGCGCGGTCTACTCGATCAGCCGAGGCGGCTCGTCCCCTGCGAGAGGACGCGAACCGGGCGCCACCCCTCCGCCGGGACCCGTTCCCCGCCGAGTCGGCACCGCGAGCCCGCTCGAGTCGTCGCCGACCGGGCCCTGCGCGCCGTGCAGGCCCCGCCTGGCGCCCACTCGATCGACGTCGAGCCCCCAGCGTCCACCCGAACGCCCCGCAGAGTTTATCCAGCACTCGAATCAATTCGACTAGGCTTCGAGCATGACTGAGAACACCTCCGAGCTCCGGGTCGGCGTCGTCGGCCTCGGCTTCGCCGGCACCACCCATCTCGACGCCTTCCAGGCCCTGCCGGGCGCGCGCGTCGTCGCCCTCGCCGGCCAGGAGGAGGCGCGCCTGCGCGAACTCGGCGCGACGCGCGGCGTCCCCGATCTCTACTCCGACTGGGAGGACCTCGTCGCGCGCGACGACCTCGACGTCGTCTCGATCGGCGTGCCCAACCATCTGCACCACCCGATCGCGGTCGCCGCGCTGTCGACCGGCAAGCACGTCTTCTGCGAGAAGCCGCTCGCCACGACCGCCGAGCTCGCCGCCGAGATGGTCGAGGCCGCGCGCATCGCCGACCGCGTGCTCGAGATCGCCTACAACCACCGCCGCCGCGCCGACGTCGCCTACCTCCGCCGCTACCTCGACGACGCTCCGCTCGGCGACGTCTACCACGCGCGCGCGAGCTGGCAGCGGCGCACCGGGATCCCCGGGATCGGCTCCTGGTTCACGAGCAAGGCGCTGGCCGGAGGCGGCCCGCTGATCGATCTCGGCTCGCACGTCCTCGACATCGCGCTGCACCTGCTCGACGAGCCGCGCGTGACCAGCGTCTCGGCCGTCGCCTACGGCGAGATCGGCCGCTCCGGACGCGGCGGCCGCCCCTACGGAGTCGCCGCGAGCGGCACCCACGCGTTCGAGGTGGAGGACTTCTCGAGCGCGCTCCTGCGCCTGGACAACGGGCGCAGCCTGCAGCTCGACGCCTCGTGGGCCAGCTACTCCAAGGTCGACGAGGACATCGAGGTCGAGCTCCTCGGATCCGCCGGCGGTGCCCGACTGCACGTCGCCGACTACGCGACCGAGGGCACCGTGACCCTCTACTCGGAGGTCGCCGGCGCCCCGACCACCTCCCGCCCGACCATCCCGGTGCCGTCGGGCCACCACCGCTCGGTCATCGCCGAGTTCCTCGACGCGATCGCCTCGGGAGCCGACGCGCCTGCGGGCGGCCCCCGCTACTCCGGCCACTACGGCGAGTACGCGCTGCACCGCAGCCGCGTGATCGACGCGATCTACCGCTCCGCCGCCGAGAAGAAGGAGGTGGAGGTCGCATGAGCGCTCTCGAGACGACCCCCGCGACCACCCCGGCCGGACCCGTCGAGGTCCTCGTCTGGAACGAGTTCCGCCACGAGACCCGCGGCGACGAGACCGTGATGAAGCACTACCCCGAGGGCATCCACCGCGTCATCGCCGACGGTCTCGCCGACTCGCTCGGCGACGGAGTCGCGGTGCGCACCGCGACGCTCCCCGAGGCCGAGCACGGTCTCACCGAGGAGGCACTGGCGCGCACCGATGTGCTTCTCTGGTGGGGCCACATCGCGCACGGCGAGGTGTCGGACGAGGTGGTGCAACGGGTGCTGCGGCACGTGCAGGAGGGGATGGGCATCCTGGTGCTGCACTCCGGCCACTACTCCAAGATCTTCCAGGCCCTGATGGGCACGACCTGCTCGCTGAAGTGGCGCAACGACCAGGACCGCGAGCTGGTCTGGACGATCGCTCCGACGCATCCGATCGCGCAGGGCGTTCCGAGCCCGATCGTGATCCCGCAGCAGGAGATGTACGGCGAGTACTTCGACATCCCCGTGCCGGAGGAGACGGTGTTCCTCTCGACGTTCACCGGTGGCGAGGTGTTCCGCTCGGGAGTCACCTACACGCGAGGCCTCGGGAAGGTGTTCTACTTCTCGCCCGGCGACCAGGACTACCCCGTCTACCACCACCCCGACATCAAGCGCGTGCTGGCGAACGCCGTCCGCTGGGCCCGCCCGACCCGCGAGCGCACCCCGCTCACGGCCGACCACCACCCCCGCGGCTGGTTCGAGAGCTGACGCCCCCCCGCTGGTCGAGTAGCGCCGCAAGCGCGTATCGAGACCCGCCAGGTCCGGAGTCGGTGGATCTCGATACGCCCGCTGCGCGGGTCACTCGATCAGCAAGGGGAGGCGGCGCCCCTTCCCTTGCTGGTCGACCAGCGCCGCTGGCGCGCATCGAGACCCGCGACACCCGGAGCCCGGCCGCCTAGAGTGCCGGGGTGACCGACCTCCTCGACCTCGTGGCGCGCGTGCCTGACGCGGTCCTGCGCTACGGAGCGGCTGCGCAGCAGATCGCGGACCGCTACGCCCCGCGATCATCCGGCCGCGGACTCGTCGTGCTCGTGCACGGCGGGTTCTGGCGAGCACGATGGGATCGCACGCACCTCCGTCCGCTCGCCGCGGCGCTGGCCGACCGCGGGTACGACGTGCTGCTGCCCGAGTACCGCCGGGTCGGCGATCCCGGAGGCGGCTGGCCGGGGACCGGAGCCGACGTCGTCGCGTTCCTCGCAGCCCTGCCCGTTCTCGTGGGCGCGGCGCCGCGGGCGACGCTCGTCGGCCACTCCGCCGGCGGGCATCTCGCCCTGTGGTCGCAGGCCGCGCATCCGTCGCCCCACGTCGAGGCGGTCGTGGCGCTCGCCGGAGTCGCCGACCTGCGCGCCGCCGCCGAGCTGCACCTCAGCGACGACGCCGTGCTCGAGCTGCTCGGCGACCGGCCGCTCGCCCCGGCCGATCCGCTGCAGCTGCCGATTCCCCCGATGCCCGTGACCCTCGTGCACGGCACCGACGACCCCGATGTCCCACCGGCCCTCAGCCGCGCCTACGCGGCTCGGCATCCGTCCGCGCGCCTGATCGAGCTCGCCGCGACCGGCCACGACGACCTCGTCGACCCGCGCAGCCCGGCCTTCGACACCCTCCTGGCCCTGCTGCCCTGACGACGAGAGGCCGCCCCGGCACGCCGACGACGGCGTACCGGAGCGGCGCCTCGCGGACGGGCGACCGGGACCGGCCTCAGCAGGACACGAGTCGCGCGACCCGGTCCGAGAGGGTCCCTGTGCCTCCGAGCAGGATCACCGTGTCGGCTCCGAGCGCGGTCACGTCCTGGAGCACCTTCGGCGGCACGCAGTCCGGCCGTACCGCGAAGAGCGGGCTGCTCGTGAATCCCGCCGCCGTGGCGCCCGCGAGGGCGTCGGGGAAGTTCTCGCCGGTGGCGAAGTACACGGTGCTCGCCGAGGAGAACGCGGCGCGGTTGAGCTGCTCGGAGGTGTCGTAGCGATCGGAGCCGCCGATGCGCGTCGCCGGCACCGGCAGCGAGGTCCTGATGCCCTCGCTGACCGAGAGCGCGCTGCCCGCGATCGTGAGCGATCCGACACCGAGATCGGTCAGCAACCGGCCGGTGCGCGGGTCGGCCGAGGTCGCCCCGCCGTTGACGAGCAGCACCGGAGCGTCGACCGCGCCGGCGGCCGCGCTGGCACCGAGGGCGTCGGGGAACTTCTCGCCGGTCGCGATCCACGCCTTCGAGGCGCCGGAGGGGAACGCCGACCGCACGATCTTCTCGGCCGTGTCGTAGCGGTCGACGCCGCCGATCCGCTCGATCGCGCCAGCGTAGCGGGCGAGCTCCGCGTAGAGTGCATCGCCGACGCTGAGCGCGGAGCCGACCACGACGATCCGCTGCGGCTTCAGTCGGGCCAGCTCCTGCTTCACGCTCGGGCTCATGCTCTCGCGGTCGACGAGCAGGAGGGGTCCGCCCTGGGTCGCTGCGGCGGGCGCGGCGGCCAGCGCATCCGGGAACTTCGCTCCGGTCGCGATGTAGGTCACGGGGACGCCGGGTGCGAAGGTCGCCTTCGAGATCTCGACGGCGGTGCCCTGCCGGTCGCTGCCCGAGAGGCGCTTCACATCGACGTCGGGAGTGGGGACGTCGGTGCGGTCGACGGTGAGCCGGTAGGGCAGGCCGGCGGTGACTCCGTTCGTGCGGGCGGAGACGAGGACGTACACGTTCCCGGCAGGAGCGGCGACGGTCGCGGCCCGCAGGGTCTCCCCTCCGCAGTCCGAGCCCTGGAGGTCGGCTGTCGTCAGCCGGTTCCCGACGTTGTCGTAGGAGGAGACCGAGTAGACCCTCCCTGTTCCGAGGTCGCACGCGAACCGGAAGTCGATGCTCAACCGTGCGGGGGAGGGGAGCTGGAGGCGGAAGTAGTCGCAGTCCGAGCTGTTGCAGTCACCGTCGAAGATCGATCCCTCGATGGCTCGTCCGAGGGTGATGACGTCGGCCGTCGCGGTCGAGCCGTTCTTCTCCGTCTCGACGACGCCCGGAGTCAGGCTCGCGCTCAGGGAGTAGGCCTGGCCGGACCAGATGTATCCGCTGCTGAATCCAGCGACACGCGTCTTCAGCTGGACGTAGGACGTGCCCGCGTCCACGTACATACCGAGCCCGCGCAACCGGCTCCCGTCGTAGTCGGCCGACGAGATCGTCTCGGTGTAGATGTAGTCGCCCCGCGCGTCCTGGACCACCAGCTCGAACGAGGAGGCGGTACCCAGAGAGTCGGAGAACCGCAGGTCGAGGACGAGCCGCCCGGCGGTCGGTGCCGCGATCCGGTAGAAGTCGCAGTCGTAGAAGTTGTTGTCGCAGTCCCCGGACGGCCCGAAGACGGCGGTGACGCCCGTTCCGAGCGCCAGCGGCTGAGCAGTCGCGGTCGATCCGTTCGGCTCCGCCTCCAGCACCTCCGCCGCTCGCGCGGGCGGCGCTGCGAGCAGCGTCGCGAACAGGAGCAGCAGGACGAGCAGTGCGAGCAGTGGACGGGCGAGCGGACGAGGAGCGGCGTGGGACGACATCGGTCGCCTTTCTCGGCAGTGAGGAGTGGTTCCGGACGCCGCGGCCGCATCGAAGGTGCCCGGGGCCGCGTGCCGCTCACTGTAGGGACTACGCCCTCCCGTGTCGATGAGTAGGACTACCCACCTGGGCAGTCCTCACCGCCGCGAGCGCTACAGCGCCGGCGGGTACAGGAAGAGGGGGACCTGCGCCGTCGGGTACGTGCGCGTCACGTAGCTGTGCTTGCCGCCGTAGTTGTACTCCTCGAGGAGCACGGTGCCGTCGTCGTTCACCTTCTGCACGTACGAGACGTGGTTGTAGGTCCACCACGCGACGCAGCCCGCGATCGGCACGCTGCTCGTCGCCCAGCCCTTGGCGGCCCAGTTGTCGGGCCACTCCCACGCGCTGCCGCCCATCGGGGTGATGTTCCCCCAGGTGTACGTCCACGGCGCGGCGGTGGCGCCGGCGTCGCGGTTGAGGCGCCAGGCGACGAAGTCGACGCACTCGCGGTAGTAGTAGCCGAGGGGGGAGAGTCCGCCGCCGTCGTCGTCGATGGTCTCGTAGGGCCACGGGTAGTCGTCGCCGACGGCGCGGGTCTGCACGGTCGTGAACCGGCCGCCGTTCGAGCCCGAGAGCACGGCCGCCTGGCGGCTCGCCTCGTCGAGCTGCGCCTGCGTCGGCGCGGCGAAGGCGTCGCGCACGGCGGTCTGCCCGGCGGTCTCGGAGGAGACGGTGAGGTTCTGCACGCCCGCGCGGTTCGCGGCGGTGCCGGCTCCGCCCGAGGCGGTGGCGGTCGTGCCGCGGGTGCCGTACGCGGGGATCG
Organism: Rathayibacter rhapontici; assembly: GCF_001995175.1. Taxonomy (GTDB): domain Bacteria; phylum Actinomycetota; class Actinomycetes; order Actinomycetales; family Microbacteriaceae; genus Rathayibacter. The sequence goes on from NZ_MUKN01000003.1 coordinate 62,966, forward strand.
CGGTGGTTGCGACGAGGCCGCCGACGATCGAGAAGGTGGCGAATCCGAGCGCGCGGCGGGTGAGTGAGGGGGTGCTCGACGCGGCGGTGCGGGCGGAGGGGGACGGGGCGGCCGCAGCGCGCACGGGGACAGAAGGAGCGGGAGTCGCGATCGAGGCAGGAGCGTCCGCACTCTCGCGGGCCGCCGCGGCGGCCTCCGCCGCTCGCGCCTCGCGCCGCGTCAGCGGCACCGGTGCCGCCCCCTCCACGCGCTCCGGATGCTCGGGAACGCCAGGGTTCGACACGCGCGCGTACTCCTCGGGATCGTCCGTCCGCGGGGCTTCGGGGCCACCGGCGGGGCCGGTCGGGCACCGGCGAGGAGCGAGTCTAACGCGGCGTCCGCAGATCACGGAAGGATCACGGCCCGTCGCGCGGCGCCCGGTGCCAGGATGGTCGGGCAAGGGAAGGAGCCGTCCATGACCGAGTCCACCCCCACCGGTCCCGTGCTCGTCGGCGTCGTCGAGGGCCAGCGTCCCGAGGTCCTGCGCACCGCCGCGCGCTTCGCGAAGGACCTCCGCGCCCCGCTCCTCGTGCTCTACGCGGCTCCCGACCCGTACCTCGTCGGCGAGTACGTCGATCCGATGACCGGCGCGATCCCGGTCGTCGGACGCGGCCGTCCGACCGAGGGCCCGACCGCTCCGCCGAGCCTCGTGGCCGAGGTCGAGTCGATCCTCGACGGCGCCGAGCACACGTTCCAGGTCGCCGAGGGCGAGCCCGCGCTCGCACTCACCGACGCGGCCGAGAGGACCGACGCGCGCATGATCGTGGTCGGCACCCGCGACGCCGGCGTGCTCGCGAGCATCGCCGAGTTCCTCAGCGGCAGCGTGGCGGTGCACCTCGCGCACCGTCAGCACCGGCCCGTCGTGGTGGTGCCCCGCGCCGAGCGCGACCCGGCGCACCGCGTGCCGTGGGATCTGGCGGAGTGACGCGACCGCTGCATCTGCGCGCAGGTCCGATCCTCCTCGTCGCGGTGGGCGGCTCCGTCGGCACCGCCGCCCGGTACGCCACCGCGCTCGCGCTGCCTCCGGTCGACGGCCTGCCCCTGCCGACCATCGCGGTGAACCTCGTCGGAGCCTTCCTGCTGGGAGTGCTGCTCGAGTCGCTCGCCCGCCGCGGTCCCGACGACGGCGGCCGCCGCACCCTGCGGCTCCTGCTGGGCACGGGCGTGCTCGGCGGCTTCACCACCTACAGCGCCTTCTCGCTCGACACCGCGGAGCTGCTCGCCGCGGGGCGCGTCGCCGAGGCCGCGCTCGCCGTCGGGATCACGCTGGTGCTCGGCACCTCGGCCGCCGTGCTCGGCATCCTGCTCGCCGACCGGCGCCGGACCGCGCGCCCGGACGGCCGCCCCCACGACCCGGCACCCGCGAGGGGGCCCGCGGAGTGAGCCCCCTCGCCCTCCTCCTCGGCGTGGCGCTGGCCGGCGGCGTCGGCTCGGCCGCCCGCCTCGTGGTCGACGGAGTCGCCCGCTCGCTCGTGCCCGTGCGCTGGCCGATCGGCACGGCCCTGATCAACGTGACGGGCTCCCTCCTCCTGGGCCTCGTCGCGGGCCTCGCCCTCGCGGGCGTCGTCGCCGAGGAGTGGCGGATCCTGCTGGGCACCGGACTCCTGGGCGGCTTCACGACGTTCAGCACGGCGAGCGTCGAGGCCGCGCGGATGCTGCTCGAGGGTCGCCGGGCCGCCGCGCTCGCCTACGGACTGGGCACGTGGGCGGCGGCGCTCGCCGCGGCGCTCCTCGGTCTCGCCCTCGCCGGTGCCCCCTTCTGAGGGGGTGAGACCCGGTGTCCCGACGCGCCTGGCCGCCGTGTCGATGCGCGATCATGGATCCGTGACATCCGTGGGGGGCGTGCGAGACCTGAGGGTGGCCGTCGTCGACGACCAGCCCCTCTACCGTCAGATGCTGGCCTCGGTGCTGCGCTCGGTGCCGGGCGTCCGGAGCGTCGTCGACGCCTCCTCCGTCGCCGAGGCGCGGGAGCGGCTGCAGCCGGAGTCGCTCGACGTCGCGATCCTCGACATCGAGCTGGGCGACGGCGACGGCATCGAGCTGGGCCGCGAGCTGCGCGCCGGCAACCCCGCGCTCGCCGTCGTGCTGCTCTCGGCGGTCGACGCGATGCACCGCTTCCTCCGGCTCGACCGCTCCGAGGCGCGCGGCTGGAGCTACCTCTCGAAGACGTCCTCGCTCTCGACCCCCGCTCTGCTGACCGCGATCCGCGCGACGTCCGACGGGCGGACGGTCCTGGATCCGGCTCTCGTCGCGGCCCGCACCGCCCGCCGCAACTCGCCGGTCGCCGCCCTCAGCCGCCGTCAGTACGAGGTGCTGACCTGGCTCTCGGCCGGTCTGACGAACGCGGCGATCGCCGAGAAGCTGGGCATCGCCGTCCGCTCGGTCGACAACCACGTCAACGCGGTCTACGCGGGCCTGGGCTTGCGCGCCGACGGCGCCCGCAATCCGCGGGTCGAGGCGACCCTGCAGTTCCTCGAGCACACCGGATGACCCTCGTCGACGGCACTGCTCGGACGCGCGAGGACGTCCGCCAGGACAGCCGCATCCTGGTCGGAGTCGTCTCGCTGCTGGGCGGCGTGCTGTCGCTGCTGGCCGCGCTGCAAGCGGTCTTCGCGCTCGGCATCCTGTCGCAGACGGTCCGCGGAGTGGCGGGCGGGCCGGTCCTGGACGTCGTGGTCCGGGTGAGCGTCAACGTCTCGGCGATCGCCCTGGCGGTCCTGCTGCTCGCGGTGCTGCGCCCCGAGCGGTTCCCGCGTCGCGTCTCGGTGCCCGCGGTCGTCGCCCTCGCGGGGGGAGTCGCGCTCGTGCGCTGCACGCTGCAGGTGCTGGCGGGCGTGTACCCGCTCGAGGCGGTCGACGCCCTCGTGATCGAGCTGGCCGTCGGCGCCGCCGTGATCGGCATGACCACCGCGTTCGGCTTCCTGCTGGTGCGCACCGCCCGGCGGGTGCGCGAGAAGGAGCGCGAGAACGCCCGCGTGCTGCTGCAGGCGGTCCAGGCGGTGCAGGCGCTGCAGGAGGAGGAGCTGCGCGTGCGCCGCGAGGTCGCGCAGAACCTGCACGGGCGGCTCCAGAACACGCTCGTCGTGCTCAGCGCCGAGCTGCGCGCGGTGGCGGATGCGCCGGCGGACCGCTCCCGCATCGCCTCGATCGCCGACCGCCTCGACGAGCTCCGCGAGCACGGGATCCGGGCCGCGAGCGGTGCGCTCTACCCCGTCGACATCGAGCACGGCCTGGTCGCCGCGGTGCGCGACCTGGTCGCCCGCCTGCCGCTCGAGATCGCCGTCGAGCTCGACATCGACGAGCGCTACGCGGAGGTGGAGGAGCGCGCCGTCCCGCTGGAGCAGCGGGTGCTGCTCGTGCGCACGGTCGAGGAGGCGCTGACCAACGCGCTCAAGCACGGCGGGGCGGACGCGGTGCGACTGACGCTCGCGGTCGACGACGCTCCTGCCGTGCTGGTGACCCTCGAGGACGACGGCCGGGGCCCGGGCGAGGCTCCGGAGTGGAACGGCCTCGCCCGCCTCGCCCGCCAGTTCGCGGTCTACGGAGGCGGGCTGGAGCTGCTGCCCTCCGCGTCGGGAGGCGCGCTGCTCGCGGCGCGCCTCCCGGTGCACGGCTGAGGCCGTGGGCGCGTCGCCGGGGCGACGGTCCCGATCCCGCAGGGGAGGGGCCCTCCGCCCCGCCCGTCTGCAAGAGTGGGCGCATCCGCACCAGAGCGGACACGGGGGGTCCGAGTGAGTGACGGAGTCGTGGGCGCGCGCGCCGACGAGACGATCGTGCTGCCGAACGGGGCGGCGGCCCGGCAGTCCGCCCGGATCCGCGCCCTCCGCCTCGGCGTCGGCGCCGCGGGGCTGCTCCTCGCCCTCGCCCTGCTGGTGCCGAACGCGACCGCGCTGCCGGCGCTCGGACTGCCGTTCCTCGTGCTGCTCGCCGCGATGTGGATCACCGCGCCGTTCCGCCTCGAGCTCTCCTCCGGCATCGGCACCGTGACCTTCGGAGTCGGGGTGTCCGTCCTCGCGTTCCTCGCGGAGGACGTCCCGCGGCCCCAGGCGCTGGTGCTGTGGGTCCTGGCGCTCGCGGTCTTCCTCGTCGTCGGCCGCCGACCGTGGACGGTGATCGTCTACCTGACCGGGCTCGCGAGCCTCTCGGGCGGCGCGTTCCTCCTGACGCTCTCCCTCTTCCCGCACACGGGCTGGTGGCCGGTCATCGCGGCCGTCCCGGCGGTGCTCGCCTACGGTCTGCTCTCGATCGGGACCGAGTACCTGCAGGCGTGGCTGACGCTCGACGAGGTGCCGGACGTGCCGCGCCCGACCCTCCGCCCGGGCCGCGTCGTCCTGGCGCTCGCCCTGAACATCGGTCTGGTGGCGCTGGCCTACGGCGCCCGGCTCTCCTCCGGGATCGAGCGGATCGACCTCGGCGTCGGCATCGACATCCGCTCGGCCAACACCCTGCTGCTGATCGCGCTGGTCATCGCGGTCGTCAGCCAGCACCTGCGCCGCACCCGCGTCGAGCGCAAGCTCGAGGGGCTCGTGCAGGCGTCGCTCGCGCTGCCGTGGGGCGATCAGGCCTCGATCTTCGAGACGCTCGAGAAGTCGGCGCGGCAGTCGATCCCGTCGGCGAGCATCCGCATCGCGGAGGAGCCGGGCCGGCCCTTCGAGCTGTCCGCGCCCGTGACCGCGCCGGGCATCGGCGTCCGCCACGTGGTCCTCACCCGCCGCCCCGACTCCGACGGCTTCAGCCCCCTGGAGCACCGGACGCTGCTCGCCCTCGCCCACATCGCGACACAGGCCCTGTACGACCGCCGCAACACGCGCGCCCTGCGCGACGCGGCGACGACGGATTCGCTCACGGGCCTCACGAACCTCCGCGGGCTCTACGAGGAGTTCGACGCGATCACCGATCCGACCCGCCGCGCGATGCTCTTCATGGACCTCGACGCCTTCAAGGCGATCAACGACACCCACGGCCACTCGACGGGCAACACGGTCCTCGAGGAGGTCGGCCGCCGGATCCGCGAGAGCGTGCGCAGCGACGACGTGGTCGCGCGCATCGGCGGCGACGAGTTCGCCGTGCTGCTCGACTCGGCCACGGCAGGAGCCGTCGCCCAGCGCATCAGCCGCGCCGTCGAGCGCCCCGTCCTCGTCGGCGGCGTCACCCTCCACCCCCGCATCAGCATCGGCGCCCCGGTCGCGTCGACGGCGGCAGCTTCGACCGGGTCATGCAGGAGGCCGACGAGCGGATGTACGAGCCAAGAAGGAGCGGAAGGGGGCGCCGCAGGATCCGGCGGGCGAGGACCTGCTCACCGAGATCCACGAGGCCGTGCTCGGTGCGGAGGTGCGCGTGGCGTTCCAGCCGGTCATCGACGTGGCCGAGCGCCGCATCATCGGCTTCGAGGCCCTCGCCCGCTACACCCGCCGCGACGGCACTCCGCTGAGTCCGCTGACCCTCGTCGACGTCGCCCGCTCGCTGGGCCTGCTCGACCTCCTGACGACGCAGATCATCGACCAGGCCGTCGCCTGCATGGTCGAGTTCCGCGGGATCGACGACACGGTCACGTTCCTCAGCGTCAACCTCGAGGCCGAGCAGCTCCTGCACGACGACGTGCTCGACCTCGTCCGCGGCCACCGCACGGCCGAGAAGGGCATCCAGCTCTGCCTGGAGCTGACCGAGGGCTCGATCGGCCACGTCGACGCCGAGGTGATCGAGCGGGTGCGCCGGCTGACGGAGGAGGGCATCGCGATCGCCCTCGACGACTACGGCCAGGAGCACGCGGCCGCTGCCGCCCTGCTCACCGTGCCGCTGAGCATCGTCAAGATCGACCGCGTCTTCCTGGCGGATGAGGAGAACCCCAAGCACGCCACGATCCTCCGCTCGATCATCAACCTGGTCTCGGACCTCGACATGCACACGATCGTCGAGGGCGTCGAGACGCCGTCGGCGCACGCGCTGCTGACGTCGCTGCGCGCGGAGCGGGCGCAGGGCTACTTCTACGGCCGGCCGCTGTTCCCGGAGCTCGTGAAGGAGCGCCTGCGCACGACGGGGACGGCGGCGCTGCCGGACCAGGCGGGCTGAGGAGCCGAGCTCTCGAGCTGCGGAGTCGAGCTCTCGACCGGCGGAGCCGAGGGTCCCCGCGCCCGACGGACGGCGGCTCAGCCGAGCAGCAGGGCCACGAGCACCAGCACCGGTACCGCCGCGATCGTCGTCAGCAGCGCGGTGTCCCGTGCCAGGACGGCTCCGCGCTCGTAGCGGGAGGCGATGGTGAAGACGTTCTGCGCGGTCGGAAGAGCCGCGATCACCGTGACGGCGAGCAGCTGCTCGGTGTTCAACGCGAAGACGAAGCGGCCGAGCGCCCAGGCGCACACCGGCATGACGAGGCTCTTCAGGATCGAGGCGACGATCACGTCGCGGCGTGCGGAGCCGGCCCGGAGGGGGCGCTGCCCGCGGAGCGACACTCCGAAGGCGAGCAGGACCAGGGGGACCGAGGCGCTGCCGACGATCTCGAACGGCTGCAGGACGGGCGCCGGCACCTCGACACCCGTCAGAGCGACGGTGATGCCGAGCGCCGACGCGATGATCATGGGATTCCTCAGCGGCCGCGTGAGGATCGAGCGGAGGGAGGCCCGACCGCGGGCGGAGACGTCGAGCGTGGTGAGGAGCGCCGGAACGAGGATCAGATGCTGCATCAGGAGGATCGGGGCGACCCACTGCGGGTCTCCGAGCACGTGGATCGCGACCGGGAGCCCGATGTTGTTCGCGTTGACGTACCAGGCGGCCGCCGACGCGACTGCCGTCTCCGCGACGGGCCGGTGGAGCAGCAGGACGGACAGTGCGAGCGAGAGTGCGGCGATCACCGCGACCGCGCTGAGGGAGGCGAGGAAGAACGACGAGAACAGAGCGGAGAGGTCGGCGCGCGTGAGGACGGTGAAGAGGAGCGCGGGCGTGGTGACGAAGAACGCCACCGTGCTCAGCACGACGCTCGACTCCGGCCCGACGGCCCCGGATCTGGCGAGGACGTACCCCATCGCGATGACGACGCCGATGATGGAGAAGCCGATCAGGACGCCGCTCATGGCGGGCTCCTTCCGAGGCGGGGTGAGGCGGACGGGACGGTGGGGGCGGCTGTCCCGCCCATGACGGGAGTCCTCCGCCCGGCAGCACCGACGGCGCGCTCGCGGGCGCGCGGATCAGGAGCGGTCCGGCCGCCTCCGTCCCCCCTCTCGCGAAGAGTCGACGACGGGGTCGTCGCTCGACCGCTCGGGGGAGCGGTCAGCTGGTCGCCTGCTCGAGCGAGCGTCGGCGGACGTTCTCGATGTGCTCGAGCATCGCCGCGCCGGCGGCGTCGGCGGACCCGGTGGCGAGGGCGGCGCGGACGTTCTCGTGCTCCGCGATGGCCGATTCGGCGTCGCTCACGCCCAGCCCCCCGAACATCCGGAAGCGCTGGGCCTGACCGCCGAGGGATTCGAAGGCGCGGTAGAGGAAGGCGTTGTCGGCCCGGCGGGCGATCAGGTCGTGGAACTGCTCGTCGGCCTGCCAGTACGAGTGGTACTCGGCGAAGGACGGGCCCTTGGGCGCGGTGGACAGCTTCGTGATGGCCTCGTCGAGGGCGTCGAGGAAGGCGTCGTCGACGTGCTCCGCGGCGAGCTTCGCGTTCGCGGGCTCGACGACCGAGCGCGCGTGCATGAGGTCGTCGAGCTCCTTCGCCGAGAGCATCGGAGCGGCACGGTAGCCCCGGAGCGCCTCGCGGGTGACGAGCCCGGTGGACTCCAGGCGGGCCAGTGCTTCGCGGACCGGCGTCGGAGAGACGTCGAGATCGCGGGAGAGGGCGTCGATGTTGAGGGACGTGCCCGGCGGGAGGGCGTTCTCGAACAGGCGGGCGAGCAGTTCGTCGTACACGCCGTCAGCGAGGGACGTCCGCCGAGGTCGGCCTCGGGTGAGTGGTGTCGACATGGCATCAGCTTCGCATAGTCCTACAGGATGTACCATTTATCGGCGCATTCCCGGTCCGATCCTCCGCGGAGGCGACGTCGAAGCGGTAGTCCCGATACAGGGGAGCCGGCACCGGCCGCCTGCCCTCCTGCGCGCGGCTCACCAGATCGCAGACGGATCGCCGGTCGTCGTCCGTCCATCCGCGACGCGCGAGCTCGTCGTGGAGTGCCGCGACGGACACCGGGCTCCACTCGTCCCGGGCGTTCATGAGGTCGGCCTTCATCATCGCCACGCTCCACGTGGCGTGTCCTCCGCTGGCGGCGGTGAGGGAGCGGAGGTGGCGGAGGAACGCCTCCGCGCGCTCCGGCAGGGCGGTCGCGGTCGCGGTCATCGGATCCGCCCCGCTTCCGCGTCCGCCTCGTCCAGGACGAGGCGGATCTGCTCGGGGTCGTGGGCGAAGCGTCCGAGGAAGAGGCCGTCCACCTCGGGGCGCAGCCGCCGCAGGAGACCGGGCTTCGCGCTGCCTCCGTAGATGACGGGCGTTCCCGTCAGCGAGTCCGGCAGCCCCCGCTTGAGGGCGCGCACCGTCTCGCGCACGTGCTCCGCGTCCGCCGGCTCCGCCGCTCCGATGGCCCAGACGCTCGTAGGCGATCACGGCGGGCCCCTGCCGGAGTGCCCCGATCTGCTCCAGGCACGCGGCGGCGGCGTCGGTCGGGGGCATCGCGGTCGTCTCCCCGACGCAGAGCAGCGGAACGAGCCCCGCGCGCTGGGCCGCGGACGCCTTCTCCCGCACCACCTCGTCCGTCTCGCCGAGGAGCGCCCTGCGCTCGGCGTGGCCGATCTCGGCCATCCGGACCCCCATCTGGGCGAGCAGGGGAGCTCCGGTCTCGCCGGTGTACGGACCGGAGTCCCAGCGGCTGACGTCCTGGGCCGCGACCACGACCCCGCTGCCGTCCAGGAGCCGGACCGCCGCCTCCAGCAGCGGCGTGGACGGCGCGACGAACAGCTCGACGCGGCCGTCCACGACCGCCGGATGCGCGGAGGCGATCCGCGCCACGGCGGTCAGCCAGGTGATCGACGTCTCGTAGGAGAGGTAGAGCTTCGTGCTGATGCCGATGCGGAGGGCGGGCGCGGTCATGGTCAGACCGAGCGCGCGGCGCGACGTCCGGCGATGGCGATCGCCACGTCGAGGGCGTTCTGGCTCGACGTGACGCTGGCGATGCCGGTGCCGGCGATGTCGAAGGCGGTCCCGTGGGCCGGGGTGGCGATGACCACCGGCAGCCCTCCCTGCACGGTCACGCCGCCGTCGAAGCCCATCAGCTTGATCGCGATCTGCCCCTGGTCGTGGTACATCGTCACGATGCCGTCGTAGCGGTCCTTCGATCCGACGAAGATCGTGTCCGACGGCCACGGGCCGTCGACGACGATGCCCTCGGCGGCGGCCGCCTCGACTCCCGGGCGGATGACGTCGATCTCCTCGCGACCGAAGATGCCGTTCTCGCCGTTGTGGGGGTTCAGCGCGCAGACGCCGAGGCGGGGCGCCTCGATCCCTGAGTCGTGCAGGAGCTCGTGCAGGAGGCGGACGGCGTCGACGACTCCCTGCGTGGTGACCCGCGCGGCGACGTCGCGGATGCCGATGTGCGACGTGACTCTCGCCGTCCACATCCCCGGGATGATGTTGATCTCGCTCGTCACTCCGTCGTAGTGCAGCTCCTTCGCGAACCAGCGGAGCTCGTCCTCCTCGGTCATCCCGCCGAGGTGCAGGCTGGTCTTGTTCAGAGGAGTGAAGACGATGGCGCCGATGGCGCCCTCGTTGGCGAGGTCGATGGCCCGGCGGAGCTGGTGGAGCGCCCGCTCGCCGGCCTCCTTGCTGACCTGCTTCGGCGGGACGGGCTCGCTGGGCGCGGTGCCGTCGTCGAGGAGGGTCGCGAAGCCGGGTCGGGGCTCGTCGCTCAAGGGGATCTCGGCGCCCACGACGGCCGCGGCGGCGTCCAGCTCGGAGCGGTCGGCGAGGATGTAGATCTCCGCCGCCTCGAGGTTCGCGGGGTTGGCGAGCAGTCGGGCCGCGAGCTCGGGGCCGACACCCGCCGGATCTCCGAGGGTGAGCGCGATCCTGGGGCGGACGGGCGTGCTGGTCATGCGTTGTTCTCCTGAGCGGATCCGTCGTAGCTGTTGATGACGTCGACCTTCTCGGCGGACGCGCTGGTGGGGTCGAAGCGGTGGTCGAGCCATTCGCGGGCGAGGCGCCGGGCGAGCTCCAGGCCGATGACGCGCTGGCCGAAGCAGAGCACCTGCGCGTTGTTGCTGAGCACGGCGCGCTCGACGGAGAAGCCGTCGTGAGCGGTGACGGCACGGATGCCCGGCACCTTGTTGGCGGCGATGGCGACGCCCAGACCGGTGCCGCAGACGAGCAGCGCGCGGTCGGCCCGGCCGTCGGCGACCATCCGCGCGGCCTCGACGGCGACGTGCGGGTAGGCCGTGTGCCCGTCGGCGGCCACTCCGACGTCGACGACGCTCGAGACCCGCGGGTCGGCGGCGAGGTCCTCGAACAGGGCCTCCTTGTACTGGAAGCCGGCGTCGTCGCTGCCGATGACGATCCTGAGGGGTTCGGGCATGTCGGTCACTTCTCCTGTGAGGTCGTGGACGAGGGCGTGAGGGCGGGGGTGAGGGAGTCGGCGACGACGCTCACGATGCGGGCGAACGAGACGGCGCCGGCGTCGGGGTGCCCGATGCTCTTCTCGGCGAGAGGACGCGCGCGTCCCAGTCGCGGGCGCAGCGCCGCGGTCCCGCGGGCGGCCTCCTCGGCGGCCGAGGCGGCACGGCTCCAGGCCTGCTCGAGGGGCTCGTCGGCCGCGGCGCTGCTGTGCAGGGAGGCCACGGTCGGAGCGAAGGCGTCGACGAGGGTCTTGTCGCCGACCTCGGCCTTCCCGAGCCGCTGGATGGCGGCGAGTCCCGCGGCTGCGGCCCGGGCCGAGGCGCCGGAGGTCGAGGGGTCGGCCTCGGCGGCGAGGCTCGCACCGGCGCTGGTGAGGCAGACGCCCCAGAGGGCTCCGGAGGTGCCTCCCGCGTGCTCGGCCCAGTTCTCCCCGGCGTCCGCGAGGATCGTGCCGAGGCCGGCGCCGCGCTCGACGGCGGCCTCCGCCGCCTCGACGGCGGCGGTGATGCCCCGAGCCATCCCGATGCCGTGGTCGCCGTCGCCGGCGATGGCGTCGATGAGCCCGAACTCCTCCTCGGAGGCCACGACCATGTCGCGGACCTGCTGCAGTCCGAGGAGGACGGCGGGTCCGGCTGCGGCGTGACGGGTGTCGTCGGGGGCGTGAGCGGGTCCGGCGACCTCGTCGGCGGCGTCCACGGAGTCCGAGGGGGCGAGTGCTCCCTTGCGGAAGGCCGGAGTCGCGCACGCGGCGCTCCACAGCGCTCGAGGTCCTCGTCCAGCCACAGCAGCGTGGCCGAGACGCCGCTCATGTCGAGACTGGTGACGAGCTCGCCGACCTCCGGCTCCACGACGGTCAGACCCGCCTGGTCGATCAGGCGCGCGACGTGGCCGTAGAGGACGAACAGCTCCTCGTACTTGAAGGTCCCGAGACCGTTGAGCAGGACGACGACGCGACTGCCCGCGCCGTCGGGAGCCTCCGACAGCAGGCGGGAGACGAGCAGCTCGGCGAGCTCGGGTGCGGTGGGCAGGTCCGACTCCGAGATGCCCGGCTCCCCGTGGATGCCGAGGCCGATCGACATCCGCCCCTCGGGGACGCTGAACAGCGGCGAGGCGGCTCCGGGCAGAGTGCAGCCCGAGAAGGCGACGCCGAAGGATCGGGTCGCGGCGTTCGCGCGGAGCCCGAGCTCCTCGACCTGGTCGAGATCGAGTCCCTCCTCCGCCGCGGCTCCGAGGATCTTGAAGACGGTGAGGTCCCCGGCGATCCCGCGGCGCTTGTGCCGCTCGTCGGCGCTGCCGCTGGCGATGTCGTCCGTGACCTCGATGACGCGCACGTCCATGCCCTCGGCGCGCAGCCGCTCGGCGGCCTGACCGAAGTTGAGGACGTCGCCCGCGTAGTTGCCGAAGCTGAGGACCACGCCCCCGCCGCGCTCGGTGGCGCGGGCGACGCGGCACACCTGGCCGGCGGAGGGGGAGGCGAAGATGTTGCCGTACGCGGCGCCGGTCGCGAGGCCCGGGCCGACGAGTCCGGCGAAGGCGGGGTAGTGGCCCGACCCTCCGCCGATGACCACGGCGACGCGGTCCGTCGCCAGGGCGTCGCGCCGGGCGACGCCTCCGTCCACGAGTCGGAGGGAGGGATGAGCGGCGACGAGGCCGGCGAGGGCGTCGTCGGCGAAGGTGGTCGCGTCGTGGTCGAGGACGGTCACAGGGTCACTTCCTTTTCGGTGAGGTCGGAGGCGTCGACGCTCTGGTCGCGACGGTCGTCGGGGAGAGCGCGGAGGGCGCTCGGGAGCACCCGACGCAGGTACTCCCGGTTGATCGCGGACACTCCCAGTCCGTCTCCGCCGTAGTGCTCGCAGACGAACGTGCCGCGGAATCCCAGTGCGAGGGCGTCGCGCACCGCGTGGCGGTAGTTGATGAGTCCCAGCTCCAGCGGAGCCGGCACAGCGGTGTAGGTCCCCGTCGCCGGGTCCTCGTCCCGGGCGTAGTTCTTGACGTGCCAGTAGTTGGCGTGGGGGAGGGTCGCGCGCAGCGTCTCCTGCCAGTCGTCGATCGGCCGGTGCAGGCGGATCAGATTGCCGACGTCGGGGTTGAGCCCGACGTTCTCGAGTCCGACCTCGGTGACGAGGCGGACGGAGCTGGCCGCGGTGCCGAGGTAGGTGTCCTCGTACATCTCCAGCGTCAGGTCGAGACCGAGCTCGGCGGCGTGACGGCCGAGCTCCGCGACGCGAGTCACGGCGAGCCGCCAGTTCTGCTCGTCCTCGGGCTCGTCGATCTCGCCCTGGGCGGTCCAGAACCACAGGCGCGAGCGCTGCTCCGCGGTGAGGGGCCGGTGGAAGCCGATCGACACGACGCCGGCGCCCAGCTGGGCCGCGGCGTCGAGCGTGCGGTGGGAGTAGGCGAGGTTCGCCTCGCCGTGGAGCGGGTCGATGATGCTGGAGCGGACGACGCACACGGACTCGAGGATCATCTCGGCCTCGCGTCCGGCCGCGCCGAGCGCGTCGAGTCGGGGACGGGAGAGGTCTCCGACGCGGAGCCAGTTGTCGTTGATCTCGATCCGGTCGAATCCTGCGTCGCGGATGTCGGTGAAGGCGTCGACCCACGTCGACGGGTCGGCGTCGAAGACCGGGACGCGGTCGCGGCCGACGGCGGGGAACTGCAGCATCGCCGCGGCGATGGGCCAGGTGTCCGCCGAGAGGGTGCGGTGGGTGGTGGTGGCGACCGTCATGTCTCAGATCCGTTCGTGGTCGCGCGGAGCGTCGACGCGGGGGCGGCGGCGCACGGCGAAGCGGGTCGCGATCTTCGGGCCGACCATCAGCAGGACCGTGAAGAGCAGGATCCCGACGCTGATGGGGTGCTCGAGCATGATGAAGAAGCTGCCCTGGCCCAGGGCCGAGGTCTGGACGAGCGACTTCTCGAACAGCGGGCCGAGGACCAGGCCGAGGACGAGCGGCGCCATCGGGAGGTCGAGCTCCTTCATCAGCCAGCCCAGCACTCCGAAGATCAGCACCAGGAGGACGCTGAACATGTTGTTGCTGACCGAGTAGGCGCCGACGAAGCTGGTCAGCAGGATGATCGGGTAGAGGTAGCCGTAGGGGATGCGGAGCATCTGCGCGAAGACCGGGGCGAGCGGCAGGTTCAGCACCAGCAGCATCACGTTGCCGATGAAGAACGAGACGAGGAGACCCCAGATCAGCGTGGGCTGCGTCTCGAACAGGCGCGGTCCGGGCTGCAGTCCGTACACGGTGAAGGCGCCCAGCAGGACCGCCGTCGTCCCGCCGCCGGGGATGCCGAGGGCGAGGGTCGGCACGAAGTTGGCGTTCGCGGCGGCGTTGTTCGCGGCCTCGGGAGCGGCGACGCCCTCGATCGCGCCCTTGCCGAACATCGCCTTCCGCGGTGAGACGCGCTTCTCGATGCCGTAGGCCATGAACGAGGCGAGGGTCGAGCCCGCACCGGGGAGGATCCCGAGGACGAAGCCGATGCCGCTTCCGCGCAGGATCGGGCCGGCGCTGCGCTTGAGCTCGGACCGGCTGATGACCATGTCGCGGAAGCGGGTGCGGATCGGGGCGTCGGCCCCCATCCGGATCTGGTGCAGGACCTCGCCGACCGCGAACAGTCCGATCATGACCTCGATGAAGGGGATGCCGCCGAGGAGGTTGATGTTGCCGAACGTGAATCGGGCGTCGCTGAATCCGGTGGCCACGCCGACGGTCGAGATCAGCAGGCCGAGGGCGGCCATCATCAAGCCGCGCGACAGCGAGCCGCCGGCGAAGCTGACGACGATGACGAGACCGAGGATCATGATCGCGAGGTTCTCGACCGGGCCGAAGTTCAGAGCGAGGTCGGCCAGCGGTGGTGCGAGCCACATCAGCAGGGCGAGCGAGATGATGGCGGCGATGAACGAGCCGATCGCGCTGATCGCGAGAGCCGATCCCGCTTTGCCGTTCTTCGCCATCTGGTAGCCGTCGAGCGTGGTGACGACGCTGGCCGCCTCGCCGGGTGTGGAGATGAGCACGGAGGTGATCGTGCCGCCGTACTGGGCGCCGTAGTAGATGCCCGCGAGCATGATGAGCGCGGTGACCGGCTCGAGCGTCAGGGTCAGGGGGATGAGGATGGCGACGCCGGTCGTGGAGCCCAGGCCGGGCATGAGCCCGATGACGGTTCCGAGCAGGACGCCGATGAAGCACCAGAGGAGGTTCTCGGGCGTGAACGCCGTCGAGAAGCCCAGGATGAGGTTGTCGATCATGTTCGGCTCCTAGATGATCCCGAGCAGGCCCTGCGGCAGCGGCACGCGCAGCAGGACGACGAAGACGCCGTAGGTGACGGCCCCGGCCGCGAGGGCGACGAGGACGGCGGGCAGGACGGGGCGGCGCTCGACGAACACCGCGATGACGACGAGCAGCAGCACGAACGCGACGAGGAACCCGACGAGCTGCACGGCGAGCAGGGTCGCCACCACGAGGCCGACCACGACCGCGAGCATCCGGTTGCGCTGAGACTGGGTCCGGCCGAAGATGTCGACCTCGCCCTCCTCCCAGACGACCGTGTGCACCGATTGCGTGCTGGTCGTGGCGGCGCCGGGGTCCCCGGCCGGGTGGAGCGGGGAGTCCCCGCGGCCGTCCGCGCCGGACCGGTCGACGGTGTCGAGGATGAGCTCGGCCTGGGTCGGGACGTCGTCGCGGCGGCGGAGCCGTCCGACCAGGTCGAGGAGGGCGAAGGCGGCGACGAGACCGCCGGACATCACGGGGAGGAAGCCCGGGCCGATCTCGCCTCCTTCGACGGTGATGCCGTAGGTGAGGCCGCCCAACACGGCGGCGACGCCCAGGACGGCCAGGACGATGCTGGCGGCGAGACCGCCGCGTTGAGCGGTGGTCACTCGCTGAAGACCTTCTCGAGGTCCGCCGTGTTGCCGGCGAGGTACTCGGTGAAGTCGTCGCCGTACTGGGCGTTGGCCTGCATGTAGTTGGCCTCGATGTACTCCGTGTACGACGCGCTCGACTCGTACTCCTTCGCCGCGTCGATCCAGTACTGGGTGCTCTCCTCGCCGATGCCGCCGGGGGCGATGAAGCCGCGGAACTGCGCGAAGGCGACGTCGATGCCCTGCTCCATCGCGGTCGGGATGTCCTTGAGCTCGTCGTAGGTGTAGCGCTCCTCCGACACCGCGCACAGCGCCTTCAGGTCTCCGGCGTCCAGCTGGGCGACGACCTCGGAGGGGTTGAGCGAGGCCACGTCGACCTGGCCGCCGAGGATGCCGGTGAGGACCTCGCTGCCCGATTCGAACGGCACGCGGTCGAACTCGACGTCCTGGTCCTCCTCGATGAGGGTGAAGACGATCTCGTCGAGCGACGTGGCGCCGGAGACGGCGGCGACCACGCGGTCCTCCCGCGCCGCCTCCACGACGTCCGCGCACGTCTCGTACTCGCTGTCGGGCGCGACCACGATGAGCGTGTAGTCGTCGCCGACCTTCATGATCGGCGTGAAGTCCTCGTAGGTGAACTCGACGTCCTGCGTGACGGGGAGGGCGACGAGGGCCGTCTCGGCAGCGAGGAGGAGGGTGTTCTTGCCCTGCTGGGAGAGGAAGTAGGAGTAGCCGACGGCGCCGGACCCGCCTTCGCGGTTCTCGACGCTGATGTTCAGGCCGGTGCCCGATTCGAGGCCGGAGGCGATGGCGCGGCCGGACTGGTCGCTCCCGCCGCCGGCGCCCATCGGGACGACCATCGTGACGTTGCCGGACGGGGCTCCGTCGGCGGCGGGCTCTGCGGAACTGCAGGCCGTCAGGCCGAGCAGCGATGCCGCGGCGACGCCGGCGGCCAGATAGGTGCGTGACTTCATCGTCGTGATCTCCAGTGATCGGGGAGGGGAAGAGCGGACCAGGGCGGGTCTCGTGCCCGGTAGGAAGTTTTACATATCCTATTTGATTTTTTCAAGAGGGCTCAGGACGGAGCGTTGCGAGACGCCAGCCGGCCTCACGATCCCGGCGGCGGTGCGTCTGCGTCGGGGCGGTGCCGTGAGCGCCTCCGACACGGTCGCACGGGGGTCGGCGAGGGGAGGAGTGCGTGCCGACGAGGACCGCGGTGCGTGTAGTGTTCGCGGCGAAAGGGAGTATCCCGCTTCTTCCGTCTCGTCAGTACGTACCAGCGCGATCGCGGTACCGGGCCGGAGCGAGTGCTGCTGAGCGCGTGACGCTCGCCACTCGGGGAGAGACTTTCGGTTCCCCTCCCCCCCCCGGAAGGCCCCCACCCATGCTCGATCTGCCCACCTGGTTCGTCGTCGGCTCGTTCGTCGTGCTGAGCCTGATCCTGGCCGCCGACCTGCTGCTCGTCTACAAGCGGCCGCACGTGCCGAGCCTGAAGGAGTCGAGCCTCTGGGTCGCCTTCTACGTCAGCCTCGCGCTGGTCTTCGCCCTGCTGATGCTGATCCTGGGCGACGGGGAGCACGCGGGCCAGTTCCTCGCGGGCTGGCTGACCGAGTACAGCCTCTCGATCGACAACCTCTTCGTGTTCGTCATCATCATGGGCCGCTTCGCGGTGCCGCCGAAGTACCAGCAGGAGGTGCTGATGGTCGGCATCATCATCGCCCTCGTCTTCCGCGGCCTCTTCATCCTGCTGGGTGCGCAGCTGATCGAGAGCTTCAGCTGGATCTTCTACCTCTTCGGCGCGTTCCTGGTCTACACGGCCTACAACCAGGCGTTCGGCTCGCACGACGACGAGGACACGAAGGACACGCTCCTCGTCCGGATGCTCCGCCGCCGCGTCGCGATCTCGGACACGTTCGACGGCTCGAAGATCCGCACCGTCATCGACGGCAAGAAGTACTTCACCCCGATGCTCATCGTGTTCCTGGCGATCGGATCCACCGACCTGCTGTTCGCGCTCGACTCGATCCCCGCGATCTTCGGCATCACGCAGAGCCCGTTCATCGTCTTCACCGCGAACATCTTCGCCCTGATGGGCCTCCGCCAGCTCTACTTCCTGCTGGGCGGACTGATCGACAAGCTCGAGTACCTCAAGTACGGCATCGCCTTCATCCTCGCCTTCATCGGCGTGAAGCTCGTGCTGCACGCCCTGCACGAGAACGAGCTCCCCTTCCTCAACGGCGGCGAGCCGGTGCCCGTCTGGGACATCGACACATGGACGTCCCTCGCGGTCATCATCCTGAGCATGGCCGTCGCGACCCTCGCGAGCCTGGTCAAGATGCGCCGCGACCACGAGCACATCGAGGTGCGCGACGGCCACCCGGAGGTCGCGCACGACGAGGACGAGGAGAGCACTCCCGTCCGTTAGGACGCCTCGTGCGGACCTCGGCGGCACCCCTGTGCGCGGCTCCCGCTGCGGCGGCCGGTCGTCGCGAGTTCCTGGCGGGGCGCATTCCTGCCGAGCGATCGGAACAGGTCGGCGAGGCTCTCCCGGCTGAGATCCCACGACCCGGCGTCGCGCTCGAGTAGGTCCGTCGCCCGCCGGACGGGATCGTCGGTGATCGCCCTCCGCGGGGGAGTGCCGTCATTCGGGGTGCCGTCTCCGCCAGGGCGACGGCACCCCATCGGGTTCGGCGCACGTGCTCATGCGCGACTCGGGTGGGACTGAAGGGCGCTGCCCGGCGTTCGCCCGCGGAGCACGCCTAGCTGTCGAGACCCTCGTCGGCCGGTCCGCCGCGAACCCGCCGGTCCGCCTCCGACCGCCACCCCGCCCGCAGCACCTCGACCCCGTCGAGCAGCACGTCGAGCCCCGTCTCGAACTCGGCGTCGTAGTCGTAGCCCTCCCGGGCCAGCTCGACGACGACCTCCATCAGGTACGGATACAGCGCCGCGGCCTCGGCGGGCTGGTCCCGGTGGGTGGCGGCAGCGGCCTCGGCCGACTCCTCCGGGGTCTCGAACGAGAGCGTCTTCTGCTGCAGGGCGAAGCCGTAGACGTACGCGTCCAGGAGCGACGTGACGTGGACCGTGGTGCGGAACGAGAAGCCGCTCTCGCGCAGGCACCCCATCATCGCGTCGTGCTGGCGCAGGTTCTCGGAGCCCGGCCGTCCGTGCGCCTCCATCAGGCCGACCGCCCACCGGTGCCGGGTCAGGGCGGCGCGGAGGGAGGCGGAGCGCTCGCGCATCGCCGGCTTCCAGCCGCGGGCCGCGTCGGGCAGGGCGACCTCGCTCCAGACCAGGTCGACCATGCCGTCGAGCAGGTGCTCGCGGTTCTGCACGTGCTTGTAGAGGGCCATGGGGACGACCTCGAGGCGCTCGGCGAGCGTGCGCATGGTGAAGCCGTCGATCCCGACCTCGTCGGCGAGGGCCACACCGGCGCGCAGGACCGTCTCGCGGTTCAGGCGCGGTCGTCGGGGGGTCTGCTCCGGCACGCGTTCCTCCCGTCGGCTCTTGACGAAGTGTACGCCCTACACCTACCCTCCGAATCGAAGGTGTACGTCGTACACCATGAGTCGGCCTCGCCGCCGGGAACAGGACGCCCATGCCCACCGTCGACCGGACCGCCCGCCTCACGGGCGTCCTCTTCCTCCTCACCTTCGCGTCGGCGATCGCCGGGGCCGTGCTCTACCTGCCCCTGCTCACCGACCCCGACTACGTGCTCGGCCCCGGCGCCGACGCCCGCGTGCTGACCGGCGTCGTCTGCGAGATCGTGCTCGTCATCACCAACCTCGGCACGGCGCTCGTCCTCTACCCGGTCCTCCGCCGGCACCACGAGACCGCCGCCCTCGCCTACGTCGTCGCGCGGATCGTGGAGTGCACCCTGATCGTCGTCGGGATGCTCGCGGTCGTGTCGGTCGTCGAGCTGCGGCAGGCGTCGGCCGGAATGGACGAGGAAGCGACCCGCGCCGTCGCTCAGGCGCTCGTCGCGGTCCACGACGCGACCTTCCTCCTCGGCCCCGGCTTCGTCGTGGGCATCGGCAACGGACTGCTCCTGGGCTTCCTCCTGTACCGCGCCCACCTCGTCCCGCGCCCGGTCGCGCTCCTCGGCCTCCTGGGCGGCCCGCTGATGTCGCTGTCCGGCATCGCCGTCCTGTTCGGTGCGTACGAGCAGACGTCGGTCTGGTCGGGGCTGCTGACGCTCCCCGAGATCGCGTGGGAGCTGTTCCTCGGGGTGTACCTGTTCGTGCACGGCTTCCGGAGGGCACCGCTGCGTGCAGCGGATGCGGTTCCTGTCGGCACTGCGAGCTAGGCAGGCTCCTCTCTCCTGCGTGCGCCCATCAAGGCGCGATCCGCGCCGCCGTTGGACGCTTCCCGCTGCTCTCGGCCCTCGGAAGCAGCAGAACGTGGCGGACGGAGCGGCGCCGGTCCGCTCTCCCGAGGGAGATCACGCCGGCGGTCCGAGGCTCGGCCGGCCCGTCACGAGCAGGTGTACGTCACCCCGTCCACCACGTGCACGCCCTCGCCCAGCTCCGCACAGGTCGCGACGAGCCCGCCGAACAGCGTGCCCAGCAGCACCGCTCCGACCGCGAACAGCACGATCGTCACCGACGCGACGATGATCCCCGCGAGCGCCAGCCCGCGCGGCCCACCGTCACGGCGACTCCTCCGGAACGCGATGACGCTCAGCACGAGCCCCGCGACGTCGAACACCGGGAACAGCGCGAGCACGAGCCCGGTGACGGCCAGGACCACCGTCGTCGTGTACGCCGGCGAGGCGGCCGCGCGACCAGTGCTCACGCACGCCCCTGCAGGATCAGGTGCCAGTACACCCACGGCAGCACGAATCGGTCGGCGAGGAACGTCGCCCGACGCTCCTTCGCGAGCCCCTTCCAGAACGGGATCGTGGGCTTGGGTCGGTAGCGGTCGTCGAACTCCGCGAAGACCACCGTCTTCCGCGAGACGACGAACGGGCAGACGGAGTAGCCGTTGTAGGTCATCGGCAGCGGCCTCCCCTTGCGCGCGGCGACGAGGTTCTTCGCCAGCGTCTTCGCCTGGGGCCGCAGCGCCCCGCCCGACTTCGAGTTGGTGGTGCCGGCGGCGTCTCCGAGTGACCACACGTCCGGGAAGCGCACGTGGCGCAGAGTCAGCGGATCGACCTCGACGAAGCCGCCGTCGGTCAGGCCCGAGCCCTCGAGGAACGAGGGCGCCGACTGCGGAGGCACCACGTGCAGCACGTCGTAGGCCAGCGTCTCGCGGTGATCGCCCTCCAGACCCTCGAGCGACGTCGAGTGATCGGGGCCCAGCAGCGCGGTGGGGCGGTCCTCGCCCGCCAGCTCGATCGTCTGCGACGCGGCGTCCACCTCGACGAGCTCGCGGTCGTAGTGCACCTCGATGCCGTACTCCGCGACCTTGCGCTCGAGCTCGGCGTCGATGAGCGGCATGCCGAACAGGGTCGGAGTCGGCACCACGAGCACCACGTGGATGCCGTCGAGCACCCCGGTCTTCTGCCAGTAGTCGCACGCCAGGTACATCGGCTTCTGCGAGGCCCCGGAGCAGGTGGCCGGCCCGCTGGGCTGCGTGAAGACCACGGTCCCCGAGCGGACGTCGCGCAGCACGCCCGACGCCTTCCGCGCGTACTCGAACTCGTAGTTCGAGATGCCGACCGGCGACTCCATCGCCTCGACGAGGCCGGGCACCGCGTCCCAGTCCTTCCGGATGCCCGGGCAGACCACGAGCTGGCCGTAGCCGACCGAGCGTCCCCCCTCGAGCGTCACCGTCTTGGCGACGGGATCGATCGTCGCGACCCGGTCCCGGATCCACGTCACGCCCTTCGGCGTCACCTCGCCCTGCGGACGGGTCGCCTGCGAGGCCTTCGCCGTGCCTCCCGCGACGTGCGAGAACATCGGCTGGTAGTAGTGCGTCGTGCGCGGCTCGATCACCGCGACGTCCGAGACTCCGTAGCGCCGCAGCCGGCCCGCCACCGAGAGCCCCGCGTTGCCACCGCCGATGACGAGCACGTCGTGGTGCGGGGCGGAGGAGTCCGAAGCGGTCATGTGCCCACCGTAGGCGCGACCCCCGACGTCGGCCACGGGTCCCCTCGCCCCTTGCGCCGAGGCCGCCGACGACCTAGCTCACACCGCGTACAGCTCGACCGGCGCCGGCACGAACCCGACCTCGACCCCCGGCGCCAGCTCGCGCCGCGCCGCCTCGGCCGGAGTGACGTCGGCCGCGAGCACCCGCCCGTGCACCCGCACCGCGTCCCCGCGCGGCTCCAGGTCGACGATCTCCTCTCGCAGCCCGCCCTCGCCCAGCGTCACGGCGGACGGGCGCACCGCCGCCGCGACGGCCGACCCCACGGGAGCATCCGAGGACCCCGCGATCTCGCGCCCGTCCTCCAGCCGCAGGCCCGCAACGGTCCGCACCCCGCGCACCAGGCGCAGCCCCGACAGCTCGGCGGTGAACGCCGTGCGCGGCCGCTCGAGCACCTCGGCGGTCGGCCCCTCCTCCACCACGCGCCCCTCGTGCAGCACCACGACGCGGTCGGCCAGGGTCCACGCGTCGAGCACGTCGTGGGTGACGAGGATCGTGGTGCGGTCGGCGAGCACGGTGCGCAGCATCCGCCGCAGCACCGGCGCGACCCGCGCATCGAGCGCGGCCATCGGCTCGTCGAGCAGCAGGAGGCGCGGATCCGTCGCGAGGGCGCGCGCGAGCGCCACCCGCTGGGCCTGCCCGCCCGAGAGGGTCGCGGGGCGGCGATCGGCGAGGGGCAGGGCGTCGACGTCGGCGAGGCGTCGCTCCGCACGCGCGCGCGCCTGGGCCCGGCCGATCCCGGCGCTCCGGGGACCGAACGCCGCGTTCTCGCGGACGCTGAGGTGAGGGAACAGCAGCGGGTCCTGCGCGAGCAGGGCGACCCCGCGGCGGTGCGGAGGAGTCCATGCGCCGGGCCCGAAGAGGACGGAGTCGCCCAGCCGCGCGCTGCCCGAGTCGGGGCGGACGAGGCCCGCGAGCAGCTCGACCAGCGTCGACTTGCCGGCGCCGTTGGGCCCGAGCACCGCCACGGTCTCGCCGTCGGCGACCTCGAGCGCCACGTCGAAGCCGCGGGAGGCGAGGCGCGCGTCGAACCGCAGGGTCACGAGCGCACCCCCCGCCGTCCGTACGCGAGCCCGATCACCAGCACCGCGACGACCACGAGCACGAGTGCCAGCGCGACCGCCGCGTCCGGATCGCTCTCGCGCTGCAGGTAGATCTCGAGCGGCAGGGTGCGCGTCACTCCCTCGAGGCTGCCCGCGAAGGTGAGCGTCGCGCCGAACTCGCCGAGCGCCCGCGCGAACGACAGGATCGCTCCGCTCGCCAGCCCCGGCAGGATCAGCGGCAGGGTGACCCGGCGCAGCACGGTGCCGGGGGACGCCCCGAGCGTCGCGGCGACCGCCTCGTAGCGCGCCCCCGCGGTGCGCAGCGCGCCCTCCAGGCTCAGCACCAGGAACGGCAGCGCCACGAACGTCTGCGCGAGCACCACGGCGGTCGTCGAGAACGCGATCCGCACGCCCACCGCCTCGAGCGCGCCGCCCAGCAGGCCCAGCCGGCCGAAGGTGTACAGCAGCGCGAGGCCGCCGACCACGGGCGGCAGCACCAGCGGCAGCAGCACGAGCGCGCGCAGGATCCGCTGCCCCGGGAACGCGGTGCGCGCGAGCACCAGCGCCATCGGCGCCCCGAGCAGCACGCACAGGAGGGTCGCCGCGGCCGACGTGCGCAGGCTCAGCAGGAGCGCCGCGACCGAGGAGTCGGAGGTGATCAGCGGCACGAAGCGCGGCCAGTCGACCCGCGCGAGGATCGCGACGAGCGGCAGCAGGACCAGCAGCGCGCCGACCGCGGCGAGCGCGACGACCCAGCGCGGTGGCGCGGATCCGGTGCGCATCAGGCGCGGGGCAGCGGCGTCTCGACGATGACGGTCGTCGCCTTCACCACCGCGGTGGCGGGGGAGCCGGGCTCGAGGCCGAGCTCGCGCACCGCCTCGCTGCTCATCAGCGAGACCACGCGGTGCGGTCCGCACTGCAGCTCGACCTGCGCCATCACCGTGTCCATCACGATGCTCGTCACGATGCCGACGAAGCGGTTGCGGGCCGATCGTGCGACGGGCGAGGGATCCTCCGGCAGCACCGCGTTCGCCCGGGCGAGCTCGGCGACGGCCAGCCCGTCGACGACGAGGCGCCCGGAGGCGTCCTTGCCGCTCTCGAGGACGCCGTTGTCGATCCAGCGGCGCAGGGTGTCGTCGCTCACCCCGAGGGCGGCGGCGGCGTCACGGATCCGGATCTGCGGCATGGGAAGGAGTCTACGACCGCGGACGCGGATCCGAGCCGCGTCTGCCACGCAGGGCCGGGCACTGGCAACCCCCTTCAGCCCGGCCGGGAGCACGACGGAGGCTGTCGGCGTCGAGGAGGAGGACGCATGCGAGCCATGACCTACCGGGGTCCGTACAAGATCCGTGTCGAGGAGAAGGACCGGCCCCGCATCGAGCACCCGAACGACGCGATCGTGCGGGTGACGCTCGCCGCGATCTGCGGCTCCGATCTGCACCTGTACCACGGGCTCATGCCCGACACGAGGATCGGCCACACCTTCGGCCACGAGTTCATCGGAGTGGTCGACGAGGTCGGCTCGTCGGTGCAGAACCTGAAGGTCGGCGACCGCGTGATGGTGCCGTTCAACATCTACTGCGGCACGTGCTTCTTCTGCGCGCGCGGCCTCTACTCCAACTGCCACAACGTGAATCCGAACGCCACGGCCATCGGCGGCATCTACGGGTACTCGCACTCGACCGGCGGCTACGACGGCGGGCAGGCCGAGTACGTGCGCGTGCCGTTCGCCGACGTCGGCCCGAGCGTGATCCCGGAGTGGCTGCCCGACGAGGACGCGCTGCTGCTGACCGACGCGTTCTCGACCGGCTACTTCGGCGCCCAGCTCGGCGACATCGTCGAGGGCGACACGGTCGTGGTGCTCGGAGCCGGCCCGGTCGGCCTCGCCGCCGCCCGCTCCTCCTGGCTGATGGGAGCGGGTCGCGTGATCGTCGTCGACCAGCTCGAGTACCGGCTGGCGAAGGCGCGCGACTTCGCGCTCGCCGAGACCGTGAACTACCTCGAGCACGACGACATCGTCGTGCACCTCAAGAAGACGACCGGCGGCCTCGGCGCCGACGTCGTCATCGACGCGGTCGGGGCGGAGGCGGACGGGAATCTCATCCAGCACGTCACCTCGGCCAAGCTCAAGCTGCAGGGCGGCTCGCCCGTCGCGCTCAACTGGGCGATCGACGGCGTGCGCAAGGGCGGCACGATCTCGGTGATGGGCGCCTACGGCCCGCTCTTCAGCGCCGTGAAGTTCGGCGACGCGATGAACAAGGGCCTCACGCTCCGGATGAACCAGGCGCCGGTCAAGCGCCAGTGGCCGCGCCTGCTCGAGCACATCCGGGCGGGGTACCTGAAGCCCAGCGACATGATCACGCACCGCATCCCGCTCGAGCACATCGCCGAGGGGTACCACCTGTTCTCGTCCAAGCTCGACGGCTGCATCAAGACCGTCGTGGTGCCGTAGGAGGTCACCGTGCCGTACACCGCCGACAAGCCGATCCAGCCGCCGACCGCGGAGGAGCTGCGCGCCCGCATCCCGGGCTGGGGCGCCGACCTCGACCCGGCCGACCGGCCCTCGTTCCCGCGCGAGCGGTTCGACCTCGAGACCGGGGCGCACTGGCACAAGCCCGAGCCGATGGACCCGGGGGAGTACCGCGAGAAGAGCATCGAGCACGAGGAGCTGCCGCCCGTCTTCGGCACGGCGCAGCCGCTGCACGGGGTCTCGGGAGCGATCCGCCGCTACGCGTACGACCGCTTCAGCGAGGGCCGTGCGGCGCACTGGCTCCTGCTCGTGCTGGGCGACCGCGTCGATGCGACCGGCGCGCACCTGCGCTCGTTCGCGTCCCTGCGGCCCGACAACCCTGTCACCGAGACGGGCGTGCTCTCCGAGCTGAAGGCGCACCCGATCGCGTCGCGGCTCGGCCGCTCGGACGTGCGGCACCAGGTGCTCGATCCGCTGCTGGTCGCGGGGCCCTGGGTGCTCGGCGGGCTCGCGCGGCGGTGGCGCTGGGCCGGCGGCTGCTGCGCTGAGGACGCTCGTCAGGGGGCGCCGAAGCCCGCCGCGTCGAGGACCGCGCGGCCGGTGGCGCCCGTGACGAACGCGGCGAACGCGGTGGCCGCGTCGGAGTCGGTGAGTGGGGCGATCGGGTAGGTGTTCACCGCCTGCTCGGCCTCGGCGAACGGCACGCCGAGCACGTCGTCGCCCGCGCCCCGGACGTCGGTGACGTACACGAGGCCGGCGTCGGCTTCGCCCGAGCGGACCTTGCCGAGCACGTCGGTCACCGACGACTCCTCGCTGACGGGCTCGATCACGAGGCCCGCGGCCCGCTCGACGGCGTCGGCCGCGACTCCGCACGGCACCTGCGGTGCGCAGACGACCGTCGCGACGCCCTCGCGGGCGAGGTCGGCGAGGGAGCGGACACCCGCCGGATTGCCCGGCGGCACGGCGATCTCGAGCACGTTCGTCGCGAACGGCACGGGGTCGGCGGCGGTGAGGCCCGCCTCCTGCACCGTCCGCATGGTCGCGATGTCGGCCGACGCGAAGACGTCGGCCGGCGCTCCGTTCTCGATCTGCGTCGCGAGATCGGAGGAGCCGGCGAACGAGAGCTCGACCGAGGTGCCGGGGTTCGCGGCCTCGAACTCGTCGGCGAGCTCGGTGAAGACGCCCGTGAGGGAGGCGGCGGCGAAGACGGTGATGCTGCGGGGCTCGGACGCCGCGTCGGGCGCGGCAGAGGCGGAGCAGCCGGCGAGCGGGCCCGCCAGGGCGGCAGCGACGAGGGCTGCCGGGAACCGGGTACGGCGCATGCGACTCCTCGGTTCTCATGATCAACCGCATCTGCGGTTCTCCGTCCACTCTAGGTCCTCGCCTGCGGAGCAGCTGATTCGCAGGCCGTGCGATCGACGAGCGGGGCGGGCGAGGTGCGCGCAGAACGTCCACCGTGAGCGTCGCTCGGACACCGTCGTGGCCGGCGGACCCTCCGGGCCGAGGTTCTGCGCGCCTCCCGTCCCGGAACCGCAGGATCCGCCCCGTCCGCGCGCGTCCGCGGCGCCCGGCATGGCATCGTCGAGGGGACGTCGACGAGGAAGAGGACGAGCATGCCGGAGACCACGCGGACCAGGAGCGCACTCGTCGTGCGCGGCGGCTGGGAGGGGCACCGGCCGGTCGAGGCGACCGACCTGTTCCTCCCGTTCCTCGAGGAGCAGGGCTTCGCGGTCCGCGTCGAGGAGTCGCCCGAGGTCTACGCCGACGCCGACGCGATGTCGGGCCTCGACGTCGTCGTGCAGAGCGTGACCATGTCGGAGGCGTCGCCCGCCGCGATCGCGGGCCTGCGCGCCGCGGTGGCCGCCGGCACCGGGTTCACCGGCTGGCACGGCGGCATCGCCGACTCCTTCCGCGCCTCCTCCGACTACCTGCAGCTCGTCGGCGGCCAGTTCGCCACGCACCCCGCGGTAGCGGAGGGGAGTGAGGACGCGTTCCGTCGGCACCGGATCGAGTTCACCGGCCTCGAGCACCCGATCACCGCCGGACTCGAGGACTTCGAGCTCGTGACCGAGCAGTACTGGGTGCTGCACGACGACCTCATCGACGTGCTCGCCACGACCACTCACCCCGCCGAGGCGTGGCAGGAGTGGCACCGCCCCGTGACGTCGCCGGCGGTCTGGACCCGGGACTGGGGGCGCGGGCGCATCGCGGTGAGCACTCCCGGCCACAGCATCGAGGTGCTGCGGCATCCGACGGTGCGCACGCTCGTCGAGCGCGGGATCCTCTGGACCGCCCGAGTTCTCTGATGCGGCTGCTCCCACCCGACCCCGACCGAAGGACCTCCCCATGACCGACCGCCTCCGCGTCGTCGCCGCCACTCCGATCAGCGACGAGCTGATCGCCCGCGTGGTGGAGCTCGAGCCGCGCGTCGACTTCGTCGCCGACCAGAGCCTGCTCCCGCCGATGCGCCACCCCGGCGACCACGGCGGCGATCCCGCCTTCGAGCGCACTCCCGAGCAGCAGGCCGCGTTCGACGAGCTCGTCGACTCCGCCGAGGTCCTCTACGGCGTCCCGGACGAGACGCCGTCGGCCCTCGCGCGCACCGTCGCCGCGAATCCGTCCCTGCGCTGGGTGCAGACGATGCCGGCGGGCGGCGGCGGCCAGGTGAAGGCCGCGGGGCTCGACTCCGACGCGCTCGAGCGGATCGCGTTCTCGACGAGCGCGGGCGTCCACTCCCAGCCGCTCGCCGAGTTCTCGGTGTTCGGACTGCTCGCCGGCGCCAAGTCGCTGCCGAGGCTCCAGGAGCTGCAGCAGCGGAAGGAGTGGGGATCGCGCTGGACGATGGGGCTGATCTCGGAGCAGACGATCCTGATCGTCGGACTCGGCACGATCGGCCGGGCCACCGCGCAGAAGCTCCAGGGCCTGGGCGCGCGCGTGATCGGCACGAGCCGGCACGAGGACTCCGTCGAGCACGTCGACGAGATCGTGCGGCCCGACGCGATCGCCGAGGCGGCCGAGCGGATCGACGGGGTCGTCGTGACGCTGCCCGGCACCTCCGCCACCGAGAAGCTGGTGGGCGCCGAGTTCTTCGCGGCGCTGCGGCCGGGAGCGACGCTCGTCAGCGTCGGCCGCGGCACCGTGATCGACGAGGAGGCCCTGCTCGCGGCGCTGGACGACGGCCGGGTCGGCTGCGCGGTGCTCGACGTGACCGCGCAGGAGCCGCTGCCCGAGGGCAGCCCGCTGTGGACGCATCCCGCCGTGCTGATCAGCCCGCACACCGCGGCGCTCAACGCCGCCGAGGACCGGCTGATCGCCGAGCTCTTCGCGCGCAACGCGACCCGGTTCCTCGACGGCGAGGAGCTGATCAACCGCGTCGACACGGTCGAGTTCTACTGATGCGACCGCGCCGTCGCGTCCGGCCCGTCGACCCGTCGCGAACGGCCGTGCGGAGCGAGCGGTGGCGACCATCCGCGACGGATCGGGTGGAGGCCGGGCCACGCAGCGCATTCTGCGGTGCACAGCCCCGATCCGTCGCAGAGGGTCGCGCGGCGCAGGTGACGGCGACCGTCCGTGACGGATGAGAGTGAGTGAGGGTGGGCCGCCCCGTGGGTTCTGCGGTCGCGCAGTTCCGATCCGACGCGGATGGTCGTGCGGAGCCGTCGACGGCGTCCGTCCGTGACGGATCGGCATGAGGACGGCCTGCGCGGCGAGCTCCGCGGCAACGCGGCTCCGATCCGTCGCGAAAGGCCGCCGGGAGCGGGCGGCGGCGGCCGTCCGCGACGGATCGGGCACGGACCCCGACGGCCGGGCGAGGCCCGCCGAGGAGCGGAATCGGCGCCGCGAACCTCCGATTCGCCTCCACGGGCCCCCGGATCGGCTACTATCCGGGCCGATCAGGGCGATGCGGCCACCGCGGAGGCCCTCGACGGCCTACCGTTGCACCATGGCGTCAACCGAAACACCCGATACCGCCCCCGAGGATCAGAGCGCGACCGCCGCTCAGAGCGCCTCCGAGGCTCCGACCACCGAGGCCCCCGCCGCACCCGCCGCCGCGGCCTCCGACGAGCCCCGCTCGCTCACCTTCTCCGACCTGGGCCTCAGCGAGCCCGTCCTCAAGGCTCTCAAGGAGGTCGGCTACGAGACGCCCTCGGCGATCCAGGCCGCGACGATCCCGTCCCTCCTCTCGGGCCGCGACGTCCTCGGCGTCGCCCAGACCGGCACCGGCAAGACTGCCGCGTTCGCGCTGCCGATCCTCTCCCGCCTCGACGTCTCGCAGAAGACCCCGCAGGCCCTCGTGCTCGCTCCCACCCGCGAGCTCGCGCTCCAGGTGTGCGAGGCGTTCGAGCGCTACGCGTCGGCGCTGCGCGGCGTGCACGTGCTCCCCGTCTACGGCGGCCAGGGCTACGGCACCCAGCTCTCCGCGCTGCGCCGCGGCGTCCACGTCGTCGTCGGCACGCCCGGCCGCATCATGGACCACCTCGAGAAGGGCACCCTCGACCTCTCGGCCCTGAAGTACCTGGTGCTCGACGAGGCCGACGAGATGCTCAAGATGGGCTTCGCGGAGGACGTCGAGACGATCCTCGCCGACACCCCCGTCGAGAAGCAGATCGCGCTGTTCTCGGCGACGATGCCCTCGCAGATCCGCCGCATCTCGGGCAAGTACCTCAAGGAGCCCGAGGAGATCACGGTCAAGAACAAGACCACGACCTCCGTGAACACCACGCAGCGCTACCTGATGGTGTCGTACCCGCAGAAGGTCGACGCCCTCACCCGCATCCTCGAGGTCGAGAACTTCGAGGGCATGATCGTGTTCGTCCGCACCAAGAGCGAGACCGAGACGCTGGCCGAGAAGCTGCGCGCCCGCGGCTACACCGCCGCCGCGATCAGCGGAGACGTCGCCCAGGCCCAGCGCGAGCGCACCGTCGAGCAGCTGAAGTCGGGCAAGCTCGACATCCTCGTCGCCACCGACGTCGCGGCCCGCGGCCTCGACGTCGAGCGCATCAGCCACGTCGTCAACTACGACATCCCGATCGACACCGAGTCGTACGTGCACCGCATCGGCCGCACCGGCCGTGCCGGGCGCAGCGGAGCGGCGATCAGCTTCGTCACGCCGCGCGAGCGCCGCCTGCTCGCCGCGATCGAGAAGGCGACCCGCCAGCCGCTGACCGAGATGCGCATGCCCAGCGTCGAGGACGTCAACGTCACGCGCCTCTCGCGCTTCGACGACGCGATCACGGAGGCGCTCGCCGACTCCGAGCGCCTGCAGCGCTTCCGCGACATCATCGGCCACTACGTCGAGCACCACGACGTCGTCGAGTCCGACGTCGCCGCGGCGCTGGCGATCGTCGCCCAGGGCGAGGAGCCGCTGCTCCTCTCGCCCGACGATCCCCGCTTCGCGCGCCGCGAGCGCGACGACCGC
Organism: Rathayibacter rhapontici; assembly: GCF_001995175.1. GTDB lineage: Bacteria > Actinomycetota > Actinomycetes > Actinomycetales > Microbacteriaceae > Rathayibacter. Next base: position 93,455 of record NZ_MUKN01000003.1, read on the forward strand.
GAGGCGCGCCCCGAGCGCGACCGCGGAGACCGCGGCGACCGCGGCTTCGACCGCGACCGGGGCGAGCGTCCCGAGCGCCGCCAGCGCCCGGCGAACAGCAACCTCGCCTCGTACCGGATCGAGGTGGGCCGCCGTCAGCGCGTCGAGCCCCGCCAGATCGTCGGCGCGCTCGCGAACGAGGGCGGCCTCAACCGCGGCGACTTCGGGCACATCGACATCCGCCCCGACTTCTCGATCGTCGAGCTGCCGGCCGACCTGCCCCAGGACGTGCTCGACCGTCTCGCCGACACCCGCATCAGCGGCCAGCTGATCGAGTTGAAGCCCGACCGCCGCCCGAGCCGCGCCGGCGCCGACCGCGGCGGCCGCCCCTCCGGCCCGTCCCGCTCGTCCGAGCGCCCGGACCGCAAGCCGCGCTACTAGCGCTCGCGCGCCGACCCCGGAGGGGCCGGTCCGCCGACCGAGGAGCTGCCGCTCCCCGCCGGCGGGCCGGCCCCTCCGTCGTCCCGCCGCTCCGTCGTCCCGCCCCCCTCCGTCGTCCCGCCGTTCCTCCGAGTGGACGCGCAACGGGCCCTGCCCGCCCGCCGGCGCCCTGTCCGCGTCCACTCACCGCGGCGGCGGAGGGCGACCCGTCGCGGACCGGGCGCACAGAGACAGCCGAAGCCCGGTTCGCGTCGACTCGCGGGCGGGGCGGATCTCGATACGCCCGTTCCCGCGGGCTACTCGATCAGCGAGGGACGATGCGGGGCGCAGGGCGTGGGCGCGGCGGCGCGCATTCCTGCTGGTCGAGTAGCGGCGGCACGCCGCGTATCGAGACCCGCGTGTCCAGCGGAGTGGATCTCGATACGCCCGCTGCCGCGGGCTACTCGATCAGCAGGGGACGGCGCAGAGCGTGGGTGCAGCGGCGCGCATTCCCTGCTGGTCGAGTAGCGGCGGTACGCCGCGTATCGAGACCCGCGTGTCCAGGAGGGCGGATCTCGGGAAGCCCGCTAGCCGGCGGCCGGGTGCCGCTGCGGCGCGCCGAACAGCAGCGCGGTCGTCGCCGCGACGACGGCGCCCGCCGCCAGGGCCGCGGCGAGCACGACGAGCTGGAACTGCGCGGCCTCCAGCGGCGACGCTCCCGCGAACACCGCGCCGACGAAGGCTCCCGGCAGGGTGACGAGACCGGTCGTCCGCGTCTGGTCCGTCGCCGGCACGAGCGCCGTCGAGGCCGCCGCGCGCACCAGGCGCAGGGCGGCGCGGCGCGGAGTGCCACCCAGCGCCAGCCAGCCCTCCACCTCCTCCGTCCCCGCGGCGAGACCGGCGCGCAGCTGCCGTCCCATCAGCGACGCGGCGGTCATCGCTCCGCCGATGACGATGCCGCCGGTCGCGAGCAGGTAGCGCGGCTCCGCCCCGACGGCCCCGGTCGCGGTGACGACCGCGAGAGGGACCCCCGCCGCGGAGAGCAGCACCACGAAGGTCCGCAGGCCGCTGCGGTCCAGGCCCGCGCGCTCGCGCACCGTCCACGTCGCCGCGACGAGCATCAGCACCAGGAACGCGGCGACCAGCCGAGCATCCTCGATGATGCCGTGCAGCACGAGGCTGAGGAGTCCGAGCTGCAGCGCCGCCCGCGTGATCGCGACCGCCTGGGCACCGGGCCGTTCGAGTCGCAGCGCCGCGACGATCGCCGTCGTCACCAGCGCGAGCACCAGCACGGCGACGAGCGTCGGAACGGTGGTGGAGGTCATGGTGCGTCGAGCCTACGAGGCGCGGGGCCGCGCGCTCGGACCGGCCCCGTCACTCCGCTCGCCCCTCAGCGCCGCAGCACCCGCCGCGCCAGCACGTTGCCCAGCAGCTGCACCAGCTGCACGATCACGATGATCACGAGCACCGCGCCCCAGGTCACGACCGGCTCGAACTGCCGGTAGCCGTACTGGATCGCGAAGTTGCCGAGACCGCCGGCGCCGATGTACCCGGCGACGGCCGACATGTCCACGATGGCGACGAAGACGAAGGTGTAGCCGAGGATCAGCGGGCCGAGCGCCTCGGGGAGCAGGACGGTGCGGACGATCCGCAGTCGGCTCGCTCCGACCGAGCGCGCGGCCTCGATCACGCCGGGCTGCACGGTCAGCAGGTTCTGCTCGACGATACGGCCGATGCCGAACGCGGCGGCCAGCGACAGCGAGAAGATGATCGCGTCGGTGCCGATGCCCGAGCCGACCACGAGGCGGGCGAGCGGCTGGGCGGCCGCGATGAAGATGATGAACGGGATCGGCCGGAAGATGTTAACGACGACGTTCAGGAGCCCGTAGACCAGGCGGTTCGCGAACAGCGCGCCGCCGCGGGTGAGCGCGAGGCCGAGGCCGATGAGCAGGCCGCCGAGCCCTCCGAAGAGCAGGCTGAAGGCGACGATGTAGAGCGTCTCGCCGGTGGCCTTCGCGAGTTCGGGGAGCAGCTCGATCAGGGCGTTCATCGGGGCACCTCCGTGAGGTCGACGCGAGCGCCGAGGCGGGCGAGAAGGGGCTCGACGACGTCGTCCGACGCGTCGAGGGCGACCGTGAGGTGGCCGAAGGCGCGTCCGCGGACGTCGGTGATGCTCCGTAGACCAGCTCGAGCGGCACACCGGCCGCGGCGATGTCGGCGAAGACGTCGCCCTGCGAGGCGGAGCCGTCCGAGAACGACAGCGTGACCAGCCGGCCGCGGTGGCGCTGCCGCAGCACGGCCGCCTCGGCGGGGGAGGGCACGGAGCGGACGACGGTCGAGACGAAGCGCCGGGTGACCGGCTCGCGCGGGGCCGAGAACACGTCGAACACGTCGCCGCGCTCGACGATGCGGCCCGACTCCATCACGGCGACCTTCGTCGCGAGCTGCTGGATCACGTCCATCTCGTGCGTGATGACGAGGATCGTGACCCCGAGCTCCTCGTTGATGCGCCGCAGCAGTGCGAGGACCTCGCCGGTCGTGTCCGGGTCGAGCGCGCTGGTGGCCTCGTCGGCGAGCAGGATGCGGGGCGAGGCGGCGAGGGCGCGGGCGATGCCCACGCGCTGCTTCTGACCGCCCGAGAGCTGCTCCGGATGGCTGCGCGCCTTGTCCGAGAGGCCGACGAAGCTCAGCATCTCGTCGACGCGGGCCTTCAGCTCGGCGCGCGGAGTGCCGGCGACCTGCAGCGGGTAGGCCACGTTCTGCCACACCGTCTTGGAGCCGAACAGGTTGAACTGCTGGAAGATCATGCCGATGCCCAGCCGGATGCGGCGCAGCTCCCGCTCGGGCAGTCCGACGATGTCGCGGCCGTCGATCTCGATGCTGCCGGAGGTCGCGGGCTCGAGCGCGTTGACGAGGCGCGCGAGCGTGCTCTTCCCGGCGCCGGAGTAGCCGATCACGCCCTGCACGTCGCCGGCCTCGATGTCGAGGCTGACGCCGTCGACCGCGGTCGAGGCCGTCGCCCCGCGGGACAGGGGCGGGTAGACCTTGCTCACGTCGGTGAGGCGGATGAGCGGCACGGCGCTCCCTTCGAGGGGTTCGGGCGGGGGTGCCGGTGTCCCGGCGGACGGACGGGATCCCCCGCCGGAGCAGGGGATCCCGTCGCGAGGAGAGGGCGGATCAGCCCCGGGCGGATCAGCCCTGGGCGGCGGTGTCCGCCTCGACGGTCTCGAGCGAGGCCTCCAGCTCGTCCGCGGGGGTCTTCACGAAGATCGCGGTGCCGCCCGACTGCTCCGACACTCCGTCGAGCACGGCCTGCGTGCTCTGGTAGATGTCGACGAGCTCCTGGTACGTCTCGTTGTCGGCGTCCTCGGAGCGGGCGGCGAACACGTTGACGTAGGGGAGCGCGTTGGGGTCGCTCGGGTCGTCCGTCGCGATCGCGTCGGTCGCCTCGAGGCCGGCGTTCTCGATGAAGTCGTTGTTGATGATCGCGGCGGCGACGTCGGGCAGCGAGGTCGGGGTCAGCGACGCCTCGAGGGCGGTCACCTCGACCTTGGACTTCGCGGTGTCGACGTCGTCGACGCTCGAGAAGATGCTGCCGCCGTCCGTCAGCTCGATCAGACCGGCCGACTGGAGCACGAGCAGTCCGCGGGCCTGGTTGCTCTCGTCGTTCGGAACGGCCACGGTCGAGCCCTCGGGGATGTCCTCGACGCTGTCGTACTGCGTGGAGTAGAGGCCGAGCGGGTAGATCGCGGTCGCGCCGATCGGCACGAGGTCCTCGTCGGCCGAGGTGTTGTACTGCGCCAGGTAGACGATGTGCTGGAACTGGTTGAGGTCGATCTCGCCCTCGCTCAGCGCCGGGTTGGGCTGGTTGTAGTCGCTGAAGTCGACGATCTCGACGTCGATCCCGGCGTCGGCGGCGGCCTCCTCGTAGGTGGCCCAGTAGGGGTCGCTGGCGCCGACGACGCCGATGCGGACGGTGTCGCTCTCGCCCGCCGAGGCGGAGCAGCCGGCGAGGGCGAGGGCGGAGGCGGTGATCGCGGTGGTCGCGAGGAGCTTCGTGCGCAGGGACATGCTGTGGGGATCCTTCCGTGGAGAGGATCCGCGCGGTGCTGCCCGCTGAGGGGGCGGCGACCACGGGCGGTGCTGATCACCGCCGGCGCTGCGACCGGCCTCCGGTCGCTCGACGCCGCGTCGACGCGGAACCCGGGGACCACGGTACGGACGTCGCGCGGTGCGCGCGAAACACGCGCGTAACACGACGACTCGCGCCGGACCGAGCAGACGGGGGAGGAAGGGGCGAGCGGCAGGGGAGGAGGGTCAGCCCGCGAGGGCTTCGGCCTCCGCGGCCTCGTGCTTCGCCAGGCGCTTCGCGATCGCGTCGCGCTCGGCCCGGAGCGACGCGATGGTCGGCTGGTCCAGGCGCGGATCCGCGAGGTCGGCGAACGGGCTCGCCGAGCCGGTGCGGGCCGAGACGAGGGCGGCGTACGCCTTCGTGGCGGAGCGCAGCTCGGCGCCGGCGCGCTCGACCTTCCGAGGGCTCGAGGCCTTGTCCGAGACGAGTCGGGCGTGCTTGTCGAGGGCGGCTACCAGTGCCTGGTGGGCCGCGTCAATCTTCTTGCTCATAGGCGCATTATGGCGCAAGCTCGCCTCTCGAGGCGAGACGCCGACCGGGGGACGTCCTCGGAGCGCGCCCGTCAGACCGGTCCGGAGCCGCGGGAGACCGACGTCGACTCCGAGCGGTGCGCCGCGCTCGTCGCCACCGCCTCGAGCACCCGCTGCACGTCGAGCGCGTCGTCGAACGTCGGTGCCACCGGGGTGCCGCCCGCGATCGCCTCGACCAGGTCGACGACCTGGTGCGTGAAGAGGTGCTCGTAGCCGATGCCGTGCCCCGTGGGCCACCACGCCTCCATGTACGGGTGCACGGGCTCGGTCACCTGGATGCGCCGGAAGCCCTGCGCCTCGTCGGCGTCGCGCGCGTCGTAGTACTCGAGCTCGTTCATCCGCTCGAAGTCGAACGCGATCGAGCCGGTCTCACCGTCGATCTCGATGCGGTTGGCGTTGCGGCGGCCGGTCGCGACACGGGTCGCTTCGAAGACGCCGAGGGCGCCTCCCTCGAACGCGGCCGTGAAGGCGACGGCGTCGTCGACCGTGACCGGTCCGCGCTCCGCCCCCTCCTCGGCGCGCCCGCCGAGCCCCGACTGCTCGGCCAGCACCGGGCGCTCGGTCGTGAAGGTGCGCAGCACGGCCGAGACGGAGGAGATGCGCCGGCCGGTCAGCCACTGCGCCGTGTCGATGCTGTGCGCGCCGATGTCGCCCAGCGCGCCTGATCCGGCGCGGTCCTTCTGCAGCCGCCAGGTCAGCGGCGCCTCGGAGTCGCGCAGCCAGTCCTGCAGGTACTGCGCGCGGACGTGGCGGATCGCCCCGAGCCGGCCCTCGTCGACGAAGCGCTTGGCGAGGGCCAGCGCGGGGGTGCGGCGGTAGCTGAAGCCGCACATCGCGACGCGGTCGGAGGCGCTCGCGGCGGCCGCCATCCGCTCGGCCTCCTCGACGGAGTTGGCGAGCGGCTTCTCGCAGAGCACGTGCTTGCCCGCCTCGAGGGCCGCGATCGCGATCTCGGCGTGCGTGTCGCCGGGGGTGCAGATGTCGACCAGGTCGATGTCGTCGCGCTCGATCACCGCGCGCCAGTCGGTCGAGGCCTCGCTCCAGCCGAGGACGTCGGCGCGCTCGCGGGTCGTCTCGGGGTTGCTCCCCACGAGCACGGCGAGCTCGGGCTCGAGCGGCAGGGGGAAGAAGCGGGCGGCGGTGCGCCAGGCGTGCGAATGGGTCCTGCCCATGAAAGCGGTCCCCACGAGTGCCACCCGCAGTGCTCGGTCGTTCGACATCCTCGTCCTCTCGTCGGCGATCCGACCCTGCCACGGGACGGGGCCGGAGGGCTACCTCCGGCAGTCGCCCTCGACGTCGACGGTCACGACCCTCCCCGCGTGAAGCGGGTCAGCCCTCGTCGAGGTCGGCGAGGTCGAGGACGAAGCGGTACCGCACGTCGTTCGCCTCCAGCCGCGCGAGGGCCGTGCCGACCTCCGCCGACGGCAGCACCTCGACCTCGGCCGCGACCCCGTGCTCGGCGCAGAAGTCGAGCAGCTCCTGGGTGGCGCGGAGCCCGCCGCTGCCGCCGGAGGTGAGGCTCTTCCTCCCGATCAGCAGGTCGAGCACCTCGACCGTCACCGGCCCGAGCGCCCCGAGGACGCTCAGCGCACCGTCGAGGGCGAGGACGCGCAGGTACGGCGCCACGTCGTGCGGCGCCGAGATCGTGTCGAGCACGAGGTCGAGGCGCCCGCGCTGCGCGGCCATCGCCTCGGAGTCGCGGCTGACGACGACCTCCGACGCACCGAGGGCGAGCGCATCCGCAGTCTTGGCCGCGCTGCTCGTGAAGACGGTCACCTCGGCGCCGAGCGCTCGGACCAGCGTCACCGCCAGGTGCCCGAGGCCGCCGAGACCGACGACGCCGACGCGGGTCCCCGGTCCGACGTGACGGCTGCGCAGCGGCTCCCACACCGTGATCCCGGCGCAGAGCAGCGGAGCGGCGGCCGCCGGGTCGAGGCCGGCGGGCAGCCGGTGGACGAAGCGCTCGCGCACCACCTGCTCGCGCGACCAGCCGCCGAGCGTCGGCCTGCCGTCCCTCCGATCGACACCGCCGTAGGCGAGCGTCGGGAACTCGCGGCAGAAGTTCTCCTGGCCCGCGGCGCACAGATCGCACTCCCCGCAGGAGTCGACGATCGTGCCGACCGCGACCGCGTCGCCGGGAGCGAAGAGGGTCACGCCGGAGCCCACCTCGGTCACCGTCCCGACCAGCTCGTGGCCCGGCACGAGGCGGGCGTCGCCGTCGAGGGCGTGGAGCGCGTGGACGTCGCTGTGGCAGACGCCGCAGAAGTCGACGCGGAGCGCGACGTCGTCGCTCCGGAGGTCCCGCCGCTCGATGCTCGAGCGGACGGGTCGGGGTGCGGACGCCGTGGCGGCGTAGGCGGTCGTGCGGCGCATGGGGGCTCCTCAGGAATAAACCAACCGGTTTGTTATTCCTACCGTAGCAGGAGAGCTCATCGAGAAACAGACCGGTCGGTAGGATCGATCCATGACCCCGCTCCCTCCGACCGACAAGGGCGCGGCCACCCGCCGCCGCATCATGGACGCGGCCACGGCCGAGTTCTCGGAGCACGGCCTCGCCGGCGCCCGCGTGGACCGCATCGCGGCGGTCGCCTCCTCGAACAAGGCGCAGCTCTACGCGTACTTCACCAGCAAGGAGCTGCTCTTCGACGCGGTCTTCGAGGCCTCGCTCGACCGCATCGTCGACGTCGTGCCGATCGACCCCTCCGATCTCCCCGACTGGGCCGTCCGCCTCTACGACGAGTACCTCGCGCGCCCCGACCTCATCCGGCTCGCCACGTGGGCGCGACTCGAGCGCCATCCGATCGGGCACCTCGTGCCGGGTGACGAGGCCCGCCGCCGCGAGGAGGGGAAGCTCGAGGCGATCCGCGCGGCGCAGGCGCGCGGCCTGATCGCCGTGCAGGCGGATCCCTTCGACGTGATGGCGATGGTCATCGCGATGTCGATGGCGTGGTCGCCGGTGAGCACCGTCTACTCGGCGTCGGCGGACGAGGAGCGCCGCGAGCACGACCGGCGCCGCGCGTTCCTCCGGGTGGCCGTGGGCCGGGCCTTCCCGGCGGCCTGACGCCCACCGCCCGCTACGGTGAAGGCCGAACGGAGGCGCCCATGACCTGGCAGCTCGAGACGATCCCCTACGACCATCCCGACGCGGACGCGCTCCGCGCCGCCCAGCGCGTCGAGCTCGACGAGCGCTACGGCAGCACCGACCACGAGCCCGGCGTGCCTCCCTCGGCCGCCGACGTCCCCGTGTTCGTCGTCGCCCGCGACGCCGACGGCACGGCACGGGCCTGCGGCGGCCTCCGTCCGCTGGCCGACTCGGTCCTCGGCCCCGGAGTGATCGAGGTCAAGCGGATGTTCGTGGACCCGTCGGCACGCGGCTCCGGAGTCGCGACCCTGGTCCTGCGCCGGCTCGAGCAGCTCGCTGCGGGGCTCGGAGCGACGCGACTCGTCCTCGAGACGGGCACCCGGCAGCCCGACGCGGTCCGCTTCTACGAGCGCGAGGGCTACACGTCCGTCCCGCTCTTCGGCGCCTACATCGGCGGCGAGTGGTCGCTCTGCTTCTCGCGCGACCTCTGAGTGCTGCGCCTCGAGCGGCGAGCGCAGGTGGAACGACGAAGGGGCGCCCCTTCCGGGACGCCCCTCCGATGATGCCGTGACCGCTAGGCGCGGCGGCGGCGCGTGATCATCAGCGCGAGCCCGCCGAGGATCCCGAACGCCGCGAGGGCGAGCGGTGCGGTCGGCGAGACGCCCGTCGCGGCGAGGACCGGCCGGCCTGCCGTGACTCCGCCGCCCGAGCCGCTGCCCGCACCCGTCGATGCGCCGGCGCGGGCCGCCGCCTCGGCGACCGAGCAGTCGACCGTCTCGGCGACCTGGTCGGCCTCGGTCGTCCCGTAGTCGTACGTCGTGCTCGCGACGCGGCCGCTGCTCGCGCCCACGGCGACGACGCAGTAGGCCCCGGCCTCGGGGTCGGCGAGGGGGTACTCGCCGATCGCGATCGGAGACCAGCCGACCGCGTCCGCGGTGTACGACAGACGCGTGCCGCCGTCGGCCAGGCGCTGGCGCGTGCCGTCGACGGAGTGGATGCTCACCGAGACGCGCTCGCCGCCGCCGAAGCCGACCACGCCGCCGCCGCTGGTGGGCTGTCCGTCGGCGGGAGCGGGCTCGAACGGCGCGCCGACCGGCCAGATGCGGATCGAGGGGTCACCGGCGACCTGCACGAGCGAGGCCGAGACGGAGCGGCCGCTCGTCGTTCCGACGCCCGTCACCGTGAAGGTGCCGAGCTGGTCCTCCATGGTGTCCTCGGTCAACGGCACGTAGGCCTCCCCGTAGATCGCGTTCGGGCGCTCCCCGACGATCGTCCTCACCGTGCCGTCCGGCGCGGTGAGCGTCGTCGTGACGGGCTCGTCGCGATCGAAGCCGCTGAGCACGCCGACGCCACCGAAGAAGCGGAAGCCGCCCACGCCGATCTCGCTGCCGGCCGGGATGAACGGCGTGTCGGCGACCCAGAAGGTGACGGCGGGGTCGGGCTGCAGGATCGTCAGCGGGGCGGCGTTCGAGGAGACCCTCTCCCCGGTCGCGTCGCGGCCGGTCGCGACGACGGTGATCTCCTCGCCGGGTCGGGGGAGGTGCGGGTTCAGGCTGGAGCCGTCGGTGAGGGTCGAGGGGAACCAGTCCGTGACCGCCGCCACTCCGGACGTGGAGACGATCGACTCGGTGCGGGCCTCCTCCATCGGTCCGTCCATCAGCGAGACGGTGACGACCGTGTCCGGAGCGAAGCCGGTGAGGAGGGCGTTGATACCGTCTCCCCAGCCGAGGTCGCCCTCGCGGGGCTCCGACCCGGCCGTGTACGTCGTGCGGGAGAGGGTCAGGACCGGGGCCGCGGCCGCAGGCGCGGCGGGCGCCGCGGTGGGTGCGGTCGTCGCCTCGGGAGCGGCCGTCGGCGCGGGAGTGCCGGTCGCCTCCGGAGCGCTCGTCGCCTCGGGCGCGCTGGGCGCCTCCGGAGTGCTGGTCGGTTCCGGACTGCTCGTCGCCGGCGGCTCGCTGGTGGCGACCGGGGTCGGTGCGGGCTCGAGCACCGGCGCGACCGCGGTCGGTGTCACCTCGGAGGCGGGTGCCTCGAGGATCTCGGTGGCCCCCGCCGCGCTCGGGACGCGAGCGCTCCCAGCAGTGCGGCGGTCGTGATGACGGAGGCCGTGCGGCCCCCTCGCGCTGTACGCACGATTCCTGCTTCCTCCGGGGCGCAGTGCGCTCTCCCGGCTTCCCCGTGGATCCGGGGGCGAAGCGCCCCCTGGTGCTGATCCTGGCGGAGCGGAGGGTCGCGACACGACGTCCCGACACAACGAACGCATCACGGTTCTCGGCGAGGCGGTCGACGGGGGCCAGCGCTCGTCGACGGCCGTCCGAGGGGCGGGGAACGACGGAGGGGCGCCCCTCTCGGGACGCCCCTCCGGTGGTGCCGTGACCGCTAGGCGCGGCGGCGCCGCGTGATCATCAGCGCGAGTCCGCCGAGGATCCCGAACGCCGCGAGAGCGAAGGGAGCCGCGGGCGAGACGCCGGTCGCCGCGAGGACGGGCCGGCCGGCCGTGACTCCGGTGCCCGAGCCGCTGCCCGCGCCCGTCGTCGCACCGGCTCGGGCCGCCGCCTCGGCGACCGAGCAGTCGGCCGACTCCGGCAGAAGGTCCGACTCGGTCGTGCCGTAGTCGTACGAGGTGCTCGCGGTGCGGCCGCTGGTCGCGCCGAGGGCGACGACGCAGTAGACCTCGGCGTCGGGGTCGTCGAGCGGGTACCGGCCCAGCGCGATCGGGCTCCAGCCCACCCCGTCAGCGGTGTACGCCAGGCCGGTGCTGCCGTCGGCGAGGCGCTGGCGCGTGCCGTCGACCGAGTGGATGCTCACCGAGACGAGCTCGTTCGACGCGAAGCCCCAGAGGGCTCCGCCGCTCGTGGGCTGCCCGTCGTCAGGCCCCGGCTTGGAGGGAGCGCTGGAGGGCCAGATCCGGATCCCGGGCTCGCCGGCGACCTGCACCAGCGAAGCCGAGGCGCTGCGGCCGCTCGTCGTTCCGACGCCCGTCACCGTGAAGGTCCCGAGCTGATCGGCCATGGTGCTCTCGTCGAGACGGACGAAGGTCTCGCCGTAGATCATCGACCAGGGGTCGTCCGCCGTCAGGGTGGTGACCGAGCCGTCGGGAGCGGTGAGGGTCGTCGTGACGAGCTCGTCACGGTCGAAGCCGACCAGCAGGGCGACCACCTCGAAGACTCGGAAGCCGGCCACGCCGACCTCGCTGCCGGCTTCGATGCGGCCGCCGTCCTCGGCGACGACGAAGGACACCCCCGCAGCGGGCCGCGTCATCGTCAGCGGCACGGTGCTCGACGTGATCGGCTCCCCGGCCGCGTCGATCCCCGAGGCCACCACGGAGATCCGCTCACCGGCTCGGGGGAGGTGCGGGTAGGTGCTGAAGCCGTCCGAGCGCGAGGGCAGCCAGTCGTCCAGCACGATCTCGCCGGTCGCGGAGGAGACGACCGTGGTGCGCGCTTCCTCGTCCGGGCCGTCCATGAGCGAGATCACGACGACGGTGCCGGGGGTGTAGCCCGAGCCGGTGACGTCGATGCCGTCGCCCCACCCCGCGTCCGGTCCGCCGACGGCGGTCGATCCGACGACGAACGTCGTGCGGGAGAGGGCGAGCTCCGGAGCCGCGGACACGGGAGCCGCGCTCGGCACGGCGACGGGCGTCTCGGCGGCGACCGGAGTCGCGACCGGTGCGCTGGTCGGCTCGGGCGTGCTGGTCGGTTCCGGCGTGCCCGTGGGCTCCGGACTGCTCGTCGGCTCCGGATCGCTGGTCGCGGCCGGGGTCGGCGTGGGCTCGAGCACCGGCGCGACCGCGGTCGGTGTCGCCTCGGAGGCGGGTGCTCGAGGATCTCGGTGGCCCCCGCCGCGCTCGGGAGCGCGAGCGCTCCCAGCAGTGCGGCGGTCGTGATGACGGAGGCCGTGCGGCCCCCTCGCGCTGTACGCACGATTCCTGCTTCCTCCGGGGCGCAGTGCGCTCTCCCGGCTTCCCCATGGATCCGGGGGCGAAGCGCCCCCTGGTGCTGATCCTGGCGGAGCGGGGGCATGCGACACGACGTCCCGACACAACGAATGCATCACGGAATCCGACGGCCGGAGGAGACCCCGGCCGCCGGCCGTCGGCGTCAGCCCTCGAGCGGCAGCAGGATGCCCTTCACCGTCTCGTCGGTCGCCAGGAACTCCTGCACCGCGGGGTCCTGGAACGCCTGCACGAGCTTCTCGATGTTCTCGGTGTCGGCGTAGCGGGAGCCGATCGTGAGCTGCCCGGCGAAGTCGTCGGGGGCGGTCGGCGCGAAGATCTGCTTCTCGATCGGGATGTCGGCGGCGAGGTAGTACTCGGTGTAGCCGACGGCCGCGTCGAGGTCCGGCAGCGCGCGCGACTGGGCCGCGAAGTCGAGCAGGGTGAACTTCAGGTTCTTGGGGTTCGAGGCGATGTCGTCCTGCGTCGCCGTGCCGGGCTCGGTGCCGGGCTTCAGCTCGATCAGCCCCGCGCTCTGCAGCAGCCAGAGGCCCTGGGCCTCGTTCGCCGGGTCGGAGTAGAGCGAGATCGTGCCGCCGTCGGGGATCTCGGACACGTCGCCGTACTTGTCGCTCCAGAGTCCGAAGCCCCAGCGGAACACCGGAGTCGCCGCCTCCTCCTCGAAGTCGGGGTTCGACTCGAGCACCTGCCCGAGCCAGAGCTTGTGCTGGTACACCGTCGCGGCGACCTCGCCCTCGCTGACGGCGCGGTTGATGGTGTTGCTGTCCGAGAGGCCCTTGAACTCCACCTCGATGCCGTACTTCGGCGCGACCTCGTCGGCGACGAACTGCACGAGCGCCTGCTCCGACGCGTTGCCCTCGGCCGTGGCGACGTAGAGCGTCGCTCCCTCGGTTTCGTTCGCCGACACGGCGGGCGAGAGGATCGGCACGACGACCGCCGCGCCGATGCCGAGCGCGACGACCGCGCCTCCGGCGATCCACGGCCAGCGGCGCTTCTTCTTCAGCTCGAAGCCGAGGGTGTCGGAGGTGTCGGGGGTGTCGTTCTGCGTGGGCATGAGAGGCCTTCCGGAGTGCGCGCGCGGGTTCCGGGCGCGCGAGAGGGACGCCGCGGGGGGAGGCCGGGCGAGGGGTGGGGGAGAAGAGAGGGGAGCGGTCTCAGACCGCGGCGGCGACGCGCTCGGGCCGCCGGGTGCGCGAGGCGCTCGGCGTCGTGGCGCGCACCAGGGCGTCGCCGGTGAGCTGCACGAGCGCGACCGTGGCGACCAGGATCACGATCGTCGCGAGCATCACCGTGTTGTCGAAGCGCTGGTAGCCGTAGGTGACGGCCACGTAGCCGATGCCACCGGCTCCGATCGTGCCCGCGATGGCCGAGTACTCGATCATCGCGATCGTGTTGATGGTCAGGCCGCCGATGATCTGCGGCACGGCCTCGCTGAGCTGCGCCGAGCGGACGACCTGCAGTCGCGACGCTCCGGAGGCGCGGGCCACGCGGGTCAGCGCGATCGGCACGCTCCGCAGCGCGTTCTCGACGATGCGGGTGAAGAACGCGATGCCCGCGATCGACATCGGCACGACGGCCGCCGCGATGCCGATGTTGGTGCCGGTGATCAGCCGGGTGAACGGCATGATCGACGCCATCAGGATCAGGAACGGCAGCGAGCGGCCGATGCTGATCACCCAGCTCAGGGTCTGGTGCGCGGCGCGGTTCTCGAACAGTCCGCCGGGTGCCAGGTTGTGCACGGCGGCTCCGAGCGGGATCCCGACGAGCACGACGATCGTCATCACGATGCCGACCATGATCAGGGTCTCGCCGAGTGCGGGCAGCACGAGCGCCGGGATCTCGGCGATCGGGACGCGGTTGTCGAGGTGCAGGCTCATGCGGCGATCTCCTCGGTGAGCTCGAGCGGGGCGGAGTCGACGCGCACGGGGGCCGGGCGGACCGACAGGCCGAGCGCTCCGGCGGCGTCGACGAGGCGGCGCTCGTCGACGGGGCCGAGCGCGATCGTGGCGTGACCGACGGCCCGCCCGCCGATCGTCTCGATGGCGGCGCCGAGGAGCGACACCGGTCCGACCGTCTCGCCGAGACGGGCGATCCAGTCGGCCGGCACGTCGGAGCGCGCGTAGCCGAGCACCCACTCGGTGAGCCCGGGGGCCGGAGTCGCGGCCGGGCGCAGCGGATTCAGCGCGAGGCCCAGGGGCGAGGAGGCGTCGCGGAGCAGGTCGACGAGGCGCCCCGACTCCACGATGCGGCCGTGATCGAGCAGGGCGGCCGAGTCGGCGACCTGCCGCACCGTCTCCATCTCGTGCGTGATGAACAGGATCGACAGGCCGAGGTCGTCGCGCAGCTCCTTGAGGAGGGTCGTGATCGCGGTCGTCGACGCGGGGTCGAGCCCCGAGGTGGCCTCGTCCGAGAGCAGCACGCTGGGGCGCAGGGCCAGGGCCCGGGCGATGCCGACGCGCTGGCGCTGACCGCCCGAGAGCTGATGGGGGTAGTGCCGGGCGCGCTCGGCGAGTCCGACGCGGTCGAGCAGCTCGGCGACGCGGCGCGTGGTCTCGGCGGGCGTCACTCCGAGGTACTCGAGCGGCAGCGCGACGTTCTGGGCCGCGGTGCGGCGGCTGAAGAGGCCGTCGGACTGGAAGACGGTGCCGATGCGGCGGCGCGCGACGCGCAGCTCCTGCTCGGACAGCTGCGAGAGCGCATCGCCGTTCACGACGACCGAGCCGGAGGTGGGACGCTCGAGGAGGTTCACGCACGCGGCGAGCGTGCTCTTCCCGGCGCCGCTCGGGCCGACGACGGCGAAGATCTCGCCCGTCGCGACCGAGAAGTCGAGGCGGTCGAGCACGGTGACGGCGGCGTCGCCGTGTCCGTAGACCTTCGTGAGCTGCTCGAGGCGGATCATGCCTGCTGTCCTTCCGGGACGGGGCGGAGCGGGCGCCGTCGGCGCACGGGGACGATGATGGAGCATCGCCGCCGCCCCGCGTCGGCCGCGTGACGTCCGCCGTAACACTCCGCCCGTACTGGCCCCTGGAAGGGAGGCGTCAGTACACGAACCAGCGCAGCCAGTCGCGGTTGTGCGCGTGCACCAGGGCCAGGAAGACCACGAGGTCGAACAGCAGGTGCACGCAGATCACGTAGGTGAGCGACTTCGTCTTCGAGAAGATCCAGCCCTGCAGCAGCGCGAACGGGATCGTGAACGCCGGCGCCCACTCGCGGTAGCCGAGCTCCCAGAGGAACGACACGAACACGACCGCCTGCAGCACGTTCGCCCACCACATCGGCAGGTGGCGGCGCAGCACCGCGAAGACGACGCAGATGAAGAACAGCTCGTCCCAGATGCCGACGAAGCCCACTCCGACGAACAGGCGCGCGACTTCGTCCGGAGCGTGGATGGCGGGCCAGTTCAGGTAGGCGCCCGAGCGGATGAAGTAGAACGGCAGCAGGATCCAGCCCAGCACCAGCACGGCGGGCAGGTACGACTTCTCCAGCGGCGTCCACTTCTGGCCGGTGCGCAGCGGGAAGCGGATGATCCGCCTCTTCGTGCCGTAGCGGTCGATCGCCCAGGGCACGGCGACGGCCGCCGAGAGCACCGCGCCCATCAGCGCCATGTTGGGATAGTCGAGGTTCGCCTCGACCGAGATCGTGCTGACGATCACGAGCCCGGCGGCGATCAGCGACAGGTCCACCGCGAGGACTCGATCGATCACGAGCGCGAGCAGGAGGCTCGCGCCGAGCACGAGGTAGCCCGCGAGCGGGAGGCGGAGTCCGAAGAGGAGGACGGCCGAGACGGAGATCCCGGCGGCCGGGGCGAGAGCGGGAGGCACGGCTTCAGGGTAGGCGCGCGGTGTCCCGCGCCTGCATCGGGCTTGCCGGCTTAGCCGGGCTAAATCACCCTGAGGGTGAAGCCGGTGAAGTACAGGGACCTGGCGGCTCTGCTGCGACGAGCAGGGTTCTCCGCACGGCAGGGCAGGGAAGATCACGAGGTGTGGACCCGTGGTCCGCATCGGGTGGTGATCACGCAGACACGTGAGATCTCACCTGGTCTCGTGCGCACCGCCCTGAAAGCGATCGAAGCGGCATCCGAGGAGGATCGATGACCATCACAGCCACCGCCCACCGGTGGGAGCACGGGTGGGAGCTCTGGATCGACGGCGAGCCCGCGACCCAGGTCGCTTCACTCGACAGAGCCGCGCAGCAGGTTCGCGACTACCTCGACACCGTCGAGCCCGCGACGGACCACAGTCGGTGGGAGGTCGCGATCGTTCCCGAGATCGGCGACCTCGGTGCAGAGGTCGTCGAAGCGAGATCGGCCACGGACCAGGCTGCCCGGGCGGCGGTGACGGCTGCGGCACGCTCCCGCGCTGCGGCTCGGCATCTGCGTGAGGCCGGTTTCTCGGTCGCCGACTCCGCAGCGATCCTCGGAGTGTCCCGCGGTCGCGTCTCCCAGCTCGTCAACGGCTGAGACCACCGGTCGGGGCGCACCCCCGGCATCACCGGGGAGCTCCGCGTCAGCGGAGCGCCTCCAGCGCGACGGACGCGGCGCGGGCGACGAGGGTGTCGTCGTAGGGGAGCGACGGGTCGGTGCGCTCGGTCAGCACGGCGATCACGATCGGAGCCGCATCCGGACGCTCGACGACGGCGAGGTCGTTCCGGAGCCCGCCCGCTCCGCCGGACTTGTCGACGACGCTCCAGCCGTCGGGAGCGCCCGCGCGCACGAGCGCGTCGCCCGTCGCGTTGCCGCTCATCCAGTCGTGCAGCTGAGCGCGGTCGGCCGGATCGAGCGCATCGCCCAGGAGGAGCGCGCGCAGGTCGCCCGCGAGCGATCGCGCGGTGCCGGAGTCGAGACCCTCCGGTGAGACCCGGTTCAGCTCGGGCTCGATCCGGTCGACGCGCGTGACGTCGTCGCCGAGTGCACGGAGCGCCTCCTGCAGTCCGGCCGGCCCGCCGAGCTCCTGCAGCACGATGTTGTGAGCGGTGTTGTCGCTGAGGCGGACCGCGGCCTCGGCCACTTCGCCGAGCGGCAGGCCCGTCGCCGTGGCGGGACCGGTGACGGGCGAGTGGTCGACCACGCCGCTCCAGATGACGACGCGCTCGAGATCCGCAGGCTCGGAGCGGGCGAGCAGCGCGCCCGCTGCCAGCGCCTTGATCGAGGACGCGAACCGGAACCGTTCGTCGGCGCGGTGCTCCACGGTGCGCTCGTCACCGGTGTCGATCGCGACGAGCCCGATCCGGGCGGCGTACTCGGCCTCGAGGGCGACGAGGGCGGTCTCGATCGCAGCGGCGTCGACGTCCGGGGTGCCGGGCGGAGTCGTCGCGGGAGGCTGGTCGCCGTCGTGGCCGCACCGGGAGTGCCCGCCTCCGGAGCCGCCCCGCCTGGAGCGCACCCCGCCAGCGCGGGCACGAGGACCAGCGCCAGGCCGAGGCCGCGCAGCGCCGCGGTCACGTTACGGCGCGCGGCAAGAGGATCCGAGGTCGCGGGCACGGAGGAGAGGCTACGTCGCCGCACCGGCTCCGGGCCGGGCCCGCGCCGCGCGACGTGTCGGCGGACTCCGAGGCGCTCGCTAGAGAGCGCCTCGGACGGGAGGGCATGCTGGAGGGATGACCGACGCCTCCGCACCCGCCTCCCCGTCCGCGAGCCCCGCCGCCGCCCGTCCCCGGGGCGAGCGCCCCGTGCGCACGCAGCACGTGCTGACCGTGCTGCGGACCGAGCGGTTCGGCGACCATCTCGCGCGCGTGCACCTCGGCGGTCCGGGGTTCGACGCGTTCGCGGCGGAGGCGGATCCCGCGGCTCTCGCGACCACCGACAAGTACGTGAAGCTGCTGCTGCCCCGCGCCGGCGTCGACGTCGAGCCGCCGTACGACCTCGACGCGCTGCGGGCGACCCTCGCCCCCGAGGACCTGCCGGTGCGCCGGACCTACACGATCCGCTCCGTCGACCCGTCGAACCGCAGCCTCGCGATCGACTTCGTCCTGCACGGCGACGACGGAGTGGCGGGGCCGTGGGCCGCGTCGGCCGTCCCCGGCGACCGCATCGCCTTCAACGGCCCGGGCGGCGCGTGGTCGCCGAGCACCGAGCCGGAGGCGTTCCACCTGCTGCTCGGCGACGACTCCGCTCTGCCGGCGATCGCCGCGGCGCTGGAGTCGATGCCCGCGCACGCGCGCGGACTCGCGCTGATCGAGGTGCACGGCGCCGAGGACGAGCAGCCGCTCGCGGCACCCGACGGCGTCGAGGTCCGCTGGCTGCACCGGGGCGAGCTGGCCGCCGGTCGCGCGCTGGTCGCCGCCGTCCGCGCCGAGCCGCGGCGGCCGGGGTGCTCGACGTCTTCGCGCACGGCGAGCGCGGGGCGATGAAGGAGCTGCGCGCCCTCCTGCAGGACGACTGGGGCCTCGAGCGCCGCGCCCTGTCGCTGTCGGCGTACTGGGCGCTCGGCCGCGCAGAGGACCGCTTCCAGGCCGAGAAGCGCGAGCCGGTCGGCGAGATCTTCGCCGACTGATCCGCGCGCCGACCGGCCTCACCTCCGGCTCGCGGATCCGCGATCGGCTCGCGGGATCTGCGGATTCCTGCGAGCCGAACGCGTTCCTGCGAGCCGGACGTGGTCCTGCGAGCCGGAGGTCGCCCGGGAGGGTGCGTCAGACCAGGCGCCGCCCGCTGAACCGGTCGATCGACGCGTCGCGCGCCATCGCCCGCTCGTACATGCGGTGGAACGGCGCGGTGAGTACGCCGTTCGTGCGGTCGAGCGAGTCCTGCCGCGCGACGATCTCGCCCAGCTGCGCCGCCAGATCCGCCCGCAGCGCCTTCTCGTCGACGGTCGTCGACTCGCCGCCCGCCACGACGACCCGGCCCGCCACGATCACCGTGTCGATCGAGGAGCCGTTCTCGGAGTAGACCAGCTGGTTCTCGAGCCGCTGGCGCGGGGTGAAGTTCAGCGTCTCGAGATCGAACAGCACGAGGTCGGCCTGCTTGCCGACCTCGATGCTGCCGGTGACGTGGTCGAGCACCGCGCTGCGGGCGCCGCCGATCGTGCCGGCCGTGAGCACCTCCGCCACGGTCGGCCACGACGCGAGGTCGGGGTCGGTCACCTTGTGGAGCAGGGCCGCGGCCTTGATGACGTCGAGCATCCGCGGGGAGTCGCTGCTCGAGCAGCCGTCGGTGCCCAGCCCCAGGTTCACTCCGGCGTCGTGCAGCGCCCGCCACGGCGCGATGCCCGAGCCGAGCTTGAGGTTCGAGAGCGGGTTGTGCGAGATCGACGTGCCGGCGGCCGCGACCCGGTCCATGTCGGAGTCGGTGAGCCAGATGCCGTGCGCGAACGTGGTGTTCCGCGAGAGCGCGCCGATCCGCTCCATGTACTCGACGAGGGTGCCCCCGTACGACTCCTGCCCGGTGACCAGCTGGGTCTTCGTCTCGAGGACGTGGATGTGGCACTCCGCGCCGTGCTCGAGCGCGAGCTCGGTCGCTCCGACCAGCAGCTCGGGCGCCACCCGCTGGGGAGCGGAGGGGGCGACCATGTAGCGCAGCCGCCCGCCGCCGCGTCCGTGCTGCGTCGCGAACGCTCGCGGCTGAACGCGAGGTACCCCTCGGTGGTCGGACGCGAGGCCGCCCGCGCCGACTCGAGGACGTCCGCCGGCAGCAGCTCCTCGAGGAACGGCATCGTCTCGAAGAACGGCTTGCTGATCACGTGCCCCGAGATGTTCGCGCGGATCCCGATCTCGTCGTAGGCGTCGAACACGGCGGCCAGCTGCGCGGCGTCCTGATCCGGGTTCTCGAGCACGTCGTCGACCAGCGTCGTCACGCCCGCCTTGAGCGATTCGAGCGCGAACAGCGACGAGCGCAGCCGCACCAGGCCCGGCGCGACCCGGCTGTCGCCGAGGATCGGGTACGAGAGCAGCATCCACAGCTCGAGCGGCAGGTTGTCGTAGCGCCCCTTGTAGAGGTACTCCCACGAGTGGGTGTGCGCGTTGACGAAGCCGGGGGTGACGAGGCGGTCGCGGCCGTCGATCACCTCGTCGCCCGGCTCCACGGCGAGCCCCGGGCCGATCGCCACGATCACGTCGTCGACGATCCGGATGCTCGCCGTGATCGGCACGGCGCCCGAGACCGGGTCCATGGTGATGACGGAGGCGTCGGTGATGAGCAGCGGCATGGCGGTTCCGATCGTGGTTCGAGGTGCGGTGGAGCGTCTGGAGCAGGTGGTGCGGGCGGTACGGCGGGGTGAGGAGGAGAGCGGAGTGACGGGGCCGGCTACCCCAGGACCGGCTCGGCCGCCCGCGGCGCCGGCTCCAGGGCCTCGCGCCTCTCGACCCAGGTCACCGCGTCGCGGCGTCCGAGCAGGAGGTAGGCGAGTCCGGCCGAGACCGCGCCGGCCAGCCACGAGACGTCGATGCCGCCGAGGGCCGTCGAGGCCGGTCCCTGCAGGGCAGGGACGGAGCCGTTCATGAACATCCAGGTCAGCGTCGCGCCGATCGCGAACGAGAGCAGGGCGCGCCAGCGCACGTCCGGGAGCAGCGGCGAGCCGACCGGGGCGAAGAGGTGGCCGAAGGAGCGCACGCGCTTCTCGAAGACCGCGTAGTGCACGAGCACGATCGCGCCCCACGGAGCCACCCAGCCGACGAGTCCGACCAGCCACGCGTCGAGCGTGGTCGCGAGGTCGTCCTGGTAGACGAAGAAGACCGCGGCGGCGAAGGCCAGGACGCCGACGATGAGGCTGAGGGTGCGGCGTCCGAGCCGCACGTCGAGCGCCTGCGTCGCCATGCTGAACGAGTAGATGTTGAGCACGTTCGTCGCGATGGGGCCGTGCACGACCAGGAGCAGCACCGGGATCGCCAGGGCGCCGAAGTTGTCGACGATGAGCTCGCCGGGGTCGACGCCGCCGTTCTTCGTCGCGAGGGTCGCGCCGAGGAGGCCCAGCCAGACGACCGGGATGAACTGGCCCAGGACGCTCGCGAAGTACAGCTTGGGGCGCGAGGCGCGCGGGCTGACGAAGCGGGCGTAGTCGCCGGCGTAGGCGAGCCAGGTGAGGCCCCAGCCGATGCCGATCGCGGTCATCACGATGGACATCGCGGCCAGGCGCTCGCCGCCGGTGAGGGCGCCCTCGGCGGGGCCGGCGTAGGACCAGTCGATGTCGAGGAAGAACCAGGCGACGACCGACATCAGCGCGAGGACGATCAAGGTCGGCGGCACGGTCCAGCGCTCGAACGCGGCGATCGCGCGGTAGCCCAGGAACGAGATGCCGACCTGGATCGCCATGATCACGGCCGCGACGGCGATCTTCCAGCCGACGTTCGACTCCTCCGGATCGACGAGGCCGACCGAGCCGAGCAGCGCGATGACGAGGTCGAGCACGATCCAGGTGTTGATGGCGCACCATCCGATCACCACGACCGCCTGCACCGCCGCGGGGGCGTAGTTGCCGCGGCGCCCGAAGACCGCCCGGCCGATCAGCATGCCCGTCGCCCCGGTGCGCTGCCCCAGCAGCACGAAGAAGCCGAAGACGGCCATGCCGACCACGTTGCCCAGCACCAGGACGGTGACCGTGTCCCAGAGGCCCAGGCCCATGTTCACGCCGAGGGCGCCGAGGACCCAGTTGATCGGGGCGATGTTCGCGCCGGCCCAGATCCAGAACTGGCCGTCGAGCCGGGCGGTGCGACGGGAGTCGGGGAGGGGCGCGAGCGCCTCCTCGGAATCGGCGGTGCCGTGCAGGGCGTCGGTGCTCATGGCGGATCCTCTCGGGACGAGGTGGAGCGGAGGGAGGTGCGGGGGCGCCGGGCGGACGTGGTGCGGGAGGTCCTCGACCGGCGGTGAGGCCACTCTGCTCCGGACCGGTTTCGCGCGACGCGCCCCCGTGTAAATTCGCCGTGACGCGAGAGGACGTTCTGTATGGCCTACCTGCTCCTGGACGCCCTCCGCGATCCGCTGCTCTCGGCCGCTCTCCCCGTCGTCGCGGCCGGAGGCGCCGAGGCGCCGCGCGCGATGATCCGCTGGGCGCACGCGAGCGAGCAGCTCGACGTCGGACCGCTGCTCCTGGGCGGCGAGCTGCTGCTGATGGAGGGCGTGCACCTGGCGTCGGACCAGGATCCCGCCGAGTGCCGCCGCTACGTGGAATCCCTGGTCGCGGCCGGGGTCGGCGCCCTGGCGGTCGAGCTGTCGCCGCGCCTGCCCGCGGTGCCCGCGCCGCTCGTCGAGGCCGCCGACCGGCTCGGGCTCCCCGTGCTCTCGCTCGCGAAGCGGATCCCGTTCGTGCAGGTGTGCGAGAGCATCAACACCCGGCTCACCGAGCAGAAGTTCCGGAGTCTGCGGCTGGCGGACAGACTGTCCGGTCGCCTCGGCGAGGCGGCGGCCGCGGAGGCGACGGTGGAGGAGCTGCTGCAGGTCGTGGCGTCCGAGACGGGCGCGAGCGCCTCCCTCGTGTCGGCGACGGGCGAGCCGATCGCGCGGGCCGATCCGGGCGGCGGCATCGACACGGGCAGGACCGCGGGCGCCTTCTCGGGGGTGCTCCGCGCCGGCGACTCCCTGCTCGGGACCCTGTACCTCCGCGCGCACGCCGACGCCGACGTGCACTCGGTCGCGGTGGCGCTGGACCGCGCGCCCGACGTGCTCGCGATCGCGGTCCTGCGGAACCGGCCGCCGTCGGTCGACGAGCGGCTCGCGGCTCAGCTCGTGGCGGTGCTCGGCTCGGCGCAGGCGCCCAGCACGCTCGACCTGCAGGTCGACGCGTTCCTCGAGCGGCTCGGTGCGGGCGGTCGCGAGCGCTACCTGGGGGTCTCGGCCGAGGTGGAGCACGACGAGCGGGTGCTGCGGGAGGTCCGCGGAGCCCTGCGCGCGGTGGGCGAGTCGGAGCCGGTGGTCAGCGTGGTCGGCACGGAGGTCCTGGCGCTGCTCGCGTTCTCGACGGCGGCGGCCATGGAGCGGGCGCGCGCCGAGCTGCTCGTCCGAGCAGCCGGGATGCGGTCCGGCCAGGTGTGCGTCGGGAGCGGCATCGGCGATCAGCGCTCGCTCCAGCGGGAGCTCGCGGAGGTCAGAGGGGTGCGCGAGTGGGCCCGGCCCGGCCCCGTGATCGACGCGCGCCAGCACCGGCTCGAGCGCTTCGCCAGCGCCCTGCGCGAGGCGCACGAGGCCGACGACTTCGTCGAGGACCTGCTCGGACCGCTCCTGGCGCAGCGACCGGACCTTCTGCCGACGCTCGAGACGTACGCCTCCCTGTGGGGCGGGAAGACCGCCACCGCGGCGGCGCTGGGCATCGGGCGGCAGACCCTCTACGACCGCCTCGAGCGGATCGAGGACCTCCTCGGCCCGCTCGACGCGTCGCCCGCGCGCACCCGGGCGATCATGACCGCCGTCTTCCTCCGGGGCGCCCGGGCGGCACTGCCGCGCTGACGGGGGCCGCGCCGATCGGAGCGACGCGGCCCGGATCGACGCGGCTGCGCGTCACTCCTCCTCGTCGACGATCTCCGTGTCGGTCTCGTCGGCGCGCTCGCGCAGGGCGTCGGCCATGGCTCCTGCGCCCTCGGCTCCGTGGTCGTGGTCGACCTGCTCGACGAGGCCGCTGAGCTTCTCGTCGTTGGTCGCGTCGTCGCTGCCGGCCATGACCGGCTGGTTCTGCTCGTTCTCGCTCATCAGTGGCCTCTCTCGTCGCGTCCTGCGGATCGGGGCGCGGGAGTCCGACGCTACGACTCCGGGTCGCTCGGCGCCCGTCCTTGACCAGCGGACGAGGGCGTGGGAGGGCGTCCGCGCCCCCCTCCTCGGCGCGCGGTCGGGGGCGGTCTGAGTCCCCAGTTCGGGTGGGGATGCACTCCTGCTAGGCTCCGATCCGTCTCGCACTACGCATGGTTGCTCGTGAACCCTGTGGTGACCGCCCCCTCACCATCGGCTCCCCCCGACCGGAAGCAAAGGAACGCCGTGGCGTCGTATCTGTTCGTCTGCTCCGGCGGCGGCCACCTGTCGGAACTCCACACGCTGGCCGAGCAGCTCCGGATCCCGGTCGAGGAGCAGTTCTGGGCGACCCCCGAGGGCGGACTGAGCCGCAGCCTCCTGGCGGGGCGCGAGGTCGCAGCACTGCACGAGGCCCCGCCGCGGGCGGTCGTCCCTCTCCTGCGCAACGCCCTCCTCGGCTGGCGCCTGCTGCGCCGCCGCCGGTTCGACGCGGTCTTCAGCACCGGGGCGAGCCCCGCGCTCTCGATCCTCCCGCTCGCCGCGTGGCGGGGGATCCCCGCCCACTACATCGAGAGCGCCGCCCGCGTCGACGGCCCCTCCTTCTCGGGTCGGATCCTCGCCAAGCTCCCCGGTGTCGCGACCTACACCCAGTACCGCTCCTGGGCCGATGCGCGTTGGCGCTTCGGCGGGGCGATCTTCGAGAACTACCACGTCGAGGAGGTGCCGCCGCAGCCGATCCGTCGTGCGGTCGTCTCGGTGGGCACGCAGGACGGGTACCCCTTCTCGCGCTTCTTCGAGGCCGTGGTGCCGCTGCTCGACGGCGTCGAGGTCCTCTGGCAGACGGGCATGACCGACGTCTCCGGCCTCGGCATCGAGGGGCGGCCCTCCGTCCCGCACGGCGAGCTCGTGGCGGCGATGGCCGAGGCGACGTCGTGATCGCGCACGGGGGAGTGGGCACCGCGCTCAGCGCCATCGAGCGCGGCCGCGTGCCGATCCTCGTCCCGCGCCGGCTCGCGCACGGCGAGCACGTCGACGACCACCAGGTCCAGATCGCGGCGCGGCTCGCGGAGTCGGGCCTGGCGGTGCACGCGGAGGCGGGCGAGCTGACCCGCGAGGTCCTCGAGCGCGCGGCGAGCCGCCGGGTGGTC
>NZ_MUKN01000004.1 GCF_001995175.1 Rathayibacter rhapontici
CTCGAGCAGGCGCAGCGCCTCCTCGGCCGGCAGGTGCGCGAGCAGGCCGGGCAGCGGCACGAACTCGCCGAGGCCCTCCCGGCACGCGGGGCAGGCTCGGAGGTGCTGCTCGTAGGCGCGGCGGTCGGCGCTCGACAGCGATCCGAGCAGGTAGGCGGCGTCCCAGTCCCGGAAGGCGTCGCCCTCGGGTGCGTCGTCACGCGCGTCGGTGCTCACAGCTCGGTCACTCCTCTCTCCTGCAGTGCGAGCTTGAGCGCCCGCATGCCGTAGTGCATCCGCGATTTCACGGTGCCGGGCGCGATGCCCAGCAGGTCGGCGATCTCGGCGACCGACCGGCCGCCGTAGTACGCGTGCACGATCACCGTGCGGTGCTCGAGGCTGATGCCGCTGAGGGCGTCCGAGAGCAGCCACGCGTCGAGCACCTGATCGGTGCGGTCGGCCGAGGGGCGCTCGGGCACCTCGTCGGTGCCGATCTCGCGGGCGTAGCGGGCGCTGCGGCGGTCGTCGATGACGAGGTTGCGCGCGACGGTGTAGAGCCAGGACCGCGCGGCGGCCTCGCCCTGGGCGAGGATCGCGGGGTTCTTCCACGCGCGCAGCAGCGCCTCCTGCACCACGTCCTCCGCCATCTGGCGGTCGCCGGTGAGCCGGAGGACGAACCTCCACAGCGCAGCCGAGTGCTCGTCGTGCAGTGCACGCAGCAGCTCGGCCTGTTCCTCGGACATGCACCACCTCTGACCCGTCCAACGTAACGGCGGCCCGTCCGGTTCATCCGCCGCCCCGGTTCGCGTCGACGGCCGCACTCTGGTACTCCGGGTACGGTGACCTTCCCCGACGCCGCCGATGCGGCCCGCGTGCGCGTGTTCCTGCGCGAGAACCGCGAGCAGATCCTCGCCGACGTCCGCCACCTCGTCATGATCGAGAGCCCGAGCGACTCGCTCGAGGCCCTCGGGGAGCTGCACGCGTACCTCGTGCACTGGGTGGGCGAGCGCCTCGGCCACGCCGCCGAGATCGAGCACCAGCGCGAGCAGGACGCTCCGCGCGCGTCCAGCTGGACCTTCCCGGGCAGCGCGCCGGGCCGGGGCCCGCGGGGATCGCGGCCGTTCGTGGCGCTGCTCGGCCACTACGACACGGTCTGGCCGCTCGGCACGACCCGGGCCTGGCCCTTCGCGGTCGACGGCGACCGGCTCAGCGGTCCTGGCACCTACGACATGAAGGTCGGCCTGGTGCAGATGGTCTGGGTCGTCGCGGCGCTGCGGCACGCGCGCCTGGAGCACCCCGCGATCCGACTCGTGATGAACGGCGACGAGGAGGTCGGCAGCCTGGTGTCGCGCTCGTTCCTCGAGCACCAGAGCCGCGGTGCCGAGGCGGCCCTCGTCTTCGAGGGCGCCATCGGCGACGCGGTGAAGACCGCCCGCAAGGGCATCGGCAACTTCGTCGTCGACGTCGTCGGCATCGAGGCGCACGCCGGCGTCGAGCCCGAGAAGGGCGCGAGCGCGATCCACGAGCTCGGCGTCCTGATCCCCCGGGTGCTGGGCATCGCGCGGCCCGAGGCGGGGACCACGGTCAACATCGGCCTGATCGGCGGCGGCAGCCGGGTCAACGTGACGACCGCGAAGGTGCGGCTCGAGCTCGAGGCACGCATCCGGAACTCCGCCGAGGCGGCTCGGGTGGAGGCCGAGATGAACGCGCTCCAGGCCTCGGACGAGCGGATCCGCATCGAGGTGCGCGGATCGTGGCAGCGCCCGGTGTTCGAGCGGAGCGCCGCCGTCGGCGCCCTGTTCCGCCGGGCCGAGCGGCTCGCCCGCACCATGGACCTGCCGCTCGTCGAGACCGCCGTCGGCGGGGCGAGCGACGGCAACCTGATCGCGGCCCTCGGCATCCCGGTGCTCGACGGTCTCGGCGCCCCCGGTGCGGGGGCGCACGCCCGCGGTGAGTCGGTGAGCATCGAGGGGATCCTCGAGCGCACCACCCTCGCCGCCCTGCTGGTGGCGAGCTTCGCCGCGGAAGGGGAGCGACTCCCGTGATCCACGAATCGAGACCGGTCGGGATCGTCATCGACGCGCCCGCCGACGAGGTCTACTCCTTCATCGTCGATCCCTCGAACCTGCCTCTCTGGGCCGCGGGGCTGGCGGAGTCGGACGTCGAGGAGGTCGACGGGCACTGGTTCGCCGACTCCCCGATGGGGCGGGTGGAGGTGGTCTTCGCTCCGCGGAACCCGTTCGGCGTCGCGGACCACCGCGTGATCACGGCCGAGGGGCGCGTCTTCGAGAACCCGCTGCGGGTGCTCGCGAACGGGGACGGCGCCGAGGTGGCCTTCACCGTGCGCCGCCACGAGGGGATGACACTCGAGCAGTGGGACGAGGACTGCGGCCGCGTGGCAGCGGATCTGGAGACCCTCCGCGGGCTGCTGGAGCGCACCGGGGACTGAGCGTGCTCTAGATTCGTTGCAGCCCGGCGAGCGCCGGTCGCCCGCGCGAGAACGTTGGATGCGATGACCTCTCCCGACCAGACTCCCGTCCGCCCCGCCGGCGGCATCGAGCTCAACGGCCTCGACACGATCCAGGAGTCGGAGCGGCACGGCCGCCCGCGCGATCTGTTCTGGCCGTGGTTCGCCGCGAACGTGTCGGTGCTGGGCCTGAGCTACGGCTCGTTCCTGCTCGGATTCGGCCTCTCCTTCGCGCAGGCCACCGCCGTCGCCGTGATCGGCATCGTCGTGTCCTTCCTCTTCTGCGGCTTCGTCGCCGTGGCGGGCAAGCGCGGCTCCGCGCCGACGATGGTGCTCAGCCGCGCCTCCTTCGGCGTGAACGGCAACCGCCTGGTCTCGGTGCTCTCGTGGCTGCTCACCGTGGGCTGGGAGACCGTGCTCGCCTCGCTCGCCGTGCTCGCGACCGCCACCGTCTTCGAGGAGTTCGGCTGGGACGGCGGAGTGCTGACGAAGGTCGTCGCGCTGATCGTGGTGGCCGCGCTGATCGTGATCGCCGGAGTCGTGGGCTTCCGTCTGATCATGCGCCTCCAGCTCGCGATCACGGTCGCCACCGGCGTGCTCACGGTGGTCTACGTCGCCCTCGTGCTCGACGACATCGACCTCGGCGCGGTCGCGAGCCTGCCCTCCGGCTCGGCCGGGGCCGTGATCGGCGGGCTCGTGTTCATGATGACCGGCTTCGGACTGGGCTGGGTGAACGCGGCGGCCGACTACTCCCGCTACCTGCCGCGCACGGCGGGGACCGGCGGGGTGATCGCCTGGACCACGATCGGCGGCGCGGTGGCCCCGGTCGTGCTCGTCGTGGTGGGCCTCCTGCTGGCGGGATCATCGCAGGAGCTGTCGGACGCGATCGCCGCCGACCCGATCGGCGCGCTCGCGACGATCCTGCCGACCTGGTTCCTCCTCCCGTTCATCGTCGTGGCCCTGCTCGGGCTCATCGGCGGCGCGGTGATGGACATCTACTCGTCCGGTCTCGCGCTGCTCAGCACCGGGCTGAAGGTCTCGCGACCGGTCGCCGCCGGGATCGACGGGGTGCTCATGGTGCTCGGCGCGATCTACGTCGTGTTCATCGCGGGCGACTTCCTCGGCCCGTTCCAGGGCTTCCTGATCACGCTCGGCGTGCCGATCGCCGCGTGGCTGGGCGTGTTCCTCGCCGACCTCCTCCTCCGCCGCCGCGACTACGACCAGGAGGCGCTCTACGACGCGCGGGGCCGCTACGGCAGCGTCTCGATCGCGCCGGTGCTGCTCGTGGTGGTCGGCTCGGTGATCGGCTGGGGCCTCGTGGTCAACTCCTCCCCCGGCTTCGGGTGGGAGGGCTACCTGCTCGGGCCGATCGGCGGACGCGAGGGCGAGTGGGCCTACGCCAACCTCGGGGTGCTCGCGGCGCTCGTGATCGGGTTCGTCGGCGCTCTCGTCTCCTCCTCGACGAGCGTGCGCCGGCAGGAGGCGCGCGCGTGAGCCTGCTCGTCGCGATCGACCTGCAGCACGTGTTCGCCGATGCCGACTCGCCCTGGGGCTCGTCGGAGTTCGAGCGGGCGGCCGCGGGGACGGCGCGGCTCCTGCCCCTCTTCGGCGACCGGGTCGTGACCACCCGATTCACCGCGCCGACCGAGCCGCAGGGCGCCTGGGTGCCGTACTACCGGGACTGGCCGTTCGCGCTCGTGCCGGACGGCGATCCGCTCTACGCCCTCGTGCCCGGGTTCGACGGCCACCGGGTGCTCACGGCGACGACGTTCGGCAAGTGGGGGCCCGAGCTCGAGGCGCTGCTCGACGACTCGCACGAGATCGTCCTGACCGGGGTGTCGACGGACTGCTGCGTGCTGTCGACGGCGCTGGCGGCGGCGGACGCGGGTGTGCGCGTGCGCGTCGTCGCGGACGCTGCGCGGGAGCCTCCGAGACCGACCACCGCCGCGCACTGGAGGCGATGGCGCTCTACGCGCCGCTGATCGAGCTGACGACCGTGGACGAGGTGCTCGCGCAGGTCGCCGGCGGCGGCTGAGCGCGCTCCCGACCGCCGCTGTGCCGAGGCCGCTCAGTACCGGCATGATGGGCGGATGCCCAGCACGGACGGCCGCGAGTCGGCAGCACCCCGGATCCTCGTCGTCGGCGAAGCGCTGATCGACATCGTCGAGCGCGACGGCGCGAGCAGCGAGCACGTCGCGGGTCGCCCGCCAACGTCGCGCTCACCCTCGCGCGACTCGGTCGCGACGCGACCCTCGTCACCGACATCGCCGACGACGAGCGCGGACGCCGCATCGGCGAGCACCTCGGCGCGTCGGGCGTGAGCGTCGTGCACGGCGACGCCGCCCGCACGTCGACCGCGAAGGCGCGCATCCGGCCCGACGGCTCGGCCGAGTACGAGTTCGACCTGTCGTGGAACCCGCCGGCGGCGGACCCGACGCCGTTCGGCCACGTCCACACCGGCTCGATCGCCGTCTACCTCGAGCCCGGCGGATCCGCGATCCTCGACCTGCTGGAGGCGCTGCCGGCCGGCACGACCGCGAGCGTGGACGCGAACATCCGCCCGGCGCTGGTGGGCCCGCGCGCCGAGGCGCTCGCGCGCTTCGAGCGGGTGGCCGCCTCGTGCGAGATCGTGAAGCTCAGCGACGAGGACGCCGAGTGGCTCTACCCCACCGTGCAGCTCGACGAGGTGCTCACCCGGATCCTCGGCCTGGGTGCGCGGCTCGCCGTCATCACCCGGGGCGGCGACGGACTGCTCCTGGCGTCCGCGGTCGCCCGGGCGACGGTGCCGGCCGCCCGGATCGTCGTGGCCGACACGATCGGGGCCGGCGACTCCGCGATGGGCGCGATCCTCGACGAGGCGTTCCGGCAGGGGCTCGGCGCGCCGAACGGGATGCTGCTCGACGAGCCCGCGCTGCGGGCGATCGGACGCTGGGCGGCGCGGGTCGCCGGCATCACGACGTCGCGCGCCGGAGCGAACCCGCCCACCCGCGCCGAGGCCGAGGCCGAGGCCGAGTAGATCGTCACGGACCCGTCACTCGACGGGTCTTCCGCCGGGGGCGGTGCCTGTTCCTAGACTCGGGCATGGGAACAGCACCGAGCTCCACCGCCACGGTCGTCCTGCTCGTCGGTCCGGGGACCGACGGCCTGCTGCGCGACCTCGACGCCCTGCCCAACGTCGACGCCCGTCCGGGCACCGGCCCGGGCGCGCACCCGTCCGCCTCCACCTACCTGCTGCACGACGCGGATCCGCTCGAGCACGTCGCGAACGCCTGGATCGAGTTCTTCGAGGACCGGGCGACGCACGGCGCGCTCGACGTCGAGATCGAGACGGCGCTGGGCGTCTTCCGCCGCGGCGAGGCCGCCCTGCCCGACTACTACGTGGTGCTCGAGCCGGAGTCGGCGCCGGCGAACTGGAAGCACTGGTGGCTGGGAGTGCTGCCGCACGCGGCGCCCGCGCGAGTGCTGCCGAGCTCGTCCGACCCCGGGGCCGTCCGCCGGCTGCTGGGCCGGCTCCCGCAGGGGCGGCCGTTCCCGGACCCGGCGTCGTGGCTCCCGGACGTGCGCTTCAGCGTGCCGGACCGCATCGGGCTCGTCTGACCCGTTGCCCGCCTCCGCCGCCGGGTATTGACTGATCGCGATCGCACCCCGAGCAGGAAGAAGGACACCGTGGCCACCAGTCTCAGCCCCTACATCGGCTTCGCCGGCAACGCCCGCGAGGCGATGGAGTTCTACCGATCGGTGTTCGGAGGCGAGCTGCAGGCCAGCACGTACGCCGACTTCCAGGCGAGCGAGGACCCCGCCGACCAGGACCGCCTCATGCACTCGCAGCTGACCCTGCCCAACGGACTCCTGCTGATGGGGTCGGACAACCCCAGCGCCATGCCGGCGTCGGAGGGCAGCAGGATCCAGATCGCGCTCTTCGGCGAGGACGACGCCGAGCTGAGCCGCTGGTTCGCGGCGCTCGCCGAGGGCGGCGAGACTCCGATGCCCCTGTCCGACTCCCCCTGGGGCGACCGGTTCGGCATGCTGGTGGACCGCTACGGAGTGGAGTGGATGGTCAACATCTCGCCCGCGTCGGACTGAGCGTCCCGATCGGCCTCCGCGCAGGCGCAGAATGGAGGGACCGCTCGGCTCCGGTCGCGAGCGGTCCCCTCTTGACTGACGAAGGCTGCAGATGACGATCACGCTCGGGTACAAGGCGTCGGCGGAGCAGTTCGGGGCACGGGAGCTCGTCGAGCTCGCCGTCGCCGCCGAACGGCACGGATTCGAGAGCGCGGTGGTCTCGGACCACTTCCAGCCGTGGCGCCACACCGGCGGCCACGCGCCGTTCTCGCTCGCGTGGCTCGCCGCGGCCGGCGAGCGGACGTCGACCATCCGGCTCGGCACCTCCGTGATGACGCCGCACTACCGCTACAACCCGGCCGTGATCGCGCAGGCGTTCGGAACCCTCGGGGTGCTCTACCCCAACCGCATCATGCTCGGCGTCGGCACGGGCGAGGCGCTGAACGAGGTCGCGACCGGCTACCAGGCGCCGGCGAGCAGACCTGGCCCGATTTCAAGGAGCGCTTCGCGCGGCTGCGCGAGGCGGTGCGCCTGATGCGCGCGCTGTGGGCGGGCGACCGGGTCTCGTTCGACGGCGAGTACTACTCCACCCACGAGGCGTCGATCTACGACAAGCCCGAGAGCGGAGTGCCGGTGTACATCGCCGCGGGCGGCCCGGTCGTCGCGAAGTACGCGGGCCGCGCCGGCGACGGCTTCATCTGCACCTCCGGCAAGGGGATGGAGCTGTACACCGAGAAACTGCTGCCCGCGGTGGAGGAGGGCGCGGCGGCGGGCGGACGCGACTCCTCGACGATCGACCGGATGATCGAGATCAAGCTCTCCTACGACCCCGACCCGGCGCTCGCGCTCGAGAACACCCGCTTCTGGGCGCCGCTCTCGCTCACTCCCGAGCAGAAGCACTCGCTGACGGACCCGGTCGACATGGAGCGCGCCGCCGACGAGCTGCCGATCGAGCAGGTCGCCAAGCGCTGGATCGTGGGCTCCGACCCCGACGAGACCGTGGCGCAGATCAAGCCCTACGTCGACGCGGGCTTCACCCACCTCGTGTTCCACGCCCCCGGCGACGACCAGCAGCGCTTCTTCGACGCGTTCGAGCGCGATCTCGCGCCGCGCCTGCGCGCGCTCTGAGCACCCTCCCTCCCGCCGGCCCCGCGCCGGCCGACCCCTCCGGAAGAGCCGCCACCCGCATGACCTCCTCCCCCACGGCCACCGTCCTCGACCGCCTCGCGCAGGGAGAGCCGATCACCCGGGCGAGCGCCGAGCTCCTGCTCGCGGCGCGCGGCGACGACCTCGAGCTGCTGCTGTCGGCGGCGGGGGCGCTGCGCGACGAGGGGCTCGCCCGCCGAGGGCGTCCCGGAGTGATCACGTACTCGCGCAAGGTGTTCGTGCCG
This sequence comes from Rathayibacter rhapontici, assembly GCF_001995175.1. GTDB lineage: Bacteria > Actinomycetota > Actinomycetes > Actinomycetales > Microbacteriaceae > Rathayibacter. The sequence continues at coordinate 7,900 of NZ_MUKN01000004.1, forward strand.
CTGACGAAGCTTTGCCGCGACCGCTGTCACTACTGCGTCTTCGTCGAGACGCCCGGCGGCCTCGCGGCCAAGCGCGAGTCGACCTTCATGGAGCCGGAGGAGATCCTCGAGGTCGCCCGGGCGGGGGCGGCGCTGGGCTGCAAGGAGGCGCTGTTCACCCTCGGCGACCGGCCCGAGGACCGCTGGCCGGTCGCCCGCGCCTGGCTCGCCGAGCACGGCTACGCGTCGACCCTCGAGTACGTCCGCGCGATGGCGGTGCTGGTGATGAGCGAGACCGGCATGGTCACGCACCTGAACCCCGGAGTGATGTCGTGGGCCGAGCTGCAGCGCCTGCGGCCGGTCGCGCCGTCGATGGGGATGATGCTCGAGACCACCGCGACGCGGCTCTGGTCCGAGAAGGGCGGCGTGCACTACGGCTCGCCCGACAAGGATCCGGCGCTGCGCCTCCGGGTGCTCGAGGACGCGGGCCGCAGCCGCGTGCCGTTCACCACCGGCGTGCTGCTGGGCATCGGCGAGGACGACGCGGAGCGGGCCGACGCGCTCTTCGCGATCCGCGAGTCGCACGAGCGGTGGGGCCACGTGCAGGAGTGCATCGTGCAGAACTTCCGCGCGAAGCCGCGGACGGCGATGCAGAACGAGGTCGACCTCGAGCTGCAGGAGTACGTGGCGAACGTGGCCGTCGCGCGGCTCGTGATGGGCGCCGACACCACGATCCAGGCGCCGCCGAACCTCACCGACGAGCAGGAGCTCGGGCTGCTCGTGCGCGCGGGGATCGACGACTGGGGCGGCGTGAGCCCGCTGACCGCGGACCACGTGAATCCGGAGCGGCCGTGGCCCAACATCGACGACCTCGCGCGGCTGACCGCGGCGGCGGGGTACCGGCTCCGGGAGCGTCTCACCGCGCATCCGCAGTACCTGCGGGAGGCGGCGACCTGGATCGACCCGCGGGTGGCGCCGTACGTGCGGGCCCTCGCCGATCCGGAGTCGTGGCTCGCCGACGAGGCGGCACCGGTGCTCTCCCGGCCGTACCGCGAGGAGTTGGAGGCGCCCGCCCGCGCCGTCCCCTCCTCCGCTCTCGCTCCGGTCCTGGCACGGGCTGCCGAGGACCCCGCCGGCCTCTCCGACGGCGACTACCTGGCGCTCCTCGCCGTCGACGGCGATGACCTGGAGGCGCTCGCCGCCCTCGCCGACGAGCTGCGCCGCTCCGTGGTCGGCGACACCGTCTCGGTCGTCGCGAACCTCAACATCGACACGTCGCTCTGGCGCTCCGGCCTCGACGAGGAGGCGCTGCGCGAGCTCGCCGACGAGGCCGTCTCGTTCGGTGCCACCGAGCTGTGCCTGCAGGGAGCGCTCGCCCCGGGACTGCCCGGTGACGACCTCCTCCTCATCGCGCGGACCCTGCACGAGCGGCAGCCGTCGGTGCACCTGCACGCCTTCCGCCCCGCCGAGATCCTCGACGCCGCGGAGCGGACCGGGCGCACCGTGCCCGAGATGCTCGACGCGCTGCGCGAGGCGGGCGTCGCGAGCGTTCCCGGCACCGCGGCGCGGATCCTCGACGACGGCGTGCGCGCGGTCCTCAGCGAGGGCACGGACCCGAGCGTCGCCGCGTGGCGCGAGTCGGTCACGACCGCGCACCGCCACGGCCTGCGCTCCACCGCGACGATGGTCTACGGCCACGTCGAGACTCCGCAGCAGCAGATCGCGCACCTGCGCACCCTCGCCGCGATCCAGGACGAGACCGGCGGCTTCACCGAGGTCATCGCGATGCCGTTCGTGCCGGCGGAGGCGCCCCCCGCGGTCGTCGCGCTCACCCGCGGCGGCCCGACCCTCCGCGAGACGCGGGCGGTGCACGCGGTCGCGCGGCTGCTCCTGCACGGTCGGATCGATCACGTGCAGACCGCGTGGACCAAGGTCGGGCTGCACACGGCTCAGGTGCTCCTGCGCGGCGGCGCGGACGACCTCGGCGGACTGCTCCTGGACAGCGTGCTCCGGCCGGAGTCGGGCGCCGAGGCGCACCGCTCGCTCGACATCGCCACGGTCGACCGGGTGACGCGCGAGATCGGGCGCGACTGGCGCCAGCGGACCACCGACTACGGCGTCGTCGACCCGGCTCGCGCGGTGCGCCTCCATGCCCCGGCGGTCGGCGTGCCGGTGCGGGTGCGGCTCCCCCTGCGCGAGGCGCGACGCGCCTCATGACGTGCCGCACCTCATGAGCCGCCGCGAGGCGTTCCTCGACCGGCAGGCGTCGCTCGTGGCGGAGTCGACGGTGCTCGTCGGCGGGCGCTCGGTGCGGGTGTGGACCGCCGGGAGCGGGCCCGCCGTGCTGCTTCTCACGGGTCCCGGTCGCGGAGCGCGGGCGGATGCGGCGCTGCTGCTGCCGATGCTGGCGCGCCGGCGCCGCGTCGCCGCTCTGGAGCTCGCCGACCTGGCGGATCCGTGGGAGGACGGACCCGCGGCGGTCGCGGCCGTGCTCGACCTGCTGCAGGCCGCGGAGGCGGTCGTCGTCGGCCACTCGCTGGGGGCCGCGGTCGCCGTGCGGGCCGCAACGTCGGAGCCGCGGATCCGGGCCCTGGCCCTGGTCGCCGGGTGGGCCGCTCCGACCGAGCGGCTGATCACGAGCGCTCGCCTCTGGGCGCGTGTCGACGCGGCGGCGCGAGCCGACCTCTCGCGAGTGCTCGCCGTGCGCTCGCTCGCGGAGCTGGGCCCGGAGCGGACCCCGCCGTTCGGGTCGGGGGCGGAGGTCCTCCTGGCCGCGGCCGTCCGCGCCGACGTCTCCGCGGCCGCCGCGGGCCTCCGGGTGCCGGTGCTCGTCGTCGGCTGCACGGCCGATTCCGTCGTCGGGATCGAGGGAGCGCATGCCCTGCTCGGCACGATCGACGACGCCCGCTTCGCCGAGGTCGACTCGGGGCACGCGGTGCTCGCCGAGCGTCCGGCCGAGCTGCTCGCCGTGCTCGAGCACTTCCTCGCCGATCCCTCGCGCGACGCCCCCGGCTCGGTCCTCCCCCGGATGAGCGTCTGATGGCCGAGGAGGTCGACGTCCTCGTCGTCGGAGCGGGCTTCGCCGGCATCGGAGCCGCGGCGCTGCTCGCCCGCCGCGGCGGCACGTCCTTCGCGGTCCTCGAGCGGGCCGACCGGGTCGGCGGGACCTGGCGCGACAACCACTACCCGAACGTGTCGTGCGACATCCCCTCGCACCTCTACTCCTACTCGTTCGCCCCGGAGCCCGACTGGTCGGCGTTCTACGCGCCCGGCGCCGAGATCCAGGCGTACCTGGAGGCGGTCGTGGCGCGCGAGCACCTCGACGCGCACCTGCGGCTGAGCACGGAGGTGCGCGCGATGGACTTCGACGAGGAGTCGGAGCGGTGGCGGGTGCGCACCACCCGCGGCGACTGGTCGGCGGCCGTGCTCGTGGTGTGCGCGGGGCGGCTGTCCGAGCCGCGCCTGCCCGCGATCCCGGGGCTGGACGCGTTCCGCGGCACGGCGTTCCACTCCGCCCGCTGGCGCGACGACGTCGAGCTCGACGGCGCGCGGGTCGGACTCGTCGGATCGGGCGCCTCCGCGGTGCAGATCCTGCCGCACCTCGCGGAGCGCGCCTCCGACGTCGTGCTGTTCCAGCGCTCCGCGCCCTACGTCGTGCCGCGGCGGAACCGCGAGTACCCGCTCGCCGAGCGGCGCGCGCTGGCCCGCGTGCCCGGCGCGCTGCGGCGGCTGCGGGAGGAGCTGTTCTGGCGCGCGGAGCTCGGCTTCGCCGGGCGCGTGGGAGTGCCGGCGGCGATCGACCGCCTGCGCGCCGACGCGCTCGACCACCTCGCGGCGCACGTCCCGGATCCCGCCCTGCGCGCGGTGCTCACTCCGGACTACGAGATCGGCTGCAAGCGCGTGCTGCTCTCGGACGACTACTACCCCGCCCTCGTCCAGGACCACGTGCGCGTCGTGCCCGGCCCGCTGCGCCGCGTCGAGGGGTCCTCCGCGATCGGCGACGACGGCCGGGCGCACGAGGTCGACGTGCTGGTCTTCGCCACGGGCTTCCACTCGACGCGGCCCCCGTTCGCGCGGCGGATCCGCGGCCGCGGCGGCCGGCTGCTCGCCGAGCACTGGTCGGACGGGATGCGCGCCTACGACTCGACGGCCGTCCACGGATTCCCGAACCTGTTCGTCGTCAACGGCCCGAACGCGAGCCTGGGCCACAACTCCGCCGTGCACATGATCGAATCGCAGATCGCCTACGTGCTCGCCGCTCTGGACCACCGCGACCGCACGGGCGGGGCGCTGCTGGAGGTCCGCGCGGAGGCCGAGGCCGCCTCCGTCGCCCGGATCGACGAGCGCAGCTCCGACACGGTGTGGACGAACGGCGGCTGCGAGAGCTGGTACGTCGACGCCGAGTCGCGGCGGCTGACGCTGCTCTGGCCGGACTTCGCGTTCGCGTTCCGCGAGGAGCTCGGGCGCTTCGACCCGGCGGCGTACGCGGGCTGACGGGGCCGGCGCGCGGGACGTCGGCGGGGAACGGTCGTCGCGCGCGAGGGCGGCTGCGGGCCGTCCTCAGCGGAGGATCTGCACGTCCTCCACACACCCGACCGGGGCCTCGTTCGAAGCCGGCCGCGGGGTCGATGCGGCGGGTGCCGTGGCGGAGGGAGGATCATGGACGCACCCGATCCCTCCGCACGACAGGACCCCGCCATGCCGGTCGATCCCGCCTCCTCCGTCGCCCCGCCGCCTCCTCCCGCGCTCGATCACCACCGCGCCCGCGCGCTGCTGCGCGAGAGGTACGGCGTCGAGGGCTCGCTCCGCGATCTGGGCAGCAACCAGGACCGCAACGTGCTCGTCGAGAGCGACGGGAGCCTGCTGCTCCTCAAGGTCGCGAACCCCGCGACCCCGCGCGGCACGGTCACGGCGCAGACGGAGGCGGTCGCCCGGCTCACCGAGGAGCTGCCCGACCTGCGCCTGCCCCGCGCGGTGCCCGACCGCGACGGCCTGACGTTGCAGGAGCTGCGGCTCGGCGAGGAGATGTGCACCGCGCGGGTGCTGGAGTTCGTGCCCGGGCGGACCCTGTCGGGATCCGGATACCTCTCCCCCTCGGTCGTGCGGGCGATGGGCGCCCTCGCGGCGCGCGTCGACGTCGCGCTGGCGGAGCATCCGCTCGAGGGCCTGGAGGATCCCGGGCAGTGGGACCTCCGACGCGCCGGCGCGGTGGTCGCGGCCCTGATCGGGCGGGTCCCCCGGCGCGCCGCCCGGGTGATCCGGGGCGCGGTCGAGCAGGCGCTCGCCATCGTCGAGCCGCTCGCCGCGGAGCTGCCGGTGCAGCTCGTGCACGGCGACCTCACCGACGACAACACCGTGGCGGGCGAGGGCGGGACGCCCGACGGCGTGATCGACTTCGGCGATCTGGGCGCCGGATGGGCGGTGGGCGAGCTGGCGATCACGCTCTCCTCGCTCCTGCACCACGCCGACGCCGATGCGACGACGGTGCTGCGGGCCGCCGCCTCCTACGACGCCCTGCGCCCCCTGTCCGACGCCGAGGTCGAGGTGCTCTGGCCACTCGTCGTGCTGCGGGCGGCCGTGCTGGTCGTCAGCGCGCACGAGGTCCTCGCGGGCGACCCGGGCAACTCCTACGCCGCCGAGAACCTCGAGCACGAGCAGCTGATCCTCGAGCGGGCGCTCGCCGCTCCCCTGCCCGTCCTGCAGGCGCTGGTGAGGCGCTCGCTCGGGCGCGGCCGCCACCGTGGGGAGGCACCGCCGAGCACCTCGGCGCTCCCGGTCGACGCCGCCGTCCTCGACCTCTCGCCCGAGAGCCCGCTGCTCGACACGGGGCGGTGGCTCGAGCCGGACGCGAGGAGTCGCTGACCACCGAGGCCCTGCGGAGCGCTCCGGCCGTGGTCCTGCGCCACGGCGAGCGCCGCCTGACCCGGGCCCGTCCCCACTCGGCGCACGAGCCCGAGACGGTCGCCCTGCACGTGGCGGTGCACGTCGCCGAGCCCGCTGTCCCGGTCGCGCCGTTCGACGCGGAGGTCGTGGAGGGTCCTCCGGGTGCCCTCGTGCTGCGCGGCGCCGACGTGCGGCTGCTGCTCCGCGGCGTCGAGAACGCTCCGCCGCCCGGGACCCTCCTCGCGACCGGCGACCCTCTCGGTCGGATCCCCTCGGCCGTGCAGGCGCAGGCGCTGCCGCGCACGCTCGACGGGGTCGAGCCTCCGCTCTTCGCGCGTCCCGCCTGGGCCGACGCCTGGCTCGACGCGCTGCTCGATGCGACGCCCCTGCTCCTGGGGCGCGCCTTCCCCGCGCCGGAGCCCGACCCCGAGGTCCTCCCTCGCCGGCTCGCGCACCTCGCCGACGTGCAGGAGCACTACTTCGAGGAGCCGCCGACGATCCTCCGCGGCTGGCGCGAGCACCTCGTCGACGACTCCGCGCGCGTGCACCTCGACGTGCTCAACAACGTCACCTCGATCGGGCACGGGCACCCCCTGCTGGCCGAGCGCGTCGAGCGGCAGTGGCGCCTCCTGAACACCAACTCGCGCTTCTCCTACCCCTCGATCGGCGGCTTCGCCGAGCGGCTGGCGGCTCTCCTCCCCGAGGGGCTCGACACCGTCCTGCTCGTGAACAGCGGATCGGAGGCGGCCGACCTCGCCCTGCGCCTGGGCCGCGCGTGGTCGGGCCGCGACGACGTGCTCGCGGTGCGCGAGGCGTACCACGGCTGGACCGCGCTCTCGGACGCGGTCTCCACCTCCGTCGCCGACAACCCGGACGCTCTCGCGACCCGGCCCGCGTGGGTGCACACCCTCGATGCGCCCAACAGCTACCGCGGAGCCCACCGCGGCGCCGACGCCGTCCGCTACGCCGAGGAGGCCGTCGAGCGGATCCACGCCCTCGCGGCCGAGGGAGCGCCGCCCGGTGCCTTCATCGCCGAGACCTACTACGGCAACGCGGGCGGCATCCCGCTGCCCGACGGCTACCTCGGCGCCGTCTACACCGCCGTCCGCGAGCACGGCGGGCTCTGCATCGCCGACGAGGTGCAGGTCGGCTACGGCCGTCTCGGCGAGTGGTTCTGGGGCTTCGAGCAGCAGGGTGTGGTGCCCGACGTGGTGGCCGTCGCGAAGGCGATGGGCAACGGGCATCCGCTCGGCGCCGTGATCACGACGCGCGAGATCGCCGAGCGCTACCGCTCGCAGGGCTACTTCTTCTCGTCGGCGGGAGGCAGTCCCGTCAGCGCGGTCGTCGGGACGACCGTCCTCGACGTGCTCGAGGGCGAAGGACTGCAGCAGAACGCCCGCGCGGTCGGCGCGCACCTCCGCCGCCGTCTCGAGGAGCTCGCCGAGCGCCACCTGCTGATCGGCGCCGTGCACGGGCACGGCCTCTACCTCGGGCTCGAGCTGGTCCGCGACCGCGAGACGCTCGAACCGGCGACGGAGGAGACCCGCGCGATCTGCGAGCGCCTGCGCGAGCGGGGCGTGATCGTGCAGCCGACCTCCGATCGCCAGTGCGTGCTGAAGATCAAGCCGCCGCTGTGCTTCACCCGCGAGAGCGCCGACTTCTTCGCCGACCAGCTCGACGAGGTGCTGACGACCGGCTGGTGAGCACACCCGCACGCCGCGTCCCACACGAGCAGGCCGGGGTCAATCCCATCGTCACCGGCGCGCGCGGTTCCTAGCGTCGGAGGCATGAAGCACATCAGCTACGCCGACAAATCACTCCTCGCGGGCGACGACGTCGTCGATCTGCTGCTGCACTACGCGGCTCGGCTCGCCGACCAGGGAGCCGCCGACGACGTGGACGTGCACGTCTTCAGCGCGGACGGCGACGAGACGATCGCCACCTTCGTGCTCGGCCCGGGCATGGGGATCATGGCCGAGGTCGCGCACACGAGCATGCCCGCGCCCGACAACAGCGAGGCGATGGCCTATCTGCGCGAGAAGCTCGAGCTGCTGGACTCGCCGCCGCACGGCGGGCCGATGGATCCCGAGGACACCGAGCTCGACGCGTTCTACACCGAGCAGTTCGCTGCCGATCCGCGGGACGCGCGCGCCGACTGATCCGCGCGTCAGCCCGCGGGGAGGACCGCCTCGAGCTGCGTCCGCACGTCGAGCAGGATCCCGTCGACGCCGGCCGTCGCGTTCGCAGTGAGCGACAGCGAGAGCAGGAGGACGGCGCTCAGCACGTGGGCGAGGGTCGCTGCGCGGGCGGAGTCGATCCGGCCGTCGCGCTGCAGGATCGCCGCCACGGCCTCCTCCGTCCCCGCGACGATCGCGAGGGCCTCGGCGTGCCGGGGCTCGAGGGGGTCGCCGAACACCATCTCGCGGAGGTAGGTCCGGCCGTTCTCGACCTGAGCGCGGTTGCACTCGACGACCGGTGCGACGAGTGCCAGCACCGCGTCGACCGGGTCCTCGATCCGCTCGGCCGCGGCCCGGCCCCGCTCGAGCGCTTCGGCGTAGTTCGCGTTCTGCACCAGGAGGAGCAGCTCGCCCTTGGTCTTCGCGTACAGGAACAGGGTGCCGCTGCCGATGTCGGCGCGGTCGGCGATCTGCTGCGTCGTGACCTCGTCCACTCCGTGCTCGGCGAAGAGCTCGCTCGCGGCGCGGGTGATGCGCTCGAGCTTGTCGAGCTTGCTGCGCTCGCGGCGTCCGACGGGGGCGGGGTGCACGGCGGGTCCTCCGGGAGGGGTCAGGGGGACGCTCATCCTCCCACGCCGCGACCGGAAGGAGGCCGTGGCGGCCGAGGGGTCGCTCCGCACCCGCCGAGCCGGGGATAATCGTCTGCGATGCGTGAAGACGACGATGTCGACCTGGTGATCGACGCCTGGGCCGACGCCCTGCCCGATCTCGACTTCGCGCCCCTCGACGTCGTCTCGCGGCTCCGCCGGCTCAGCCCGCGGGTGCAGGAGTTCCGGCGCCAGGCCTTCGCGGTGAGCGACCTCGCGCCGTGGGAGTTCGAGCTGCTCTCGATGCTGCGTCAGAACGGCGCGTCCGGGCTCACCCCCTCGGCGCTCGCCGCCCGCCTGGGCATCTCGAGCGGCAACCTGGCGAACCGTCTCGACCGGCTCGCGGCCCGCGGCCTCCTCGTCCGCGAGCAGAACGCCGCCGACTCGCGGAGCAAGATCGTCTCGCTCACGCCTCGCGGCACGAAGCGCGTCGACGAGGCCATGCGGCACCTGGTGCACGCCGAGGGCGAGGTGCTCGCCGACCTCGACGCGAAGCAGATGGCCGTCCTCATCCAGTGCCTCCGCACGATCAGCGAGACTCTCGACCGCCTGGAGTGAGCCGCTACTCCGGGCGTCCCGAGAGGTCAAGCCCATGGGAGCTCGCAGGCGTCGGACGTAGCGTGAGGCATGCGCGATGAGGCGAGAGCCGGACGCGCTACGACACGCGAAAGCGGAGAGCACCATGACACAGACACCCATCATCCAACCCGCGCGATGGAGCCGGAACGGAGTCCGGATCGTCGTCGTCCCCGGGGCGGACCTGCCCCGGTTCCGACTCGAGATCGACCGCCGACTCATCACCGACCCCTTCGTCGCCACGGGCCCCTTCGCCTCCGTCGAGGAGGCCGAGCGCGCCGCCGAGATCGCGGCCTCCGCACTCGGCCGCAGGATCCCGGCCTGATCCCGTCTCCGTGCGCGCACTGCTCCTGAGCGGAGAGGGCCGCCACAGCGACCCCTGGCACCCGTTCGGCGAGACCAGCGCCGCCGTCGCGGACCTGCTGACGTCCCGCGGTGACCGCGTCGAGGTGCGCGGCGACGTGGAGGAGGCTCTCGCGGAGGAGCTTCGGGGCCTCGTGGTCGTGAACGTCGGCCTCCCCCGTGACGGGCACCCCTCGCCCGCGTCCCGGCACGCGCGCGACGGACCCGCCCGGCTCCGCGACTCGACGCTCCCGGTCCTGGCCCTGCACGTGTCGTCGACGAGCTTCGTCGACGCGCCGGAGTGGCCCGAGCTGCTCGGCGGCCGCTGGGTCCCGGACGTCACGATGCACCCGGACTTCGGCGCAGCGCGGGTCCGGGTGCGCGGCGATCGGCCGGTCGTGCGGGACCTGTCGGATTTCGAGGTCCAGGACGAGCGCTACTCCTGGCTCGAGGTCGCGGACGGCGCAGAGGTGCTGGCCGTGCACGAGCACGACGGAGTGGAGCATCCGCTGGCCTGGGCCCTCGAGCGCCCGGGCGGCGGACGCACCGTCTACGACGCCCTCGGCCACACCGCGGAGTCGTACCGGTCGCCGGGGCACCGCGCGCTGCTGGCCGCGGCACTCGACTGGCTCGGGGCCTAGACCAGGTCCTCGAGGGCACCGGTCGGCAGCGCGATCCAGCCCTCCGCCCGGGCGGCCTCGCGGTGCTCCGGAGGGATCGGCAGGGTCGCGCCGAGCGCGTGGGCCCGCGCGTTCAGCGCTGCGACGACGGCGTCGAGCGCGTCGTTCGACCGGGCCATGAGCGCGAACGCGTCCGCCGGCCCCTCGAGCCACGGCGCCGCGCGACGCAGGGCGGCGACAGCGGCCGGCACGGCCTCGGGGCGGGTCTTGTAGCCGGTGGTGTCGATCCGCCAGTGGCGCAGCGCCGCCGCCGGGTAGACCTCGACGAGGCGCCCGCCTCCCGAGCGGTCGACCTCCTCCCCGTCCGTCTCGAAGGCCTCGAGCAGCTCGGCGCAGCGCATCGCCGTCATGCCCAGGCGGTCGGTCGAGACGCTCAGCGGCCAGCGCCCGGTCGCCTCGCGCGCGGCGCGGTCGGTCTCGCGGTAAGCGAGCCGACGACGCCAGTCGCGACCGGCCAGGGTGCGCGGAGCGACCTCGCGCCGCGTGTGCGCCTGCACGAACGCGGCGAACTCGAGCGGCCAGCCGAACGCGCAGTCGATGCCGACCGCTCGCGCTCCCCGCGAGAGCTCGACGATGTCGGCGTCGGAGGAGTCGAGCGCCACGGCACGGACGACTGCGCGTCCCTCCGCCCACTCCACAGCGGCCCGGGCGGTGCGGGCGGGCTCCGCCGCCAGGTCGACACCGATCGTGAACACCTCCCGAGGGTAGGGCCTGGGGACCACGATCCCGCGTGCTCACCGGGGCCCGGCCTCGGACGACTAGCCTCGACCCCAGCGGCGCCGCGTCGCCCCCGAAGGAGCGCCATGAGACCCGCCGTCGCCGTCGTCCGGACCCTCGTCGCCCTCACGGTTCTGACCGCCGTGGCCGCGACCGCCGCCGACACCGCCTCCCGGACCCCGCTGAACCCGTTCAACTTCTTCGGCTTCTTCACGATCCAGGGCAACATCCTGCTCGCGGTGGTCCTGCTGATCACCGCCGGACTCTCGCTGGCGCGGCGACCCCAGGGCTCGGGCCTCGTCCTCGCCCGCGGGGCGGCCACCGGCTACATCGCCATCGTCGGAGTCGTCTACAACCTGCTGCTCGCGGGACTTGCGGGCGGCGTCACGCTCCCCTGGGCGAACACGGTGATGCACGTGCTGTTCCCGCTCTACGGAGTGCTCGACTGGCTGCTGATCGGCGATCGGCCGCCGCTCCCCTGGCGCCGCCTCTGGGTCGTGGTCGTGTATCCGATCGTCTGGCTCGTCGTCGTGCTCGTGCGCGGCGCGACGGACGGCTGGGTCCCGTACCCCTTCCTGGACCCGGCGAACGGCTACGCCTCGGTGGCCGCCTACGTCGCGGCGATCGCGCTCGCGTTCGTGCTCGCTGGCGCGCTGGCCTGGGCGATCAGTCGCGTGCAGGTGCTCCGGATCCGCGGGGCGCGCTGAGGAAAGTGCATTCCGGCCGTTCTGGGGTCAGGGCCGCATGATGCTTCCGAGGTCCCGGGATCTAGCGTCGACCTCGGCGGCCCCCGTCGCCTCCTACCGAGAGCGATCCCCCATGCCGCGCCACCTCCTCCCCCGTCCGCCCCGATCCGCCCGCCGGCGCCGCCTCGCCGCCCTCGCCGCCGGCGCCGTCCTCGCCCTGACCGCCGCCCTCGTGCCGGCGAGCGCCGCCACCGCCGCCACCCCCACGCTCAAGGTCCTCGGGCTCGGCGACTCGATCACGCGCGCCTACGGCACCTGCGGCTCGCTCGGCGACTGCCCGAGCAACAACTGGTCGACCGGCACCTCCTCCTCGGTCAACTCCTTCACCGCGCGCCTGCGCGCGGCCAAGCCGGGCACCACCGTGACCTCGGCCAACTTCGCGAAGACCGGCGACGTCATCGCCCAGGTCCCCTCGCGCATCGCCGCGGCCGCCGCCGCGGGCGTGAAGCCCGACGTCGTCACGCTGCTCATCGGCGGCAACGACCTCTGCTCACCGGACAACCGGGTCGCCGCCGACGGCTACACGATGACGCCCGCCTCGGCCTTCAGCGCCTCCGCGACCACCGCGATCTCGACGATCCGCACCACCTGGCCGACCGCGAGGATCGTGCTGTCGTCGATGCCGAACGTGGCGTCGGAGTGGTCGGTCGTCCGCAGCGGAGTCGGAGCGGTCGTGTGGTCCTCGGCCAAGCTCTGCCGCACCACCCGCGGCGTGAGCTCGACGGGAGCGCGCCTGAGCACGACGGCCGCCGCAGCCTCGGCCGCCGCGGCCAAGACCCGGACGGCGCAGTACAACACCGCGCTCAAGAACGCGTGCGCGGCCGCCGGACCGCTCTGCGACTACGACGGAGGCGCGCTGACCGCCACGCCCGTCACCAGCTCGCTGATCGGCAAGGTCGACTACTTCCACCCCAGCGTGGCCGGTCAGGCGAAGATCGCCTCGATCCAGTGGAACGCGTCGAACTTCGCGACCACGGGCTGAGCGCTCCCGCTCAGACGTCGTGCGGGCGCTCGCCCTCGAGCCGGCGCCGCTGCTCCTCGGCGAGCCGCGCGTAGTGCGCCTCCTCGCGCTCGAGATCCGCGAGCTGCTCCTCCGTCGACTTCTGCGGAGGCCGCACGACGATCGTCTGCGGGGCGGCGGGCCGACGGCGCTGCCGCGGCGCACGGCCGCCGGGGACGAACGAGCCGCCCTCCGGGCGCTTCCACTCGTGGCCGAGCAGGAACCAGATCGTGACCCCGATCAGCGGGATGAACACGATCAGCAGGATCCAGGCGATCTTGGGCAGGTTGCGGACCACGTTGTCCGGCTGGCGCACGACGTCCACGAGCGCCAGGACCATCAGCACGACGGTCAGAAGCGAGAAGAGAAACCCCATGCTGAGAGGGTACGTGCCCGAGCGGTGGGGGCCACCGGTTCCGCAGCCTGTACGTGGCACGATCGGAGGATGAGCGAGCCCCGAGACCGCCCGAGCACCCGTCGCCGCCTCACTCCGCGGCGGTTCGTGGCCCTCGCGGCGGGTGCCGTCGCGCTCGTGGGGCTCGCGCTCCTGGCGCTCGTGCCCCTGCAGTACGCGACGCTCGCCCGTGCGGGGTTCGACTCCGCGTGCCGGGCGAGCGTGGGGCGCGTGCCCGCGGAGGAGGGGGAGCTGCTGCGCGGTGCGTGGTCGTGGTGGCCGCTCGGCACGTCGTGCGAGTGGACGCTGCTCGACGGCTCGGTGATCGAGGTCCTGCCGGACTGGTCGACGACGGCCGTCGCGATCACGGGGGCGGCGCTGCTCGTGATCGGGATCGCGGGCGCGACGACCGCACTGCTCGTGCGACGCCGCACCCGCGGCTGAGGATCAGCGGTCGAAGAACGATCCCAGGTCGCCGAGGTCGGGCATCTGGAAGTCCGAGACCTGCTCGCCAAGACCGGACACCTGCTCACCGGCGCCGGACACGAAGTCGCCCGCCGACCCCGTTATGTCGCCGAACTCGCCCAGATCGCCGAAGCCGGCGAGCCCGTCGAGGTCGACGCCCTGCAGGAGGGAGCCGCCGACGCTGCTGAGCACGGCGCCGCCGGCGACGGCGGCCAGAAGACCGCCCGCGGCTCCGAGGCCCAGGCCCGCCGCGGCTCCCGCACCGCGCCCGCGAGGGCTCCGCGCGTCCCGGGCTTCGAGAACATCCGCTTCAGGATCCGGGGTTCTGCGCCTCGCCGCGGGTGGCCGCGCGGGCGAGGTCGTCGGGCGCGGAGGAGCGCGGCTGCTCGTTCGCGGGCAGCTCGTCGCGCAGTCGTGCCTCGACCTGCGAGCGCTGCTCGGGCGTCAGCTTCGCGAACGCGTCGCGGTGCACCTGCTCGAGCTGCTCGGGGTCGGCCGTGCGGAGGAGGTAGTCGTAGCGGGCGATGGCGGCGCGGTCCTCCGCCGTGACCGCGGGCCGACCGGGGCGGGCGTCCTGCGGGCGCCCGGAGGGACGTTGCTGGGGAGCGCCGTGCTGCGGCGCCGGCCGGGAGTCGCCGGTCACCTTGTCGGCGGCGGTGCGGACCAAATCGCGCCAGTCCGTCCCTCCGCTCGGGGACGCGGGGCGCGCGGAGGAGCTCGACGAGCTCTTCGAGTCGAGCGCCTTCGACGCCATGCTGAGGATGCGCTTGAGAGTGCTCACAGAAGACCTTCCGTCGGGTGTCAGCGTCGATCATCCCCGGGCCGCCTGGACGAAGGCCCATCGAATGCTCTCGACGAGCCCGGAATCGCGCATCCCGTCCCTCGCGGCCGAACGGTCGGATCGCGCGGTCGACCGGTCGGGTGCAGCACGCGGCACCGCGCCATGCTTCCCTCATGACCTCGACCGCGTCCGTCCCCGTCGTCCGCCCCGAGCCGACGGCGGAGCGGCTCCCCTACGTCCCCCTCGTCGTGCTGATGCTCCTCAGCTTCCTGCTCGTCACGGCCGAGTTCCTGCCCAACGGGGTGCTCACCGAGATGGCCGCCGGTCTCGGCGTCACCGCGGGACAGGCCGGGCAGACGGTCACCGTCACGGCGTTCGTGGGCCTCCTCGTCGCCCCGACCATCGGCCTGATCGTCCCGGGGCTCGATCGCCGCACCCTCCTGGTCTGGACCGCCGTCGCGGCAGGAGCGTCGAGCGTGCTCGCCGCCCTCGCGCCGACCCTCCCCCTGGTCCTCCTCTCGCGGATCCTGCTCGGAGCGGCCATCAGCGCGTTCTGGTCGATGTCGATCACGGTCGTCGCCCGCGTCGCGGGACCGGAGCGGGTCGGTCGGGCGACCATGTTCACCAGCGCCGGCCTGTCGCTCGCGACGGTCGCGGGAGTGCCGCTCGGCGTGATCCTGAGCGAGCTGATCGACTGGCGCGCGGCGTTCGTCGTCATCGGCGCGCTCACCGCCCTGCTCGCCCTGCCGCTGCGGCTCCTCCTGCCTCGCGTGCCCGCCGCGGCGTCCGCGGGCCTCGGCGTCCTCCTCGACACCGTGCGCCGCCCGGGCGTCACCCAGGGCTTCGCGGGCCACGTCCTCGTCGTCCTCGGCCACTTCCTCGCGTACACGTACATCCGCCTCGCTCTCGAGCGCACCGACGCGACGCGGCCACCGTCGTCGGCCTGCTGGCGCTCTTCGGCGTCGGCGGGCTGCTCGGCAACCTCGTGATCGGCTCCGTCATCGACCGCACCTTCGCGGTGTTCGGGGTCGTGGCGCCCGTGGCCATCGCGATCGCCGTCGGAGGCGTGCTGCTGCTCCCCGGCTCCGTCGTCGCGATCGCGGTGGCGGTGGGCGTGTGGGGCTTCTTCTTCGCCTCGTGGCTGATCATCGTGAACGCTGGGTGGGCCACCGGATGACCGACCGGCTCGAGGCCGGCGGCAGCCTGGTCGTCGTCGGATTCCAGGCCGCGATCGTCGTTGCGGCGGGCCTGGGCGGAGTCCTCGTCGACTCGGTCGGGATCGAGGCCGACTACGCGATCGGCGCGGTGCTGCTCCTCGTCGGCGCCGCCCTCTTCGGCTCGGCGGCCCGGCGCCGCGCGTGACGGTTCCGGACCCTCAGGCCGCGCTCCGCGTCGTCCGCCACAGCGACGGCACGACACCGGCGTGCCGACGGAACGCCCGGCTGAACCCGTCGTCCGAGGAGTAGCCCAGCGCGCGGGCGGCCTCGGACACCGTCCGCCCCTCCTCGAGCAGCTCCTTCGCCCGCCGCATGCGCACCTCGGCGACGTACCCGGCCGGGGTCCGCCCGAACGCCGCCCGGAACCGCTCGGTCAGCACCGTGCGCGACATCGCCCCGGCACTCGCCAGCCGATCGACGGTCCACTCCCGGCCGGGGTCGTCGGCGACGGCCGCCGCGACCCGGTCCAGGTGCACGTCGCCCGTGAGCGGACGCCGTCCACCGTCCTCACCGGACGCCCAGGCCCGCACGACGGAGAGCAGCACCGTCCGCACCATCAGCCGGCAGATCACGGGATCGCCCGAGCGCGCCGATCCGCCCCGCGGCGGGCCGAGCTGCGCCGCCAGCGCGGCCGCGGCGGGCTCGAGCCGGGCGAAGCCGGGGGCGAGCACCAGTCCCGGCAGCGGCCGGAGGCACGCCTCGGGCTCGAGCCGCACCTCGACGACCATCAGCCCGGCGCCCGAGGTCGACACGAGCGTCGCCGACCGCCGCCCGAACGCCAGCAGCGCGTCGCCGGCCAGCAGCGTGCGCGGCAGCGGGGCCGCCACCGCGTCGCCCGCCGCGAGGTCGAGCTCGCAGGCCGTCCCGGCCGGAGCGAGGGCCGTCAGCTCGCCGTCGACGACGTAGACGAGCACGACGACGCCCTCGTGGAGCACGAGCCGCTCCCCCGGCGCGAGCCTCCGCCGCCGGAGCTCGCCGAGCGTCACGTCCAGTGAGGAGAGGACGTCCTCGAGCACTGCGGGGTCGATCGTCATTCCCGGAGCAACGCGCGGCGCTGCTGTCCCATTCCTGCGGCGCGGGACGTCGGGTCTCTGGCGGGATGCGCGCGGCCGGCGTCGCGCCGTGTTCCAGCGGGCGACGTTCACCGGAGCGAGCGCGGGCATGCGGGCTGGTCGTCGCGGAACCGGAATCGAGACGCACGCCCCGGTCGCCGAGGACACCCCGTGGCCGCCGTCGTGCGCGGATCGCCGCGCGGCGTCAGCGGGTCCCGCCCATCCCGCTCTTGTCGCCGTCGCGTCGCAGCGGGATGATGACCGCGACGAAGGAGTCGGTCTCATGACGCAGCAGGTTCGTGCGCGGATGCTCACCGCAGCACTGGTCGGAGTAGTGGCGATCGGAGCCGCCCTCGTGCCGAGCGGTCCAGCGGCAGCGGTGGTCCCGCCTCCCTCGGCCGCCGGCAGCGGCACGACCGGTTCGGTGCAGCTGACTCCCGTCCTGTCCGCGGGCGAGACCGTCACTCCGATCAGCCTGGGCCTGGGGCGTCCCTCCGTCGTCTTCCAGGGCTATCCGCCCAAGAACGACGGTCACTCGGGCACGACCGGAGGCGGCGAGGGCATCGTCGCCCAGGGCCAGGTCGAGATCGCCGGGGACACGCTCCTCCGCGTGGACGTCGAGGCCGGTAGCGACTCTGTCCAGCTCCGCACCGAGCTGACCTACATCGAGCCCCGCGATCTCGATCCCTGGCACTTCGCGACCATCGAGGGTGCCGGCACGAGCGACCGCTACGACCTCGCGCGGCCGTTCGACGGCCTGTGGCTGATCGACGTCTACCAGACGTCCGGCCCCGCCGGCGTGCCCGTGGACGTCCGGACGACGACCGCGAAGCCCGAGGCGCCGCTCACCCTCTCCCCCGCGACCGTGTCCGCAGCGAACCCGACCGTCACCGCGAGCTGGTCGGGCCTCGCGCCCGGTCAGACCTACCTCGCCGGTGTGCTCTGGGCCGGCGCGAGCACCTCGTCGGTGGTCGAGGTGACCACCGGGACCGGTCAGCCGGTCGCGACCACCACCACGCACGTCTCTCCACGCCCCTCCAGCTCCCGACGAACTCCACGACGCTCCTCGCCTCCGTCCGGGCGGCCGACGGCAGTGCCGGGCCCGGCGTGCTGTCCCTGAGGATCGACGGAGTCGTGCGGTGGACCGGCACAGTGGTCACGGGCGCTCCCGCCATCCGGCTCCCCGTCCCCCGGCTCCCCCTCGGCCTCCACTCCGTCCAGACCGAGTTCCGACCGTCCGACGCGTCGCTGAAGCCGTCGAAGAGCACCGCACTGCGCCTGGTCTCGCTCGCGAAGTAGGAGCGCCGGCGCGATCCGACCGCGCTGACGGAGGCGCCTCCCTCTCGGAAGGCGCCTCCGTCAGTCGCGGCGGCCGGACGTCACAGACCCGCGGGCTTCTCCGGAGTGACGAGCCACGCCTTGAAGAAGGCCGACAGATCCTGTCCCGAGACCTCCTCCGCGAGTTCCTGGAGCTCGGCGGTGCTGACCGTCGAGTAGCGGTTCTCCGATGCCCAGCGCTTCAGGAGGACCGCGAACGCCTCCGCCCCGATCTCCTCGCGGAGCTCCACGAGCGTCAGCCCACCGCGGGCGTAGACCGGGCCGTCGAACAGTCCGGTCGCCCCCGGGTCCGCCACCGCAGTGGCCCAGAACGGGTCGTCCGCCGGGATCGCGGCGACCCGCGCCGCGGAGTCCGCGACACTCGTCCCGCCGGAGTGCTCCTCCCAGAGCCACTCCGCATAGGTCGCGAAGCCCTCGTTCAGCCAGATGTCCGACCAGACGCCCGGAGTGGCGCTGTTGCCGTACCACTGGTGCGCGATCTCGTGAGCGACCGTCGACTCGTCCGCGCCTCCGGAGTAGAACGAGCGCCCCTGGGTCTCGAGCGCGTAGCCGATCTCCTCGTCGTCGACCACCGCGCCGCCCGATCGGAAGGGGTACGGGCCGAACACCGTCGAGAAGTAGTCGATGATGTCGCCCTGCTCCGCCAGTGCGGCCTCGGTCCCCGCCCGGACGTCGCCCGTGATGTCGCGATCGATCGCGTCGACGGTCACGATGCCGCCACGGGTGGAGCGGACCAGGTCGTAGTCGCCGATGTTCACCATGCGAGGTAGCTCGCCATGGGGCTCGTCTCGACCCAGCTCGACGTGGTCCAGCCCTTCGAGGTGGTGGGCGACCCCACCGGGACGCCGTTCGCGACCACGGTCCGCCCCTCCGGGACCGTGATGGTGAAGGTGTAGCGGGCCTTGTCCGCCGGGGAGTCGTTGACGGGGTACCAGGTGGACGCGCCGTTCGGCTCGCTCGCGACGAGTGCGCCGTCGCTGGTCGACCACCAGCCGAACGGAGCGCCGGTGTTGTCCACCGGATTCCCGGTCGTCCCGGCGTACTCGATGTTCACCAGGGTCGGCACGCCCGTCCTCAGCGAGCGGGCCGGAGTGACGACCAGCTCCGATCCCTCCTGCACGAAGGCCGCCGACCGGGTGTTCACCGTGACTTTCGACACCGTCAGCCCCGTCAGGTCGAACGAGAGCGACCGCAGATCCTGAGTGGGAGCGAGCGTCACGAGCGCGCGCCCGCCGAGGGCGCGGGTGGCCGGGTCGTACTTCAGCACGAGGCTGTAGCTCAGGGCGTCGAACCCCGTGCTGCCGAGGCCGGGGAAGTACGGGTCCCCCGCACTGGTGCCGCCGTCGACGGCGCGCGCCGTCGACGAGGGCGCCGCGACGGCGGCGGGAGCGAGGAGGAGCGAGGACACGACCAGCGCGCCGAGCGCGTGGGCTGCACGGAGTCTCATGAGCCGACGGTACCCAGTGCAGATTTCCGGCCTGTTACTCCGGCAGCCGCGACGACGCCCCACAGGGAGCACGCGGATCGAGGAGGAGGTGCGAACCGCGCCGCGTCGACGGTCCGGCCAGGCACGACCCGTCGGTGCACCTATCTGCAACTAATCAAAAAAGGTGGGAGCGCGCACTGGTGGCCGCCAGGACCGGGATCAACAGGGGTGACGAGCCAGAACAGGCTGCTCCCCCAGTTGGCGTACGGGCCCTTCGTCAGCGCCAGGTGCGGCTGTCCGACGAGCAGAAGACCAAGCTGGCAGCTGAGTACGCGGCCGGCGGGAACATCCGTCAGCTCGCCATGTCGTGGGGCGTGAGCCGCGAAGCAGTTCGCTCAGCACTCAAGCAGCAGCACGTTCCGGTGCGTCAGGTTGTACTGACGGAGAACCAGCTGGAGGATGCGGCGTCGATGAAGACGCGGGGTTGGTCGTTGAACCAGCTTGGTGCGCTCTACGGCGTCGATCCGAAGACGATGAAGGCGAGGCTCCTTGCGCGGGCTCAAGGATCGGAGTAGAGACGACCGCTGCCTTGCTGTCGTCTCGGACGTAGTCCGGGTTCTCCATCTGCCAGCGCACAAGGGCGAGGATCGCGCGGACGAGCTTCTTCTTGTCGATGCGCTGGGCGATGGGCACGATCGTCACATTGCTCAACGCTCCCCCGCCGCGCTTCCAGTCGTGTTGCTTCGCTTCCGAGACTGGGCTGTAAACCGGTGGAGGAGTTCGGTGCAGGCGGACCATCTTTTTGCGCAGCTCGTCCACGATGCCGGGGCATCGTCCGCACGGCCAGTGCCATCGGCCCCGGTTCGAAGGCAACCACGCGTTGCCGCGGTCCGCATGACGCACGAACGCGGAGGTGGTGAGCACGATGCCGCCCACGACGACGACTCCGAGGGCAGCGAGGACCGGCCCCACCGCGAGGCTCCCATGGCAGTGAGCGCCGCCCTCGAAGTGGCCGATTAGCAGTGCGACCATCGTGATCGCCGCGAGTCCACGATGCGAGCCCGGGCCGGTGTTTGACTGCACGCCACTACGGGAGCCCGCGACCGACCACACTCCGCTGATGACCACCGCGACCGACCACACCACCGGCACCACCACGCCGACCAGCGCGCCATCGATCATCGCGGCGACCATGACGAGTGACGCGACCAGCATCCTTCCATGCCCAGGCCGATGCTGGTCGGCGACAGTGCAGCACGTCGCGAGCACTGACGAACCGAGCATTGCGGCGGTGAGTACGACCAACCCGCGACGTGGGCGCCGGCGTCTCCGCCGTGGCTGTGCCCCGCGTGGTGGCCCGGAGCGCACTGCGCAGCATCTGCTGTGGAGGAAACATCGACCGTGAGGTTGCGGTCGAAGAAGCCGTCCGGCTTGAGGACGAAGCCCGCGGTGTCGACGGGCATGATGGGCCAGTCCTCGAGCCGCGGGAAGTGCGCAAGCCCGCCGGGACCGGTGCTGCTCCTCGTCCGGCGGCATTGCCGCGACGAGGAGCAGCCGGCGCGGGTTCCCTCCGGGCCGTTCCGGCGGAGTCTCCCGCGCCGAGGGTCAGGCGCCGGTCAGCCTCCAGGCCTGCTTCACCGTCGCGGCCTGGTTCGCGGACGTGCAGGTCGTCTGGCTGATCCCCGCCCCGGCCGCCGTGCTGCCACCGGTGACGACGGCGCACTTGCTGCTGTGCCGCGCGATTAGCTGGAAGTCCTTCGCGGTGGCGCCGCTGTAAGTCGCCGCTCGAAGAGTGAACTGCTGATTCGTCCCACCGGTGCAGGTCCACTGCTGGACCGCTGCCCCGTTCGTGGTCGATGCCCCGCCGATGTCGAGGCACTTGCCGCTGTGGCGGTTGACGATCGTGTAGGTGTTGACGACACCGGGAACCCGGATGAAGGCGAACCGCTGCACGGCCGCGGTGCCGCACCCGTACTGCGCCTGCAGGTTCCCGTCGGCGGAGCTCCAGTTTGCGTTGTCCAGGCAGAGGCCGCTGTGCTGGGCGATCAGCGTGGTCTCGAACGCACGGCACGGTACGAACACGTCGATGACGCCCTCGCCGTTGGACGCGGTGCCTTTGTACTCGACCCAGGCGCCGCCACCGAGGGTGACGCGCTCGTTCACCGCCGTGAGTTGGCGGTGGTCATCGCCGTCGTACGGGCGGGAGAGGACGGTGGGCGCGTCCCACTGGTTCGGGTCATTGCGCGTGATCTGCACGCCGTCGCGGTTGGGCTTGAACGCGAGCCCGGTGCCGTGGAGGTAGTTGTAGATATTGGCGTCGGCCTGGGCGCGGAAGTCGACCCAGTACCGCGCGGCTGGGTCGCGCGGGTCTGCGAAGGAGATGGCTTCGCGGGCCTGGGCGGCGGCGCCCACGCTGGTCGCGTTCAGTGTGCGCACGGCGCCGCAGGTGGGCTCGTACCGTCGCGGGAGCATGCCGATCCGGTCGAGGGTCGCGGCGGGGAATGGGTTGAAGGTCCACGCTCCGCCCATGACGTCGAGACGGTTCCCGTACTCCGTGCGGTAGCAGTTCGCAGGGACGCCGGCTCCGAGGGTGCTGAAGTCCCATCCGCCGTCGCAGCCGATGCTCGAGGAGTGGAACATTGACATGTTGTGACCGAGCTCGTGAGCGACCGCGCTGGGATCGGTCCCGGGCACGAAGGAACGGCCGCCGGCGTCGACGGCCCAGTTCTGCTCGCCGTTCGCCCAGTCAGGGCAGGGATCTCCGGGCGGGACCATCACCACGAGGTGCTTCCCCGGGCCGCCCTGCCAGCCGATGCGCGGTTGGACCCAGTCCTGCAGGGTGCCTGCCCACGAGCACGGGGTGTCGTTGTCTACATACATCCAGTCGACCACTCGATCGACCTGCACCGTCACAGCGCCGTTCGTCTCGCGGCTCAGGAACGTCCCGGCGGATTCGACCGACTGCCGAGCCAGAGCGGTGTCGAACGACGGTGTGGTCCCCTGAGGAGCCACGAGCGCCACGGTGACGGAAAGGGTGTGCGGCTGGATCGGCTTCTCGACGACGCTCCATCCTGCCGGCGCGACGACGGCAGTCGCGGCGGCCGCCGCTGAAGGCGCCTGGGAGGCCCTCTCTGTCGCGGTCGCGGCGGGAGCCAGTGCTGTAGCGCACAAGCCGATGGTGACCGCGCACGCGGCCAGGATCGAGGACAGTCGTTGTCTCACGGTCATCTCCAAACGGATGGGATCAGCCTCGTTGCCGATCCATGTTGACGTGAACAATCGCAGAAGCGACAGCGGAAGTCACGTTAATAGTTTCAGTACAGATAACCGGAAGACCCTTGCGCGAGACGGTCGGTGATCCGAAATCGAACGAAGGTGAGGGAGTCTCTGCAGCCCATTGCGGCGTGTTCGAGCACGAGTTTTTCGTGTGCGTCGCGTGTCGGAAGCGCTATGTTAACGTGAACAATCCAGCTGCGGCTGGCCCCTTCCCCGCGCAATGGTGCCGATCTAGGAGCAAGAATGAACAGATTCGTGAGGCCGGTCGTTCTCGCGACGGCCGTCGCACTCATCGTCCCCCTCGTGACGGCGCAGTCCGCTGCGGCCGCCCCGTCGGACAGCCTCGTGCTCCGGTACGCCCTGGACGAGACGAGCGGGACGGTGGCCGCCGACAGCTCCGGCAACGGTCGCACCGGCACGCTCGTCAACGGGGCCTCCCCCCGCGGAGCGGCGGGTGTCGTGCTCGACGGCACCGACGACTATGTGAAGCTCCCCGACAACGTGCTCGCCGGCCTCACTTCGATCACCGTGAGCACCGATGTGCTCGTGAATCCGAACCAGGGCACTCCCTACTTCATCTGGGGCCTCGGCAACACGACGGGCGGAGCCGGCAACGGCTACCTGTTCACCACCGGCAACGGCTACAAGGCGTCCATCGCGACGGGCAACTGGAGCACCGAGCAGACCGTCGACTCCGGCGCGAACCTCGCGCGCGGGGTGTGGAAGACGTTGACCTACACGCTCGACGACGCGACCGACACTGCGAAGCTCTACCTCGACGGCACCCAGGTCGCGCAGAAGACCGGAGTGACGATCACCCCGGCGGCCATCGGCGGAGGCGTCACCACGGCCAACGCGATCGGCCGCTCCGTCTACACGGGTGACAAGACCCTCGCCGGATCAGTCCGCGACTTCCGCCTCTACAGCACGGCGCTCAGTGCCGCGGAGATCTCGACCCTTCAGGCCTCCGACGCGACGCGCGTCTCGCGCGACTCGACCGCGCTGAACCTCGGCGATCTTTCCTCGGTCACGGCGGATCTCACCCTGCCGACGAGCGGGGCGAACGGTTCGACGATCAGCTGGGCGTCCAGCAGCCCGTCCGTCGTCTCGACCAGCGGAGTCGTCACCCCGCCCGCCTCGGGCGTGTCGTCCGTGACGCTCACCGCCACGACGACCCGCGGCTCCGCCACGGCGACCCGCACCTTCACCGCGACCGTCCCGGCGAAGGACGTCAACGCCGACGCCCAGAGGGCCCTCGACGCGCTCAGCCTCGTCAACCCGAGCGACGTCCGCGGCAACATCACCCTCCCCGCCAAGGCCGGCGCATACGACGTCGCCTGGTCCTCGTCGAACACCGCAGTCGTCAGTGCGACCGGCGTCGTCACGCGCCAGACCGCCTCGACCGCGGTCACTCTCACCGCGAAGATCGCCGGCACCACCGCCACCCGGTCGCTGCCCGTGACCGTGACCGCCGCGCCCGCCGGTCTGGACACCGACTACGACGCCGGCTACCTCTGGACCCACTTCGCCTCGACCGACTACGAGAAGATCTACTTCGGCTCGAGCTCCGACGGCCTGCACTGGTCCAAGCTCAACGGCGACAAGGCGATCCTCGCCAACCTGGCCGGCACCCTCGGCGTCCGCGACCCTCACCTCGTGCGCTCCCCCGCGGGCGACGAGTACTGGATCCTCGGCACCGACCTGCACGCCGAGGGCACGGCCGGCGGAGGCTCCTGGGACCAGGTGAACGCCAGCCAGAAGCTCGTCGTCTGGCGATCCACGGATCTCGTCAACTGGAGCGACCAGAGCCTCGTCTTCGCCGGGGCGCCCAATGCGGGGAACGTCTGGGCTCCCGAGGCGATGTGGGACGAGACCACGGGGCAGTACTACGTCTACTGGTCCGGCCGCGACAAGACGCAGGTCGACACCGACGAGTGGGCGCTGCGCGTCTACGTCAGCACCACCCGCGACTTCGTGAACTTCTCGACGCCGACGGTCTGGCTTGACGAGAACTCGTCGACCAACAACGCCGACGGTCCGAACATCATCGACACCACCATCGCGAAGGAGGGCAGCACCTACTACCGCTTCTCGACCTCCGACTGGCGCACCGTCGTCGACACCGCCTCGAGCCTCGCCGGTCCGTGGACCCGGGTCATCGCGCCCGGGCAGGAGACGTCCCGCGGCCTCTCGGACCACCTCGAGGGCCTCACCGTCTACCAGCTGCCCGACGGCCGCTGGGTCGTGATGGGAGACTCCTTCGGCTACTCCGCCTACGTCACCGACTCGCTCGCGAGCATGCAGTTCACCGCCCTGCCCGTCGGCACGAGCGGAGCGAACAGATACTCCTTCTCCAAGCCCTTCCGTCACGGCTCGGTGCTGCGGCTCTCGAGCGCCGAGGAATCGCGCCTCCTGGCCGCGTACGGCACCCCGACCGGCCCGGCACCCAAGCCCGCGAACTCCGCGGGCGAGATCCTCCGCTACTCCTTCGACGGAGGATCCGGCACCACCGTGCAGGACGTGTCCGGCAACGGACTGAATGGCACGATCGTCTCCGGAGGCACCTGGCAGACCGGCTCGGTGAAGCTCGACGGCACCGACGACTACATCAAGCTGCCGAACGACCTCCTCGCCGGAGTGACCGACGTCACCGTGCAGGCGGACGTGTGGATCGACTCCGCGCAGAGCGGCGCCTACTTCATCTACGGTCTGGGCAACACGACCGCGGGTGCCGGCGACGGTTACCTGTTCACGTCGGGCAACAACTACCGCACCAGCCTCGCGACCGGCAACTGGACGACCGAGCAGACCGTCGGCTCGGGTTCCGCTCTGCCGCGCGGCCGGTGGGCGCAGCTCACCTACACGCTCTCGGGCACCACGGCGACGATCTACCTCGACGGCGTGCGAGTCGGTTCGGGCACGGTCACGACCGACCCGAAGGACATCGGAGGCGGCACGACGACGGCGAACACGATCGGCCGCTCGAACTACGACGGCGACAACCGCTTCCGCGGTCAGATCCGCGAGTTCGCGATCTACAACCGGGCGCTGAGCTCCTCCGAGGTGCTCTCCTCCTCGGGCAACAGCACGGTGCTGGCCGACGCGACCCTCACCGGCGACGTCCTCAAGGTGCCGGCGGTCCTCGACCAGGCGAACCGCGTCGTCACCTTCCCGGTCAAGCCGGGCACCGACCGCTCGGCCCTCACGCCGACCTTCTCGACCGCGACGGGAGTCACCGCCAGCCCGGCGTCCGGCACCGTCCGCGACCTGCGCACCCCGCAGACCGTCGTCCTGACCCCCACCGGCGGTGGCGCGAGCACCACGTGGACGATGAAGGCCGTCGAGATGAAGAGCCCGGTGATCCCCGGTCTCTACGCCGACCCGAACATCGTCGCGTTCGGCGACACCTTCTACATCTACGCGACGTCCGACGGGTTCCCGGGCTGGGGCGGCAAGACGTTCTACGTCTGGTCCTCCAAGAACCTCGTCGACTGGACGCGCTCGGCGCAGCCGATCCTCACCCTCGACGGCCAGAACGGGAACGTCCCCTGGGCGACCGGCAACGCGTGGGCGCCGACGATCACCGAGAAGGGCGGGAAGTACTACTTCTACTTCTCGGGCCACAACGCCTCGCTCGACCGCAAGACGATCGGAGTGGCCGTCGCCGACAGCCCCACCGGCCCCTTCACCGCTCAGCCCACCGCGATGATCACCAACGGCGAGTCCGTGACCTCGGGTCAGGCCATCGACCCGGCCGCATTCACCGACCCCGCCACCGGCAAGAGCTACCTCTTCTGGGGCAACGGGGCGCCCGTCTACGGCGAGCTGTCCGACGACATGCTCTCGATCAAGGCCGGCACCATCAAGCGGATGAGCGGACTGACCGACTACCGCGAGGGCAGCTTCGTCAACTACCGCCAGGGGCTGTACCACCTGACCTACTCGATCGACGACACCGGCTCCGAGAACTACAAGGTCGGCTACGCCACCTCGACGAGCGTCGACGGCCCGTGGACCTACCGCGGCGTCCTCCTCGAGAAGAACCCGTCGCTGGGCATCCTCGCGACCGGCCACAACTCGATCGTCAACGTCCCCGGCACCGACGACTGGTACATCGCGTACCACCGGTTCGCGATGCCCGGTGGAGACGGCCAGCACCGCGAGACCACGATCGACCGCGTCACCTTCGACCCGGCGACCGGGCTCATGCAGAAGGTCGTCCCGACCCTCGAGAGCGTCGCACCGCAGACCATCACCGACCCGGCGCCGCTGCGTGCGACGATCACCGGTGCGGCGACGGTCGGCACGACGCTGACCGCGACCGCCTCGACTCCCTGGACCGCCACGGCGTACCAGTGGAAGCGCGGCGGAGTGGACATCGCCGGCGCGACCGCGTCGACGTACGTCCTCACCGCGGCCGACCGCGGCACGGTGGTCTCGGTGACGGTGTCGGCGACCAAGCCCGGCTGGTCCCCCGCCACGGCGACGACGCAGACCAGCACCGTCACCGACGCGGCTCCGACACTCAACATGACCGCGACCGCGAGCACGCGCTGCATCTCGGGCAAGGTCACCCTGACGGTCACCAGCCGGAACGACAGCACCGTCCCGCTGACCATGACGCACACCTCGTCCTCCGGGACGAAGTCGTACACGGCCGTCGCGCCGGGCAAGAGCGCGACGACCGCATGGTCGACCCGGGCGACGAGCATCCCCGCCGGCACGGTGACGGTGACCGCGTCCGGAACCGTCGGAGGGAGCCCCGCGAGCACGGTCGCGACGCCGTCCTACGCGGCGAAGTCCTGCGGATAGCACGGATCGGCGGCGGACGGACCACTCCTCGCCCGCCGCCGATCCGCCCGACGCGGTCCAGTCGCCTCTGGTTCGCGTCGGCAACCGTGTCAGCACTGGTCCACGAGGAGCGAAGGAATGACGGGACGACGAACTTCGACTCCTGGATGGAGCACCTCGAGGAGCCCGGCTCCGAGAGCAGAGTCGTCATCCACGCCGTCGGTGCCCTCAGCGCTCGCCTCAGGATTTCGGCCGACGCCGCCTACGCGGCGCTGCGCGAGGAGGCGGAACTCGGAGGCCGCCTCCTCGCGGACGTCGCACGCGAGGCCGTCGATCTTCCGCGTCCAGCGCTCTCGCCACCCGCCGTGGCGCCGGAGTGACGAGTAGCGGGCGAGTCCTAGCTCGTCCGATCACTACAGGTCGCTCGGGGGACGGGAGCGCGCCACCCGCCGATGACATTGTCGGCCTGTCCAGCGCCGACGAGTCCCGAGTCGCGTTTCGACGCAGCGTTGCGGGTGTCCTGCGGAGTCTCGGCTCCGCCGAAGCGCTGGGAATGGACGACGCGGTCGAGCAGTGGCTGCTCGACCGCGTCGGTTCGTGGGGGATGTCGGAGCCTCCCGGTGTCACTCGAAGTGGCTGCTCGACCGCGTCGGTTCGTGGGGGATGTCGGAGCCTCCCGGTGTCACTCGAAGAGGGACAGGGTGAGGGTGGACGAGTAGTCGCCGGCCTCGACCGTGGGTGCGGTCCTCAGGAAGAGGTCCGCGTTCGCGGTGAAGGGGCCGGTTGGAGCGACCTCGGCCGACTCGTTGGTGAGAGCCAGGAGCTCCTGGTCGACCAGGCCGACGGCGTCCTCGCCCTCGTCGACGATCGTCTCGACGCGGTCGCCCTCGGCCACCAGGCCGGTGTCGCCGCCGTCGATCAGTCGGGGCTGCCAACCGAGGTTCGCGGCGGGGATGACGTCTCCGGCGGTGTTGGTGAAGTCGGACGTGGATCCGACGACGTACCAGCCGGCCTCCGCGGGGATGTCCTCCGGGTCGCGGGTGTCGGTGACGGTGACGGTGGGCAGGGTGCCCGTGAACTGGCGGATGACGGAGGTGGAGCCCTCCTCGGTCAGCTCGGTGGAGTCGCCGGCGACGGTCATCGACAGCGTGCCGCCTCCGGGCAGCTCGGTGATCTCGACGTTGACGTCGACGTCGTTGGAGTCGAGCTCGGCGGCCATCGCGGTGCCGGCGACGCCGAGGAGGAGGAAGCCGCCGGCGAGGCCGGCCACTCCGCGGGAGACGATCGTTCGGGTGTTCATTGCGGGTCCGTTCTCTGGGGCAGTGCTTCCGCCGCAGGAGGTCTGTCGTAGGGAGGGGCGTCGACGTCGGCGGTCGCCGACGTCGAGGGGGGTGACGGGGTGGAGCTCCTGACGGCGACGACCCGACCCCCCGCGGGTCGGATCGTCGCCGTCGAACGGAGCACCGGCGTCGCAGCGTGTCAGCGAGCGGCGTACGGCGCGGTGGTGGTCGTCGTCAGCCCCGTCGAGGCGGCGGTGACGGTCGCCGACCCGGCCGGAATCCGGGCGAGGCGGGTGGTGTAGGCACCGACCGCCGACGCTCCGGGCTTGACTCCGGCGAAGGTCTTCGTGCCGTACGCCGTCACCATCGTGAGATCCGCGGCACTGGACCCGGTGTTCTTCGCCGTGACCGTGAGGACCACCTTGCCGGCGACGATCCGTGTCTCCGCCTTGGCGGAGACGCGGGTGCTGCGGCGACGGTCGTGCTCGGAAGGGCCGTCGGTGCGACTCCCTGAGCGGTCGCAGTGATGGTGACGGCACCGGTCGTCGTTCCCGTCCGGATCGTCGGGAGGGTCGCCCGCCCATCGGACCCCGAGAGGACCGTCGCGGACTTCGTGCCGTCGACGAAACCGGCGGGTCCCGCGATCGTGAAGGTCACTGCGCGGCTGCCCAGCACTCGGTCGTCGGCGTCGAGGACATCGACGCCCAGGCCGAGGTCGCCGGTCGTCGAGGTCGCGACGGTCTGCTCGGCTCCGCGCGGGGCGAGGGAGGCGATCGGCGCGACGGCGTTCACGGTAAGTTCAGCGACGGCGGTCGAGCCTCCCTCCTCCCAGTCGCCCCAGGAGTCGAAGAGCACCCGGATCTCCTGCGTGCTGACCGCGGGGAATCCGACCGTGTTGGGGACACCCCGGTCCCGGCCCGGGACAGCGGGAGCGGTGTCCGCCACCGGCTCCCACTCCCCCGTCGTCGGATCCAGGTACTCGATCCGCCACGCGCGCGGAGGGATGGTGCCCTGGCGGTCACCGTCCTGCGAGTCGCTCGCGAACTGCACGGAGACGCTGTCGATGGTCACCGTCTCGGGCCAGCGGAGGTCGAGCCACTGCTCTCCCACGCGGGGCCAGGCGCTCCATTCGGACCACGCATTCCCGTCGATCGCGGCTCCGGTCGTCGACCAGTCGGAGGTGTACGACGACGTCAGAGTCGAGGAGCCGACGATGTTCCCGAGGTACTCGACGCAGGGCACGGACACAGTGACGGTCGCCTGGCGCGTGTCCGCGTCGATCGAGTCGACCCGGATCGTCGTGCCGGAGCTGAGGGTGACGGTCTCGCCGGTCTGGACGAACTCGTTGCCGACGCTTCCGTCGCCCGGTCGCTGGAGGAGTTCCGGGCTCAGCCCGCCACGGGGCACCTTCAGGATCTGCACGCCCGAGACGGTCCGCGGAGTCTGCCACTGGCTCCAGTAGGCGCCTCCGTCCGATGTGGCGTCGTTCTTGTCGTTGTACTGCACCCAGTAGCGGGCACCGCTCTGCGGATCACTCCAGGACAGTGCTCGCGGAGTGCCGGGGCCGGCACCGAGGGTGTCGATGGTCGCGATCCTCGGAGCGCCGCAGGTGGGCTGTCGGGTGTCGGAGAGGATCCCCAGTCGTGCGAGCGACGGAGCAGACAGCGGAGTGAACGTCCACGAGTCACCCATCAGGTCCGTCAGATTCCCGTACTCCTCCCGAGAGCAGTTCACGCCGGGACCGGCGTCCCAGGCCGTGTCGCACTGCAGGCTCGCGGCGTGCGGCAGGGAGATGCTGTGGCCCAGCTCGTGGGTGAGGATGATCGCGTCCGGGCCGGGCTCGAAGACCCGCCCGCCGTCATCGGGATCCCAGGGCTGCTCGGCGTTGGCCCAGTTCGGGCAGGGCGGACCGGGCGGCACCATGGTGACGAGGTGACGCGCGGGGCCGGGCTGCCAGCCGATGCTCCGCTGGACCCAGTCGTGCAGTCCACCCGTGTTCGTGCAGTCGATCGGCTCGTCGATGCTCTGCCAGTCGACGATGCGCTCGAGGTGGAAGCGGACCGCTCCGCCGGTCTCCCGGTTGTAGAACTGGTCGGCGAGCTCGAGCGAGCGTCGCGCGTCGTCCGTGGTGAAGGACGGGTTCGTTCCGGGGGGCGCGACCAGCGCGATGGTGACCTCGTGCGTGACGATGTCCGCACGCGACGGGATGTCGACGGCCGTGAAGTCGGCTTCTCCCGCGGTCCGGGAGGAGAACGCGGACTCCTCGGCAGCCACGTCCGGCACGAATCCGTTGCGGGACAGCTCCGGTTCGTGGGTGGTCTCCGTGGGGTCCTCGCGCCCTGGAGGCTCGGTGTAGGCAGTCGCTGTCGGGACCTTCGTGACGGCGGAGGCAGGAGCGGGTCCCGCGACGACGCCCGCCGCGAGCAGGAGGCCGAGGCCGCCGGCGAGCAGTGACGCTCGGCGGACAGGAGTGCGCGGCATCAGAGGCCGGCCGGCTTCTCGGGCGTGTAGAGCCACGCCTGGAAGAAGGCGGAGAGGTCCTTGCCGGAGATCTCCTCCGCGAGCTCCTGGAGGTCGGCGGTGCTGACGGTCGAGTAGCGGTTCTCGGTCGCCCAGCGCTTGAGGAGAGTCGCGAACGCCTCCGCCCCGATCTCGTCGCGCAGCTTGACGAGGGTCAGCCCGCCGCGGGCGTAGACCGGGCTGTTGAACAGGCCCGTCGCACCGGGGTCGGCCACCTTGGAGTTCCAGAAGCCGTCCCATGCCGGGATGCCGGCGATCTGGGCGGCCGAGTCCGCGACGCTCTGCCCGCCGGACTTCTCCTTCCACAGCCACTCCGCGTAGGTCGCGAAGCCCTCGTTCAGCCAGATGTCGGACCAGACGCCCGGCGTGGCGCTGTTCCCGTACCACTGGTGCGCGATCTCGTGCGCGACGGTGTTCTCGTCCGCGCCACCGGAGTAGAAGGAGCGGCCCTGGGTCTCGAGCGCGTAGCCGATCTGCTCGTCGTCGACCACCGCTCCGCCGGACTTGAAGGGGTAGGGACCGAAGATCTTCGAGAAGTAATCGATGATCTCCCCCTGCTTCGCGAGAGCCGCCTCGGTCCGAGCGCGGGGGTCACCCGTGATGTCGCGATCGATCGCATCGACGGTCGTGATGCCCTTGGCCTTCGACTGGATCAGGTCGTAGTCGCCGATGTTGACCATCGCGAGGTAGCTCGCCATGGGGCTCGTCTCTGCCCAGTTCGACGTGGTCCAACCCTTCGAGGTGGTCGGCGCGCCGACCGGGACGCCGTTCGCGAGTGCGGTCTTCCCCTCCGGAACGGTGATGGTAAAGGTGTAACGGGCCTTATCGGCCGGGGAGTCGTTGACGGGATACCACGTGGAGGCGCCATTCGGCTCGCTCGCCACGAGGGCGCCGTCGTTGGTCGACCACCAGCCGAACGGAGCACCCGTGTTGTCGCGCGGGTTGCCGGTGGTCCCGGCGTACACGATATTCACGAGGGTCGCGGCTCCCTTCTTTAGGGTGCGCGACGGCGTGATGACCAGCTCGGACCCGTTCTGCGTGAACTTCGCGGTGCGCGTGTCGACCGTGACCTTCGACACCGTCAG
The DNA here is from genome assembly GCF_001995175.1 of Rathayibacter rhapontici. GTDB lineage: Bacteria > Actinomycetota > Actinomycetes > Actinomycetales > Microbacteriaceae > Rathayibacter. The sequence continues at coordinate 40,272 of NZ_MUKN01000004.1, forward strand.
ACCAGACAGATCGAAGGACAGCGACCGCAGATCCTGCGTCGGAGCCAGCGTCACCAGCGCGCGTCCGCTGAGGGCACGGCTGGCCGGGTCGTACTTCAGGACGAGGCTGTAGGACGCGGCGTCATAGCCCGTGCTGCCGAGGCTGGGAAGTACGGGTCTCCAGCGCTGGTGCCGCCGTCGACCGGCACCGCCGCCGAACCCGGAGCAGCCGCGGCAGCGGGAGCGAGAAGGAGGGAAGAGATTACGAGCGCCCCGAGGGCGTGAGAAGCACGAATTTTCATAGTTCACGGTAACAAACACAGGTTTCACGCCTGTTTCCCGGAAATGACGCGGATATTCCACGCGGCGGTGAGGACGCGTTTGAGAGCGCTTGCACGGTCACATCGTTGAACGTCCGGCTCAGTGAAGAGCTGACGGCAGCCAACGGACGCGCGCCAGTGGGACGGCTCACGGCCTTTCCATTCGGAATTGAATGTACTTACCCGGCTGCCGACGACGCGATTGTCGATGCTCTCGGCTGGGACCCCGAGCTCATCCCCGACCACGACCCGGGCAGACCTGACCCGGTGCTCGAGATGCTCTACCGCGACGTCTTCGACGTCCGCGAGTACCCCGACCGCGTCCTCATCTACCGACACCACCACTAACCGCTCCCCGCTGACTAACCCCGAAAGCAGAAAGGAAGATCTCCATGACCTCACCAGAACACGAAACACCCCACGAGCAACAACGACCGAAACACCGCCGCTCAGAAGCAGAGGAAGAGATCGCCCACCTCTTCCGTAACCGACCCGGCTGGGAGGACGACCCCTACATTGCCCGCGCGGCCCGCAACCACCCCGGACCATTCGCCGCTTTCCTACTCCTTCCCCACACCAACGTCGAATCGCCGACGCTAGCCACCGAGTTCGCTGACATCTTCTACGCCGAATACGACAGCCTCGACGAAGCTATCGATGACTACATCGACCTGCTCGGCTGGAACGACGGCCTGGAGGTACTGCAGAAAGAATATGGCGTCTCCCCCGACGAAGTGCAGTGGAACCGTGCGGCCATCGAATACCGCTTCCGCGACTTCGTCGACATCGTCTACTACCGCGACAAGGTCTATACCTTCCACAACTAGCAGCATTCCGCATATCAATCACTCACCGGGTGGGCAGAAAAGAGAACGATACATGACAACACCAGAACAACCGCAACACCCGAAAGACAACGAGCCGCGACCTCAAGAGGGCACGGACACCTATGACCGAGCGAAGGCGATGACCGCCTTCCTGCAGGTCTTCCGCACTGATGCCGACCCACGCACCTTCGACGCAGAGTTCGAGGACAGCTTTTTCGGCGAGTACCCAAGCTCCGGGCCGCACTCGACGAGCACATCGACGGGCTCGGCTGGCGCGCCGCCCTCTCGCAGCTCCGTCAAGAGCAGGGCATCGCCGACCACGACCTGCGCTGGAACTACGAATCAATCGAGATCCAGTTCCGCGAGATGTTCGACGTCATCCACCACGCTGACCGGGTCTACGTCTTCCACAAATGAGAAACGATTTCGCGCCAGCTACAGGTCAGACTGCGGAGGCATCCGTAGCAATTTCCGCAACACCCTACGACCGGGGGTGGAGACCTGACGATTCGGAACCTCACCGAACCGCCGAGCAGAAAAGACTCGACTCTGCGCGCGTTCAGAGCGTTAATCAGAGCGCTATGACACTCTCACCGCTTCTCGCCAGCCCTACCTTGAGCCCTCCGCCGGTCGCCTCTAACCCACTCGCTGTGATCGGCGAGATGCTGACGCCGAAGGTCGCGGTCCTCTACCTCCGCGTTTCGACTGCGCGGCAGGCGCAACGCGGTGACGAGAAGGAAGGCTTCTCGATTCCCGCGCAGCGCGAGGCGAACCGAAAAAAGGCCCAGTCGATGGGCGCCATGGTTGCGAAGGAATTCGTCGACCGCGGAGAGTCCGCGAAGACAGCGAATCGTCCAGCGCTACAGGAGATGCTCGAGTACATCCGCGAGCACGCCGTGGACTACGTCGTCGTGCACAAGGTCGACCGCCTCGCGCGCAACCGGGAGGACGACGTCGAGATCATGAAGCAACTGACCGCCGCGAACGTCGCGCTGATCTCGGCTACGGAAAGCATCGACCAATCGCCATCAGGTGCACTCCTTCACGGCATCATGTCCTCGATCGCCGAGTTTTACTCGCGCAACCTCGCGCACGAGGTCACCAAGGGCATGACGCAGAAAGTGCAGAAGGGCGGGACCCCAGGCCGGGCTCCGCTCGGATATCTGAACGTCCGCGAATTCGACAGCGACGGCCGCGAGAGCCGAACCGTTCGCCCAGACCCCGACCGCGCTCAGCTCATCACCTGGGCCTTCCACCGCTATACCGAGCCGAGCGTCAGCCTGTCGCAGCTCGCGCTCGAACTCGCCCAGCGGGGACTCACCTCTCGACGAACTCCGCAGGTACCGTCACGAGCACTCACCGACACGGACCTCCACAAGATCCTGACCAACTCCTACTACCTCGGCCTGGTCTCGTTCTCGGGCGCCACTTACGCCGGCAAGCATGAGCCCCTGATCGATCAGGAGACGTGGGACAAGGTGCAGGACGCGCTGCAGTCTCGTCGCTCCGGCGAGCGCCGACGTCGGCACGACCATTACCTCAAGAGCACCGTGTACTGCGGGAACTGCCACAACCGGCTGATCGTGCAGATGACTCGCTCGAAGTCGGGCGAAATCTACCCCTACTTCTACTGCTCTGCGCGTCAGGCGAAACGCAACGACTGCACGCAGAAGGCCGTCCTCATCCACGTAGTGGAGGAGAAGATCGTCCAGGAGTACCAGAAGCGTCTCCGGCTCGACCGGATCGCTCGAGACGACCTCGCGCGGCTGTTCCGCGATGAGTTCGTTGCCACCCGCGGCGACGCCGAGCGGCAGCGCGCGCAGATCACGACCGACCTGGAGCGACTCGAACGCGAGCAGCTCCGACTTCTTCAGGCCCACTACGCGGACGCATCCCGCTCGACTTGTTCAAGAAGGAGCAGGACCGCATCCGCTCCGAGCGCACGACCGCCGAGCGCGACGAGGCTCGCCTCACCCAGGACATCGCCGACGTCGAGCACGCTGTCCAGGTCGCTCTCGACGTGACAATGGAGTGCGCCCGCCTGTATGGCAGTGCACCCGATCACATCAAGCGGCTCTTCAACCAGGTCTTCTTCGAGCGGGTCCTCGTCCACACGGACGAGACCATCACGGTCGAACTGAACGAGCCGTTCGCGACGATCGCATCGCGGGCGGTCCAGGCGAGCGCGCACGAAAAAAGCACCACTCGTAGGAGTGGTGCTCGGACCCTTACCGGTTCCCTGGAGGTCGAGATCGGCGCCGATACGGCGTTTTTCTCTGGCAAGGGTTTTAGTAACGACACTTTGGTGCCCCTGGAGGGACTCGAACCCCCAACCTGCTCCTTAGGACGGAGTCGCTCTTCCATTGAGCTACAGAGGCTGGCCGAGCCAGTGTACCCGTCGGGCGGGCGGAGCTCGCAGCCCGCGGTTGACAGCACCGGGCAGACCTGCTTGGTTAGCTACTGCACCGACTAACCACTCAACCACCGCCCAGCAGGAAGGAGCACCCATGGACGACTCCCGGCCGATCTTCCTGCAGATCGCCGAGCAGATCGAGAACGACATCATCGCGGGGGCGCTCCCCGAAGAGACCCAGGTCCCCTCGACCAACGAGTTCGCCGCGTTCCACCGCATCAACCCGGCCACGGCCGGCAAGGGCGTGAACCTGCTCGTCGACGACGGGGTCCTCTACAAGAGGAGAGGCATCGGCATGTTCGTCGCCGAGGGCGCCCGCGACCGGCTGGTCGAGAAGCGCCGCACGCAGTTCCGCGACCAGTTCGTCGCTCCGCTGCTCGCCGAGGCCGCCAAGCTCGGCCTCACCCGCGAGGAGCTCGCCACCATGATCAGCGAAGGGGGATCGCGATGAGCGCGGTCATCGAGGTCGCCGGCCTCAGCAAGCACTACGGCAGCATGCACGCGGTCCGCGACGTGAGCTTCGCGCTCGACGAGAACCGGATCCACGGCCTCCTGGGCCGCAACGGCGCGGGCAAGACGACGCTCATGTCGCTGCTCACAGGTCAGGAGTTCGCGACCTCGGGTGGCATCCGCGTGTTCGGGGCGCCTCCGGTCGAGAACGCCGACGTCCTCTCCCGTACCTGCTTCATCAAGGAGAGCCAGAAGTACCCCGAGGACTTCCAGGTGAAGCACGTCCTGCGCAGCGCCCCGTGGTTCTTCGAGGGCTGGGACGACGCGTTCGCCCAGGAGCTCGTGAGCGACTTCCGACTGCCGCTGAACCGCCGGGTCAAGAAGCTCTCGCGCGGACAGCTCTCGGCCGTCGGAGTGATCGTCGGCCTCGCCTCGCGCGCTCCGCTCACCTTCTTCGACGAGCCCTACCTCGGCCTCGACGCCGTCGCCCGGCAGCTCTTCTACGACCGTCTGCTCTCGGATTTCGCCGAGCACCCCCGCACCGTCGTGCTCTCCACGCACCTGATCGACGAGGTCAGCTCCCTCCTCGAGCACGTCCTCGTCATCGACGAGGGTCGGCTCGTCGTCGACAGCGATGCGGAGGAGCTGCGCGGCTCGGCCGCGACCGTCGTCGGCACCCGCGGCGCGGTCGACTCCTTTACCGCCGGCCGCGAGGTGCTCTCCCGCAGCGGAGTCGGCGGCCTCGCCTCCGCCACGCTCCCCCGCCTCGACGCGCCCGGGCGCGCACAGGCGGCCGCCCTCGGGCTCGAGCTCGAGCCCGTCTCCCTCCAGCAGCTCGTCGTGCAGCTCACGAGCACCACCTCCTCCGGGAAGGACGCCTCATGACCACCACCGCCCCCGCGCAGAGCCTCGGCACCTCCGACCGACTGCTCCGCATCGTCCGCCTGCACTTCGCCAACCCCGCGACGCTGCTCTACACCCCGCTCGGGATCCTCGCCGCGATCTTCCTCGGCAGCCTCGCGATCTTCTGGGTCGTCCTGCGGACGATCGGCGCCGACAGCGCCGGCGGCGAGTCCGGCGTCCAGGTCTCCGGACCGGGCGCGTTCATCTTCATCTACATGCTCGTCGTCGCGATCCAGGCGGTGAACATCACCTTCGGCCTGGCACTGGGCTACGGATCCACGCGGCGCGACTTCTACTGGGGCAGCGCTCTCACCTTCCTCCTCCTCTCCGCCGGCTGGACCGTGCTCTACACGGTCATGGCCGCGATCGAGTCGGCGACGAACGGCTGGGGCATGGGCGGCATCCTGTTCCGCGTCGTCGGCTTCGGCGGCATCTCGTGGGTCGAGCGGGCCTTCGGCGTCTTCGTGCTGTTCCTGTTCTTCTTCTTCGTCGGAGCCGCGACCGCGTCGGTGTACGTCCGCTGGCGAGCGGTCGGTATGACGGTCTTCTGGATCGGGCTGGCAGCGGTGGCCGTCGCCGCCGTCGCCTGATCAGCCTCACGGGCACGTGGGACTCGGTGTGGCTCGCCCTTCAAGCGGTCGGCCCGACCGGCGGATTCGCGCTGCTGCTCGTCCCCACCGCGATCGCGGCCCTCAGCGGCTGGCTGGTCCTCCGCCGCGCCACTCCCCGGGGCTGACCTGACCGGAGCACCACCCCGCATCCGACCGTCCTGAGCGCGAGCGCCGCAAGGCCCTACCGCGCGGGGCGGTCGGATGCGAGCGTGGCGTCATGGCCGCATCCACGATCCCCTCCGCCTCCGAGCACACCTGGGCCGCCCGCGATGCGGACGCCCCGCTGACGCAGGAGACCCTCGAGACCGTCGACGCCTGGTGGCGCGCTGCCAACTACCTGGCCGTCGGCCAGATCTACCTGCTCGCGAACCCGCTGCTGACCGAGCCGCTCACCCGCGACCACATCAAGCCGCGCCTCCTCGGGCACTGGGGAACGACTCCCGGCCTGAACCTGATCTACGCGCACCTGAACCGCGCCATCCGCGAGCGCCGCCAGTCGACGCTCTACATCACTGGTCCCGGCCACGGCGGCCCCGGCATGGTCGCGAACGCCTACCTCGACGGCACCTACAGCGAGATCTACTCGCACATCGACGAGTCCGAGGACGGGCTGCGCAAGCTCTTCCGCCAGTTCAGCTTCCCGGGCGGCATCCCCAGCCACGCCGCTCCCGAGACCCCCGGCAGCATTCACGAGGGCGGCGAGCTCGGCTACGCGCTCAGCCACGCCTACGGAGCCGCCTTCGACAACCCCGACCTGCTCGTCGCCGCGGTCGTCGGCGACGGCGAGGCCGAGACCGGCCCGCTCGCCACCAGCTGGCACTCGAACAAGTTCGTGAACCCGGCCACCGACGGAGTCGTCCTGCCGATCCTGCACCTGAACGGCTACAAGATCGCGAACCCCACGATCCTGGCGCGCATCCCGTACGAGGAGCTCGAGAGCCTCCTCCGCGGCTACGGACACGAGCCCTTCCTCGTCGAGGGCGGCTTCGACGGCGAGGACCCGATGCGCGTGCACGAGCGCTTCGCGGAGGTGCTCGACACGGTGCTCGACCGCATCGCCGCGATCAAAGAGCGCGCCGCCGCCGGTGATCTGACGCGGCCCGCCTGGCCGATGATCGTCCTCAAGACCCCGAAGGGCTGGACCTGCCCCGCCGAGATCGACGGCGTCCAGGTCGAGGGCACCTACCGCGCCCATCAGGTGCCGCTCGCCACGCCCGCGACACCGAGGAGCACACCCGCCTGCTCGAGGACTGGCTCCGCTCCTACCGCCCCGAGGAGCTCTTCACCGAGACCGGAGGGATCGCCGACCGCGTCCGCTCCCTCGCCCCCGAGGGCGAGCTGCGGATGAGCGCCACGCCGCACGCCAACGGCGGACTCCTACGCCAGTCCCTCCACCTGCCCGACTTCCGCCGCTACGAGGTCGTCGTCGAGTCCCCCGGCGGCACCGTCGCCGAGGCGACGAAGGTGCTCGGCGAGTGGCTCGCCGACGTCATCCGCGCCAACCCCACCAACTTCCGGATCTTCGGACCCGACGAGGTCGCGAGCAACCGCCTGCAGAGCGTCTACGCCGCCACCGACAAGCAGTGGGAGGGGGAGCTCAGCCCGCTCGACGACCACCTCGCCCGCGCGGGCCGGGTCATGGAGGTGCTCTCGGAGCACCAGTGCCAGGGCTGGCTGGAGGGGTACCTCCTCACCGGCCGCCACGGTCTCTTCACCTGCTACGAGGCCTTCATCCACATCATCGACTCGATGTTCAACCAGCACGCGAAGTGGCTGAACGGCACCCGCGAGATCGAGTGGCGCCGCCCGATCGCGAGTCTGAACTACCTGCTCTCGAGCCACGTCTGGCGCCAGGACCACAACGGCTTCAGCCACCAGGACCCCGGCTTCATCGACCACGTCGTCAACAAGAAGCCGGAGGTGGTGCGCGTCTACCTGCCGTTCGACGCCAACACCCTGCTCTCGGTCTACGACCACTGCCTCCGCAGCGTCGACTACGTCAACGTCGTCGTCGCCGGCAAGCAGCCCGCCCCGGCCTGGCTGACGATGGACGAGGCCGTCGCCCACTGCACCCGCGGCCTGGGCATCCTCGAGTGGGCGAGCAGCGAGCGGCAGGGCGAGTCCCCGGACGTCGTGCTCGCCTGCGCGGGCGACGTCCCGACCCTCGAGACCCTCGCCGCCGTGAGCATCCTCCGCGAGAAGCTGCCCGACCTCGCGATCCGCACGGTCAACGTCGTCGATCTCATGCGCCTGATGTCCGAGTCCGAGCACCCGCACGGCCTCTCGGACCGCGAGTTCGACGCGGTCTTCACCCCCGACCGCCCCGTCGTCTTCGCCTACCACGGCTACCCGTGGCTGATCCACCGCCTGACCTACAAGCGCACCGGCCACCAGAACCTGCACGTGCGCGGCTACAAGGAGAACGGCACCACGACCACTCCGTTCGACATGGTGATGCTGAACGATCTCGACCGCTACTCGCTCGTGATCGACGTCATCGACCGCACCCCCGGCCTCGGCTCCCGCGCCGCCGGCCTCCGTCAGGAGATGCAGGACGCCCGCATCCGCGCCCGCGCCCACACCCGCGAGTTCGGCGAGGACCTCCCCGAGGTCGCGAACTGGACCTGGTCCGGCGAGCGCTCCGGCAACGCCAGCACCGCCACCGGAGGCGACAACGAATGACGCGGCGCGAGGGACGCCTTCCGCGGCGTTGTCGTCGGGCGCGATACCGCCGGTATCGCTTCCTCCTCCGCCTTGCGGAGAACGCCTCTCGCACCGCGTCCGGTAGAAGACTGCTCACGTCCCCCGGAGCCTCCGCGAGATGCCACTTCGGCACGCGGCACGCCGGTCTACTTGTACCCGAGTGGCATCTCGCGGCTCAGGCTGCGGGCGCTAAGTAGCCGTTCCACTCGGGTTCCATCCGCTCCGCGCCGCGCACGAGCCAGGAGCCGGCCCGCGGCACCCGCGGCACCGTCCGCAGGTGCCAGCCCATCTCGGCGGGCGTGCGGTCGCTCTTGGTGTTGTTGCAGCGGTGGCAGCAGGCGACGAGGTTCTCCCACGTGTCGCGTCCGCCGCGCGACTTCGGCTGGATGTGGTCGATGGTGTTCGCGTGCATCCCGCAGTATCCGCAGCGGTGGTTGTCGCGCCGCAGCACCCCGCGCCGCGAGACGGGCACGGTCCGCGAGCTCGGGATCCGCACGTAGCGGGTCAGGAGGATCACGGACGGCCGCACGTAGTCGCCGGCCGCTCCGTGCACCGGATTGTCCTCGTCGGCCGCGATGACGGTCGCCTTCTCGGTCATCAGCAGGACGAGCGCCCGCTTGAACGAGACGACAGCGAGCGGCTCGTAGCCGGCGTTGAGAACCAGGGTGCGCATCAGTGACCTCCGAACGGGCGTCGTCCGTCGCACCGCGACATCACCCCGGACGCGGAGAAGGGCGCCGTCGCGTGGACGGCGCCCTTCTGGGCCGCGGCTGAGCACCGCGTCGAGTCGTGGTGGTGTATCCGAGTGTCGGAGGAGTGCACCGAGGCGGAGAGGATCCCCGCCCGGATCGAGTCGGTCCGCCGCACGCGTGAACGCAGCCCCACGCAGTGTGCCCGTTCCGCTCGGTCATCCCGGCACTCCGTCCCTCGACGAACCGCTCCGCTGGTACGGCGGAGTGGGGTTCAGAGTATTCCTTCCCGCGCGAAACACCAGAGATTCACCCGAATTCGTCATCCGCATTTCACACCGCGTCCCCCGCGACGCGGACGAGCCCGCCCCCTCGGAAGGGAACGGGCTCGTCGACGGGCGTCCGGGCTCAGCCCGGGATGCGCACGATGTAGTAGTCCGACGTCCAGATCGGCTGCACGCGGACGCTCGCGCCGGCGTAGGGCGCGTGCAGGATGTTGCCGTTGCCCGCGTAGAAGCCGTCGTGACCGGGCATGATCACCAGGTCGCCGGGCTGCGCCTCCGAGACGGGGATGCGGGTGCCCATCGCGGCCTGTCCCGCCGCCGAGTGCGGCATCGAGATGCCGTACTGCGCGAAGACGTACATCACGAGGCCGGAGCAGTCGAAGCCGCTCGGGTCCGCTCCACCGAAGACGTAGGGCACGCCCTGGTACTGCAGCGCGGTGTTGTACACGGCCGACAGGCTGTACCCGGTGCTCGGCGCCGACGCGGCGAGCTCCGCGGCCGACGCTCCGTCGTACGAGTTGAACGTCTCGGCGGTCTCCGCACGGGCGGTCTCGACGTCCGAGGTGTCGGCGACCGGCTCGACGACGGGCGCCGGCTCCGGCTCGGGGGGCGGCGGGGGCGGAGGAGCCGCCTCGGCCGAGAAGCCGTCGCGCGCGATCGCGGCCTGCACGACGCTCCCCGCGACGGCGACGGTCTGCGCCTCGCCCTGGCGGAGGAGGTCGGCCTGCGACGCCGCGAACGGGCTGTCGACGTCGGTGCCCGGGGAGAACGCGTAGGCGGGCAGCGCCATGGTCGCGACGAGTGCGCCGGCGAAGCCGACGATCGCGACCTTGCCGAGCTTCCGGCCGCGGTGCCTGCGCGGGGTGCCGGCGGGCGAGGGCACGAAGTCGGTCACGTCGCGCTGGCGGGCCTGAGCGGTCGGGACCGCACGGCGGGCGACGGGGGCCTCGGAGTGGAACCGCGCGCGCACGACGGGCGGCTGGTTCTCGAACGAGGCGGTGCTGCGGGGGCTGTTCGGGTGGGTGGAGCGGTACCGGTCGGGGCTGCCGGTGGTGTCGTTCTCGGCCAAAGGGGTGGACCTCCGCGTCCCGTCAGCCCAGGCGGCTGTCCCGTCTCATGCACGAAGCATCGATGTTCACGGTGGTCCGAGACGGGCAGGGGGACGTCGGATTCCGCGCCCTGGAACCGGGGTCCGGATGCAGGGCTCCCCAGAGCGTATGCGACCGTTACCGATTTGTCACCATTCGACGCGGCCCGGACGCGACATCGGCGTGCGGACCGACCCGGCATGCGCTAGGGGCGCACCCAGCGCGCGCCCAGTGTCCGCTCGGAGACCTGTCGTCAGAGACGAGGAAGATGTGCGCCGCGACCTCGTTGGGGAGCTCGATGCCCGCCTCCGCGCCGTCGATGCGCACCAGGACGTAGCCGTTGAGGGCCGAGAACTCGCCCTCGGCTCCCGGCATGACGCCCGCCTGCTTCAGCTGCAGCAGCAGCTCGGGGTCGACCTGGGCCGGCTCCCCGAGGCGGCGGACGACACCGCGCTTGGGCTCGGCCGATCCGGCGACGAAGCGGGGCAGGCTGATGACCCCGTCCGCGAAGCGCGACGCCGGGGTGTCGCCGAGCTCGTCGAGGCCCGGGATCGGGTTGCCGTACGGCGACTCGGTCGGGTGGTCGAGCATCTCGAGGAGTCGTCGCTCCACCTGCTCGCTCATGACGTGCTCCCAGCGGCAGGCCTCCTCGTGCACGAACTCCCAGTCGAGCTTGATGACGTCGTGGAGGAGCCGCTCGGCGAGGCGGTGCTTGCGCATGACGTGGATCGCCTTGCGGCGCCCGTCGGAGGTGAGCTCGAGGTGGCGGTCGCCCGAGACGACGACGAGACCGTCGCGCTCCATGCGTCCGACGGTCTGCGAGACGGTCGGCCCCGAGTGGCTCAGACGCTCCGAGATACGCGCGCGGAGGGGGATGATGTTCTCCTCCTCGAGCTCCAGAATGGTGCGCAGGTACATCTCGGTGGTGTCGATCAGATCCGTCATCTCAGCCTTCCCGTCTCGGCGCGCTCAACCTTACTGGGCACCGTGTCGCAACATCCGCGAAGCCGCACGGCGCCAGGCCTTCGTCACTCGAAGGAGGGGGCGAGCCGGGAACCCTAGTATTAACGCATGCCGGACGTCACCATTCCTCGCGAGCTCCTCCCCCACGACGGACGATTCGGCTGCGGCCCGTCCAAGGTGCGGCACGACCAGCTCGCGCACCTCGCGACCGAGGGCGCGCACCTCCTCGGCACGTCGCACCGGCAGGCCCCGGTCAAGAACCTGGTCGGCCGCGTGCGCGAGCACCTCGCGAACCTGTTCGACGTCCCCGAGGGCTACGAGGTCCTCCTCGGCAACGGCGGCTCGACCGCGTTCTGGGATTCGGCCGCCTTCTCGCTGATCGAGCGCCGTGCCGAGAACCTCACCTTCGGCGAGTTCGGCCAGAAGTTCGCGAAGGCCGCGTCCGCGCCGTTCCTCGAGCCGGCGCACGTGATCTCGGCTCCCGCCGGGTCGCGGAGCGAGGTCGAGGTCCTCGAGGGCGTCGACGTCTACGCCTGGCCCCACAACGAGACCTCGACCGGAGTCATGGCGCCGGTCTCGCGCGTCCACGGCGACGAGGGCGCGCTCACCGTGATCGACGCGACGAGCGCCGCGGGCGGCATCGACTTCGACGCCTCGCAGGCCGACGTCTACTACTTCGCCCCGCAGAAGAACTTCGCCAGCGACGGCGGCCTCTGGTTCGGCCTCTTCTCCCCCGCCGCGATCGAGCGCGTCGAGCGCATCGCGGCGAGCGGCCGCTACATCCCCGAGTTCCTGAGCCTGAAGAACGCGGTCGACAACTCGCGGCTGAACCAGACGCTCAACACGCCCGCGCTCGCGACGCTCCTGCTGATGGAGTCGCAGCTCGACTGGATGAACGGCAACGGCGGCCTCGCCTGGGCGTCGGCGCGCACCGCCGAGTCCTCCTCCGCGATCTACGACTGGGCCGAGGCCTCGTCGGTCGCGACCCCGTTCGTCGAGGTGCCCGAGCACCGCTCGCAGGTCGTCGCCACCGTCGACTTCGACGCGTCGATCGACGCCGCGCTGATCGCGAAGGTCCTGCGCGCCAACGGCATCGTCGACACCGAGCCGTACCGCAAGCTCGGGCGCAACCAGCTGCGCATCGCCACCTTCACCGCGATCGAGCCCGACGACGTCCGGTCGCTGCTGAACTGCATCGACCACGTCATCGAGCGCCTGGCCGACTGAGGGGCGGGCGGAGGATGAGGCTGTGGCTCCGCGAGGAGGAGCGTCGACCGAGTCCTCCGCCCTACCCGAGCGACGACGCGCGAGCGCTCCTCGTGGGCTGCCTCGTCTGGGTCGCGGCGCTGATCGGCGTCCTCGTGGCGGCCTCCGTCGGCGTGGCCGTGCCGCCGCTCGTCCTGTCGACCGTCGTCATCGGCGTCGTGCTCGGCACGATCGGGCTGTTCTACAGCCGCAACCGCCGCTGACGGCTCAGGAGGCGTCCGTCTCCATCGTGAGCGTCGCCGCGACCGGGTCGACGGACAGCTCCACCGAGAGGGCGCCGAGGTCCGCGAAGCTCGCGACGTGCGTGCCTCCGCACGGGATCGACGCCTGCCCCGCCGCGAGGAGGCAGCGCCAGGTCCGGCGGGAGCCGAGCAGCTCGTCCTCGCGCTCGATCACGACGGCGGCGTCCTCCGCCGTCCACTCCGCCAGCAGCGCGTCGATCCGCTCCTCGATCTCCGGCAGCGCCTCCTGCAGCCGGGCGGTGTCGAAACCGCTGCGCCGGAGGCTCTTGCCGAGCCGGTAGACGTCGGTGGACCCGGACGGCCGGATGAGGGACGTCTGGATCGCGGCCTGATCGAAGTCGGGGCTGCCGAGCGAGTCGGTCCGGACGGGCTTGCTCCAGAGATCGGCGAGCGCCGCGTTCAGGGCGAGCGACGCCAGATGACAGGCCGTGTGCCCGCGCGACAGCTCGTCCCGTCGGGCACGGTCGACCTCGACCCGGATCCGCTGCCCCTCGGCGAGCGCGGACGCGTCGGCCACGACGTGCGCGACGACGAAGACCCAGCCGTCCGTGCCGAGGCGGACCGGGAGCCGGTCGCCCAGGTGCAGCGCGCGCCCGTCCCACGCCGCGATGCGGCAGTCGAGCAGGCGGTAGCGGACGCCCTCGGCGACGAGGACGCCCTCGTCGGGCCCCTGGTCCGGCCAGGTCGGATCGACGGGATGAGCGGCCGTGGCATCGAGGACGACCGCCCAGCGGCCCTCCTCGAGCGCCTCGAGGTGCACGACCTCCCCCTCGGAGGAGGTGGCGCCGTCGGGGTAGGAGACGACCGTGTCGATGCCGATCACGCCGTCCCCTCCCCCGTCGTCGCCGCGGCGGACGCCGACTCAGCGGTCGTCGTCATCCCGGTCGTCGTCGTCGTCATCGGACTCATCGTCGTCGTCGTCATCATCGGACTCGTCGTCGTCGTCCGAGGCGTCGTCATCGTCCGACTCGTCGTCGTCATCGTCATCCGCGTCGTCGTCGTCGTCATCCGACTCGTCGTCATCGTCCTCGTCGTCATCGGACTCGTCGTCGTCGTCGAGCACGACCTGATCGTCGAACTCGTCCTCCGAGTCCGGCGCGTCCTCGTCCGGGTCGTCCTCGTCGTCGTCCTCGTCCGAGTCGTCCGACTCCTCGCCGGCCGCGTCCTGCGCCGCGCGATAGTCCGCCAGGCGATCCGTCCACGGCACCCAGTCCGGAGCGAGCACCGCTCCCTCGCCGGGCAGCAGCTCGACCTCGAGCACGTTGACGTCCTCGGTCTCGTCGATGCGCGAGAGGGTCGCCGTCCAGAGCCACCCCGGGTAGCCCCTCATGAGGTTCGCGAACTGCAGCGAGACCACGTGCTCTCCCTGCGCCAGCGTCGCCACCAGCGGCCCGATCGTGTCGGGCGGAGCCACGTCGGCGAGCGCCTCGCGGGCACGCTCCTCGGAGGCGGCGAGAACGGAGTCGAGCTCGTACACGGGCTCCTCCTGCTCGTCCTCGACCGCGTCCTCCGTCGGCGACCCGGATCCCGATGCAGGGCCGTCCGTCTCCGACTGGGAATCCTCGATCGCGCTCTCGAGAACCGCGGGCTCCTCGGCGGGGGCCGGAGGCGCGGGCTCGGCCAGAGGCTCGTCCCGCTCAGGCACGACCTCAGCGGTCGATGCGACGTCCTCATCGGTGGACACCTCGACCTCGGCGATCGGCGCATCGTCCTCGTCAGTGGACGCCTCGACCTCGGCGATCTCCGCGTCGTCCTCGCCGGTCGGAACCTCGGCGACCCTCGTCTCGGCCGCGTCGTCCGCCGCCGTCTCGTCGACGTCTCCGGTCGGCAGGAGGGACTCCTCCCCCTGGGGCGACGCGAGGTCGCCGGTCGTGCCGTCGGCGTCAGGCATCCAGCTCGTCCGCCACCCGGCGCAGCAGCGCCGCGATCTTGCGGCCGTGGGCCTTGTCGGGGTAGCGACCGCGCTTGAGGCCGGTGCCGATGCCGTCGAGCAGCTTGACGGTGTCCTCGACGATCACCGACATGTCGTCGGCCGACTTGCGGTTCATCTTGACCATGCTGGGGGGCGCCTCGATGACACGGGCGGTCAGGGCCTGAGCCCCGCGCTTGCCGTCGCGATGCCGAACTCGAGGCGTGTGCCGGGCTTCACCGCGGTCCCCGAGGGCAGCGCGGAAGCGTGCAGGAAGACCTCCTGGCCGTCATCAGTGCTGATGAAGCCGAAGCCCTTCTCCTCGTCGTAGAACTTGACCTTGCCGGTAGGCATGCAGAACCCCTCCTGGAATCGAAGCAACCACCAGTTTAGAGGCTCCCGGGTGCGGCCTATCCTTGGGGGGTGAAGCCACAGCAGCCGGCGGGCATCGGACGCGCCGAGCGCACCCTCGCCTACATGTTCATCGCGATCATCGCCGTCACGGTGCTCGCGTTCCTCGCGATCCTCCTCGCACCCGTCTTCGGAGTCGAGCAGTACGAGGGTCCGCTGTGGCGGTTCGTCTTCGCGGTCCCCCTCGTCGGCCTGCCCATCGCCTTCCTGATGATGATCGCGATGCTGATCGTCGGAGTGCGCCGCCGCCGCGCGTCCTGACCCCGCCGACGGCACCGGGGCGGCGTCGAGCCGTCCACCACTCGGCTCCCAGACTCCGTTCAGGCAACGCGCAGAAGATGTCCTCATGGACGGACCCCGCATTCTCATCGTCGACGACGAGCCCAACATCAGAGACCTGCTCACCACGAGCCTCCGCTTCGCCGGCTTCGCCGTGCGCGCGGTGGGCAACGGCGCTCAGGCCATCTCGGCCGTCCTCGAGGAGGAGCCCGACCTGATCATCCTCGACGTGATGCTCCCCGACATGAACGGGTTCGGCGTCACGAAGCGCCTGCGCTCCGCCGGCTACACCTCCCCCATCCTCTTCCTCACGGCGAAGGACGACACGGAGGACAAGATCACCGGTCTGACGGTCGGCGGGGACGACTACGTCACCAAGCCGTTCAGCCTCGACGAGATCGTGGCGCGCATCAAGGCGATCCTCCGCCGCACCATGCACGCCGAGGAGGACGCGGTCATCCGCGCGGGCGAGCTCACGATGGATCAGGACACCCACGAGGTCCTGGTCGGCGACGAGCCGGTCGAGCTCAGCCCCACCGAGTTCAAGCTGCTGCGGTACCTGATGCTCAACCCCAACCGCGTGCTCAGCAAGGCGCAGATCCTCGACCACGTGTGGGAGTACGACTTCAACGGGGATGCGGGCATCGTCGAGTCCTACATCTCCTACCTGCGACGTAAGCTCGACACGCATTCGGAGGAATCGCTCATCCAGACCAAGCGAGGATTCGGATACATGCTGAAGGTCGCGAAGGCCTAGCCTCCGAGTCCTGTCGACGTCGCGGAGCCCGGAGCTCCGCACCCCGGCGGTCGTCCCTTCGCGGGGCGGCCGCCGTTCCGCCATCGAGGGAGTCTCACCGCCATGCACCAGACCCTGGCCGAGCGGTGGAACTCGATCTCCCTGCGGACCAAGATCACCGCGGTGACGGTCCTCCTGCTGACGCTCGGCCTCCTCGTCTCCGGCATCGGGACCATGACGATGCTGAAGCCGCAGCTCATCTCGCAGCTCGACCGCGATCTCGCGGTCAAGGCGCAGCTCGTGGCGAACACGCTGAGCGCCAAGGGCGAGGCCGGGCTGAGCGACGACGACAACCTCTACGTCGGCGCGGTCTACGATTCCGAAGGCGTGCAGGGCGACTCGACGGCGATCGGCCCGAACGACCCCGCCTTCCCGACGAGGTTCACGCTCGACGAGGCCCTCGACATCGGCGACGACCACCGGACGATCGAGAGCGTCAACGGCAAGATCGAGTACCACTTCGTCGCGACGACCTACTCGCAGGGCAACCAGGTCCAGACGCTGCTGCTGGCCACGTCCACACGGGGCGTGGACAACATCATGACGATCTACCTCACGATCTTCCTCGGGTTCGGAGTCGCGATCGTCGTCATCGGCGCCATGCTCACGCGCCTGCTCGTCACCACCACCTTCGCGCCGCTGCGCGAGGTCGAGCGCACCGCCGCCGCCATCGCCGACGGCGACTTCAGCCAGCGGCTCGACGGCACCACGCCGAACACCGAGGTCGGGCGGTTGAACCGCTCCCTCAACGCGATGCTGGGCCGGATCGACACGGCCTTCCGCGACCGCGCGCGCACCATCGATCAGATGCGCCGCTTCGTCGGCGACGCCAGCCACGAGCTGCGCACGCCCCTGGTCTCGGTGCGCGGCTACGCCGAGCTGTACCGGATGGGCGCTCTCCAGACGCCCGAGGCCGTCGGCCAGGCCATGGAGCGCATCGAGAAGGAGGCGATCCGGATGGGCGGCCTCGTCGAGGACCTGCTCGAGCTCGCCCGTCTCGACGAGACGAAGCCGCTCGCCCTCGCCCCCGTCGACCTCATGCCCCTCGCGCGCGACGCCGCCATGGACGCGATGGCCTCCTGGCCCGACCGCGACTTCGGCGTCGAGACCCGCGACGACACTCCGATCGAGACGCCGGCCCTCGACGACGACGAGCTCACCGGCGCCGCGACGCAGCCGCTGCAGACGGCGGCCGCCGGACTGACCGGACCCATCGCCGCCGCGGGAGCCCGGCTCGCGCGGCTCCGCCGCCGCCCGAGCCGGGTGAAGGCCGAGGAGATCGCCGCGGGGACTGCCGAGCCGGCCCCCGAGGAGGCCGGGCTGCCCGCGCTGGTCATGGCCGAGGAGAACAAGATCCGTCAGGTCCTCACCAACCTCATCGGCAACGCCGTCCGGTACACCCCCGAGGACACGCCCATCGAGATCGGAGTCGCGGTCGACCGCGCGCGCCGCCTCGCGTTCCTCGAGGTGATCGACCACGGCGAGGGCATCCCGCCGCAGATCCGCGAGAAGATCTTCCAGCGCTTCTGGCGCGCCGACACCTCGCGCACCCGCGAGACCGGCGGCAGCGGTCTCGGGCTGGCGATCGTCTCCTCCATCGTGGCCGCGCACAAGGGACGCGTCGACGTCGTCGAGACGCCGGGCGGAGGAGCGACGTTCCGCGTCGCCCTGCCCCTCCTCACCGTCGGCCCGAACGGCGAATCCTCCCCAGCCTCGGTCTGAGCGCCGCCGCCCGGGACGCCCGCGGTCCTACCGTTCACGCACGCGCCGATCGGCGCCGACCGGAACGAGAGGACTCCCCATGACCCGCTACCAGACCGACATCGACGCGATGACCACCATGACCGGCACCGCGCACGGCTACATGGACCGCATCCAGACCGAGGTGTCCGGGCTGCTCGCGCAGCTGACCGGGCTCGAGGCGGTCTGGCAGGGCCAGGCCTCGAACGCGTTCCAGGGCGTCGTCGGCGTCTGGCGCTCGACGCAGGCGCAGGTCGACGAGGGACTGGCCACCATCACGCTCGCCCTCGGCACGGCCGCTCAGCAGTACGCCGACACCGAGCAGGCCAACGCGCGCCTCTTCGGCTCCTGAGCGCCGGCTCGCGAGGGAGCCGCCGTCCGCGCACTGCCGGGGCGTGCCCGGAACGCACGGAAGGCGGCTCCCCCGGAGGGGAACCGCCTTCAGCATGTGGTGCGGGTCGGACTAGAAGTCCATGCCGCCCGTGGGGTCGCCGGCCGGAACCGGGTTCTTCTCGGGCTTGTCGGCGACGACGACCTCGGTGGTGAGGAAGAGGCCGGCGATCGACGCCGCGTTCTGCAGCGCGGAGCGGGTGACCTTGACCGGGTCGATGATGCCGGCGGCGATCAGGTCGACGTACTCGCCGGTCGCGGCGTTGAGGCCGTGTCCGGTGGGCAGCTCGCGGACCTTGGCGGCGACGACACCGGGCTCGAGACCGGCGTTCAGCGCGATCTGCTTGAGGGGCGCCTCGATGGCGACCTTGACGATGTTCGCGCCGGTCGCCTCGTCTCCGACGAGCTCGAGCTTGTCGAACGCGAGCTTGCCGGCCTGGATGAGGGCGACGCCACCACCGGCGACGATGCCCTCCTCGACGGCGGCCTTCGCGTTGCGGACGGCGTCCTCGATGCGGTGCTTGCGCTCCTTGAGCTCGACCTCGGTCGCCGCTCCGGCCTTGATGACCGCGACTCCACCGGCGAGCTTCGCGAGGCGCTCCTGGAGCTTCTCGCGGTCGTAGTCGCTGTCGGTGTTCTCGATCTCGGCGCGGATCTGGGCGACGCGGCCGGCGATGGCCTCGGCGTCGCCGGAGCCCTCGACGATGGTGGTCTCGTCCTTGGTGATGACGACCTTGCGGGCCGAGCCGAGGAGGTCGAGGGTGACGTTCTCGAGCTTGAGACCGACCTCCTCCGAGATGACCTGGCCGCCGGTCAGGATCGCGATGTCCTGGAGCTGGGCCTTGCGACGGTCGCCGAAGCCCGGGGCCTTGACGGCGACGGACTTGAAGATGCCGCGGATCTTGTTGCGACCAGGGTCGCCAGCGCCTCTCCGTCGACGTCCTCGGCGATGATCAGCAGCTGCTTGCCCGCCTGGATCACCTTGTCGACGACGGGGAGGAGGTCCTTGATGTTCGAGACCTTGGAGTTGACGATGAGGATGTAGGGGTCCTCGAACACCGCCTCCTGGCGGTCGGGGTCGGTCACGAAGTACTGCGACAGGTAGCCCTTGTCGAAGCGCATGCCCTCGGTGAGCTCGAGCTCGGTGCCGAAGGTGTTCGACTCCTCGACGGTGACGACGCCCTCCTTGCCGACCTTGTCGATCGCCTCGGCGATGATGGCGCCGATCTCGGGGTCCGCAGCCGAGATGGAGGCGGTCGCCGCGATCTCGTCCTTGGTCTCGATCGCCTTGGCGCCGGCGATGAGCTCGGCGGTGACGGCCTTGACGGCCTTCTCGATGCCCTTCTTCAGGGTGATCGGGTCGGCGCCGGCCGCGACGTTGCGCAGACCTTCGCGGACCAGGGCCTGGGCGAGGACGGTCGCCGTGGTGGTTCCGTCGCCGGCGACGTCGTCGGTCTTCTTGGCGACCTCCTTGACGAGCTCCGCGCCGATCTTCTCGTAGGGCTCGTCGAGCTCGATCTCCTTGGCGATCGAGACGCCGTCGTTCGTGATGGTGGGAGCGCCCCACTTCTTCTCGAGCACGACGTTGCGGCCGCGCGGGCCGAGGGTCACCTTGACCGCGTCGGCCAGAGTGTTGAGTCCACGCTCGAGGCCGCGGCGGGCTTCTTCGTCAAAAGCAATGATCTTGGCCATGTGTGTTTCTCGTCCCTCCCGGACGTCAAGAAAGTTTCATTCCTGGCACTCGGATGAACCGAGTGCCAAGAGCGATTCTGGCACTCGCGGGTGACGAGTGCAAGCGACGTGGCACGGGGCGGAACGACAGGAGCCGCCGTCCGCACGGGGCGGGCGACGGCTCCTGGGACGAGCGCCGGGTCAGACCAGGCGCACCGATTCCGCCTGGGGTCCCTTCGATCCGCTGCCGACCTCGAAGGCGACGTGCTGGCCCTCCTCGAGGACCTTGTATCCCGACATGTCGATCGCGGAGTAGTGGACGAACACGTCCTGCCCGCCGCCGTCGACCGTGATGAAGCCGTAGCCCTTCTCAGCGTTGAACCACTTGACGGTTCCGTTCGCCATTTCCACTCCCAAGTACTGTGCTGCCCTCGACACGAGCGATGCGCGCGTGCCTCCGAGTCGAGATACTAATCCGCGGCACGGGCCCGGAAACGGCGCGATCGCGCCTTCGGGAAAGAGTTGTCCGCGATTCAACACGGATTAAACGTGCCGGAAACAGAAGCCCCGGTGGAGGCGGGTTCCGATCGCCTCGTCGGGGACGATCGGGGCTCAGTCGACGGGGTAGTCGGCGCCGAGCACCACGACGAGATCGCCGGTCTCGGCGAACTCGTCGCCCTGCACCAGCGCCCCGAGTCCGAGCGACTCGACCAGGCCGAGCGCGGCGCCCTGGAGCGAGGGGTCGGCGTAGTAGACGGTGGTCGCGGCCTGGTCCTCCGAGCTGGCGTTCGCGACCGTCGGCACCGTCCAGCCGTCCGTGGTGAGCGCGTCGCCGGCGCTCGCGGCGAGCCCGGCCGTCGGAGTGCCGTTGAGCACGGTGATCTGGAGCGAGGGGTCCACGGTCGGAGCGACCTCCGGCGTCGCGTCGGCGATGCCGGTGGGGGCCGTGAAGACGTCGTTGAACTGCACGCGGTTGTCGATCACGAGGAGGCCGATGAAGCCGAGGAGGACGATCACCCCGGTGGCCAGCGCCGCCCAGGCGAGGGCGATGAGGCGGGCGTGCGGTGCCGGCGGCCTGCGGTGAGCGCCGACGCGGCCCTCCGTCGCGGGGACCTCGTCGAATCGGTCCTTCGGGTGCGTGTTCGACATCGAGATCGGAGCCGGCCTTCCGTTGCGGTGTGCTCGAGCAGCGGGTCTACTCGGGCCGCCCGAGGCGCCGCGCGGCGCGGGCGCCGGAGCGCCCGTCGCGGATGCGCAGGAGGCGCTTCACGAGCATCGGGTCGTGGGCGAGGGCCGCGGGTGAGCCGAGGACCGCGCCGAGGACCTGATAGTAGCGGGCGACCGAGAGCCCGAACCTGGAGCGGATCGCGTCCTCCTTGTCCCCGGAGCGCGAGGTCCAGTCGCGCTCGAAGTCGAGCACCTCGCGGTCGCGCTCGGAGAGCGGCGCGCTCGACGCGCTCGTGCCCCGCGTCGTCCCCGTCGTCCCGCTCATCCGTCCAGGGTAGGCACGCCCGCCGCTCACGCCGCGGAGGCGCTCCGGTACATGCTCACGTGCGCGATGCCCGCCTCCTGGTACTCCTCCCCGAAGGCGACGAAGCCCGAGCGGGTGTAGAGCCCGGCGACGTGCGCCTGGGCGTGCAGGAGGATCGCCTCGTCGCCGTGGCGCCGGATCACCGCCTGCACCAGTGCGTGAGCGAGCCCCTCCCCCCTCCTGTCCGCTCGGGTGGCGACACGGCCGATGACGCGGTGCGCGTCGGCGTGCTCCGCCTCGGCGTCGACGAGGGTCCGGAGATAGGCGGCGGTCCCGTGCGCGTCGGCGATCCACCAGTGCCGCGCGGTCGGCTCGAGATCACGACCGTCCAGCTCGTCGTCGTCGACGCGCTGCTCCCGGAGGAACACGTCGGTCCTCAGCCGCGCGAAGGCGTACACCTCCTCCGTCGAGAGTTCGCTCCACGCTTTCGAGATCACGGAATTCACCTGCACGGCTGGGAGTTTACGAGAGAGGAGGGGAGCGACCTCCCCCGTAAACTGGCGAGGAATCCTAGGGAGACCCATGTCGTCGTATTCCGTGAACAAGACCGACGCCGAGTGGCGCGAGGAGCTCGACCGCGAGCAGTACGCGGTCCTGCGCGAAGCCGCCACCGAGCGTCCGTGGACCGGCGAGCTGCTCGACGAGCACCGCTCCGGCCTGTACACCTGTGCCGCCTGCCACGCGGAGCTCTTCCAGAGCGGCACCAAGTTCGACTCCGGCTGCGGCTGGCCGAGCTTCTACGAGTCGGTGAACCCCGACGCGGTGCAGCTGATCGAGGACGACACGCTCGGCATGGTTCGCACTGAGGTGCGCTGCGCGAACTGCGGTTCGCACCTGGGCCACGTGTTCCCCGACGGCTTCGGCACTCCGACCGGCGACCGGTACTGCATGAACTCGATCGCACTCGAGTTCCAGGCCGAGAGCGAGTGACCGTGCCCGCTCCGGTGCTCGACGCCGTCCTCGCGCGACGATCGCGGTCGAAGGTGACGGCGGAGGCACCGGGCCACGACGAGATCGCGACGTACGTCTCGGCGGCGTCGCGCCTCGCCGACCACAGCTCGCTGCGGCCGTGGCGGGTCATCGAGATCCGCGGCGCCGCTCGCGACCGGATCGGCCGCAGCTTCGCGGCCGCGTCCGGCTCCAAGAAGGACCCGCGTAAGTACATCGAGAAGACCCACCGCGCCTCCCTCCTGCTGGCCGTCGTGGTGAGCACGAAGAAGTCGAGCGTGCCGGACTGGGAGCAGGAGGCGGTCGCCTCGGGCGTCGCGCACCTGCTGAGCCTGCTGCTCGACGAGGCGGGCTGGGGCGTCTTCTGGCGCACCGGCTCCTACACCCGGGCGAAGGCGGTCCGGAAGGCCCACCGCCTCGAGAAGGGCGAGGAGCTGCTCGGCTGGCTCTACGTCGGCCGGCCCGACGGCAAGATAGGCGGGCCCAAGCGCCCCACGCCCGCCGAGAAGCACCTCAGCGTCCTGCAGCCGTGACGCCGGCGGCGCGCCCCGATCCGGGCGCGGCGCCCGCGATAGTCTGTCCCGGTGCCTCCGGGCACCTGCCGACGTGGCGCAATTGGTAGCGCACCCGACTTGTAATCGGGCGGTTACGGGTTCGAGTCCCGTCGTCGGCTCCACGCATCGCCTCCCGAGCAGCCCCCGGGCTCCTCGTCGTCGCGCCCCGCTCGCTGCCACCGGGCGTCGACAGGAGAAGGGCACGTCCGGTTCGACCGGACGTGCCCTTCTCCTGTTCGCGCCTGCGGTCAGCCCGCGGCGGGAGTCGGCGTCGGCGACGCGGAGGAGTAGGTGTCGGCCGCCGCGGCGAGCACGAACGAGCTGAACGCCTCGGGGTCGGTGAGCGAGCCGGAGTAGGCCTCGCCGTTCACGAGGACGGTCGGCGTGCCGGAGACCTTCTCGACCTCGGTTCCGGGCAGCGGCCCGGAGGTCGCGCGCTCGGTCGCGGCCTGCACCCAGCTCGTGAAGGAGCCGTCGTCGATGCAGGAGTCGACCGCCGCGGTGTCCTGGACTCCGGCGTCCGCGGCGTAGCCCTTGAGCTCGGCGTCCGACAGGCCGTCCGTGCCCTCGGCGGGCTGGTTCTCGAAGAGCAGGGAGTTGAAGTCGAAGAAGGAGTCGGGCGAGGAGTCGGCGACGCAGGCGGCGGCGTTCGCGGCCCGCTCCGAGTACTTCGTGCCGTTCGATCGCGGCGTGAGGATCGCGAGCGGGTGGATCTCGACGGTCGCCGCTCCACTGTCGACCCACTCCCGGATCTGCTCGCCGTTCGTGGTCTCGAACTGACCGCAGTAAGGGCAGAGGTAGTCGACGTACACGCGGATGTCGACGGTGCCGGTCGAGGTGTCGAGAGCGCTCGGGCTCGGAGTGCCGCTCGCCGGGATCGGGTCGGAGGTCTGCGCGACCAGCCCCTCCCCCACCACGAGGCCGTCGCTGGCCATGTTCGCCGGGCCGGGGCCGACCTCGGCCGGGCGGAGGTTGGGCACGAGCACCAGGGCGACGATCGCGACGACGGCGATGACGGCGACGGCGAGGCCTCCCTGCAGCAGCAGGCGGCCGGCGCGGTCGCGGCGCTTCTGCTGCTCGCGGAGCCGTCGGGCCTTCTCCCTCGCTGCCTCTCGACGCTGGTTCTTCGAGAGACGGTCGTTGGCTCCGCCGTTGGTCATGACAAGGACACTCCGAGAAAGAGAGGGGGGGAAGTCGTCGCCGGGTCGCGACTCGCCGGAATCCTACGCGCGAGCCCTGGGAATCCCCCAAACGGCGGATATGCGACCGTCTCGGGGAGGCTTCCGGGCCCGCGGTGGCGAGTTCCGGGCCCGTGGCATACTGTGACGGTTGGCCGACGTCGTCCACACGACGATGACCATCATCAATTCCATTCACTCGGATCGTCCGGCACGTACCTGCCGGTGAAGGAGCAAGAACAATGGCGTCCGTAACTTTCGACCACGCGTCCCGCGTCTACCCCGGGGCCACGCGTGCCTCCGTCGACAAGCTCAACCTCGAGGTGGGCGACGGCGAGTTCCTCGTCCTCGTCGGCCCCTCCGGCTGCGGCAAGTCGACCTCCCTGCGCATGCTCGCCGGCCTCGAAGAGGTCAACGAGGGACGCATCCTCATCGGCGACCGCAACGTCACGGACGTGCCGCCGAAGGACCGCGACATCGCGATGGTCTTCCAGAACTACGCGCTGTACCCGCACATGTCGGTCGCCGAGAACATGGGCTTCGCGCTCAAGATCGCCGGCATCAACAAGGACGAGCGCGCCGCGCGGGTCCTCGAGGCCGCGAAGATGCTCGACCTCGAGCCCTACCTGAACCGCAAGCCGAAGGCCCTCTCGGGTGGTCAGCGTCAGCGCGTCGCGATGGGCCGCGCCATCGTCCGCAAGCCCCAGGTCTTCCTCATGGACGAGCCGCTGTCGAACCTCGACGCCAAGCTGCGCGTCTCGACCCGCACCCAGATCGGCACCCTCCAGCGCCGCCTGGGCATCACCACGGTCTACGTCACCCACGACCAGACCGAGGCGCTCACCATGGGCGACCGCATCGCGGTCCTCAAGGACGGCCTCCTCCAGCAAGTCGGCAGCCCCCGCGACCTGTACGAGAACCCGAACAACGTGTTCGTGGCCGGCTTCATCGGCTCGCCCGCGATGAACCTGTTCCACGCGGACGTCACCGACGGCGGCGTCAAGTTCGGCGACACCGTCCTCCCGATCGCCCGCGAGGCGCTCGCGAAGACGAGCCAGAAGGTCGTCACGCTCGGCGTGCGCCCCGAGGACGTCACCGTCTCGACCCAGCCCGGCGGCCTCCCCATCGAGGTCGACCTGATTGAGGAGCTCGGCTCGGACGGCTACCTCTACGGCCACACCGAGGTCGAGGGTCGCCGCACCGACATCGTCGCGCGCGTCGACGGCCGCGTGCACCCCACCGCGGGCGACCGCGTCTACGTGACCGCGAACCACCGCGTGCACATCTTCGACGCGGAGTCGGGCGAGCGCCTCTCCTAGGGCTCCGCTCCCGCGCACACGCTGCCGCCGTCTCCTCCGGGACGGCGGCAGCGTTCGTTACCGCTCCTCCCCCGCCCGACTCCGACACGAACGGCGCTCCATGTCCGGATCCCTGAACATCACCTCAGCCACCGTCGACCCGGCACTCCTCGACCTCCCGTGGAACCTCCGGCTGAACGACTGGCCCGACGAGTACATCGCCGCGCTGCCCAAGGGCATCTCGCGTCACACCGTGCGCTTCGCCCACCTCTCTGGCCACGTGGTCGCCGTCAAGGAGACCACCGCCGAGATGGCCCGCCGCGAGTACGAGATGCTGAAGACGCTGCAGCGCCTCGACGTCCCCTGCGTCGTGCCCGGCGCCGTCATCGCGAACCGCACCGACGACGAGGGCGGCGAGCTGCCCGCCGTGCTGGTGACGCGCCACCTCAAGTTCTCGCTGCCCTACCGCGCCCTCTTCTCGCAGACGCTGCGGCCCGACACGGCGACCCGCCTCGTCGACGCCCTCGCGCTCCTGCTCGTCCGACTGCACGTGATCGGTTTCTTCTGGGGCGACGTGTCGCTCTCGAACACGCTCTTCCGCCGCGATGCCGGTGCGTTCGCCGCCTACCTGGTCGACGCCGAGACCGGTCAGCTCTACTCGGGCGGGCTGTCGAACGGCCAGCGCGAGAACGACCTCGAGATCGCCCGCGTCAACATCGCGGGCGAGCTCCTCGACCTCGAGGCCGGCGGGCGCGTCGACGAGGACCTCGACCCGATCACCGTCTCGGACGGGATCGTCGCGGCGTACCGCAGCCTCTGGAAGGAGCTGACCGGCGTCGAGTCGTTCGCCACCTCCGAGCGCTGGCGGATCAACGACCGGGTGAACCGCCTGAACGACCTCGGCTTCGACATCGAGGAACTGGCGATCAAGACGGACGACGCCGGGTCGACGGTGCGGATCCAGCCCAAGGTCGTCGACGCCGGTCACCACCAGCGCCGCCTCCTGCGCCTGACGGGGCTCGACGCCCAGGAGAACCAGGCGCGGCGGCTGCTGAACGACCTCGACTCCTATACCGCCACCTACGGCAAGCAGGGCCTGGACGAGGAGATGGTCGCGCACGAGTGGCTGGCCCAGGTGTTCGAGCCGGTCATCCGCTCGATCCCCCGCGACCTCAAGGGGCGGCTCGAGCCGGCCGAGATGTTCCACCAGCTGCTCGAGCACCGCTGGTTCATGTCGCAGCAGCAGGCGCGCGACGTCCCCCTCGCGGAGGCGGTGACCGCGTACGTGAACGACATCCTCCGCCATCGCCGCGACGAGGCGACGATCATCGCCCCGCCGACGGAGGCGCTGACGCTGCCCAACCTCGTCATCGACGAGGCGGGCGACGCCGAGCTCACCGACGAGGACGCCGAGGTCGACTGGACCAAGAACGTCTGACCCTGATCGACGAAGGGCCCGTGCGAAGCGATCCGCACGGGCCCTTCGTCATTCGTGTCGACCCCGCGAGGGGTCCGGCGCGGTGAGCTGCAAGGCGGAGGAGGAAGCGATACCGGCGGTATCGCGCCCGACGACAACGCCGCAGATCGCCGTGCCGGGGCCCTCGCTATTCGGTCGACGCGCGGAGCTTGGAGATCTCGTAGAGCGCGACGGACGCGGCGATGCCGGCGTTCAGCGACTCCGCCGCCGAGCTGATCGGGATCGAGACGATCGCGTCGCACTGCTCGGTGACGAGACGGGACAGGCCCTTGCCCTCGCTCCCGACGAGCACGAGGAGCGGCCGGTCGGCGAGCTCGAGGCCCGGCAGCATCGTGTCGCCGCCGCCGTCGAGGCCGATGACGAAGACGCCGTCGCGCTTGAAGTCCTTGATCATCGCGGTCAGGTTCGACGCCATCGCCACGGGGACGCGCGCGGCGGCTCCGGCCGAGGTCTTCCAGGCGGCCGAGTTGAGCCCGACCGAGCGGCGCTGCGGCACGATGACGCCCTGGCCGCCGAACGCGGCGACGGAGCGGATGATCGCGCCGAGGTTGCGCGGGTCGGTGATGCCGTCGAGCGCGACGAAGAGCGGCGTCTGCGCGCGCGAGACGCTGCGCTGCAGAAGGTCGCTCGGGTGCGCGTACTCGTACGGCGGCACCTTGAGGACGAGTCCCTGGTGCACCGAGTCGGGGCCGGCGAGCCGGTCGAGCTCGGGACGCATGATCTCGAGGACGGGCAGGCCGCGCGCGGTGGCGAGCTTCAGCGCCTCCTTGACCCGCTCGTCCATCTCGATGCGCGTCGCCACGTAGAGGGTCGTCGCGGGGATCTTGGCCCGCAGCGCCTCGAGGACGGAGTTGCGCCCCGTGACCATCTCGGACTCGTCCGCGCTCTTGGGCTTGCGCGACGGAGCGGGCCGACCCGATCCTCCGCGCGCGGCCGCTGACAGCGTGCTGCCGGGGCGTCCCTTCCCGCCGGCGGCGACGAAGCGCTCGCGCGCCGCCTTCGCCTTGCCTGCGGGGTGGTACGGCCGGTCCTCGGCCTTCGGCGTGGGCTTCTTGCCCTCGAGGGCCTGACGACCCTGACCGCCGGAACCGACGGCCTTGCCCTTGCTCT
This sequence comes from Rathayibacter rhapontici, assembly GCF_001995175.1. Taxonomy (GTDB): domain Bacteria; phylum Actinomycetota; class Actinomycetes; order Actinomycetales; family Microbacteriaceae; genus Rathayibacter. Next base: position 68,302 of record NZ_MUKN01000004.1, read on the forward strand.
TCTTGCGGACCGCTCCTGGGCGGCCGGGCTTATTCGCCATCGAGACTCCAATGCGCACCCGTCTGGGTGTCTTCGATCGTGATTCCCGCCGCGGCGAGATCGGTTCGGATGCGGTCGGCGGCCGCCCAGTCGCGCTGCTCCCGCGCGGACTGGCGCTCGAGGACCAGACGGTCGACGAGGACGCTGAGGGCCCGGTAGGAGGGCTCGTCGTCGGAGCGTGCCCACTCGGGCGCCTCCGGGTCGATGCCGAGCACCGACGCCATGGCGAGGACCTGCGTGCGCAGCGCCGCGACGGTGCCCAGATCCTCGGCGTCGAGGGCGGCGTTGCCGGCCCGGACGGTCTCGTGCAGCACGCCGACGGCCTGCGGGACGGAGAGGTCGTCGTCCATCGCCTCCGCGAACTCGTCCGGGACGAGGGGCTCGCCGACGGAGGCGAAGCGGGTGCCCTCGAGGCGGCGGCGCGACCGGTCGAGGAAGCCCTCGATCCGCTCGAGCGCGGCCTCGGCCTCGTCGAGCGCTCCGTCGTGGAACTCGAGGGTGGAGCGGTAGTGGGCGGAGCCCAGGTAGTAGCGGACGACGAGCGGTCGAGCCGCGTCCAGCAGCTCGGACGCGAAGACGGAGTTGCCGAGCGACTTGCTCATCTTCTGCCCGGTCACCGAGACGAGTCCGTTGTGCAGCCAGTAGGAGGCGAAGGCGTGCCCCGCGGCGCTCGACTGCGCGAGCTCGTTCTCGTGGTGCGGGAACCGGAGGTCGAGACCGCCGCCGTGGATGTCGAACTGCGTGCCGAGGTACTTCGTCGACATGGCCGAGCACTCGATGTGCCAGCCCGGACGGCCCGGTCCCCACGGGGACGCCCACGAGGCCGACTCCGGCTCCTCGGGCTTGACGCCCTTCCAGAGGGCGAAATCGTGCGGGTCGCGCTTGCCGCGCGGGTCGGCGTCGGTCGCGGCCTCCATGCTCTCGAGGCGCTGATGCGTGAGGGCTCCGTAGTCGGGCCAGGAGCGGGTGTCGAAGTAGACGTCGCCGGACTCGTCGGGCGCGGGGTAGGCGTGACCGAGCTCGATCAGGCGCTCGACGAGCGCGATCATCTCGGCGATGCTCGCCGTCGCCCGCGGCTCGTACGTGGGCGGCAGGATGCCGAGGGCGTTGTAGGCCGCGGTGAACTCGAGCTCGACGCGGTAGGCCAGCGCCCACCACTGCTCCGACGGCTCGCCCTCGGGGGCCGCTCGCCGCGACTCCTCGGCGATCGCGAGGATCTTGTCGTCGATGTCGGTGACGTTGCGCACGAGGGTGACGTGGAAGCCCCTGTAGCGCAGCCAGCGCCGCAGCTGGTCGTAGACCAGCGCGGAACGCAGGTGCCCGATGTGCGGGGAGGACTGCACGGTGGGTCCGCAGACGTACATCCCGACCTCGTTCGCGCGGAGGGGGACGAAATCGACGAGGGCCTGGGCCTTCGAGTCATGCAGTCGCAGAGTCACGGGGCGAGTTTACCGGGCGAGTCGCCCGCGGCCGGGCGGTGGGATCAGCGCGAGGACGCGGTCGGGAGCACGAGCGCAGTCGCCGTCGCCGCCACGCCCTCGCCCCGACCTGTGAAGCCGAGGGAGTCGGAGGTCGTCGCGGCGACGCTCACGGGGGCGCCGAGGATCGTCGACAGCAGCTCCTGCGCCTCATCGCGGCGCGGCGAGAACCTGGGCCTGTTGCCGATCAGCTGCACCGAGACGTTGCCGATCGTGAAGCCCGCCGATTCGACGAGCTCGCGGGTGGCCCGGAGGAACACGTCGCCGTGCGCGTTCGCGAAGCGCGGGTCGGCGGTCCCGAAGCGCGACCCGATGTCGCCCAGCCCGGCCGCGGCGAGGAGGGCGTCGCAGATCGCGTGGGCGACGGGATCGCCGTCGCTGTGACCCGAGAGCCCCCGCTCCCCGGGCCAGTGCAGCCCGGCGAGCCAGAGGGGCGACTCGTCGTCGAAGGCGTGGACGTCGGTGCCGATGCCGATCCGCGGAGCGGCGACGGGCACGGGCGGCGCGAGCAGCTGCTCCGCGCGCGAGAGGTCCCACGGCGTGGTGATCTTGAAGGCGAGCGGGTCTCCGGCGACGACGACCGAGCCGTGCCCGTGCGCGGCCAGGAGCGCGGCGTCGTCGGTGTGCTCGGCGCCGGCGGAGGCGTAGGCGGTGTCGAGCAGGGTGCGGGGGAAGCCCTGCGGGGTCTGCACGGCCGCGAGCTGCGCGCGGTCGACGGTCTCGAGGATCGCGCCCTCGGCTCCGATCCGCTTGATCGTGTCCGTGACCGCGAGGCCCGGCACCACTCCCCCGCCGGTCGCCCGCACCGCCGCGATGACGCGCTCGAACTGGTCGACCGGAGTGAGAGCGCGGGCGGCGTCGTGGACGAGCACCGTCTCGACGGAGGGGGCGAGGAGCGCGAGACCGCGGCCGACCGACTCCTGCCGGGTCGCTCCTCCGGCCGCGACCGCGACGTGGTCGGCGCCCGAGGCGGTGCGGCAGAGGGCGATCGTCTCGTCGACGAGCTCGGCGGGGGCGACCACGACGACCTGGACGGGCTCGGCGATCGTGAGGACCGTGCGGAGGCTGCGCTCCAGGATGGTCCGGCCGGCGCAGTCGACGTAGGCCTTGGGTCGCTCGCGGCCGAGCCGGGTGCCGCTGCCCGCTGCGACGATCACGACGCAGCGGTGGGAGGCGCCGAGGAGAGGGGGGTCATCGTGCACGTCCTTCCACCGGCTGTCGCCGGCGGTCAGAGTACCAAAGGGGTCGGGAGGTGAGGACCCCCTCGGTCGGACCGGCGGCGGGGGGTCGCTACGCTAATCTGGTGTCCGGCTCGTGCACCGTGAAGTCGCCCTGTCCGGGGCGAGCAGGGCCGACGATCTGGAGGATCCTGTGAAGGCGCGTATCGCTGCATCCGTCGTTCTCGCGGTCGGCGTCGCCCTCGCTACCGCCGGCTGCAACCTCGTCGCTCCCCAGGCGACGCGGGCCATCTACGACCCGAGCGACGGAGTCGGAGCCACCATCGGCGACCTCGCCATCCGCAACGCCATGGTCATCTCGAACGAGGGCGAGGAGGGGACGCTCATCGTCACCGTCGTCAACGACTCCGCCGAGACCGAGACCCTCGAGGTCCAGTACGAGTCCGACGAGGGACGCACCGACGGCGAGCTGACGATCGTGCCGGGCCGGAACCAGATCGGCCCCGAGCAGGGCCAGTCCGTGTACATGCCGGGTCTGGACATCGTCCCGGGCAGCCTCCTGCCGGTCTACTTCCAGTACGGCGACGAGGAGGGCAAGGAGATCCTCGTCCCGGTCCTGACCAACGCGCTCGAGGCCTACTCCACCCTCACGCCGGCCCCGTCGGCCACCCCGACGGCGACCACCACTCCGGACCCGGCCCTGACCGCGATCCCCACCCCCACGACCGAGCCCGGCAACTCGATCGAGCCCCCCGCCGGCGAGTAGCCCCGTCTCCCCTTCAACGGGCCGTCCACTCCGCTGGGCGGCCCGTCGTCGTCCCACCCCGCCCCGGCTGCGCCTCCCCCCGGCGAACACGGACCTCGACCCCCCGCTCCTCGGCTCCTCGACCAGCAGGCGGGACGCCTCCCGTCCACGCGTAGGAGCGACACCGCCTCGGGCGGCCCGGGTCTCGATACGCCGCTCCGCGGCTACTCGACCAGCAGCAGGGACGCCGCCCCGTCCACAAGCAGCCCGTCGCGCAGCGACGGCCCCACTCCGGCTCGTCGCACAGCGACGGCCCCACCTGCAGCTCGTCGCGCAGCGACGGCCCCACCGAAGCAGCTCGTCGCGCAGCGACGGCCCACCTGCAGCTCGTCGCACAGCGACGGCCCCACTCCGGCTCGTCGCACAGCGACGGCCCCACTCCGGCTCGTCGCACAGCGACGGCCCCACTCCGGCTCGTCGCACAGCGACGGCCCCACTCCGGCTCGTCGCACAGCGACGGCCCCACTTCTGGAGTTCTCCGCGGGGCCTGGTGGGGTCAGCTGCAAGGCGGAGGAGGGAGCGATACCGGCGGTATCGCGACCGACGACAACGCCGCAGATGGCCCCGCCAGGCCCCGCGTCACGAGTCGAAGCGGTAGCCGAGGCCGCGGACGGTGACCAGCAGCGTCGGCTCCTTCGGCGTCTTCTCGATCTTGGAGCGGATGCGCTTCACGTGGACGTCGAGGGTCTTGGTGTCGCCGAAGTAGTCGCTGCCCCAGACGCGGTCGATGAGCTGGCCGCGGGTGAGGACGCGGCCGGCGTTGCGGAGGAGCATCTCGAGGAGTTCGAACTCCTTGAGGGGCATGGGGGTCTCGACTCCGTCGACCTCGACGGTGTGCCGTTCGATGTCCATGCGGACGGGGCCGGCGGTGACGATGCGCTCCTCTCCCGGGTCCTCGGTGCGGCGTCGGAGGACGGCGCGGATCCGGGCGAGCAGTTCGCGGGTGGAGTAGGGCTTGGTGACGTAGTCGTCGGCGCCGAGCTCGAGTCCGACGACGATGTCCACCTCGGAGTCCTTCGCGGTCACCATGATGATGGGGATCTGCGAGCGGGTGCGGATCTCGCGGCAGACCTCGGTCCCGGGCATCCCGGGGAGCATCAGGTCGAGGAGGATCAGGTCGTAGTCGCCCTCGTCGAAGGCGGTGACGGCGCGCAGCCCGTCCTCGGCGACGGTGACGTCGTAGCCCTCGCGTTCGAGCAGGTAGCTGAGGGGTTCGCTGAGGGCGCTCTCGTCCTCGACGAGCAGGATGCTGGTCACGCGGTGTCTCCTATCGGGGCGCTGGACGCGAACGGCGTCCTCGCCGGGTCTGCTTCGGGGAGTCGGATGGTGAAGGTGGAGCCGCGGCCGGGCTTGGACCAGACGCGGACGTCGCCGCCGTGGTTCTGCACGGCGTGCTTGACGATGCTGAGGCCGAGGCCGGTGCCGCCGGTGTGGCGGGATCGGGCCTGGTCGACGCGGTAGAAGCGCTCGAAGACCCGGTCGAGGTCCTCCTCCGGGATCCCGATGCCCTGGTCGGTGACGGCGATCTCGACGACGCCTCCGGTCGAGCGCACGCCGATGCCCACGCGGGAGCCGGGAGGGGAGTACTGGATGGCGTTGGCGAGCAGGTTGTGCAGAGCCGAGACGAGCATCTTCTCCTGCCCGGCGACGTAGACCCTCTTCATCCCGCCCTTGACGAGGGTGACGTCGTGCGACTCGGCCAGCACGTGGGTCGTCTCGAGGGCGGAGGTGACGATGTCGTCGACGCGGACGAGCTCGGCGGAGGCGCCGACGTCGGCGGACTGCAGGCGCGAGAGCTCGATGATCTCGCGGGTGATCTTCGCGAGCCGGTGCGACTCCTGGGTCAGCCGGCGGGCGAAGCGCCGCACCTGCGTCGGGTCGTCGGCGGCGGAGTCGAGCGCCTCCGCGAGCAGGCCCACCGCTCCGATCGGGGTCTTCAGCTCGTGGGAGATGTTGGCGACGAAGTCGCGTCGCACGGCCTCGAGCCGGCGGGCCTCCGTGTGGTCCTCGGCGAGCACGAGCACGTAGCGCGAGCCCAGGCGGGTCGCGTGCACGACGAGAGTGACGGCCTGGTCCGAGAGCGGGCTCGTCGCCAGTTCGAGGTCCTGCTCGATGTCGTCGCCGAACCGCCGGACCCGGTCGACGATCGCCACCAGGTCGGGGTGGAGGAGCGTGTCCTGCGACACGAGGCCCAGGGCGATCGCGCGGGTGGACGCCTTGAGGACGTTGTGCGACGGGTCGGTCACGAACGCGGGCGCGCCGACGGCGTCGATGATCGCGTCGATCCCCTCCGGGAGGGTGACGGAGACGACCTCGGCCGCGATGCGCCCCTGCCGAGCCGCGAGGGTGAACACGGTCGTCAGAAGGACGCCGATCGCCACGCCGAGGACGAGCGCCAGAATCACGAACACACCCGAATCCACGGACCCAGGCTAACCATCCACCGGGCGTCTCCCTACCGGATGCCGGACGAGGGACAGCAGGTCGAGTACTGTTCAAACCCGCGGCACCGTTCGTTAACCTGCCGTGGTCATCATTGCTGCGCCTGCGCCGTAGAGGAACAGGTGCTGCGTCGCGCGTGGTGCGCGACGCATACCCGGCACCGTTCGCCGTGCGTGCCGCAGAGAGGGTCGATCACAAGATGCGCGAAGTATTCCAGCAGGAGCTGGCCGAGGTCCAGGATCGCCTCGTCGAGATCTCCGGACTCGTCGAGATCGCGATCGAGAAGGCGACTCAGGCGTTCAACCACTCCGATGTCACCCTCGCGGAGGAGGTGATCGCGAGCGACGCCCGCATCGACGAGCTGGCCATCAGCCTCGACGAGCTCGCGATCGACATCCTCGCCCGGCAGAACCCGGTCGCCCGCGACCTGAGGATCGTGGTCTCCGCCCTGCGGATCAGCGCCTCGCTCGAACGGATGGGCGACATCGCCGAGCACATCGCGCAACTGTCGCGGTACCGCTTCCCCGACAAGGTCGTGCCCAAGAGCCTGCGCCCTACCTTCGTCGAGATGGGCCGGCTGGACGTCGTCGTCGCCCACAAGCTCACGGAGCTGCTGCGCTCGCAGGACCACCGCATCGCCGAGGAGATCCGCGACGAGGACGACAAGATCGACGAGCTGCACGTCAGCGTCTTCGACAAGGTGCTCAGCGAGGCGTGGAAGGGTCAGGCCGCCGACACCGTCGACGCCACGCTCGCCAGCCGGTACCACGAGCGCTTCGCCGACCACGCGGTCTCGATCGCCAAGAAGGTGCAGTATTTGATCTCAGGCGATTACGCCTGAGTGCTGTGATCGCGCTCTGCGCGATCACAGCCGCGGTCGGCTTGTCGGGATGGATGCGTTCCGAGGAGCGTCCTGCGTTCGGCTAGGCCGAATGGCTCGCACGCGATTCGGCCGTTCGCCTTTAAGGGGGTCGGCCGGCCTGCACGGTTGAACCCCGGATTCCGCCCGAGCGGATTCGGGGGACGGATACTCGGCCGTCCTCCGCTCGACGAGTAGCGCGAGCTCCCGTCTTCTCTGCTGATCGAGTAGCGCGCGGAGCGCGCGTATCGAGATCCGCGTGATCCGAGCGCGGGCGCAGAACACAGGTCTCGGCCGATCTCCGGCTCGTGGGAAGCGGTTCGGCTCGCAGGACGTCGTCCTTCTTTGCGAGCCGAGCCGGATTCAGCGAGCGGAGGTGCCTCCGGAGATGCGGAAGGCCCGCTCGGATCGGGGATCCGGCGGGCCTTCCGTGGGGGCGGGACCTACTTCTTGGCGCCCTGGGCTGCGACGGCCGCGGCACCGGCGGCGGCCGCCTCCGGGTCGAGGTACTCGGCGGGGCCGACCGGCTCGAAGTTCTCGTCGAGCTTGTAGACCAGCGGGATGCCGGTCGGGATGTTGAGCTCGGCGATGTCCGAGTCCGAGATGCCGTCGAGCGTCTTGACGAGGGCGCGGAGCGAGTTGCCGTGCGCGGTGATCATGACGGTCTTCCCCGAGGCGAGGTCCGGCTTGATGTCCGACTCCCAGTAGGGCAGCATCCGCTCGATCACGAGCTTGAGCGACTCGGTGCGCGGCAGGGCGTCGCCGAGGTCGGCGTAGCGCTCGTCGTGCGCCTGCGAGTACTGGTCGTCGTCGTCGAGCGGGGGCGGCGGCACGTCGAAGGAGCGGCGCCAGGTCTGGAACTGCTCGGGGCCGTACTCCGCGAGGGTCTGCGCCTTGTCCTTGCCCTGCAGCGCGCCGTAGTGGCGCTCGTTCAGGCGCCAGGAGCGCTTGACGTCGATCCAGAGGCGGTCGGCCACCTCGAGCGCGATGTTCGCGGTCTGGATGGCGCGGGTCTGGCGCGACGTGTAGACGACGTCGGGGTGGAGCCCCGCCTCGGTCAGCAGCTCGCCGGCGCGGGTCGCCTCCGCGACGCCCTGCTCGGTGAGCCGCACGTCGACCCAGCCGGTGAACAGGTTCTTCTGGTTCCACTCGCTGTTGCCGTGGCGCACGAGGATGAGAGTGTAGGTCTCGGACATGCGTCCAGCTTAGAGGCGGCCCCCTCGCCCGCGGATACGCTGATCCCCATGCCGATCGGAGCCGTCACCCGCGGGACGACGGGCACGAACCGGCTCCGCCGGGTCGACCGGTACCTCGCCGAGCTGCCGGTCCTGCGCTCGTCGGCTCGGCCGCTCGTGGTCGACCTCGGGTTCGGCGCGAGCGCGGTCACCACGCTCGAGATGCACCGGCGGCTGGTGCGGACCGCTCCCGGCGTCGAGGTCGTCGGGTTCGAGATCGAGCCGGCCCGCGTCGCCACGGCGCGACAGCAGCTCGAGGTGGTCCGCGGAGGCGGGACCGCCTTCCCCGCGGACGCGCGGGTGGCGTTCGAGCGCGGCGGTTTCGAGATCCCCCTCCCCCGCGGTCGGCGCGCGAGCGTGATCCGGGCCTTCAACGTGCTGCGCCAGTACGACGAGGACGCGGTCGCCGGGGCCTGGCGGATCATGACCGATCGGCTGGAGCCGGACGGGGTCCTCATCGAGGGCACCTGCGACGAGATCGGCAGGATCTGCACGTGGATCGAGATCGGGGCGGGCGGGCCGCGCTCGCTGACCCTCTCCCTCCGCCTCGGCGCGATCCCGTCGCCGATGATCGCGGCGGAGCGGCTGCCCAAGGCGCTGATCCACCGCAACGTCCCCGGCGAGCGCGTCCACGCGTTCCTCCTGGCGCTCGAGCGCGCCTGGACGGTGAACGCACCGCTGGCCGTCCACGGCCCCGGGCAGCGCTGGCTCGCGTCGGTCCGGGCGCTGCAGGAGGACTGGCCGATCCTCGGCGGACCACGGCGCTGGAGGCTCGGGGAGGTGACCGTCGCGTGGGAGGCGGTGGCGCCCGCGGACGCGACCCCGTCGCTCCGCTGACCGGGAGCGCAGGACCCGCGACCGTCGATCCCCGCGGTCCTGTGAGCATTCTCAGATGTGCGGACGGTACGGTCCCTCCCCATGGACGACCCTCCCTCAGACGCGCCCGCTCATGAACCGGTGCGCGCCACCGCCCCCGCCCCTCTGATCGGCGGTGACGCGCGTGCCTGAGTGGCTCGGCATCGTCATCGGCCTCCTCCTGACCGTCGGCACCGGCCTCTTCGTCGCCTCGGAGTTCGCCCTGGTCAACCTCGACCGCAACGAGCTCGAGGAGCGCCGCGCCCGCGGCGAGAAGCGCCTCGACACGACGATCTCCGCCCTGCGGATCACCTCCACCCATCTCTCCGGCGCGCAGCTGGGCATCACGCTCACCACGCTGCTCACCGGGTACACGTTCGAGCCGGCCATCTCGTCGCTGCTCGCCGAGCCGCTCCGCTCGGTCGGCGTCCCCGAGGGGATCGTCCCCGGCATCGGCGCCGTCATCGGCGTGCTGCTCGCCACCGTCTTCTCGATGGTGATCGGCGAGCTCGTGCCCAAGAACTTCGCCCTGGCCCTCCCGCTGGCCACCGCGCGCGCGGTCGTGCCGTTCCAGGTGCTGTTCACGACGGTCTTCAAGCCGGTCATCGTCCTCTTCAACAACACCGCGAACGCCCTGATCCGCGCGATGGGGGTCGAGCCCAAGGAGGAGCTGTCGGGCGCCCGCAGCGCCGACGAGCTCGGCTCGCTCGTGCGCCGCTCCGCTCTCGAGGGCACCCTCGACCGCGACCACGCCGACCTGCTGCACCGCACCCTGCTCTTCTCGAGCCGGAGCGTCGCCGACGTGATGACCCCGCGCGTCCGGATGGCCTCGGTCACCCTGCAGAGCAGCGCCGAGGACGTCGTGCAGCTGGCGAACCGGACCGGCTTCTCCCGCTTCCCCGTGCTGGGCCGCGACTCCGACGACATCCGCGGAGTGCTGCACGTGAAGCACGCCTTCGCCCTCGAGCCGGAGCGCCGACGGAGGGTGAGCGCCGAGGAGCTCATGGTCGCGCCGATGCGCGTCCCCGAGACCGCCCGGGCCGACGCGCTGCTGGCTCCGCTGCGCGGCAGCGGACTCGCGATCGCGGTGGTCGTCGACGAGTACGGCGGGACCGCCGGCGTCGTGACGCTCGAGGACCTCGTCGAGGAGATCGTCGGCGAGCTGGAGGACGAGCACGACCGCACCCGCGCCGGAGTGATCCGCACCGGCCGCTCCGCCACCTTCGGCGGCGAGCTGCGCCCCGACGAGGTCGCAGCGCGGCTCGGCGTTCTGGTTCCTGAGGGCGAGGACTACGACACCGTCGCCGGCTTCCTCTCGTCGCAGCTGGGCCGCCTGCCCGAGCTGGGCGACGAGGTCGCGCTGGAGTCCGGCGTGCTGCGCGTCGACCGGGTCGCCGCCAACCGGGTGGACCGCGTCCGGTTCACCCCCGACACCGAGGGCGGAACTGCCACCGGAGTCGCCGCCCTGCGCGCCGAAGGAGCCGTCCATGAGTGAGTACCTGCCCGGGATCGCCTGGCTGGTCGTCCTCCTGGTCGTCAACGCGTTCTTCGTCGGCGCCGAGTTCGCCGTCATCTCGGCCCGTCGCTCGCAGATCGAGCCGAAGGCCGACGCCGGGAGCCGCGCCGCGAAGACGACGCTCTACGCGATGGAGCACGCCACGCTGATGCTCGCCACGAGCCAGCTCGGCATCACCGTCTGCTCCCTCGTGATCCTCAACGTCTCGGAGCCGGCGATCCACCACCTGCTCGAGATCCCGCTCGGGCTGACGTCGCTCTCGGCCGAGGCGATCGGCGTCATCGCGTTCGTCGCCGCGCTGCTGCTGGTGACGTTCCTGCACGTGGTGTTCGGCGAGATGGTCCCGAAGAACCTCGCGTTCTCGGTTCCGACGCGGGCGGCCCTGCTGCTGGCACCGCCGCTCGTGCTGGTGTCGCGCCTGGTCAAGCCGGTGATCTGGTCGCTGAACTCGGTCGCCAACGGCATCCTCCGCCTCGTGCGGGTCGAGCCGAAGGACGAGGCGACGAGCGCGTTCACCCTCGACGAGGTCGCCGCGATCGTGCGGCAGTCCACGCGCGAGGGGATGCTGGTCGACGCCTCCGGGACCGTCACGGCCGCGTTCGAGTTCACGACCAAGACCGTGTCGGACGTCGCGGTGCCGCTCGCCGAGATGGTGCTGCTGCCCTGGGAGTCGACCCCGGCGGACGTCCGCCGCGCCGTCGCCGTGCACGGCTACTCCCGCTACCTGCTCGCCGGGGCCGACGGACTGCCCGGCGGCTACCTGCACCTCAAGGACGTCTCGGACCTCGCCGATCCCGACGCCCCGGTGCCGGCCAAGCGGATCCGGCGTCTCGCGGCGGTGTCGGGCGGCGACGAGCTCGAGGACGCCCTCGCGGCGCTGCGGCGCACCGGCGCCCACATCGCCCGGGTGGTCGACCGCGACGGCCGCACCACCGGCGTGCTGTTCCTCGAGGACATCATCGAGGAGCTCGTCGGAGAGGTGCAGGACGCGACGAACGCGTGACCGGGGCCGCGCTGTCAGACGAGTTCCGGCAGCGCGGCCCTCGCGTCCGCGGCGTCCATCCCGGTCGCCGTGAGCAGGTCGACCGCCAGAGGCCGCAGGATCACGAGCAGCGTCTTCTCGGCGAGCCGCGCGTCCGGGATCATCCGCTGCGGATCGAGGGTCGTCGCCAGCAGGACCAGGTCCTGCCGGGCCAGGGCGAGCATCGACGGATCGGCCAGCGACCGGCCCAGCAGCGCGATGCCGGGACCGAAGCCCGCCACCGCGTCGGCGAGGGCCGGGCGCGGTGCGGCGTCGCCGACGAGGAAGTCGGTGCGCCGGGCGACGATCCGGAGGTTCCGGGTGGCGAGGTCGAGAGCACCGAGCATCGTGCGCTGGCGCTCCAGCTCCCCTCGGTGCCGCCGGAGGAAGGGCGAGATCCGCGCGACGCCGATCGCCGAGTCGAGAGCGGTCGACCAGCCGTCGATGACGGGCTGCGTTCCGCGGATCCGCTCGAGGGCCGCGGCGGAGGCCGTGCCGTCGCCCCGGCGGAGCGCGTCCGCGAGTGTCTCGATCGTGCCGGCGAGCGCGTCGACGAGCCGATGCGCCTCCGCCCGCGCCGCCCGGAGCGGAGTGCGGGGGACGATCGCGGTGCACAGCAGAGCGGCCAGTCCGCCGACGAGCCCGTCGAGGCTGCGCGTGAACACCCCGCCGTCGGGCGCCGGCAGCACCATCACGAGCATCGCCTGCGTGCCCGCCGCGACCGCGAATCCGGGTGAGGGCGAGAGTGCGCGGCCGACCGTGAAGACGACGGCGAGCACCACGCCAGCTGCCAGACCCCGGTGCCCCAGAGCAGCAGCAGCACTTCGCTGAGCGCGATGCCGAGGATCATCCCGATCGCGGTCTCGGCGACCTGCTTCGGACGGGTGTCGCGGGCGATGCCGAGGCTCGAGATGGTCACGGTGAGCGAGAGCACCGGGGCAGGGTGCCCGAACGCGAACCGCGAGACGGAGTAGGCGAGGATCGCCGCGAGCACGATCTGCAGCACGGCCGGAGCCGAGGCCACCGCGCGCGCCAGCCCCCGCGAGGGTCGGAGGCGGTCGTCCCGGACGAGGCCCCGGATCCGCTCGGCCGCCCGATCCCGACGCGCGGGTCCTGCGGCCACCACGGCGTGGCCTACCTGTCTTCGCCCCGAGCCGGGGCAGGCGGGGCACTCCCGCCTCCGCACCGGCTCCGGGTGGGACGACGACCTCCTGGGACGCCGCGACGCGGACCTCGCCCGCGAGGACCGTGAGCTCGAGCTCGACCGGGACGGCGCGCTTGATCACGGCGAGGGCGATCGGACCGTCCTCGTAGTGCCAGGCGCTGGAGGTGACGAGGCCGACCTCGACGTCCTCGCCGCCCTTGGGCGCCGTGACGACGTCGCCGTGCGACGGGAGCGCGGAGTCGGAGCCGTCGAGCTGCAGCAGAACGAGGCGGCGGGGCGGGTGGCCGAGGTTGTGCACCTTGGCGACCGTCTCCTGCCCGCGGTAGCAGCCCTTGGCGAGGTGCACGGAGGAGCGCAGCAGATCGAGCTCGTGCGGGATCGACCGCTCGTCGACCTCTGTCGCGTGCCGGGGGCGCCACGCCGCGATGCGGAGCGCCTCGAGCGCATCGGCGCCGGCGAACGAGACTCCGGCGCGGGCGGCGTCCGACGGGAGCGCCTTGAGGACGGAGCGGGGCACGAGCGTCTCGCGCGCGTGCCAGTCGGCCGCCGGGTGCTCGGCGAGGGCGTACTGCCAGCCCCCGGGCTGGACGCTGGTCCACGGATCGATCCAGCTGACGGCGTCCTCGCCCGCCAGTTCGAGCGCGAAGGCGGCGGCAGAGCCCTCCCCGAGGGTCGCCAGCGTGGCGAACTCGCTCGTCCGGTCGGCGATCTCGACGCGGAGCATGAACCGCATCCGATCGAGCCAGGCGGCGAGGCCCGCGGTCTCGTCGCGGTCGAGCAGGAGCCAGGCGGTCCCGCCGTCGTCGACGACGCGGATCAGGTGCTCGATGCGGCCGGTCGGGTCCAGGAGGAGCGTCTCGGCCGAGTCGCCGGGCGCGAGCCCCCGGAGCGCCTGGCTGGTCAGCGAGTCGAGCCAGGTGAGGCGGTCGGGTCCGGTGACGGTGACGACTCCGCGACCCGAGAGGTCGACGAGCGCGGTGCCGGCGGCGAGCGCCCTCTGCTCCCGGAAGGGCTCGCCGTAGTGCGCGGCCACGCCGGGCTCGGCGACGCTCGCGGTCGCGACCGCGCCCGGGACGTCCAGCAGCGGCGAGACGGGACTAGTCGACACGGGCGAGCCGTCCGGAGGCGTGGGTGCGCAGACCCTGGCCGAGCGCGGCGATGTCCCACGCCCACAGCAGGTGGTCGTCGACGAGGCCGTAGAGGCGCGTCGCCGCGGCGTAGTCCTTCGCGGCGGCGGTGCGCATCACCGCATCGGTCGCGAGATCGATGCGCGGACCCTTGACCTGGCCGAGGTACAGCTCGCTCACCCCGTCGGGGTGCACGAGCGAGACCTCGATGTCGAAGCCGCCCCCGGCGTTGCGGAGGGTCTCGACCGACTCCGCATCGGGGTACGCGGGGGCACCGCGCCCGGGGAGCATCGCGGGGCCCGCGTCGCGTCGGTGAGCGGCCGGCTGAGGCGCCAGTACCCCATCTCGCTCACCAGCGGGCTGTGCCCGATCTCGCGGTCGTCGTCGACCAGCCAGGTGTAGGAGCTGTAGTTGAGGTAGGGCAGCCCGTCGTAGCTGAAGCTGATGCGGTGGCCGAACTCGGCCTGCACGGAGTCGTCGCCGACGGCGTAGTCGACGACACCGGAACCCTCCCAGACGCCGAGCAGCCAGGAGAGGGGGACGAGCTCGGGCGGCAGGCCCGACGGAAGGGAGATCACTCCGGCTCTGTCGCGGCGGCTAGCGCTGGCCGCGGTAGAGCTTGTAGACGACCACGCCGGAGACCCACGCGATCGCGAGGGAGGCGAGCCCGAGCAGTCCGAGATAGAAGAGTTCGAGGGCGAGAAGCATGGCTCCATCCTACCCGGCGGCACGGCGCCGGAGCGGGTCGGACGCCACCCTCCGCAGCAGAGGCCCTCAGCGGCCGGCGAGAGCCGCGATCGCGCTCGCGACGCCGATGACGACCATCGCCCCGACCACGCTCGTCATGGCCCGCAGCAGGTACCCGGAGGCTCGCGCCACGGCCAGCTGCACCGCGAACGTCGCGAGGACGCAGCCGCCGAAGGTGAGCGCGAGCCAGGTCTGCGCCGACCCGGGCGACGCGAGGGCCAGCGAGACGACGGAGCCCACGAGGGCGAGCGCCCACACCACGCCGATGCCCACCCGATCCCCGCTCATCCGTCAATCATGCCCGAGGCGGTCGGCCCTTCCGGCCCGCCGCTAGTATTGCCGCAGACCATTTCTGGAGGATCCGTGGCGCAGTTGTTGATACTGACCTCTGCGGGGGGCACCGAGGTGCTGCCCGCTCTGGGGCTCCTCAGCCACCGCACCAGGCAGATCCCGGCCGAGCCGGCGCAGCTCGTGAACGCTCCGAGCTGCGATCTGATCTTCGTCGACGCGCGTCAGGACCTGGCCAGCGCCAAGTCCCTCTGCAAGATCCTGACCACCACCGGGATCAACGTCCCGCTCATCCTGATCCTCACCGAGGGCGGACTCACGGCCGTCTCGGCCGATTGGGGAGTGAACGACGTCATCCTCGACTCGGCCGGGCCCGCCGAGGTCGACGCCCGCATCCGGCTCGTGATCGGGCGCCTCGCCCAGGAGCAGTCGGCGTCGCGGATCCAGGCCTCGGGCGTCGTGATCGACGAGGCCAGCTATTCGGCGAAGGTCCACGGCCGCCCGCTCGACCTCACCTTCAAGGAGTTCGAGCTCCTGCGCTTCTTCGCCACGCACCCGTCTCGGGTCTTCACCCGCGAGCAGCTGCTCAGCGAGGTGTGGGGCTACGACTACTTCGGCGGCACCCGCACCGTCGACGTGCACGTGCGGCGCCTGCGCGCCAAGCTCGGCGATCTCGAATCGCTGATCGGAACCGTCCGCAACGTCGGATACCGCTTCAACGTCTACGAAGAGGACAATGAGCGAGTCGCTCAACCTCTCGGTTGAGGATCTGGCCGACCCCGCGGTGTCGGCCGGCCTCGAGCACCTGATCGGTCGTGCCGCCTGGTTCGACCACCAGCCCCCGTTCAGCGACCAGACGCTGGTCGACGCCCGGAACGGCTCGCGCACGCTCCTCATCGGCCTGCGGGCCGACGTGGTCGTGGCCGCCGCCGTCCTGGGGCAGGGCGAGCTCGAGTTCGTCGTCGATCCGGAGTGGCGCGGCGTCGGCTTCGGCCGCGCGACCCTCGAGCAGGTGCTCGCGAGCGGCCGCACCGGCCTTCTCGCGTGGGCGCACGGCGACCATCCGGCGGCCCGGGCCCTCGCGGCCTCGCACGGGTTCGCTCCGGTGCGCACCCTCCTCCACCTCGAGCTCGAGCCGCTCGCGGCGCCCGAGGTGGAGGTCCCCGAGGGCTTCGTGCTCTCGGGCGCCCGCGACCTCGATCCCGCCGAGTGGGTCGCGCTGAACGCGCGGGTGTTCGCCGCGCATCCCGAGCAGGGCCGCCTCACGGAGGAGGACCTCGCCGCCCGCCGCGCCGAGCCGTGGTTCGACGAGGGCGACTTCCTCCTGCTGCGCGACTCCTCCGGTGCGCTCGTCGGCTACGACTGGCTGAAGATCGAGCCGGGATCGACGACGGGCGAGATCTACGTCCTCGGCATCGCTCCGGAGCAGGCCGGTCGCGGCCTCGGACGCGCTCTGCTCGGCGCCGGGCTGGCCCGCATGCTCGAGCGCGGCTGCACCGCCGCCGATCTGTACGTCGAGGCCGAGAACCGCTCGGCGGTCGCCCTCTACCGCTCCCTCGGCTTCACCGACGCCTCGGTCGACGTGCAGTACCTGCAGCGGCGTCCGGCCGTCCGCTGACGCGGGCGCTCCTCCCCCGGCCGCGTTCACCCGGCATTCACCACCCGCGGCGCGGAGCACGCGGGGGCGGTGCCAGGATGGTCGCATGGACGGCGACAACCTCATTCTCGAAGACGGCCTGAGCGACGACCTCGACGACGACTTCGACGACGAGGAGGAGCTCCCGGACCCGCTCCTCCCGGACAACCGCTACCTCGACCGCGAGCTCAGCTGGCTGGCGTTCAACCAGCGCGTGCTCGAGCTCGCCGAGGATCCGCTGGTGCCGGTGCTCGAGCGGGCGAACTTCCTCGCGATCTTCTCGTCGAACCTCGACGAGTTCTTCATGGTGCGCGTCGCCGGGCTCAAGCGCCGGATCCTCACGGGGCTCGCGCTCACGACGAACATCGGCCGCGTGCCGGTCGACGTGCTCACCGACATCTCCGAGAAGGCGCACCAGCTGCAGCAGCGCCACGCGCGCGCCTACCAGGATCTCGTGAAGCCGGCGCTCGGCGCCTCCGGCATCGAGGTCGTGCGCTGGAGCGATCTCAACGACGCCGAGCGCTCTGTGCTCGACGACTACTTCTCGGCGCAGATCTTCCCGGTGCTCATGCCGCTCGCGGTCGACCCGGCGCACCCGTTCCCCTACATCTCCGGCCTGTCCCTCAACCTGTCGGTCCGGGTCCGCAACCCCAAGACGCAGAAGACCGAGTTCGCGCGTCTCAAGGTGCCGCAGATGCTGCCGCGCTTCGTGCGGATCGCCGGCGTCGCCGCACCCGGTGAGCCGATGCGCTTCATCTCGCTCGAGGACCTCATCGCGAACCAGCTCGACGATCTCTTCCCCGGGATGGAGATCCTGGACCACCACGTCTTCCGCGTGACCCGCAACGAGGACGTCGAGGTCGACGAGGACGAGACCGAGAACCTCATCAAGGCCCTCGAGAAGGAGCTGCTGCGCCGCCGGTTCGGCCCGCCCATCCGCCTCGAGGTCACCGACGACATGGACGACGAGACGCTGGGGCTCCTCGTGCGCGAGCTCGACATCACGACGCAGGAGGTCTACAAGCTCCCGGCGCCGCTGGATCTCAGCGGGCTCTTCAGCCTGCAGAAGATCGACCGTCCGGATCTGAAGTACCCGAACCACGTGCCGACCACGGCCGCGCAGCTCATGCCGTCCGAGCCCAACCAGCGGCAGGACGTGTTCAAGGCCGTCTCGCGCGGCGACGTGCTGCTGCACCACCCCTACGAGTCCTTCGCGACCAGCGTGCAGTCGTTCCTCGAGCAGGCGGCCGCCGATCCGGACGTGCTCGCGATCAAGCAGACGCTGTACCGCACCTCGGGCGACTCCCCCATCGTCGAGGCGCTCATCGACGCGGCGGAGTCGGGCAAGCAGGTCCTCGCCCTCGTCGAGATCAAGGCGCGCTTCGACGAGCAGGCCAACATCTCGTGGGCGCGCAAGCTCGAGAAGGCCGGCGTGCACGTCGTCTACGGCCTCGTCGGCCTCAAGACCCACTGCAAGCTCGCGCTCGTGATCCGCCAGGAGAAGGGCGGGGTGCTGCGGCACTACTCCCACATCGGCACGGGCAACTACAACCCGAAGACCTCGCGCATCTACGAGGACCTCGGCCTGCTCACCGCCGACGACGAGGTGGGCAAGGACCTCACCCGCCTGTTCAACGAGCTCTCGGGCTACGCGATCGAGAAGAAGTTCAAGCGCCTGCTCGTCGCGCCGCGCCACCTCCGGAAGGGCCTGCTGAAGCGCATCGAGGCCGAGACCGAGAACGCCAGGGCGGGCAAGCCCTCCGGCATCCGGATCAAGATGAACTCGATCGTCGACGAGGCCGTCATCGACGCGCTGTACCGGGCGAGCCAGGCCGGCGTGCCGGTCGACGTCTGGGTCCGCGGCATCTGCGGCCTCAAGCCCGGGCAGGAGGGCCTCTCGGAGACGATCCGGGTGCGCTCGATCCTGGGGCGCTACCTCGAGCACTCGCGCATCTTCAGCTTCGTCAACGACGGCGAGCCGATCGTCTACATCGGCAGCGCCGACATGATGCACCGCAACCTCGATCGCCGCGTCGAGGCGCTCGTGCGGATCGTCGAGCCCGCGCACCTGAGCGAGATCGACGACATGTTCGACCGCGCGATGGACGAGAAGACCGCCTCCTGGTGGCTCGGTCCCGACGGGGTCTGGACCCGGCACCACCTCGACGAGGACGGTGCGCCGCTCTCCGATCTGCAGAACCGGCTCATGGCGCACATCACGCACCGCAAGCGCATCGCGTCGCGGTCCGCCTCCCGGGCCTCCGCCCGCTGACGCCGTGACCGGGACCGTCTACGCGGCCGGAGCGGTGTGCTGGCGGATCATCGAGGGCCGCCCGCACATCCTCGTGATCCACCGGCCGCACCGGAGCGACGTCAGCCTGCCCAAGGGCAAGGTCGATCCGGGCGAGTCGCTGCCCGAGACCGCGGTGCGCGAGATCCGCGAGGAGACGGGGCTCGCCGTCGGTCTGGGCGTGCCGCTGGGCTCGACCGAGTACACCCTGCCGAACGGACGCGCCAAGGCCGTCCACTACTGGGCGGCGCGGGTCAGCGAGAAGGCCGTGCTGCACTCCGACTTCCTGCCCAACCGCGAGGTCGAGGCCCTGGAGTGGGTCACGCCGAAGCGGGCACGCGGCTACCTCACCTATCCGCACGACGTCGCCATCGTCGACGAGTTCTCGAGGATCGCGGCCCGGGGCGGCCTCGAGACCTTCGCGCTCGTCGTGCTGCGGCACGCGAAGGCCGTGCCCGCCGACTCCTGGGACGGTCGCGACTCCACCCGGCGCCTCAACCGGCGCGGGACCGACGAGGCCGCTGCGGCCGCCCGCGCGGTCGCGGCCTGGCGCCCGCGCCGGCTCGTCTCGAGCACCGCGAAGCGCTGCCGCTCGACGATCGCTCCGCTCGCCTCCCTCGTGAAGAGGCCCGTGCGCCTGTCCGACGACATCAGCCAGGACGCGTTCGAGCACGGCGGCACCGACATCCGCGGCCTGATCGGCAAGCGCGTGCGCGCCCGCAGGACCGCCGTGCTCTGCAGCCACCGGCCGGTGATCCCCGAGATCCTGCGCGAGATCGCCCTCGCCACCGCGACTCCGATCGGCGCCTACCTCGACGAGGCCTCGCACCTGCCCACCGGCGGATTCACCGTCGTGCACCTCTCGAGCGAGCACCCCGGATCGGGCATCGTGGCGATCGAGACGCACGCGCCGCTCGCCTGAGACCGCGCCGCCGCACGCCCGGAGCGATCCGGATCCGCGGCGCGCCCGGCAAGCCCCGACGGGCCTCGTTCACCGCCCGTTCACCCAGCGGACCGTGGGCGGACACGACCCCCTCGTACATTCGCTCGCGGGCTGCACCAGGCCCTGTTCTGTTTCCATGCTTTCCTACCCGAAAGGGATACTTGTGAGAATCTCGCGTCTCGGCCAGGCGGCCGTCGTCGCCGCCGTCGCAGCGATCACTCTGACCTCGTGCGCAGCCAATGAAGGGACCGCGGCTCCGGCCGGCGACTCCTCCTCCGGTGCTGCCAGCAGCCTCGAGGGCACGCTCAACGGCATCGGCGCCTCGTCGCAGGGGTCGGCCCAGGAGGCCTGGGTCGCCGCCTTCCAGACGGAGAACCCCGGCGTCACCATCAACTACTCGCCCGACGGCTCCGGCGCGGGTCGCGAGGCGTTCATCGCCGGCGGCGCCGACTTCGCCGGCTCGGACCGCGCGCTCAAGCTCGAGGAGCTGGACGGCTCCTTCGGCAAGTGCGCCGAGGGCACCTCGGCCATCGACGTCCCGGCCTACATCTCCCCGATCGCCCTGGTCTTCAAGATCGACGGCGTCGACGAGCTCAACCTCGACGCGGCCACCGCCGCGGGCATCTTCAAGGGCACCATCACCAAGTGGAGCGCCCCCGAGATCGCCGCGCTGAACCCCGACGCGACGCTCCCCGACGCCAACATCACCGCGGTGCACCGCTCGGACGACTCGGGCACCACCGAGAACTTCGCCGCGTACCTCAACGCGACCGCCCCCGACGTGTGGGACGCGGAGCCGGACGCGTCTGGCCCTACGAGGGCGGCGAGGCGGCCCAGGGCACCTCGGGCGTCATCGACACCGTGACCAACGGCACCAACACCATCGGATACGCCGACGCCTCGCGCGCCGGTGACCTCGGCACCGCGAAGATCAAGGTGGGCGAGGAGTTCGTCGAGTACTCCCCCGAGGCCGCTGCCGCGATCGTCGACGCCTCGCCCGAGGCGACCGACCGTCCCGAGAACGACATCGTGTACGACATCGACTACTCCACCGAGGAGTCGGGTGTGTACCCGGTCGTCCTGGTCAGCTACCTCATCGCCTGCCAGGAGTACCAGGACCCCGCGACGGCCGAGCTCGTCAAGGCGTACCTTGGCTACGTGACCAGCGAGGCCGGTCAGGAGGAGGCCGCGACCTCCGCCGGAGCCGCCCCGCTCTCGTCCGAGCTGTCGACCCAGGTCGCCACCGCGATCGAGTCCATCAAGTAATCCCCCTCGCGAGTCGGCCCCGGACCCCACCGGTCCGGGGCCGTCTCGCGGATCGGCCCCCTCCCCCACTCCGAACGCAGGGAACCCATCCATGAGCACCGCAGAGCGGCCCGTCGGCGCCATCAAGGCGAAGCAGCGCCCGGCCGACCGGATCTTCGCCGGAACGGCCATGGCCTCCGGCACGCTGATCCTCGTCATCCTCGCCGCCGTCGCCCTCTTCCTGGTCGTGCAGTCGATCCCCGCGCTCACCGCGCCGAGCGACGATATCTCCGGCGGCGCCGGCTTCTGGGCCTACGTCGGCCCCCTCGTCTTCGGCACCGTGTACGCCGCGGCGCTCGCCCTCGTCATCGCCGTCCCGATCTCGATCGGCATCGCGCTCTTCATCTCGCACTACGCCCCGCGCCGTCTCGCGCAGGGCCTGGGCTACGTGATCGACCTGCTGGCCGCCGTGCCCTCGGTCGTCTTCGGTCTCTGGGGCATCACCGTCCTCGCCCCGTTCGTCCAGCCCTTCTACACGTTCCTCACGGACGCGTTCGGCTGGTTCCCGCTCTTCTCCGGCCCCGTCTCGGGCACCGGACGCACGATCCTCACCGTCGCCCTCGTGCTGGCGGTCATGATCCTGCCGATCGTCACGGCGATCTCCCGCGAGGTCTTCCTCCAAACGCCGACCCTCCACGAGGAGGCGGCGCTCGCCCTCGGCGCGACCCGCTGGGAGATGGTCCGCACGGCGGTCCTGCCCTTCGGCCGCCCCGGCATCATCTCGGCCTCGATGCTCGGCCTCGGCCGCGCACTCGGCGAGACCATGGCCGTCGCGATCGTCCTCTCGCCGTCCTTCGTCGTGAACTTCGCGCTGCTGCAGTCGACGAACTCCAACACGGTCGCCGCGAACATCGCCCTGAGCTTCCCCGAGGCCTACGGCCTCAAGGTCAACGAGCTGATCGCCTCCGGCCTCATGCTCTTCGCGATCACGCTCGTCGTGAACATGCTCGCGCGCTACATCATCAACCGCCGCAAGGCTTCTCGGGAGCGAACTGATGGTCACCATGACGACTCCTCCTCGCCAGCGCCGCCGCGTCGAGGACGCCGCTCCCGCGGTGACGAACACCCTCACCAGCGGGCAGCTGCCCAAGTGGGCCCCCCTCGCGCTCCTCGGCGGCAGCCTCGCGCTGATGGCCGTCGTCTACGCGCTCCTCGCGGTGAGCGGCGTGACCGCCGGCTTCGACATCGTCGGCACCGTCTTCTTCGGCGCCGTGCTCTACACGGTCGCGGTGTTCGTCCTGGCCCGCCTGGTCGAGGGCGCCCGCCGGGCCACCGACCGGGTCGTCACGACGCTGGTCACCGCGGCGTTCGTCGTCGCGCTGATCCCGCTGATCTCGCTGATGTACACCGCGATCACCGCCGGGGCCGCGCGGTTCGACATCCTCTTCTTCACCTCCTCGATGCGGAACGTCGTCGGCGAGGGCAGAGGAGCGCTGCACGCGATCATGGGCACGCTCATCATCACGGCGCTCGCGGCGGTCATCTCGATCCCGATCGGCCTGATGACGGCGATCTACCTCGTCGAGTACGGACGCGGCACCTTGGCCCGCGGCATCACCTTCTTCGTCGACGTCATGACCGGCATCCCCTCCATCGTCGCCGGCCTCTTCGCCTACGCCCTGCTCGTCCTCTTCTTCGGACCGGGCGTCCGGATGGGCATCGGCGGCGCGGTCGCGCTCTCGGTGCTGATGATCCCCGTGGTGGTCCGCTCGACCGAGGAGATGCTGCGGCTGGTCCCGAACGAGCTGCGCGAGGCGTCCTTCGCCCTCGGCGTGCCCAAGTGGCTGACCGTCGTCAAGATCGTCCTCCCCACCTCGATCGCCGGCATCGTCACGGGCGTCATGCTCTCGATCGCCCGCGTCATCGGCGAGACGGCCCCGCTGCTCATCGTCGCCGGCTTCACGCAGTCGATGAACTACAACCCGTTCGACGACCGGATGATGACCCTCCCTGTCTTCGTCTTCCGCCAGTACGCGGACCAGGGCTCCGACGCCGCCGCGTACATCGACCGGGCGTGGACCGGCGCGCTGGTCCTCATCCTGATCGTCATGCTCCTCAACCTGCTCGCACGCCTGGTCGCGCGCATCTTCGCCCCCAAGCTCGGCCGCTAACCCGAAGGATCTCCGTTGTCCAAGCGCATCGAAGTCAACGACCTCAACGTCTACTACAGCAAGTTCCTCGCGGTCGAGGGAGTCGGGCTCACCATCGAGCCCCGCACCGTCACCGCCTTCATCGGCCCGTCCGGCTGCGGCAAGTCGACCTTCCTCCGCACGCTCAACCGCATGCACGAGGTCATCCCCGGCGCCTACGTCGACGGCGAGGTGCTGATCGACGGGAACAACCTCTACGGCCCCGGCGTCGACCCGGTGCTCGTCCGCCGTCAGGTGGGCATGGTCTTCCAGCGTCCGAACCCGTTCCCCACGATGTCCATCCGCGACAACGTGCTGGCCGGGGTGAAGCTCAACAACCGCCGCATCAGCAAGTCCGACGCGGACGACCTGGTCGAGAAGTCGCTCCAGGGCGCGAACCTCTGGAACGAGGTGAAGGACCGCCTCGACAAGCCGGGCTCCGGTCTCTCCGGCGGTCAGCAGCAGCGTCTGTGCATCGCCCGCGCGATCGCGGTCTCGCCCGACGTGCTGCTGATGGACGAGCCCTGCTCGGCCCTCGACCCGATCTCGACGCTCGCGATCGAGGACCTCATCGAGGAGCTCAAGAACGAGTACACGATCGTGATCGTGACCCACAACATGCAGCAGGCGTCGCGCGTCTCGGACCGCACCGCGTTCTTCAACATCGCGGGCACCGGCAAGCCGGGCAAGCTCATCGAGTACGACGACACGGCCACCATGTTCTCGCGCCCGTCCGTGCAGGCCACCGAGGACTACGTCTCGGGCCGCTTCGGCTGATCCGACGCCCTCAACGAGAAGAGCCGCACTCCCCTCGGGGGTGCGGCTCTTCTCGTCTGCGTCCGTCGGTCGTGCCGTCAGGCGGTCTCGATGGCGAGGATGGGATCGGTGGTCGGAGTGTCCGACCCGCCCTCGTCCTCGATCGTCACCGCGACGACGGCGCCCTCGGCCATGGTGCCCTCGAGAGGAGCCACGGTCCGGCCGTCGCCTCCCTCGAAGAGACCCGCGGCCACCGGCCCGGTGGAGTCGATGTACCAGAGCTCGTACGTCTTGCCGTCGGGCAGTGGAGCGAGATCCTCGACGACGAGAGCCGAGCGGCCGAGCGAACCCGACCAGACCAGCGTCGCGGTCTCGCCCGAGGCGACGGTCGAGACGGCCTCCTGCGCGTCGGGGGCGTTGCGGATCTCCTCCAGAGCCGTGAGCTCCTGCGTCTGATCGGAGCCGGGCGAGAGCACCTGGGGCAGCGTCACTCCGCCGACCGCGATCACGGCGGCCGCGGCGGCGGCCGAGAGGTACACGGCAGGGCGGGTGAACCACCGGCCGCGCGCCTTCGCCTCGGCGCTGTGGCGCGCCCTGGGGGGCGCCTCCGCTTCGACGGCGTGCAGTCGCGGAGGCTCGACCGGCTGAGCCGGCTCGTCCCGCGGCAGTTGCGGCGTCGTCGCGATGAGCGCCATCAGATCCGCCTTCAGGCGGGGCGAAGGGGCCACCGGCGCGGCGTCGTCGGAGAGCGCGTCGGCCACAGCGGCGAACCCGTCCGCCTCGGCTCGGGCCTCCGGGTGCTCCGCGAGGAACCGCTCGTACCGGTCCTGCTCCTCGGGAGTCAGGATCCCGAGGGCGTGGCCCGCGGCGAGCTCGCGAGGATCGTCGGGTCGATTCACGTCGGTCACCGGGTCACCCCCATCTCTTCTCGAAGTCTGATCATTCCATCGCGCAGGCGCGTCTTGACGGTACCGACGGGGCACTGCAGGATCCCCGCGATCTCGCTGTGCGAGTACCCGCCGTAGTACGCCAACTGCAGCGCCTGCCGCTGCAGCTCGGTCAGCCTGCCCATGGCGGCCGCGACCTTCTCGTGCTCAAGAGACACCTCCGCCTGTTCGGCGACCTGGTCGTAGTCACGACCGAGATCCCGGATTCCGATGCGCACGTCCCGGTCGCGGCCCGCTTGAGCCGCGCGTACCCGATCGATGGCCCTGCGGTGTGCCATCGTGAGGATCCAGGTCGTCGCGCTTCCTTTATTCGGAGCGAAGCGTCCAGCGGTTTGCCAGATCTCGAGGAACACCTCCTGGGTCACCTCCTCGGACTGCGCACGGTCGACGAGCACCCTGGTGACGAGCCCGAGGACGCGGGACGCGGTGAGGTCGTACAGCTCGGAGAACGCCGTCTGATCGGCGGCGGCGATGCGCTCGAGGAGCGAGCCGAGGTCGGTCGTGGTGTCGTCGCTCATCGTCGCTCCCCCGTCCGAGCCCGCTTCTGGAAGCCCGCGCTCACCGACGAGACGACGACGGTCACCGCCGCGACGATCACGAGCACCTCGAGGGGGTGGACCGCGAAGCGGATGTCGAGTGCGAATCCGCCGATGTCGACGAGCGCCGGAGCCTTGAGCCGGGGCGAGAGCCAGAGGGCGATCAGACCGGCGGCCGCCGCGGTCAGGGCGGGGTAGGTCCGGGGTCGGAGGAGGATCCAGAGACCGGCGATCACGTCGAGCACCGCCAGTGAGCGCATGACCGCTCCCTGCGACACGGTGACGCCTCCGCCGAGGAGTGCACCGTCGGCGTCGTCGACCTGCGGAGCGCCGAGGAGGTAGAGGGCTGCGGTGACCAGCAGGCCTGTCCCGGCCCACCACCGAGCCCCCCGTCGGAACGCGATGCGGTTCTTCATCGGGGTGGCGCCTGTCTGTCGAGGACTCGGACGTGCGGTGCGGGGCGGCCCGCCTCCGACCACCCGCCACTGGGCCCTCGCTCCCGTGCGGTACTGCGGGGAAGAAAGGGGCCGGACCGCAGAACGCCTCTCGGCGCGAGGCCGCTCGAAGCGGCTACAAGTGGAGCCCGGGGTTACTGCGATCCGGCCTCGCCCAGTCTAACCACTGCCCCGGGGGTGGTCGCGAGGCGCGTTCGCGGTCGGTGAACGGCCTTGCGCGGGAGGACTACTCCAGGGAGTCGCTCCGCCAGAGCCTCGCGCAGCCGGCGAGCTCGGAGGCGGTGGTCGAGAGGCGGAGGGCGCGCGTCGTGAGCTCGCTCGCCCGCGGCCCGTCGATCAGCTCGACGTCGTCGGCGACCGAGGCCGCTCCGGAGGCGCTCACGCGGCAGAACGCAGCGGCACGGTCGAGAGCCACGGCGAAGTCGCCGTCGAAGACGCCGCGGAGGATCCGGTCGGCGAGCTCGGTGATCTCGGCGGGTCCGGTGGGCGTGCTGGCTCCCGCGACCACCGGATCGATGGTGGAGGAGAGCTCCACGCCCCGCTGGTAGAGGAAGCTCGTGCTCTGCGGATCCTGCCGGATGACGAGCCGGAGCAGGTAGATGCGCCAGAGTGCACCCGGCAGGCTCGAGGCACTCGAGCGCGCCCACAGCTCGGCGAGCGCATCGATGCCGTTGTGGTCGGTGTACTCGACCAGGCGGTCGATGATCACCGGATCCGGGTCGTCCCGGACCCGGCTGAGCAGGGCGATCGCCGTCTCGTGCGCCACCCGGGTGATCTGCGCCGGGTCCTCGCCTCCCTGGAACGCCTCGAAGACGTGGGAGGGGAACTTGGTCGGCTTGTGGAAGCCGTCTGTCATGGGGCCGCCTTCCGCGGTCGGGAGAGCGGGCGCAGGCGTCCGCTCGGAGTGAAGGGGTTCGAGGAGGGTAACGCCTGCGGGCCGCCGGATATGCCCCGGTCCGGGTGCCGTCGGGTCGGTCCGTCGGGCGCGCTACCCTGGATCCGCGGGCCTCTAGCTCAGTTGGCAGAGCAGCGGACTTTTAATCCGCGGGTCGTCGGTTCGAGCCCGACGGGGCCCACCGGTGGCGGTGCGGACGCTGCCGCGCGGTCGGGGCGGGGAGCGAGCCACTCCGCAGTCCTTCTCGCAGGACGACCGCCGTGCGAGCCGCAGAGCCGACAGTCGTCGAACAGCTCACGCCCTCTTCCGGACGTGGCCGCTAGAGGACGTTGCGGCCGCACGCGGACACCTGCCACGGTCGCACGGAGGCCGAGGACGGTCGACCCGACACCGAGGACGACCATGCTCCCCCGCCGCGCACTCCGCCCGCACTCGCTCCTCGCCGGAGCACTCCTCCTCGGCACCGGGCTCGCCGCGGCGCATCCTCCGCTCCCCGCGCAGGCCGCCGAAGCTCCGTCCCTGGTCGTCGAGGCCGCCGGCGGCCCGATCCCCTACGTCGTCGGCGCCGACGTCACCGCCCTCCGCATCGAGATGAAGGGAGGCGACGGCGGTGTGGACGGCGGACGCGGAGGTCTCGTGACCGGATTGCTCCCCGTCACTCCCGGGCAGACGCTGCACCTCGTCGTCGGCGGGCAGGGCGGCGGGTACGACCGGGACGACCCCGCTGCTCCCCACCCCGATCGCTTCCCCGGAGGCGTCAACGGCGGAGGCCCGGGCGGCGGCGGCGCGTCCTCCCTGCGGCAGAGCGGGGGCGGCGGCGGCGCCACCGACATCCGTACCTCGCCGGACGATCCCTCCAGCCGCCTCATGGTCGCCGGCGGTGGAGGCGGAGGCGGCGGCGGACAGGACGCCTACCTCGCAGGCACCGGGGGCGACGCCGGTGCACCGGGGTCGGCGTGCAGAGCGGGCAGTCGCGCCGAGCCCGGCACGGAGACCACCGGCGGCGCCGTGGCGCTCTGCACCTCGACGCACGGCACCGACGGCGACTTCGGGGTCGGGGGCGCCGGCGGGGGGAGCGCGCGGACCGTCGACGGCATCGCGGGCGGCGGCGGCGGGGGCGGCTGGTACGGCGGAGGCGGTGGCAGCGGAGGACGGTACTCCGGCGGGCAGCGCTTCTTCCCCTCCTCCGGAGCGGGAGGCTCGAACCACGTCGACGCCTCGGTCACGGACTCCACCAGCGGCGTCTCCTCCGGCACCGAGAGCAGGCGCGACGGCTACATCGCCGTCACCGCCGTGAGGAGCCCAGCGCCTCCCTCCGGGCCGCCGGGTGCAACGGCACCCCCGATCCCCCCGGCACCACCTGTGCCGACGCCGACCTCGCCACCTACGGCGGCACCGCGGCCTCAGCCCTCCGTGCCGCCGTGGCTCGAGTCGCTGGTGCGGCAGTACCACCCGGCGCTGCGCCACTGGTGGCAGGGACGCTCGTGACCACCCCCGACCGACCCGACCCCGAGAAAGCAGACATGTCGACTCCGACCACCAGCCGCCCCCCGCTCACGCGCACACTGGGCGGCTTCCAGGTGTTCGCGATCTCCTTCGCGTTCATCTCCGTCGCCGTGGGGGTCTTCGCCACCTACGGGCAGATGCTGCAGACCGCGGGTCCGGCCGGCATCTGGCTGTGGGTGATCGTGGGCATCGGCCAGACCCTCGTCGCCCTCGTGGTCGCGCAGTTCGCCGCCCGCATCGCACTCAGCGGCTCCTCCTACCAGTGGGCGTCGAGGCTGGCCTCGCCCCGGGTCGGCTGGTTCTTCGGCTGGCTGTCGTTCTGGTTCCTCGCCATCGCCGTCGTCGCGATCGCCGACGCCCTCGCCGGCCAGGCGATCATGCCGATGCTGGGGATCGGCGCGGACGAGGATCTCACCCGCTGGCTGACCGTCGCGATCCTCGTCGTGCAGGCGGTCCTGGTGATCGCCTCCACCCGTCTGCTCGGCGTCCTCACGGCGTGGGCGGTGGGCATCGAGCTCGCGATCGTGGTGGTCCTCGTCGTCGTCCTCCTCGCGGTCTCGCTCGCCACCGGCACCGTCCAGCCCGAGAACCTCGTCTCCCGCGGTGTCGCCGACGCGGACCCCCAGTACTTCGTGCTCGGCGGCGGGCTGATGGCGGGGATGCTGATGGGCCTGACCACACTCGTCGGATTCGACTCCGCCGCGAACCTCGCCGAAGAGGCGAAGGACCCGTTCCGCAGCGTCCCGCGCGCGATCGTCGGATCCGTCATCGCGGCCGCCGTCGCAGGGCTCGCGTTCCTCGTCGTCCTGACCGTCTCGATCCAGGACGTCGACGCCGTCAGCACCGACCCCTCCCCCGTCGCCGCGATCATCCGCGGGCAGCTCGGACCCGTCTGGGAGCAGATCCTGCTCGCGGGCATCGCGTTCTCGATGTTCGGCGCCGGCACCGTGGTCATGGCTGCCGCGGCCCGCCAGGCCTTCGCGATGGCCCGCGACGGCCGCTTCCCCGCAGCGCGCCTGATCGGGCGCGTCGACTCCCGGACCAGGACGCCCGTGTACGCGACGCTGCTCATCATCGCCATCGGCTGCGTCCTGATGCTCGCCCTGCCCGGCGAGGCGCTGCTGCAGCTGATCATCGGCAGCACGATCCTCCCCGCACTCATCTACGGCGGCACCGTCGTCCTCTACCTCGTCGTCCGCCGCCGGCTCGAGCGCCGCGACGGCGGCTTCAGCCTCGGCCGCGCCGAGCTCCCCGTCGCCGTCGCCGCACTCGTCTGGATCGTCGTCGCCCTGCTCGCCCTCGTCACCCCGGGCGACGGGCTCGTGCCCGCGCTGGTCGTCCTCGGGCTGATCGCCCTCGGCGCCGTCTACTTCCTGCTGCTCCTGCGCCTGCGGCCGGGAGTCATGGACGACCAGCCGGCCGAGGACGACGCCTCCGACACCCGGGCGCGCGAGCGGGCCTCCTGACCGGCGACAGCTCAGGAGGCGTCCACCGCATCGTCGGACCGCCCGGGGGCCGGACGCCGCGGTGAGCGGCACCTGCACCAGGGTCGGTCGAGCATCGGCTCGCGCACCGCTGACGGAGCTGCGAGGGGTGCTCCCTCGGCGTCCCCGCGGCGTCCCGTCGACGTCGCCGCATCGTGGGAGCGGAGTGCTCCGTCGGCGGCACCGCGCTCACCGGACGGGGTGCTCCGGCGCGCGCCGGCGTCCTTCCGCACGGCTCCGCCCTGTTGCGGACATGTCCGCTTCCGGCTCTATCGCGCCCCCCGTCCGGACCCGAGACTGAGCGGCAGTGGGAGCTGTACGTTTCCACACCCCACACCCGGCCAGAGCGAGGATCGCACCGCCATGCCCATCTCCCCCCACCCCGATCGACCGCGCCGACGCGGTCGCCAGGCGCTGCTCGCCGCAGCCGCCGCCCTGACCGCGGGAGTGCTCGCAGGTCCCCTCGCCGTCCCCGCCTCGGCGGCGACGAGCACCGACACAGCCGTCACCGCCGTCGACCTCGGGTCGGGCGCGCCCGCCGAACCCGTCGACCCGTTGGGCGCTCCGGCCGCGAGCACCCTCATCCAGAGCGACAAGCTCCTGGTCCAACCGGCGGACGGGACGAACACCGCCACCGCGTACACGGCGAAGTCGGGGGCGCAACCCGTGACCGTCGCCTCCGGTCAGACCGCGCCTGTCACGGATCTGCACGCCAACTTCCCCACGGCCTCGGGCCGCTTCGTCGACGACGACGCCGAGCGCGTGCTGGCCCTGCACTTCAGCCCCCTCGGAGACAGCGCGGTCCTGGCGCTCTTCGACACGAGCGCCACCGTGACGTCCGGAGGCGCCCCCAACGCCGGCGCGCTGCCCACCTGGTCGATCCCGATGCCGAAGGACGCGACGCTCCCCTCCGACCTCGCGGTCGCGACCTGGACCGAGCGGCGACCGCGGCGGGCAACTACGGCGACGAAGCCGCCGTCGCCTACGTCGACGGCGATCGGAAGCTGCACGTCGCCGTCGTCGACTACAACCGGCCGAGCCTCGCCTCGACCGACGTCACCGGATTCACCACCGACGAGATCACCGGAACCGTCGGAGTGGAGATCGCCGACTTCAACGGAGACGCCCAGAACGAGATCGCCGTCGTCTACCAGAACTCCGCAGGCGCCTTCAGAACCACGTTCATCTCCTACACCGCGCCGGACCAGACCTCCGTGCAGCAGTCCACGACCGCTGCCTTCGCGGTAGGGAAGGACGTCCCCGTCTCGACGATCTACGGTGTCGCCGCCGGTGACTTCGCCGGCATCGGCAAGGCGCAGCTCGCGGTCAGCTACACCGAGTCCAACCTGGTGTGGGTATGGGTGGAGATCAAAGCCTTCACAGCGGACTTCACCGTCGCATCGTCCGTGACGCAGTCGGGCAACAACAACAGCAACGCCTTCGACATCTCCCTGGAGACCGGGTGCGCGACCACGGTCGCCGGGCAATGGTGCTCGGTCACCCATCGCCTCGAGCCGGCGTTGTTCACCGAGGGCAGCGATCCCTCCGACCCCTCCAGCATGGATCGCCGTCAGTTGGTCTTCTCCTACGCGGTGATGACCGTCGACGACATCTACAACGGCTGGCGGATCGTGCCTTATTCCTGCTACACCGCATACGGCATCGACCCGACCAGTGCTGTCGACCAGACGCTCAAGAGCTCGAACCTGGGATACGCCTGCCTCGAGTACGCGAAAGAGACTTTCCCTTATCAGACTGCGTCGAAACTCGATTTCGTGAAGAAGTACCCCCACCCGCACCGACCGCCTCTTCAGCTCGCTCCCGGTGGCTACGCCGGGCGCGACGCCGCGTCGAACGATGCGCTTCTCTGGGGGGTGGCCACGGTGCGCGGAGCGACCGGGAACGTCGCGATGCTGAGCTGGGACCCGGCGGCGAAGGCCGTCCGCGTCTTCGACACGTCGGTGAAGCTCGATCCGGCCAAGAGCGCCACCCTGACCGCGTACGACCAGGACAACACCTCGTTGCGCCTGGGTGCACCCCTGGTCATCGAGGTGCCCAGCACCGGGTCGCCCGTCATGATCGCCGCAGCGCCACCCGTCCACATGGACTGGCTCTACGACGAGACCACGGGTGAGTCCGGTCTCGACGAGTACACCTGGTCATCGAAGACCTTCCTGGCTCTCGAGACGGAGAACTCCAAGGCGAGCACGACGAGCGTGACCGTCGACCGGTCGACCTCCACCGGCGTCGCAGGAACGGCATCCGTCAAGGGCGCGTGGGAGGCCGGTCTGCCCTTCGTCGGTGCGACGAAGCTGAGTGCGGAACTGAAGGGCGGTCTCTCCCGAAGGACGGAGACGGTGAACGACGACGGGTCCAGCACGTCCGACACGATCTCCCGGCAGACGTCGAGCGAGACCATCAACGACGACCTCCTCGTGACGAAGTCGACGTCCATGACGGTCTTCCGCTATCCCATCATCGGCGAAGGACAGGTGTCAGCGGCGACCGGGGATCAGAACTGCGGAGGAACCTGCAATGCGTTCTTCGATGTCACCGTGCCGTCGTCGACGATCGATGTGCAGGCCGACGTGGCCGGCAAGTCGCTCGACTGGTATCAGCCCACGTGGCTCAACGGGAACCTGCTCTCCTACCCTCAAACGGTCACGGAGTTCGGCGACTACGAAGTGATCCCGAAGGATTCGACGGTCCCCGTGTCGAAGGGAGGCCAGATCGACAATCAGCTCTTCACGCCCGGCCAGTTGAAGGCCTCGAAGACGATCACCGTCTCCAGTAAGACAGGCACCGATACGACGGTGTCCTCGGACGTCACCACCAAGCAGAGCGAGGAGGCCAAGATCTCCGCCGAGGCGACGGCCAACATCGGGGTCAAGGTGACGACGAAGGTGAAGGTCGGCCAGTCCTGGGATGCGGAGCAGAGGTTGGGCCTCACCGTCCTCGGCACGACGGAGGCGACATCGAATCAGTCGATGATGATCCAGGTCGACGGCACCACCGCCCGCGACTACACCTTCAATGCTTACTACTACTATGACAAGGCGGGTGTGCAGAGGCTCACGAACTCCGTGAACATCATCCCGGGTCAGAACACGTTCCTGACCGACAACTACGGCCAGATCGCAGACCCGGCCCTCAACCTGCCCTACACGATCGATGTCGACGTCGTCGAGGGTTCCATCTCCCAGGTCCCGCGCATGACGACTCGGTTCTCCCGCCAGCAGATCCGCGGTTTCGAGGTGCTGCAAGCCAGCGCCACCGGCCCGCAGACCGCCGTCGCCTACGCCTCGGCCCCTGTGGCCGGTGACCAGGTCACCTTCGCCGTACCCGTCCACAACTTCAGCCTCGTCCCGGCCGAGAACACCACGGTCAGCTTCTTCGCCGTCCCCGTGAACGAGAGGACGGGCCTGCCGTTGAGTGCGCCCGTGAAGATCGGAGGCGACAAGACGATCGCCGACCTCGACGCGCGAGGGATGCAGACCGTCTACTCCGATCCGTGGACCGCGGTCGGCTCCTCCGGAGCCACCGACCACACCACCTGGAACATGTTCGTCCAGCTCAACCGCGACGGTGACCCGGACGCCGAGGTGCACCCCCTGCAGGCCAACGCGTCGGGAGCGAGCACCACCTGCCCGAAGGTCGTGGGGAACACGTCCTTCATGGCCGGAGGCGGCCCCGCGGTCGACTCCGAGGGCTACCTGATCGACCCGTTCACCGGGAAGCGTCAGGCCACCGCGTGCGGAAGCAACAATCAGGGGTTCCAGACCGTCACGGTCATGAATTCGGCCGACTCGACGCTCGCCGCGTCGACGACACCGGCGGATCCCACCCTGGCACGGTCGGTCGCCTCGACGACCACCCCGGCCACGGACGCCAACGTGCACCTCGCCGGCGGCGGATTCACCACCGACGTCCCTGAGCACGCCACCCTCACCGAGACCTCCCCGATCCCCGAACTGCAGGTCGGAGTACCCCTCGACGCGTACGTGACAGCGGATGCCGACGCCGCCTCGCCGTCGCACCAGACCGTCCTGATCTACGACGGGCCGCCGGAGGAGGGCGGTGCGGTGATCGCGTCGACGACGCTGCGCGGCATCGGCGCCGACCGGGAGGGCCAGGCCCGCTTCTCGTGGACGCCGACGTCGCTCGGCCGCCACCAGCTGTACCAGAAGCTCGTCGGCGAGTCCGGCGCGGGCGACTCCGACGCGCAGATCATCACGGTCGACGTCGTCCCGCGGGAGACCGTGCTGATCCCGACCCCGGGCCCGACCGGCGAGCCCTCGGCCACGCCGTCGGCCTCGCCGTCCTCGTCGGCCTCGCCGTCCGCCTCCCCGTCGGCGACGGCGGCGCCCGCGCCCGGCGACCGGCCCGAGGCCGGAAGGCCCGGCGGTCTCGCCGACACCGGGACCCCCGCGGTGACCGGACTGCTGGTCGGAGCCCTCGGGCTGCTGCTGCTGGGCGCGACGATGATCGTCCTCCGTCGACGAGCACGGCTCCGGGAGGCGACTCACGGGACGACGGTCGAGGAGCACTCCCGCGAGTAGCACGGAGTGACTCCGGGTGAGGCGGTCGCGGAGGCGGCCGCGCCACCCGGGCGCGGGGAGAGGTCGGGTGCCGTGGGCGCTCGGCCTCTCTCCGCGTCAGCACCGGGCCGCGCACCCCGCTCCGTCGGGAGGGACGCGCTCGTCGATCGGCGGCCGCTCACCCCGCGGTCCTCGCCGCCTCCGGCGCGCGCAGTCGTCCAGCACGTCCGGGAACCGCCGCCGGCGCGAGCCGTCCCGCTCCCCTCCTCCGTCAGCCGAGGGCAGGCGGCCTCGGCTGCTCCGTCAGCGGGAGCGAATCCGGCTCGCGGGTCACGACGAGGCCGCGGTCGCCGTGGGACGTCGTGAGCATCTCGCGGAGCCAGGCGTCGTTCAGCCGGGGCGGGCGGCCGCCGACGAAGTGGAACTGCAGCGGGATGTGCGGGGAGATCCAGACGGTGAC
Source organism: Rathayibacter rhapontici (assembly GCF_001995175.1). GTDB lineage: Bacteria > Actinomycetota > Actinomycetes > Actinomycetales > Microbacteriaceae > Rathayibacter. The sequence continues at coordinate 102,937 of NZ_MUKN01000004.1, forward strand.
GCGGCCGGACCCGCTCTCGACGGGCTTCACCCAGCTCAGGTAGAAGGTCTCGTGCCGACGGAGCTTGCGGCCGACGACGACCTGCACGTGGGCCAGGACGCGGTCGTCGAACTCGTAGACATCGGAGGAACCGTAGATGAGCTGACCCATGGAGACGATTTTCCCAGGGGTGCGGATTCGCGCCCTCGGGGTAGACAGACGACGTCCTCTCGGGGCAGTCCCCCGCTCGCGGGGCCCTCGTTCGGGGCGCTGGCGGCACCGCACCACGAACGGAATCCCCCTGCGCGGACTCGGGAGCGCGGTGACGATGGAGGGCATGAAGCGCCTTCACTACGCCGGTGGTTCGCTGCTCGTCGGGGACGCCGTGGCCCACGGGATCCTCGCCTACGCCCGTGAGCTGGGGCTGCGCGGCATCGCCGACACGATCGTCGTCGCAGGGACGACCCCTGACGGCGAGCGCGAGCAGGCCGAGCTGCTGATCGGGCCCGCGAGCCAGCTCCTCCTCGTGGAGGACGACTCGCCGGAGGATCCCGCAGCGGACGCGGCCACCCTCGCGGAGCTCGACCGTCGACGCACCGCGCTTGAGCCTCGGGTCGAGCACGTCTCGGCCGAGGATCAGCCCGAGCCCGTGGCGGACTACGACGAGTGGTCGATGCTCGCGCGCGACGAGGAGTGACCGGCGCGCCTACTCGTGGCAGAGCGACCAGATCGAGTCCGGGTAGTCGTGCACCTCGTCGCCGTCGAGCAGGCGCCAGACTCCAGCCTGGTGCTCGAGGAGGCGTCCGTGCACGACCTCGGATCTCCATCCGTCGTCGGTCCGGTACCACCGCACGAGTCGGATGCTGACAGAACTGCGGGTTGCGACCCGTTGAGACATCGTCGTCCTCACCGGCGCCCGCTCCGACGTCGCGACGGTGCGACGAGAGGCCGGGACGCCTGAGGCGAGCCTACGCCGCTCCCGGCCCCTCGGGGAGAGGTCGAGGGAGCGCTTCCATCACGATCCGGACGCCCAGTCGAGGCGGGCCGGTCGCGGTCAGTAGAGGGCAGATCCCCGGCGCAGCTGCCTCGAGCGCCGGCGCAGAGCCCTGTCGCTGGGCCCGAAGGTCCCCGCCTCCAGCAGTTGACGGAGCGAGTCGGCCACCTGCCGGGCGAGACGGGGATCGATCGCCCCCGGAACGCGGAGCGAGTCGATGAGGTCGAGGGCCGTCCGCGTGGTGCGAGAGATCGCCATGCCACGAACCTAGGGAGGCCGGAGGGTGATCGACGCACCCCGCACGGGGGCGCGCGACGGCATCAATTCTCACCGTCGCGCGGCGCCCCGGAGGGTCGTGCCGGGGGTCAGTCGTGCCCGTTGCTCGTCTCGCCGCGACCGGTCGAGGACTGGAGGCGGTCGATGTTCTCGGACGCCTGCGCCTTGGTGAGGTCGGCGGGGAGGGTCTCGCCGGCCTCGCGGGCCAGGGTGTCGAGGTAGCTGCGCTGCGGGCCGGTCATCGGCTCGTCGCCGGTGACCCAGTCGGACGGGTCCTTGCTGGCGCTGGTGTCGCTGCCGTCGTCGGCGCGGGCTCCGAGGACGTCGCCCTCGGTCTTGATGTCGGGGCCTGTGGTGTCGTTGTCGCTCATGCTGCGACGGTACGCGCGACCACCGACAGCGGCGAGGGCTTGCGGATCGGCGGCGACGACTCCGCTCGGCCCGGACCGCTTCTCAGGAACCGAGGAGGGCGTGCGCGACCGTGAAGATCACGAGGCCCGCGAGTGCGCCCACGACCGTGCCGTTGATCCGGATGAACTGCAGGTCCTTGCCCACCTGGAGCTCGAGCTTGTCGGAGGTCTCGCGCGGGTCCCAGCGCTGGATGGTGTCGCCGATGATGCTCGCGATGTCGGTGCGGTAGCGGTCGACCATGTTCGCGGCGACCGTGCCGATCCAGGCGTCGACCGTGCTCGCGAGGCGCTCGTCGGTCGACAGGCGGCGGCCGAGGTCCACCACGATCGACTCCAGGCTCGCCCGCAGCGGGCTCTCCGGGTCGTCCATCGCGCCGAGGAGGGACGACTTCGTCGACTCCCAGACGTCCCCCGCCAGGCCGCGCACCCGCGGACTGTCGAAGGCCTGGTTCTTGATCTCCTCGACCCGCGCGACGAGATCGGGGTCGGTGCCGAGGTCCTCGGCGAGGGTCGCGAGGTAGCCGTCGATCGCGAGCCGGAGCGGGTGCCCCTGCTCCTCCCTGACCGCGTGCACGAACACGAGGGCCTCGTGGTACAGCCGCTCGTCGATCGCCCGGCTGACCGCCGACGGCAGCCAGGTGGGCAGCCTGCCGCTGACCATGCGGGTGAAGCTCTGCGGATTCGCGGCGAGCCACGCCTCCGCCTGCTCCACCAGCGTGTCGACGAGCCGGCGGTGGTGCCCGGCCTCGACGATCCCGCCGACGAGCTTCCCCAGCGGCGGACCCCACTGCGGGTCGAGCAGGTGCCGGCGGGCGAGCGCCTCGATCACGCCCTGCACGTGGGAGTCGTCGAGCAGCGCGACGGCCGCGCGGACCGCGGCGGCGCTCTCGTCGCCCACGCGGTGCGCGTTGGCCGGTTCGGCGAGCCAGACGCCCGCGCGCCGGGCGATGCCGAACGAGTCGAGCTTCTCGCGCACGATCGCGCCGCGGAGGAAGTTCTCCTCGACGAACTGCGCGAGGCTCGTGCCGATCTCGTCCTTCTTGGTCGCGATGATCGCGGTGTGCGGGATGGGGAGCCCGAGCGGCCGGCGGAACAGCGCGGTCACCGCGAACCAGTCGGCGAGGGCGCCGACCATGCCGCCCTCGCTGGCCGCCCTGACCCACTGGAGCCACGGGTAGCGGTCCTGCAGTGCGAACGAGACCGCGAAGACGATCGCCATCACGACCAGGAGGCCGGTGGCGATGCGCTTCATGCGGACGAGCGCGGCGCGCTTCGCGGCGTCGTCGCGCCCGGTCGAGGTGGTCACCGTCATGAGGCGGAGGGGAACCCCTCGTGCCGGATGCCCCAGGCCACGGTCCACTCCTCGCCCGGCTCCAGCCAGCGCAGGCCCTGACCCGAGTTGAGCGCCTCGGCGGGAGCGGTCATCGGCTCGACGGCGATCGCGGTCTTGACGTCGTCGCCCTCGGGGAAGATGCGGGTGATGAAGACCTGGATGTAGTTGTGCGAGGCGTCGGCCCAGAGCAGCACGCGGCGCCCGTCCGAGGCGCTGAGGCCGTGGACGCTCTCGCCGTCGACGACGGTGACGTCGGCCCAGGCGTCGTCGAGCTCGAGATCGCCGATCCGGCGGCCCCGGCGCAGGTCCCACTCGGTGCCCTCGACCGGGCTCTGACCGGTGGGGTTCAGCCGCTCGTCGACCTCGATGTGCACGGCCGCGTCGACGGTGATCTCGAGCTCGTCGGTCGGCACGTCGCCGATGGCGAGGAAGGGGTGCGTTCCGATCGCGACCGGCGCCTCCTCGGCTCCGACGTTGACCACGCGGTGCACGACCTTCAGGCCGTCGGCCTGCAGCTCGTACCGCACGGTCGTCTCGAGGTGGAACGGCCAGCCGCGCTGGGGGACGACCGGAGCAGCGAGCTCGACGAACGAGGGGCCCTGCTCGACGAGGCGGTAGGAGGTGCTGGTCAGCAGCCCGTGGAGCGCGTTGTGGTACTTCGGCTCGGTGATGTCGAGCTGGAGGGTCCGCCCAGCGTGGTGCCACTTGCCGTCACGCACGCGGTTGGGCCACGGGACCAGCACGATGCCCGACCCGAAGGGCGGCACGGTGGTCTCGGGGTATCCGGCGGTGATCTCGACGCGTCGACGGAGAGGTGGCGCAGCCCTGCTGCCACCTCCGTCACGACGGCGTGGAGCGTGCGGCCCTCGGCGGTGAGGTCGAGGGCGTACTGGCGCCCGGTCGCGGGGGCGGGAGTGAAGTCGGCCATGCGTGAATCCTACGGACCGATGCCGGTGACGGGCGCCGCTCGAGGATCAGCAGCGCGTGACGGCCAGGCCCGACTCCTCCAGCTCGGCGACGACGACCGCCTCGGCGGCCGCGCCGGTGAGCAGGAGGTCGAACTCGTCGGCGCCGGCCACGCGGCCGAGGTCGACGACCCCGAGCTTGCGGGAGTCGGCGACGACGACGCGACGGGCGGCGGCCTGCAGCATGCGGCGCTTGAGGGTCGCCTCCGGAAGGTTGACGTTCGTCACCCCGGCGCGCGGATGCACGCCCGTGCAGCCCACGAAGACGACGTCGGCGCGGATCCGCTCGAGCATCTCGGAGGCCAGCGGCTCGACGAGCGAGTGCTGGAGCGGACGCAGGGTGCCACCGGTGACGACGACGGTGAACCGCGGGATCGCCGGCTCGAGGGCCAGGGCGGTGGAGAGTCCGTTGGTGATGACGGTGATGTCGCGCAGCTCCTCGCGGGCGACGAGGGCGTGGGCGATCGCGAGCGGAGTCGTCCCGACGTCGAGGATGACGCTCTCGCCGGAGGAGACGGACGCGGCGGCCTCGCGCCCGATCGCCGCCTTCTCCTCGGCGGCGGCGGCCAGCCCCTCCTCCAGCGAGCGCTCGCCCGGCTTGGCAGCCGACGGGATCGCTCCGCCGCGCACGCGCTGCACCGACCCCTCCCCCGCGAGCTGGTCGAGGTCGGAGCGGACGGTGACCACCGAGACTCCGAGGCGCTCGGCCAGGTCGGCGACCGAGACGAAGCCCGAGCGCTCGGCCAGCAGGCGCATCCGGAGGCGGCGCTCGACGGCGGAGCGCCCGTCGTGCTCGCCGTCCGGTCTCATGCGCCCATGGTGCTCCGGCGAGGTCGACTTGTCAAAGCGAAAACGCGCTTTCCTTTTCGAAGAGCGACCCCTAGTCTGAGTCCCGCCATGAACGAAGCGATCCCCCTCTCCGCCGGCGTCGTCAAGCGCCCGCACACCCTCGCCGACGGGCGAGAGCTCATCTACTTCGACGACGCCGACACGACGCTGCCGCCCGAGCGCAGCGCCGATGCCCGCGACCTCGACCCGCGACCCGCGACGGCGCGCATGCGCCAGGACGTGCTCACCGGGGAGTGGGTGTCGATCGCCGCCTCGCGGCAGAACCGCGTGTTCCTGCCGCCGGCCGAGCTCGACCCGCTGGCGCCGGCCTCGCCGACCAACCCGTCCGAGGTGCCCAGCCGCTACGACGTCGCGGTCTTCGAGAACCGCTCGCCGTCCTTCGGTCCGCTGCTCGAGGACGCGGACGCTCCCGCCTCCCTCGAGGACCTGCGCACCCTCGGACTCGGCCGCACGCTGACCAGCGTCGGCCGCTGCGAGGTCGTCTGCTTCAGCCCGGAGCACGAGGGCTCGTTCTCGACGCTCTCGGCGTCGCGCGCCCGCACGGTCGTCGAGGCCTGGGCCGACCGCGTCGCCGCCCTCTCGGCCCTGCCCGGCGTGCAGCAGGTCTTCCCGTTCGAGAACCGCGGAGAGGCGATCGGAGTGACGCTCCACCACCCGCACGGCCAGATCTACTCCTACCCCTACGTCACGCCCCGCACGACCCGTCTCCTGGCGTCGCTCGACTCCTACGGACCGACGCTGTTCGCCGACATCCTGGCCTTCGAGCAGGCTGGTGACCGCGTGCTCATCCGCGGCGAGCACTTCACCGCCTTCGTGCCGTTCGCCGCGCGCTGGCCCGTCGAGGTGCACCTCCTGCCGCACCGCCACGTCGCCGACATCAGCGAGACGACCCCGGAGGAGCGCGACGAGCTCGCGAAGGTCTACCAGCGCCTGCTCCGCGGCATCGACGCGCTCTACGACACCCCGACGCCCTACATCGCGGCCTGGCACCAGCGCCCGTGCACGAGCGCCGCGACGAGGTGCGCCTGATGCTGCAGATCACCTCGCCCCGCCGCGCCGAGACCAAGCTGAAGTACCTCGCCGGCAGCGAGGCCGCGATGGGCGCGTGGATCGGCGACATCGCTCCCGAGACCAGTGCGGCCGCCCTGCGCGCCGCGATCGAGCGGGCCGACGCGGCGACGCTCGCGGCCGGGGTCGCCCAGCGTCCCGACGCCTCCCTCCCCGACAGCCCCTCCGACACCGAGGAGACCCGATGACCTCCGCCTCCCCCTCGCTCGACGCCGTCGCCGAGCGCGCCGCCCGCGACTTCGAGCGCGAGTACGACCACGCCCCCGCGGGCGTGTGGGCAGGGCCCGGCCGCGTGAACCTGATCGGCGAGCACACCGACTACAACGACGGGTTCGTGTTCCCGTTCGCGATCGACCGCGCGACCGCGATGGCCGTCGCGCCGCGCGAGGACCGCGTCATCCGCATCGCCAGCGCGTTCTCGCCCGAGCACGTCGAGATCTCGCTCGACGATCTCGCTCCGGGCGCGATCTCGGGCTGGTCGGCCTACCCGCTCGGCGTCGTCTGGGCTCTCACCGAGTACGGCGTCGACCTCGGCGCCCGCACCGGGTTCGACGCGTTCGTCGACTCCGACGTCCCGGTCGGTGCGGGACTCTCGAGCTCCGCCGCGCTGATGTGCGCCATGGCCGTCGCGCTGAACGAGCTCTGGGAGCTCGACCTCGACAAGGCGACGCTCGCGCGGGTCGGACGCCGCGCCGAGAACGTCGCCGTCGGTGCCCCGACCGGGATCATGGACGAGTCCGCCTCCCTCTTCGGGCAGCGCGACGCGGCCGTGTTCCTGGACTGCCGGAGCCTGGACACCGAGGTGATCCCGCTCGGCTTCGAGGAGGCCGGACTCGTCCTCCTCGTGATCGACACGAAGGTCGAGCACGCGCACGCGACCGGCGGCTACGCCGAGCGGCGCGCCTCGTGCGAGCTGGGCGCCTCGACGCTCGGTGTGGAGTCGCTGCGCGAGCTGTCCGTCGACGACCTCCCGCGCGCCGAGGAGCTCCTCGACGACGTCACGTACCGCCGCGTGAAGCACGTGGTGACCGAGGACGCCCGAGTCCTCGCGACCGTCCGGACCCTCCGCGAGCAGGGCCCCCGCGCCATCGGCGAGCTCCTCGACGCCGGCCACGTCTCGCTCCGCGACGACTTCGAGATCTCGGTTCCCGAGCTCGACACGGCCGTCGAGGCCTCGCGGGGTGCGGGAGCGATCGGCGCCCGCATGACCGGGGGCGGCTTCGGCGGCTCCGCGATCGCCCTCACTCCGGTCGAGAAGGAGGAGGAGGTCCGCGCCGCGGTCCTCGCTGCCTTCGCCGCGAAGGGCTTCCGGGCGCCGGAGCTGTTCCTGGTCACCGCCGCCGACGGCGCCGGCCGGGTGCGCTGAGCCGCTGCACGACGAGGGAGCCGGCACCCCCGCGTCCGAACCACTGAGGTGGATCGGACGGCGCGGGTGCCGGCTCCCTCTGCGCGGCGGAGGCCTCAGGCGGGCGGGACGACCGGGCGCAGCACTCCCCCGGTGACCCTCACGAGCTCCGTGGCGCTCGTCGGATACACCGTGTGCGCGTGTCCCGCCGCCGCCCACACCGTGCCGTACTCCGCGAGCGCCTCGTCGACCACGGTGCGCAGCGCGCGGGGATGACCGACCGGCGCGACGCCTCCGATGGTCTGGCCCGTGGCCTCCTTGACCACCGACGCGCTCGCCCGGCCGATGGTGCCGCCCAGCTCGTCGCCGAGCCAGCGCGTGTCGACGCGGTGGCCGCCGCTCGTCAGGACGAGCAGCGGCTCCCCATCGAGGAGGAACACGAGCGAGTTCGCGATCTGGCCCGGCTCGATGCCGAGCGCCGCGGCCGCGAGGGCCGCGGTCGACGCGGCCTCGTCGAGCCAGCGCACGGGCGGATGCACCCCGTGCACCGCGAGGTCGGCCAGGACGCGATCGACCGCGGGGTGACTCCGTTCGCTCATGCCGCGAGGCTAGCGACTACTCCGTCATCGTCGCGATGTCGATGACGAAGCGGTAGCGCACGTCGGAGGAGAGCACGCGCTCGTAGGCGGCGTTGATCTCGGAGGCCGGGATGACCTCGACCTCGCTCGCGATGCCCTTCTCGGCGCAGAAGTCGAGCATCTCCTGGGTCTCGCGGATGCCTCCGATGCCCGAGCCCGCGAAGGAGCGGCGGGCGCCGAACAGCGTGAAGACGTGCAGCGGCAGGGCCTCGGCCGGGGCGCCGACGTTCACCATGGTGCCGTTCAGACGCAGCATGCCGAGGTACGCGTCGAGGTCGAGCGGGGCGCTGACGGTGTTCAGGATGATGTCGAAGGTGTTCGCGAGGGTCGAGAACGTCTCCTCGTCCTTCGTCGCGTAGTAGTGGTCGGCGCCCAGGCGCAGGCCGTCGTCCTTCTTGCCGAGCGTCTGCGAGAGCACGGTCACCTCGGCGCCCATCGCGTGCGCGAACTGCACGGCCATGTGGCCCAGGCCGCCGAGTCCGACGACGGCGACCTTCTTGCCGGGGCCGGCGTTCCAGTGCGACAGGGGCGAGTACGTGGTGATGCCGGCGCACAGCAGCGGCGCGGCGGCCTCGTAGGGGATCGACTCCGGCACGCGCAGCACGAAGTCCTCGACCACCACGACGTGGGTGGAGTAGCCGCCCTGGGTGATGGTGCCGTCGCGGTCGACGGCGGCGTAGGTGCCGACGTTGCCCTTCAGGCAGTACTGCTCCTCGCCCGCGAGGCAGTTCTCGCACTCGCGGCAGGAGTTGACCATGCAGCCCACGCCGACGCGATCGCCGACGGAGTGCTTCGAGACCTCGGAGCCGACCTCGGCGACGACGCCGACGATCTCGTGGCCGACGGTCAGGGGGTAGGCGACCGGTCCCCACTCGCCGCGCACGGTGTGGATGTCGGAGTGGCAGATGCCGGAGTAGGCGATCTCGATGAGCACGTCGTGCGGGCCGACGTCGCGGCGCTCGACGGTGGCCGGGATCAGCGGCTCGGTGGCGGACGGGGCGGCGTAGGCGGATACGGTGCGCATGGGTTCTCCTCGTGGGGCGGGCGCACTCGAAGACGGGTCCGACGGGGGTGGGGGACGCGAGTGCGTCCGGCAACGCTACCGGCGTCGTCTGGACGGGAACCGTAGGCTCGGGGCATGCGCGCTGCGATCGACCTCAACGCCGACCTCGGCGAGGGCTTCGGGGTGTGGGAGCTCGGGGACGACGACGCGATGCTGCGCGTGGTCTCGAGCGCGAGCATCGCGTGCGGCTTCCACGCCGGCGACCCCTCGATCATGCTCGACCGCTGCCGTCTCGCGGCGGAGCGGGGAGTCGCCGTCGGCGCGCACGTCTCCTACCGCGACCTCGCCGGATTCGGGCGCCGCGACCTCCCCGTCGACCCGGACGAGCTCCACGCCGACGTCGTCTACCAGATCGGAGCGCTGCAGGCCGTGGCACGGGCGGTCGGCACGCACGTCCGCTACGTCAAGCCGCACGGCGCCCTCTACAACCGCATCGTGCACGACGAGGCGCGGGCCGGAGCCGTCGCGGCCGCGGTGCGCGATGCGGCGCCGGGCCTGCCCGTCCTCGGCCTCGCCTCCTCCGCGATCGAGCGCGCCGCCGGCGAGGCCGGTCTCCCGTTCGTCCGCGAGGCGTTCGTCGACCGCGGCTACCGCTCCGACGGCACCCTCGTCCCGCGCGGCGAGGAGGGAGCCGTCCTCGGCGACGCGCCGCTCGTCGCCGCTCGCGCGGTGAGGATGGCGACGGAGGGGACGGTCGTGGACCGCGACGGCGGGATCCTCCGCGTCGACGTCGACTCGCTGTGCGTGCACGGCGACTCCCCCGGCGCCCTCGCGATGGCGGTGGCCGTGCGGGACGCCCTCGCCCGGGCCGGACTCGCCCTGGCGCCCGCGGTCCCGTGATCGCTGCGCGGCTGCTCCCGTCCGGGGATCGAGCGGTGCTGGTCGAGACGGCCGGTCTCGACGGGGCCCTCGCGCTGGCGCTCGCCCTCGGAGCGGAGCGCCCGCGGGGCGTGGTCGATCTCGTGCCCGCGGCCAGGACCGTGCTCGTCGTGCTCGACCCCGTCGTCCTCCCCGTGCCGGAGGCGGCGCGGTGGATCCGGGCCGTCTGCGCGTCGGCGGACACGGACGCGGCGCGCACGTCGGGGCGGCGGCTCGTCGTGGACGTCGAGTACGACGGGGCTGATCTGGCGGGGACCGCGACCGGCCTCGGCTGGACGGCCGACGAGCTGGTGCGCCGCCACACCTCGACGCCGTGGCGGGCGGCCTTCGGCGGGTTCGCCCCCGGCTTCGCCTACCTCGTCGCACTCGCCGACTGGCCGGAGGTGCCGCGCCGGGCGGAGCCGCGGACGCGCGTGCCCGCGGGGTCCGTGGCGCTGGCGGGCCCCTACTCCGGGATCTACCCCCGTTCCTCCCCCGGCGGCTGGCAGCTGATCGGCACGAGCACCGCGGTGCTCTGGGACGTCGAGCGGACGCCGCCGGCGCTCCTCGCGCCGGGCGACGAGGTGCGCTTCCGGGAGAGGCGGTGAGGCTGCAGGTCCTCGATCCCGGCCCGCTCGCGCTCGTCCAGGACGCGGGCCGTCCGGGCTTCGCCGCGCTCGGCGTCGGGCGCTCGGGCGCGATGGACGCCGGAGCCCTCCGCCTCGGGAACCGGCTGCTGGGCGGGGACGCCGACGACGCCGGTCTGGAGCTGCTCGGCGCGGGCTTCGCCGTGCGCGCCGACGCGGACGTCTGGCTCAGCCTGACCGGGGCCGACGGGGACGCGCGGATCGACGGACGGAGCGTCGATCGCGTCCTCCCCGTGCTGCTGCCGGCCGGCGCCGTGCTGAGGCTGGGCCCCCTGCGCGCGCGGATCCGCCGCACTCTCGCCGTCCGGGGCGGGATCGACGTGCCGCCGGTGCTCGGGTCGCGCTCCCGCGACACCCTCGCCGCCCTCGGCCCCGAGCCGCTGCGGGCCGGTGACGTGCTGCGGATCGGCCGCGCCTCCGGCCGCGTCGCCGCTCTCGACTGGTGGCCCTTCCCGGCGCCGGGCCGAGGAGCGACGCTCGCCGTGCATCCGGGTCCGCGCCTGGAGCGGCTCCCGCCGGGGACCTGGAGAGCACTCCTCGACACTCCCTGGCACCTCGGCGACGCCGACCGCGTCGGGCTCCGGCTGACCGGAGCACCGCTGCCGACGGGACGCGCCGGCGAGCTGCCGAGCGAGGGGATGCTGCACGGCTCGGTGCAGCTGCCGCCGTCCGGGCTCCCGGTCGTCTTCGGACCGGACCACCCCGTGACCGGCGGCTACCCCGTGGTCGCCGTCGTCGACTCCGCGTCGCTCGACGCCCTCGCCCAGCTCGCCCCGGGAGATCCGGTGCGCTTCCGCGCGGTCAGCGGGCGGCGCGCTCCGCGGCCGTGACCACGTTGTGGATGAGCATGGCGCGGGTCATCGGGCCAACGCCGCCGGGGACGGGCGAGAGCCAGCCCGCGACCTCCGCCACTCCGGGAGCGACGTCGCCGGTGAGCTTCGCGCGGCCGGTCTCCGGGTTCTCGACGCGGGTGATGCCCACGTCCAGCACGGCGGCCCCCGGCTTCACCCAGTCGGCGGCGATGAGTCCGGGCACGCCGACGGCGGCGACCACGATGTCGGCGCGGCGCACCTCCGCGGCGAGGTCGGTCGTCCGCGAGTGGGTCAGCGTGACGGTCGCGTCGATGCCCTTGCGGGTCAGGAGCAGCCCGAGCGGCCGACCGACGGTGAGGCCGCGTCCGACCACCACGACGTGCTTGCCCGAGAGTGGGATGTCGTGCCGCCGCAGCATCTCGACGACGCCGTTGGGCGTGCAGGGCAGGGGGCTGTCGAGCTCGCCCTCGACGCCGAGCACCAGGCGGCCGAGATTCGTCGGGTGCAGCCCGTCGGCGTCCTTGTCGGGGTCCATCAGCTCGAGCATCGCGTTCTCGTCGATGCCCTTCGGCAGCGGCAGCTGGATGATGTAGCCGGTCACCGCCGCGGACTCGTTCAGCTGCCGGATCGCGCTGCGGATGTCCTCGGCGGACGCCGTCGCGGGCAGGTCGACCCGGATCGACTCGATCCCGACCTCCGCGCAGTCGCGGTGCTTGCCCGCGACGTAGGAACGGGAGGCCGGGTCGTCGCCGACCAGCAGCGTGCCCAGCCCGGGCACGATCCCCTTCTCGCGCAGCGCGGCGACCCGCACCGCGATCTCGGTCTTGACCGCCGTCGCCGTGGCGACTCCGTCGAGTACCTGTGCCGTCATCGCATGACTCCTCGTGTTCGAGCGGCGCGCACCGGGTCGCCGGGGACGTGTCGTCCGGCGACCGCGGCACGCGGAGGGCCCGGAGGCCCGGGTGGGATCCGCGGAGCCGGGCGGCTCCGCGGATCGGGGCTCAGAGCCCGCGGTAGAGCGGGAAGTCGTCGGTGAGCCGGCCCACGCGGGCGCGCAGGGCCTGCAGGTCGGCGGACGGCTTGAGCGCCTCGGCGATCACGTCGGCGACCTCGGTGAACTCGTTCTCGCCGAAGCCGCGCGTCGCGAGCGCGGGCGTGCCGATGCGGAGCCCCGAGGTGACCATCGGAGGACGCGGGTCGAAGGGCACGGCGTTGCGGTTCACCGTGATGCCGACCTCGTGCAGCCGGTCCTCCGCCTGCTGGCCGTCGAGCGGCGAGTTGCGGAGGTCGGCGAGCACCAGGTGCACGTCGGTGCCGCCGGTGAGCACGTCGATGCCCTCGGCCTTCGCGTCGGGAGCGGTGAGGCGCTTCGCGAGGATCTGGGCGCCGCGGATCGTGCGCGCCTGGCGCTCGGCGAACTCCGCCTCGCCGGCGAGCTTGAAGGCCGTCGCCTTCGCCGCGATGACGTGCATCAGCGGGCCGCCCTGCTGGCCCGGGAACACGGCCGAGTTGAGCTTCTTGGCGTACTCCTGCTTGGCGAGGATGAGGCCCGACCGGGGACCCGCCAGCGTCTTGTGCACGGTCGTGGTGACGACGTCGGCGTGCGGGACGGGCGAGGGGTGCAGGCCCGCCGCGACGAGGCCGGCGAAGTGCGCCATGTCGACCCAGAGCTTCGCGCCGACCTCGTCGGCGATCGCGCGGAACGCCTCGAAGTCGAGGTGGCGCGGGTAGGCCGACCAGCCGGCGATGAGCACCTGCGGGCGGACCTCGAGGGCCTTCTCGCGCACGACGTCCATGTCGATGCGGAACGACTGCGGGTCGACGCCGTAGGCGGTCGCGTTGTAGAGCTTGCCCGAGAAGTTGAGCTTCATGCCGTGCGTCAGGTGGCCGCCGTGGGCGAGCTCGAGCCCGAGGATCGTGTCGCCGGGCTGGATCAGCGCGGAGAGCGCGGCGGCGTTCGCGGTGGCACCGGAGTGGGGCTGCACGTTCGCGAACTCGGCGCCGAAGAGGGCCTTGGCGCGGTCGATCGCGAGCTGCTCGGCCACATCGACGAACTCGCAGCCGCCGTAGTAGCGGCGGCCCGGGTAGCCCTCGGCGTACTTGTTGGTCAGGACCGAGCCCTGCGACTCCAGGATCGCGCGCGGCACGAAGTTCTCGCTCGCGATCATCTCGAGGTAGCCGCGCTGGCGGTCGAGCTCCTGCTGCAGGACGGCGGCGATCTCGGGATCGACGACCGAGACGGGCTGGTCGAACGATCCGGACGCACCGGTGGTCGCGGGGCTCTGGGCGGTGGAAGAGGACACGGACGCTCCTTGACTGGGAAACGGAGGGTGCCCGCGCCGGCGCATCGAGGCGACTCGGCGCGTACGGGCGACCCGGACTACGGTATCCGTTCCAGCCCAGGCGTGCGGCGGGAAAAGTGTCCGGAGCGCGCGCCCCGGAGGAGGTGCCGCTCCCTGATGGTCACCCATCCGAACGCCAGTCGCGGCGCGGCCAGCTTAGCAACGCGCGGGCCGCGCTCCACCGCGCGACAGGACCCGACGATCGCTCGGCTCCCTGTCAGGATCGTCGGGTCGACGAGCGGAGGAGGGTGCTGTGGCGAACGCGCACGGAGCGACTCCGGGTCGGCGGCTCGGGCGGGCCGATCGCCCGCACGGCGGACCGGCGGGAGACGCCGAGCTGATCGCCCGCGTGCGCGAGGGCGACGCGGCGGCGTCGGCCGAGCTGTGGCGCCGGCACGCCCCCGCGGCCCGATCCGTCGCGCGGGCCTGGTCGTCGCTCGACGCCGACGATCTGGTGTCGGAGGCGTTCCTCCGGACGTTCGACGCCCTCGCGCGGGGCGGCGGGCCCGACGGAGCCTTCCGTCCCTACCTCTTCACCGCCGTCCGCAACGTCGCGTCCAGCTGGGGGCGGCGCGGGTCGCGGGAGCGGCCGCTCGACGGCGACGTGGCCGGGCTCGAGGACGGACCCGAGGAGCGCGCCCTCGCAGCGCTGGACCGGGACCTCGGCGTCCGCGCCTTCCGCGCGCTGCCGCCCGCTGGCGGGAGGTGCTCTGGTACACGGCGGTCGAGGGGATGAGCCCGGCCGAGGCCGCGCCGCTGCTGGGACTCCGGCCGAACGGAGTGGCCGCCCTCGGGCACCGCGCCAGGGAGGGACTGCGCGGCGCGTGGATCCAGGAGCACGTGGCCGCGAGCGCGGCCGACGGGGAGTGCCGCTGGGTCCTCGAGCGCGCCGGCGCGCACACCCGCGGGCGACTGCCGATCCGGGACCGACGCCGGACGGACGCCCACCTCGGCACGTGCGCGTCGTGCCGCTCGGCCCTCGCCGAGGCGGCGGGAGCGGGCGCGCGGCTGGCCGTGCTGCTGCTGCCTCTCGCGGCGGGGG
>NZ_MUKN01000005.1 GCF_001995175.1 Rathayibacter rhapontici
CGCCGCTCCCGCCGCGTCGCAGTCGGCCCCGGTCGACGAGGCCGAGTCCTCCAGCGGACTCCTGCAGCTCGCCCGCCGCCTCCACGAGGAGCACGTCCGCGAGGGCGCCGAGAAGCGCGACGCCCTCGTCGCCGAGGGCCGGGCCACCGCCGCCCGCCTCGTCGCCGAGGCCGAGGCCAAGCAGCGCCAGCAGCTCGCGAAGCTCGACGAGGAGCGCGCGACCGTGGAGCACCGCATCGACGAGCTCCGCACCTTCGAGCGCGAGTACCGCCAGAAGCTGAAGAGCTACATCGAGGGTCAGCTCCGCGAGCTCGACGTCCAGCCGGTCCCGGCGGAGTCGTCCTCGTTCCCCGGCTTCGGTGCGTAGCACCACCGCAGCGAACGTCAGGCCGAGGGTGCTCGTCACCCTCGGCCTCGTTGCGCTCGCGGTGTTCGCGATCGACCAGATCGCGAAGCACCTGGTCACGACGACCCTCACGCTCGGCGAGGACGTCCACGTCCTGGGCGACGTCCTGATCCTGCACTACGTGAAGAACCCCGGAGCGGCCTTCTCGCTCGCGAGCGGCTCCACCTGGATCTTCTCGATCATCGCCGCGTGCGTGGTCGTGGCGGTCGTCTGGTTCGCCCGCCGCATCCGCTCGGCCGCGTGGGCCGTGTTCTTCGGGCTGCTGCTGGGCGGCACGCTCGGCAACCTGTTCGACCGTCTCTTCCGCGAGCCGTCGTTCGGCCTCGGACACGTCGTCGACTTCCTCTACACGCCGTGGCTGCTCCCGGCGATCTACAACATCGCCGACATCGCCATCTGCTCGGCGATGGCGATCTTCGTGATCCTGAGTCTGCGGGGCGTCAACCTCGACGGCACGCGCACGACGAAGGCGAGCGAGGCCGCGGCGGCCCAGGAGGCGTCCGACGCTCCGGCGGCCGCGAGGTCGGCCGAGGGAGCCGAGGCTCCGCGCGACGAGCCGAGGACCGGCGCCTGATGGTGCAGTCCCGCTCCCTGCCCGTCCCCGACGGACTCGACGGCCTGCGCACCGACGCGGCCGTCGCCAAGCTCCTGGGCTTCTCCCGCACCTTCGCGGCCGACGTCGCGGAGGCCGGGGGAGTGACGGCCGACGGCCGCGTGCTCGACAAGAGCGACCGTGTCGTGGCCGGCTCCTGGCTCACGGTCGAGTGGTCGCCGCGCGAGGAGCCGCGGATCGTCCCGATCGCGGTCCCCGACCTCGGCATCGTGCACGACGACGACGACATCGTCGTCATCGACAAGCCGGTCGGGGTCGCCGCCCATCCCGCTGTCGGCTGGGAGGGGCCCACCGTCCTCGGCGCCCTCGCGGCGGCCGGTTTCACCGTGTCCACCTCGGGAGCGGCCGAGCGGGCGGGCATCGTGCACCGCCTCGACGCCGGGACCAGCGGCCTCATGGTCGTCGCCAAGTCGGAGCGGGCCTACACGCACCTGAAGCGGGCCTTCCACGACCGCAGGGTCGAGAAGGTCTACCACGCCGTCGTGCAGGGCCATCCGGATCCGCTCGTGGGCACCATCGACGCCCCGCTCGGTCGCCACCCCTCCTCCGACTGGAAGTTCGCGATCCGCGCCGACGGGAAGCCGTCGGTGACCCACTACGAGACGATCGAGGCGTTCCCGTTCGCGTCGCTGCTCGAGATCCACCTCGAGACCGGCCGCACCCACCAGATCCGCGTGCACATGGCCGCCCAGCGGCACCCGTGCGTCGGCGACTCCATGTACGGCGCGGATCCGACCCTGTCGGCCCGTCTCGGGCTCACCCGCCAGTGGCTCGACGCGGTGCGCCTGGGCTTCGCCCACCCCGGGACCGGCGAGTGGGTCGAGTTCCAGGCGTCGTACCCCGACGACCTCGCCCACGCGCTCTCGGTGCTGCGCGGGGAGTGAGCCGAGGCGGGCGATCCGCCGCTCCCCGCCGTCCGGCCGTGCTCGCGCGGTTAGACTTTTTCACCGCGGTCGTCCACGACCCTGCCCGGTTCCCCGGTCCCCTCGCTCGCAGTCCGTCGGAGGCGCATCCTTGCCGAGTAACGATTCCTTCGTCCACCTCCACGTGCACAGCGAGTACTCGATGCTCGACGGTGCGGCGCGGGTGAAGCCGCTCATCGACGCGGCGGTCGAGGAGGGCATGCCCGCGATCGCCGTGACCGACCACGGGAACGTGTTCGGCGCCTTCGACTTCTGGCGCACGGCGACGGCAGCGGGCATCAAGCCGATCATCGGCACCGAGGCGTACCTCACGCCCGGAACGCACCGCTCGGACAAGACGCGCATCCGCTGGGGCGACGGCGGCGGCGACGACGTCTCCGGCTCGGGCGCGTACACGCACATGACCCTGCTGAGCTCGACGACGACGGGCATGCACAACCTCTTCCGCCTGTCGTCGCGGGCGTCGATCGAGGGCTACTACTTCAAGCCCCGCATGGACCGCGAGATCCTCTCGCAGTACTCCGAGGGCCTCATCGGCACGACCGGCTGCCCGAGCGGCGAGGTGCAGACGCGGCTGCGGCTGGGGCAGTACAAGGAGGCGCGCCAGGCGGCGGCCGACTACCGCGACATCTTCGGCAAGGAGAACTTTTTCGCCGAGATCATGGATCACGGCCTCGACATCGAGCGGCGCGTCATCGGAGACGTGATCCGGCTCGCCAAGGACCTCGACCTGCCGCTCGTCGCCACGAACGACCTCCACTACACGCACGCGCACGACGCGACGTCGCACGCGGCGCTGCTCTGCGTGCAGTCGGGCACGACGCTCGACGACCCCAAGCGCTTCAAGTTCGACGCCGACGAGTTCTACCTCAAGTCGCCGCGCGAGATGCGCCAGGTCTTCCGCGACCACCCGGAGGCGTGCGACAACACGCTCCTCATCGCCGAGCGCTGCGACGTGCAGTTCGACACGAGCGCGAACTACATGCCGCGCTTCCCGGTGCCGGAGGGCGAGACCGAGGACACCTGGTTCGTCAAGGAGGTCGAGGCGGGGCTGCACGAGCGCTACCCCGACGGCATCTCGCAGGAGGTCCGCGCGCGCGCCGACTACGAGACCCAGGTCATCCTGCAGATGGGCTTCCCCGGCTACTTCCTCGTCGTCGCCGACTTCATCAACTGGTCCAAGCGCAACGGGATCCGCGTCGGTCCCGGCCGCGGCTCCGGTGCCGGCTCGATGGCCGCGTACGCGATGAAGATCACCGACCTCGATCCGCTGCGCCACGGCCTGATCTTCGAGCGGTTCCTGAACCCGGACCGCGTCTCCATGCCCGACTTCGACGTCGACTTCGACGACCGTCGCCGCGGCGAGGTCATCCGGTACGTCACCGAGAAGTACGGCGACGAGCGCGTCGCGCAGATCGTCACCTACGGCACCATCAAGGCGAAGCAGGCGCTCAAGGACGCCTCGCGCGTGCTCGGCTTCCCGTTCGGCATGGGGGAGAAGCTCACCAAGGCGATGCCGCCCGCGATCATGGGCAAGGACATCCCGCTGAGCGGGATCAACGACCCCGCGCACGCCCGCTACAAGGAAGCGGTCGACGTCCGGAACGTGATCGCCGAGGACCCGCAGGCCAAGCTCGTCTTCGACACCGCGCTCGGACTCGAGAACCTCAAGCGGCAGTGGGGCGTGCACGCCGCGGGCGTCATCATGTCGAGCGACCCGCTGCTCGACATCATCCCGATCATGAAGCGGGAGCAGGACGGCCAGATCGTCACGCAGTTCGACTACCCCGCGTGCGAGTCCCTCGGCCTGATCAAGATGGACTTCCTGGGGCTGCGCAACCTCACGATCATCGACGACGCGCTCGACAACATCCGGGCCAACCGCGGGCAGGACCTCGTGCTCGAGGACCTCGAGCTCGACGACCCCGCGGCCTACGAGCTGCTCGCCCGGGGCGACACCCTCGGCGTGTTCCAGCTCGACGGCGGCCCCATGCGCGGGCTCCTGCGCCTGATGAAGCCCGACAACTTCGAGGACATCTCGGCGGTCCTGGCGCTCTACCGGCCGGGTCCGATGGGCGCCGACTCGCACACCAACTACGCGCTGCGGAAGAACGGCGTCCAGCCGATCACGCCGATCCACCCCGAGCTCGAGGAGCCGCTCGCGGAGGTGCTCGGCGGCACCTACGGCCTGATCGTGTACCAGGAGCAGGTCATGTCGATCGCGCAGAAGCTCGCGGGCTTCACTCTCGCGCAGGCCGACCTGCTGCGGCGCGCGATGGGCAAGAAGAAGAAGTCGGAGCTGGACAAGCAGTTCGAGGGCTTCTCGGGCGGCATGACCGGCAACGGCTACTCCATGGAGGCCGTCAAGACGCTCTGGGACATCCTGCTGCCGTTCTCGGACTACGCCTTCAACAAGGCGCACTCGGCGGCGTACGGCGTCGTCTCGTACTGGACGGCCTACCTCAAGGCGCACTACCCCGCCGAGTACATGGCGGCGCTGCTGACGAGCGTCGGCGACTCCAAGGACAAGATGGCGGCGTACCTCAATGAGTGCCGCCGCATGGGCATCAAGGTGCTGCCGCCGGACGTGAACGAGTCCATCGGGTTCTTCACGGCGGTCGGGACCGACATCCGGTTCGGCCTCGGCGCCGTCCGCAACGTCGGCACGAACGTCGTGGAGGGCATCCGCGCGGCCCGGGAGGAGAAGGGGCGCTTCGAGACGTTCCACGACTTCCTCCGCAAGGTGCCGATGCAGGCGACCAACAAGCGCACCATCGAGTCGCTGATCAAGGCCGGCGCGTTCGACTCGCTCGGCTCCACGCGCCGGGCCCTCGTCGAGATCCACGAGGACGCCGTCGAGGCGGCCGTCGGTGAGAAGCGGAACGAGGCCAACGGACAGGTCGGCTTCGACTTCGACAGCCTCTGGGACGAACCGCAGGCGGCGGTCCAGGTGCCGGAGCGACCCGAGTGGGCCAAGCGCGACAAGCTCGCCTTCGAGCGGGACATGCTCGGCCTCTACGTGTCGGACCACCCGCTCGCAGGCCTCGAGACGGAGCTGGCCAAGCACTACAGCACGACCATCGCCGACCTCCTCGTCTCGGAGACCATCGGCGACGGCGAGACGGTCGTCGTCGCCGGGCTCGTGACCAGCGTCCAGCACCGCATGGCGAAGACGTCGGGGAACCAGTACGGGATGATCCAGGTCGAGGACTTCGGCGGCGAGATCACCTGCATGTTCATGGGCAAGGCGTACCAGGAGTTCGCTCCCGCGCTCACCAACGACTCCATCGTGGTCGTCCGCGGCCGCGTCAGCATGCGCGACGACGGCATGAACCTGCACGCGTTCAGCCTCTTCGCGCCCGAGATGAACCAGGACGGCGACTCCGGCCCTCTGACCGTGTCCCTGCCCGAGTCCCGCGCCACGACCGACACCGTCTCGCAGCTCAGCGACGTCCTCATCCGCCACTCCGGCTCGACCGAGGTGCGGCTGAAGCTGATCAAGGGCGACACGGCCCGCGTCTTCGAAGTGCCGTTCCCGGTCCGGATCACCCCGGATCTGTTCGGCGAGCTGAAGTCGCTGCTGGGCCCCAACTGCCTGTACTGAGTTCGATTCCGAGCCGGTCCCTGCCCGGCTCGGCGCGGTCGGCTTCGCGACGGGGTGCGTCGCGTGGAGCGGGGTGCGTTCGGCTACGGCGATCCGCTGGGACGCGGATCACCGGTTCGCCTCGGGGGTGCTGCGAGGTGGGGGAGGCGCGCCTGCGGCGGCGCGCTCCTCGAGCGTCCCCACACGGACGGCTCGCCGCCGCCCCTGCTGGTCGAGTAGCCGCGGAGCGGCGTATCGAGAGGCCCGCACCTGCGGAGCCGATCGGAGCTGCCCTCATTCTGCTGGTCGAGTAGCCGCGGAGCGGCGTATCGAGACCCTTGCACCCGCGGAGCAGATCCGAGGAGCCCCGATCGTGCGGGTCGAGACGACAGTGCCGGCTCGCTCCCGGCTCATGATCGGCGCGATGTGCCGGGCGACCGGCCGCAGCCCGAGCGGAGCGGCGCCGCGGCGCCGGAGGGCGGCGGGGGTGGCCGGTAGACTGGGGCGGCCATGATCCAGACTCTCGACCTCCGCGGCCGTCGTCCCTCCGCCGCCGAGCTGCTCGCCCTCGTGCCGCGCAACCCGGGCACCTCCGCCGATGTCGGACCGATCGTCGCCGAGCTCATCGCCGACGTCCGCGCCCGAGGTGCGGAGGCGCTCCTCGACCAGTCCGAGCGCCTGGACGGCGTCCGCCCGCCGCACCTCCGCGTGCCGGCCGAGCACATCGCCGCCGCCGTCCGCGATCTCGATCCGGCCATCCGCTCCGCCCTCGACGAGGCGATCGTCCGGGTGCGCCGCGCCAGCGCCGCGCAGATCCCGCCGGAGCGGACCACCGTCCTCGACGACGGCGCCACCGTGGTCCAGCGCTGGACGCCGGTGGCGCGCGCCGGCCTCTACGTCCCCGGCGGCAAGGCCGTGTACCCCTCGAGCGTCGTCATGAACGTCGTCCCCGCCCAGGCGGCGGGCGTCGAGTCCATCGCCATCGTCTCGCCGCCGCAGAAGGCGTTCGGCGGCGCTGTGCACCCGACGATCCTGGCGGCGGCGGGTCTCCTCGGCATCGACGAGGTCTACGCCGCAGGAGGTGCGGGCGCCGTCGCCGCCCTGGCCTACGGCGTCGAGTCGATCGGCCTCGAGCCGGTCGGAATGATCACCGGACCCGGCAACATCTGGGTCACGACCGCGAAGCGCCAGGTGCTCGGCCAGGTCGGGATCGACTCCGAGGCCGGTCCGACGGAGATCCTCGTCATCGCCGACTCGACCGGCGACCCCCGGCTGATCGCCGCCGACCTGGTCAGCCAGGCCGAGCACGACGAGGCCGCGTCCGCGGTGCTCGTCACGGACGACGCCGAGCTGGCGCGGGCCGTCGGCGCGGAGGTCGAGCGCCAGGCCGCGACGACCCGCCACCGGGAGCGCGTGGCGATCGCGCTCGACGGCCCGCAGTCGGCGCTCGTGATCGTGGACGACCTCGAGACGGCTTGCGCCTTCAGCGACGCCTACGGACCCGAGCACCTCGAGCTGCACACGAGCGACCCCGAGGCGACCGCCGCGCTCATCCACGACGCGGGTGCGATCTTCCTCGGCCCGACGTCGCCGGTCAGCCTCGGCGACTACCTCGCCGGATCCAACCACGTGCTTCCCACGATGGGGCAGGCGCGGTTCTCCTCGGGTCTCGGCGCGTACACCTTCCTGCGCCCGCAGCAGCTCATCAGCTACGACCGCGGCGCCCTCTCGCGCGTCGCCCCGCACATCCGCGCACTCAGCGACGCCGAAGCGCTCCCCGCGCACGGCGACGCCGTCGACGCGCGCTTCGCCTGAACCGAGAGGCACCCCGCGATGTTCTGCCCGTTCTGCCGGCACCCCGACTCCCGGGTGATCGACTCCCGCACCAGCGACGACGGCCTCTCGATCCGCCGCCGGCGCCAGTGCCCCTCGTGCGGCCGCCGCTTCTCGACCACCGAGACCGCGAGCCTCGTCGTGATCAAGCGCAGCGGGGTCGTCGAGCCGTTCAGCCGCGAGAAGATCGTCAGCGGTGTGCGGAAGGCGTGCCAGGGCCGCCCTGTCACCGACTCCGACCTCGCGGTGCTCGCCCAGCGGGTGGAGGAGAGCATCCGCTCCACCGGCGCCTCGCAGATCGACGCGAACGACATCGGCCTCGCGATCCTCGCGCCGCTGCGCGAGCTCGACGAGGTCGCCTACCTCCGCTTCGCGAGCGTGTACCAGGCCTTCGACTCGCTCGACGACTTCGACTCCGCCATCACCCTCCTGCGCGCCGAGCGCGCCGGGGCCGCGCACCCGGCGGACGAGCTCTGATGGCCGCCCTCTACGCGGTCCTCTTCCGCACCGTCCTGCGGCGCATCGATCCGGAGCGCGCGCACCACCTGGCCTTCCCGATCATCCGCGGCCTGGCTCTCGTCGCGCCTCTCGCACGGCGGTTCACGATGCCGAGGCACGACGCGTCGGTCGAGACGCTCGGGCTGCGCTTCGCCACGCCGTTCGGAGTCGCCGCCGGCTTCGACAAGAACGCCACGGCCGTCCTGGGGCTGGGCGCGCTGGGCTTCGGGCACGTGGAGGTCGGCACGATCACGGCCCGCCCTCAGCCCGGCAACGACCGGCCGCGCCTCTTCCGCCTCGTCGCCGACCGCGCCGTCATCAACCGGATGGGCTTCAACAACCTCGGAGCGCGAGCCGCGGCGGGCCGGCTGGCCCGACTCCGCGGGGTGCGGGGACGTCCCGTCATCGGCGTCAACATCGGCAAGAGCCGCGCGGTCGACGTCGACGACGCGATCGAGGACTACCTGATCAGCGCCCGCATGCTGGCTCCTCTCGCCGACTACCTGGTCGTCAACGTGAGCTCGCCGAACACCCCCGGACTGCGCGGCCTGCAGGAGATCGACAAGCTGGAGCCGCTGCTCGCCGCCGTCAAGGACGCGGCCGACGCGACTCCGCTGCTCGTCAAGATCGCCCCCGACCTCTCCGACGACGAGGTCGTGCGCGTCGCCGAGCTCGCCGTGCGACTCGGGCTCGACGGCGTCATCGCCACCAACACGACGCTCTCGCGAGAAGGCCTCGAGACGGACACGGCGGTCGTCGCCGACGCCGGCGCAGGCGGACTCTCGGGAGCCCCGCTCGCCGCCCGCTCGCTCGCCGTCCTCCGCGTGATCCGCGCCGTCGTCCCCACGGAGTTCTGCGTCATCTCGGTCGGAGGCGTCGAGACCGCCGCCGACGTGCAGGAGCGTCTCGCCGCCGGCGCCACGCTCGTCCAGGGCTACACGGCCTTCATCTACGAGGGCCCCCTGTGGGCTGCGGGGTTGAACCGCGCGCTGCGCTGATCCCGATCCGGTCCCGGCCCGCGGTGCTGATCCCGAGCCGGTCCCTGCCCGGCTCGGCGCAGTCGGCGCCGCGCTGATCACCGATCCGGTCCCTGCCCGGCTCGGCGCGGTCGGCCTCCCGAGGCGGTCGCGTCCCGCAGAGCGTCCTGCGTTCGGCTAGGTCGATTCGCTGAGACGCGAATCGCCCGTTCGCCTCCAGGGGAACGCCTTGCCGAAGACCGAACTGCGGTGATCGGTCGGACGCGCGAAGTGCTCCGCAGAGCTCTGCTCTCGGATCTCGACCGCGAGCTCGACTTCTCGAACTCGTACGCATACGGGACGTACCTCACGGAGTGCAGAGGTCAGGCGCCCGACGGCTCCAGCGAGGGCCGTTGGAGACCGTGGAGATCAGGAGTGCGACGGCATCCCGGTGAGGGGCAGCGACGACAGCCCCGAAGCTCGTCGCTCGGTCGTCGTGTCTTCGTCTCGAGGACGAGTCACCTCACGGCCCGGGCGCGAAAAGACGAACGGTCGGTCCGCGTGGCAGCGGATCGACCTAGTCGGACGCAGGACGCTTCTTGGAACAGGACCGCCCGCTCAGCCGACCGCGGCGAGGCCGCAGGCCGAGCAGGCGAGCACCAGTTCCCGGAGCGAGCGCAGCGCGCTCACTCCGGGAACTGCCCGCGCTTCACCTGGGGCTTGGGGAGGCGCATGACGCGGAGCTGGAGGGCGCGCATCGCGGCGTACCAGCGGATGCCCTTCTCGACCTTGTCGGCTCCGTAGCGCTCGGCGAGCTTCTTGCGCATGCGCATGCCGAGCAGCACGCAGTCGAGCACGGCCACGAGGAAGAACGCCCAGAGCACGATGAGGGTGACGTACTGGAGCTCGGGCTGGGGGAAGAAGCTCAGCAGAAGGACGACGACCATGACGGGGATCAGGAACTCGCCGAGGCTGAACCGCGCGTCGACCCAATCGCGGACGAACTTGCGCTGCGGGCCCTTGTCGCGGAGCGGCAGGTAGCGCTGGTCGCCGGCGGCGAGGCCGATCCGGGCCTGCTCGCGCGCCACGGCGGCCTTCTCGCGGGCGTCGCGTGCGGCCTGCTTGCGGTCGGTCGTCACGAGCGGACGCTGGTTCGCGAGCTCGCGCTCGCGCCGGGTCGGCGTCGGCCGCCCCTTGCCGGTCGACGGGGCCGAGTCGGCGTCGTCGGGCGTGTCGGTTGCGATCGGGTGCTTGGCCACGGTGAACGTCCTTGGAATCGAGGGTCTCTTAAGATTACCTGCATGGCCCACGACGCTCCGACTCCGACGTCCACTCTCCCAGCAGCCGAGGAGGCGGTCCTGGCCGCCGTCCGCGACGACCTCCCGCGCTCCCTCGCGGAGCTCGGGCGCCTCGTCCGCATCCCGTCCGTCTCGTGGGACGGCTTCGACGCCACCCGGGTGGCCGCGAGTGCCGACGCGATCGCCGAGCTCGCCCGGGAGACCGGCGCCTTCGAGGACGTGTCGATCCGCCGGTCGACGATCGGCGACTCGGGAGTGCTCGGGCAGCCGGCCGTCCTCGCGACCCGCGCCGCGCGGAACGGCGCCCCCACGGTCCTCCTCTACGCGCACCACGACGTCCAGCCGCAGGGCGCGGAGTCCTCCTGGGAGACCCCGCCGTTCGAGCCGACGGTGCGCGGCGACCGCCTCTACGGCCGGGGCGCGGCCGACGACAAGGCCGGAGTGGTCTCCCACCTCGCTGCCGTCCGCGCGCTCCGCCAGGTGGCCGGCGACGACCACGACCTGGGCCTCGTCCTCTTCATCGAGGGCGAGGAGGAGTTCGGCTCGCGATCGTTCCCCACCTTCCTCCGCGAGCACCACGACGCACTGCGCGCCGACGTCATCGTCGTGGCCGACAGTGACAACTGGGACGTGGACACCCCGTCGCTGACCGTGGGCCTGCGCGGCAACGTCACCTTCACGCTCACGGTGCGGACCCTCGACCACGCCTCCCACTCCGGCATGCTCGGCGGAGCGGTCCCCGACGCGATGCTCGCGACCGTGCGACTGCTCGCCACCCTGTGGACCGAGGACGGCTCGGTCGCCGTGGACGGGCTGCGCGAGCACGACGGCGCCGTCCCCGAGATCACCGAGGGGGAGCTGCGTCGCGACGCGGGCCTGCTCGACGGCGTCTCGCCGATCGGGTCCGGCCCCTTCCTCTCGCGGATCTGGTCCAAGCCGTCGATCACGGTCACGGGGATCGACGCGCCGAGCGTCGTGGACGCCTCGAACACCCTGAGCCCCTCCGTGCGGGTCAAGATCAGCGCGCGCATCGCGCCGGGCCAGGAGGCGCCGGAGGGCTTCGCCGCGCTCGAGCGCCACCTGCGCGATCACGCTCCGTTCGGCGCCCACCTCGAGATCGACGACGTCGACACGGGGGAGCCCTTCCTCGTCGACACGTCGGGCTGGGCGGTGGGCCTGGTCAAGCAGGCGATGGCGGACGCCTGGGGCCGCGACCCACTGGAGACGAGCGCGGGCGGCAGCATCCCCTTCATCGCAGACCTCGTCCGCGAGTTCCCCGCGGCCCAGATCCTGGTGACCGGCGTCGAGGACCCCGACTCGCGCGCGCACAGCCCCAACGAGTCCCTCCACCTCGGCGTCTTCAAGCGCGCCGCGCAGGCGGAGGCGCTCTTCCTGCTGCGCGCGGCGGCCCACCGCAGCTGACGCACCCGCGCGGATCCGGAATACCCGGCTCCGCGGGGGAGTTGCCACCGTAGAATCGTGTGGCACGACCGACGGCAGCACGCCGTTCCCCGGCAGCACGCCGTCATCACCGCACCGACCCCCTCGAGGAGTGACATGTCCGACACGACATCGACCGTCGACCAGAAGACCGCGCACGGCGTCTCGATGACCCCCGTCGCCGCCGCGAAGGTGAAGAGCCTCCTCGAGCAGGAGGGCCGCGACGACCTGCGCCTGCGCGTCGCCGTCCAGCCCGGCGGCTGCTCCGGCCTGATCTACCAGCTCTACTTCGACGAGCGCACCCTCGAGGGCGACGCGGCGGTCGAGTTCGAGGGCGTGGGCCTGGTCGTCGACAAGATGAGCGTCCCGTACCTCGACGGCGCCTCGATCGACTTCGAGGACACCATCCAGAAGCAGGGCTTCACCATCGACAACCCCAACGCGGGCGGCAGCTGCGCCTGCGGCGACAGCTTCCACTGATCGACGGCGGCGACACGCCGCACCAGCACCTCCCGGACGCGTCCGACGGCTCGCAGAAGCGGGCGGTCGGGCGCGTCCGTCGTCCTTTGCACCGTCGGCCGCCGAGGTCAAGAGCGTCCCGCGGTGCACTCCGGTCCCGACGGGGAAGGTAGGCTGGAGCCGGTCTAATACAGTTTCGTGTGAACTGGTCCCCAGTCTTCCGAAAGGTCACCGGTGCGCTTCAATCGCCGTCTCCGCAGATGGGTCGCTGCCCCCGTTGCAGGAGCCCTCGCCCTCGTTCTCGCGGGCTGCACGCAGGAGCAGCTCCAGGGCTGGCTCCCCACCGAACCCGGGACGACGAACCACGTCGACCGGGTCATCGGCCTCTGGGTCACCTCCTGGATCGTCCTCCTCGCCGTCGGCGTCGTCACGTGGGGGCTCACGATCTGGGCCGTCGTCGTGTACCGGCGCCGGAAGGGCCAGACGGGCCTCCCGGTGCAGCTCCGCTACAACATGCCCATCGAGATCTTCTACACGATCGTGCCGCTGATCCTGGTGATCGGCTTCTTCGCCTTCACCGCCCGTGATCAGGCGGCGATCGAGGAGCCCTACGAGAACCCCGACGAGACCATCCAGGTCTACGGCAAGCAGTGGGCGTGGGACTTCAACTACGTCGACGAGGACGTGTACTCCGCCGGCATCCAGGGCCAGTACGAGTCCTCCGACGGCGACGCCAACGGCTCGCTCGTCGAGTCCGAGGTGCCCACCCTGTACCTCCCGGTCGGCGAGAAGATCAAGATCCAGCTCGACGCCCGCGACGTCATCCACTCCTTCTGGGTCGTCGACTTCCTCTACAAGAAGGACATGATCCCCGGCAAGACGAACTACATGTACGTCACGCCGCTCAAGGAGGGCACGTACGCCGGCAAGTGCGCCGAGCTCTGCGGCGAGTACCACTCCGCGATGCTCTTCAACGTCGAGGTCGTCGACCGAGACACGTACGACGACTACATCCAGTCGCTGCGCGACGCGGGCCAGACCGGCCAGCTCGGCGCCGAGTACGACCGCAACAGCAACCTTCCCGGAACCGGTGCGCCGGTCCGCACCGAGAACGAGGAGTAGGGGAGCATGAGCACCGCCACCGCACCCGCCCCGTCGTCCCGCACCTTCGGCACCCCGCCCGTCGAGCGCAAGGCGAACGTCCTCGTTCGCTGGATGACGTCCACCGACCACAAGGTCATCGGGTACATGTACCTGATCACGTCGTTCATCTATTTCTGCATCGCAGGAGTCATGGCGCTGGTCATCCGCGCCCAGCTGTTCGAGCCGGGCCTGGCCGTCGTCGAGACGCGCGAGCAGTACAACCAGCTGTTCACGATGCACGGCACGATCATGCTGCTGATGTTCGCGACGCCGCTGTTCGCCGGCTTCGCCAACGTCCTGATGCCGCTGCAGATCGGCGCCCCCGACGTCGCCTTCCCGCGACTGAACGCCTTCGCCTACTGGCTCTACAGCTTCGGCTCGCTCATCGCGGTCGCCGGCTTCGTCACCCCGCAGGGCGCCGCCTCGTTCGGATGGTTCGCCTACGCGCCACTGTCGAGCACGACGTTCTCGCCAGGGTTGGGCGGCAATCTCTGGGTCTTCGGCCTGGGCCTCTCCGGCTTCGGCACGATCCTCGGCGCGGTGAACTTCATCACCACGATCATCACGATGCGCGCCCCGGGCATGACCATGTTCCGCATGCCGATCTTCACGTGGAACATCCTCGTGACGTCGATCCTCGTGCTGCTGGCCTTCCCGGTCCTCGCCGCCGCGATGTTCGCCCTCGGTGCCGACCGCGTCTTCGACGCCCACATCTACGACGCGGCCAACGGCGGCGTCCTGCTGTGGCAGCACCTCTTCTGGTTCTTCGGGCACCCCGAGGTGTACATCATCGCTCTGCCGTTCTTCGGCATCGTGTCCGAGGTGTTCCCGGTCTTCAGCCGCAAGCCGATCTTCGGCTACAAGACGCTGATCTACGCGACCATCGCCATCGCCGCGCTGTCCGTGACGGTCTGGGCGCACCACATGTACGTCACCGGCTCGGTGCTGCTGCCGTTCTTCTCGCTGATGACGATGCTCATCGCGGTTCCGACCGGCGTGAAGATCTTCAACTGGATCGGCACCATGTGGCGCGGATCGGTCACCTTCGAGACCCCGATGATCTGGGCGATCGGCTTCCTGATCACCTTCACCTTCGGTGGCCTCACCGGCGTCATCCTCGCGTCGCCGCCGCTCGACTTCCACGTGTCCGACTCGTACTTCGTCGTCGCGCACTTCCACTACGTCGTGTTCGGCACCGTCGTCTTCGCGATGTTCTCGGGCTTCTACTTCTGGTGGCCCAAGTGGACCGGCAAGATGCTGAACGAGACGCTGGGCAAGTGGCACTTCTGGCTGCTGTTCATCGGCTTCCACACCACGTTCCTCATCCAGCACTGGCTCGGCGTCGTGGGCATGCCCCGCCGCTACGCGAGCTACCTCCCCGAGGACGGCTTCACCTGGATGAACCAGCTGTCGACGATCGGAGCGATGATCCTCGCGGTCTCGCTGATCCCGTTCTTCCTCAACGTGTACATCACGGCCCGCAAGGCGCCGAAGGTCACCGTGAACGACCCGTGGGGCTTCTCGCGCTCGCTCGAGTGGGCGACCTCCTGCCCGCCGCCCCGCCACAACTTCACGTCCATCCCGCGCATCCGCAGCGAGGCTCCGGCCTTCGACCTGAACCACCCCGAGGCCGGCATCCCCGTCGGAATCGGTCCGGCGAAGGACGCTCCGGACGCCCCCACGTACGACAAGTCCGAAGGCACGGTGAAGTAGGGCCATGCGCGCCAACGTCAATCTGTTCTGGCTCCTCGCCGGGTTCTTCCTCCTCGCGGCCGTCGCGTACACCGTGTGGTCCCTCATCGACACCGAGCAGGTGGAGTGGGTCGGGACTGTCGGGATCACCCTCTCGGCCGTGCTGGGCGCGTTCATCGCGTTCTACGTCGGTCGGGTGCACAAGGCGCAGGGCGCCGAACTGCCCGAGGACCGCCTCGACGCCGACATCGACGACGGGGACCCGGAGCTCGGCTTCTTCAGCCCCTGGAGCTGGTGGCCGCTGATCCTCGGCGGTGCGGCGGCTCTGGCCTTCCTCGGCCTCGCCGTCGGCATCTGGATCACCTACATCGCGGCCGGCATCTTCCTGATCGCGATCACGGGTTGGGTCTACGAGTACTACCGCGGATACTTCGCCCGCTAGACGGAGGACATCGGCTGAGGGCCGGGTGCACGGGAGCGACAGCTCCCGGCACCCGGCCCTTTCGCTGTGCACGGCAGGGCCCGCTGCACGGCAGGGCCCGCTGCACGGTCGAGTGGCGACGGAGGTGCACGGAGACGCTCGGCGACACGTTCCGCGTCATGTCGGTGAGCAGTCCCACGTCGACGCAGGAACGGCCAGGGATCCGACGGGGTGATCGCCGCGGTGCCGTGGGCCTCAGCAGTTGAGACCATGAGTGCGCCCGACGGCCGCCTCCACTGCCTCCTGGACCTCGTCAGCGCCACCTGGGGCTCGGAAGGCAGGATCGCGGACGGCGGTGACCACGACGGTGAGCGGTGGCACGGCGGAGACGTGGACGAGCGGCTACCGGGTGAGCGCCCTCTCGTGCACCCCGTCGACGGCGGATCCTCATTCCGCGCTCCGGATCGACGACAGCCGACGGCCAGAGCTCGTTCGACGCCGACGGACGGGAGCATCGAGCACGCCGAGGGTCGACCACGCCGTGTCGGCCGTGTGGGAATCATGTTCTGCGGACGGGGAAGGGCCCTTCAGAAGGGGTCGGTGAGCCGCATCTCCGGCTGTGATCAACTCCTGAGCACGGACGCTGACTCCGCGCTTCCCTGGTCGTCAGTGTCTCGCTGACCGCCGATGCGGACGCCCGCCGTGCATCGACCACCCCCATCGTGCCGCGCGACGCCGCTGGTCCCGAGGTCCGGAGGTTCAAGGCGACCGGAGACCGCGATCTGCTGATGCTCGGCAGCGCGGCGACCTGGAACCCGCTGCTGCGCGAGGGCCTCGTCGACGAGCTGGTCGTGCTCGTCCGGAGCCGGACTCGCCTGAGACGGCTCCTCCGTCTGCTCCGGGCCGCCCAGTCCGGGCTGCGGCTCCTCGACGCGGGGCCGCTCTCCGGCTCCCGGCTCGTGCGCCTCCGCTTACGGCGTCGGCACCGGTGGATCGCGCAGCATCGACGACCACCACCTGGCGCCCTCACAGGGGCCGTCACACGACCGGCCGAGTACCACCGCCACGGCGACTCCGTCTCGACGAGCACGTCTCCGGCTCTGAGAGTCGATCCGACTGCAGCGATGACGATGAGCGACAGGCGCAGGTGTCATCGCGACTCGCGGCGGACGGCAACGGGGGAGAAGCGCGGAGTCCGCCCGGGAACGACGAAGGGCCCGGACGACGGATCGTCCGGGCTTCGGGGGAGGGAGGTCAGTGCTCGCTGTGCGAGCTCTCGAGCTCCTTCTGGGTGACGGGGGTGATGCGGTCCTCGAAGAACCACCGGGAGAGGCCGGCACGCACGCGCTGCGGGGCGGTGATGCGACCGCGCGAGTTCGGGCGGATCATCAGCGGCTCGTACTCGTCCTGGCTGACCAGCTTCCAGCGCTCGTACTCGTCGAGCTGCTGGTGCACCTCGATGAACTCGCCGCCGGGGAGGCGGACGATGCGACCGGACTCGAAGCCGTGCAGCGCGATCTCGCGGTCCTTCTTCTGCAGCGCGAGGCAGATGCGCTTCGTGATGAAGTACGCGACGAACGGGCCGACGATCAGGCAGAACTGCAGGGCGTGGATGACGCCCTCCATCGTGAGGTGGAAGTGCGTGGCGATGATGTCGGAGGACGCGGCGGCCCAGAGGACCGCGTAGAACGTGACTCCGGCGGCGCCGATTGCGGTGCGGGTCGCGGCGTTGCGCGGGCGGTCGAGCAGGTGGTGCTCGCGCTTGTCACCGGTGATCCACGCCTCGAGGAACGGGTAGAGCATGACCGCGACGATGAACAGACCCAGGCCGACGAGCGGGATGAGGATGTTGAACGACAGCGTGCCCAGGCCCGGGATGGCCCACTCGAGTCCCGGCGGGACGAGGCGCAGGGCGCCGTCCGCGAAGCCGATGTACCAGTCGGGCTGGGTGCCGGCGGAGACGGGCGAGGGGTCGTAGGGACCGTAGTTCCAGATCGGGTTGATCGTGAAGAGCGACGCGATGAGGACGACGACGCCGAAGACGATGAAGAAGAATCCACCGGCCTTCGCGGCGTAGACCGGGAGCACCGGGTAGCCGACGACGTTCTGCTCGGTCTTGCCCGCACCCGGGAACTGGGTGTGCTTGTGGACGACCACGAACACGAGGTGCAGGGCGATGAACGCGAGCACCAGGGCCGGCAGCAGCAGGATGTGCAGGGTGTAGAGGCGGCCGACGATGTCGGTCCCGGGGAACTCGCCGCCGAAGAGGAGGAACGAGATCCAGGTGCCGACGACGGGGATGCCCTTGACCATGCCGTCGATGATGCGGAGGCCGTTGCCCGAGAGCAGGTCGTCCGGGAGGGAGTAGCCGGTGAAGCCCTCGGCCATCGCCAGGATGAAGAGGACGAAGCCGATGACCCAGTTGAGCTCGCGCGGCTTGCGGAACGCACCGGTGAAGAAGATGCGCAGCATGTGGAGGCCGATCGAGGCCACGAACAGCAGCGCCGCCCAGTGGTGGATCTGGCGCATCAGCAGGCCGCCGCGGATGTCGAACGAGATGTCGAGCGACGAGGCCATCGCCGCGGACATCTCGATGCCCTTCATCGGCAGGTAGCTGCCCTCGTAGTGCGTCTCGACCATGGACGCCTGGAAGAAGAACGTGAGGAACGTGCCGGACAGCAGGATGATGACGAAGCTGTAGAGCGCGACCTCGCCGAGGAGGAAGGACCAGTGGTCGGGGAAGATCTTGCGGCCGAACTCCTTGACGACGGCCGAGATGCTCGTCCGCTCGTCGATGTAGTTCGACGCGGCTCCGACGTAGCCCTTCTGCAGCTTGCCGCTGCCGAGGATGACGCCGTCGTCGCCGCCCTGGGGCGCCGACGAGGGTCGTGACGGTGTGGTGGTGGACATGTGAGTCATCGCTCCCAGAAGGACGGTCCGACGGGCTCCGTGAAGTCGCTCTGCGCGACCAGATAGCCCTCGTCGTCGACGGTGATGGGCAGCTGCGGAAGCGGGCGCTTCGCCGGGCCGAAGATGACGGCAGCCTCGTGCTTGATGTCGAACTGCGACTGGTGGCACGGGCACAGCAGGTGGTGGGTCTGCTGCTCGTACAGCGCCACAGGGCAGCCGACGTGCGTGCAGATCTTCGAATAGGCGACGATTCCGTCGTAGTTCCAGGTCTCGCGACCCTCACTGACGACGAGGTCCTCGGGCTTCAGGCGCATCAGGAGGACGGAGGCCTTGGCCTTCTCCTCGAGCTTGCCCTCGACCTGGTCGAGGCCTTCGGGGATGACGTGGAAGGCGGAGCCAGGGTGACGTCCGATGCGAGGATCGGGGCACCGGAGGGGTCCAGCGTGAGCCGGGTCCCCTCCTTCCACATGGTGGTCTTGAGGAGTGCGACGGGGTTCTGGTCCTGCGGGCCGAGGCCGCGGAACAGGATGACCGCCGGCAGCGGGAAGACGACCAGCGAGGCGATCAGGCTGTTCCGGATGACGGAGCGGCGGCCGAAGCCGGACTCCTTGTCGGACTGGTCGAAGATCTCGAGGGCGCGGGCCCGGGTGTCCTCCGAGGAGCGGACCGGGTGGCGGATGTCGATGCCCTCGTGGTCGGACATCAGCTGCTTGCCCCAGTGGACAGCGGCGATGCCGATCGCGAGCAGGGCGAGGGACATGCCCAGACCGATGAACAGCGTGTTCAGGCGGACGGACTCGATCTCCTCCGTGATGGGGAAGGCCATGTACGCGGCGACCGCGAACAGGGATCCCGCGAAGGAGAGGTAGAAGAGCGTGTACACCGTGCGCTCGGCACGCTTCTCGACCTTGGGGTCGAGATCGGTCATCCGGGGGCGGTGCGGCGGGAGTCCCGGGTCCTGGACCCGGCCCCGTGTGACGACCGCGGTGCCGGCCGGAGCCGAACCGTGCCCGGTGGCCGACGAGGTGGCGAGGTCCGTGCCACCCTCATCGTGCTCTGCCATGGTTCTCCTTTTCACGCCTATCGGCTCCGGTCGGAGCCGTGGGGGTTGTCACGCCCGTCAGGGCGCGGATGTTCACTAGTTCGATCGGGCGGTGATCCACACCGTGAGCGCGACGATGGCGCCGAGGCCGAAGATCCAGAGGAAGAGGCCCTCCGCGACCGGCCCGAGGGAGCCGAGCGCGAATCCGCCCGGCGACGGGTTGGCCTCGATGTACTTGAGGTACGAGATGATGTCGCGCTTGTCCTCGGGCGAGATGTTCAGGTCGTTGAAGACCGGCATGTTCTGCGGGCCGGTGACCATCGCCTCGTAGATGTGCGCCTCGGTCACGCCGCCCAGCGGGGGAGCGAACTTGCCCTCGGTGAGCGCACCGCCGGCTCCGGCGACGTTGTGGCACATCGCGCAGTTGATGCGGAAGAGCTCGGCACCGCTGGCGGTGTCGCCGCCGCCGTCGAGGACCTCGCCGGTCGGGATGGCGGGACCGGGCGCGAGGGACGCGACGTAGGCGGCCAGCTCGGCGACCTGCTCGTCGGTGAACTGCACCGGCTTCTCGAGCGCCTGCGGTCCGTGCATCTGCATCGGCATGCGGCCCGTGCCGACCTGGAAGTCGACCGAGGCGGCGCCGACGCCGATCAGCGACGGCGCGTTGTCGGTGCCGGCGGCGTCGAGGCCGTGGCAGGTCGCGCAGTTGGCGGCGAAGAGCTTCGAGCCCTCGTCGATCGTCTGCTGGCTGTTGGCGGAGGTCTCGGCGGAGGCCGAGGTGGCGACTCCGACGGCCGCGTAGGTGCCGCCGGTGAGTCCGAGGCCGATGGCGATCAGGGCCAGCGTGGCCAGGGGGTGACGGCGACCCTTCTTGGCACGGCTCTTCGTCTTCGGGGAGGCCATCGAGGCAACCTTCCTGCGGGGATCGGGGGTGGAGGTGTTCATCGGGTCGGCACCCATCACTTGAGGAAGTAGATGACCACGAAGAGGCCGACCCAGACGACGTCGACGAAGTGCCAGTAGTACGAGACGACGATGGCGCTCGTCGCCTCCTTGTGACCGAAGTTCTTGACCGCGAACGCGCGGCCGATGACGAGGAGGAAGGCGATGAGCCCGCCGGTGACGTGCAGGGCGTGGAAGCCGGTGGTGATGTAGAACGCGGAGCCGTAGGCGTTGCTCGACAGGCTCACTCCCTCGGAGACGAGGGTGGCGTACTCGAAGACCTGGCCGCAGACGAAGATCGCGCCCAGCGCGTAGGTGAGGAAGAACCACTCGACCATGCCCCACTTGAACGGGCTCAGCCCGGTGGAGCGCGCCTGGAGCCGCTCGGCCGCGAACACGCCGAACTGGCACGTGAACGAGGAGGCGACCAGGATCACCGTGTTGACGCTCGCGAACGGCACGTTGAGGATGCCCGTCTCGGCCTCCCACAGCTCCGGGGAGGTGCTGCGCAGGGTGAAGTAGATCGCGAACAGGCCCGCGAAGAACATGACCTCGCTGCCCAGCCAGACGATCGTTCCGACCGCGACCGGGTTGGGTCGGTTCACTACGGGCGCGGTGGCCGTGGGGGTAAGAGTGCTGCTCGTCACACAGACCATTATGGACGATGCCCGGAGGGCTGATTCGCACTTCCCGTATGCCGTTCGTACCCGGATAATCTGAGTGCCATGTCGGAAACCCTGTCCTGGCCGCGGATTCTCAGTGCTCTCCTCGAATCCTCCGATCTCAGCGTCTCGGAGGCGACCTGGGCGATGGAGCAGGTGATGCGGGGCGAGGCTACTCCGGCGCAGCTCGCGGGGCTGCTCGTGGCGCTGCGGGCGAAGGGCGAGACCGTCGACGAGATCGTCGGCTTCCGCGACGCGATCCTCGAGCACGCGGTGCCGCTGGACGTGGATCCGATGGCGCTGGACATCGTCGGCACGGGCGGCGACCGGTTCGGCACCGTCAACATCTCCTCCACCGCGTCGATCATCGCGGCGGCCGCCGGAACCCCGGTGATCAAGCACGGGAACCGTGCCGCCTCGTCGTCCTCCGGCTCCTCCGACGTGCTCGGCGCCCTCGGCGTCGACCTGAGCCTGTCGGCCGAGCGCGTCGCGGAGGCGTTCCGGCGCACCGGCATCGCGTTCGTCTTCGCCGCGATGTTCCACCCCGGCTTCCGGCACGCAGGTCCCGTGCGCTCCGAGCTGGGGATCCCGACCGTCTTCAACTTCCTCGGCCCGCTGTGCAACCCGGCGCGCCCCGAGGCGTCCGCCGTCGGCGTGGCCCACCTCGACCGGGTGCCGCTGTTCGTCGGCGTGTTCCAGACCCGCGGGGCGACCGCACTGGTGTTCCGCGGCGACGACGGACTCGACGAGCTGACGACCACGGGGCACAGCCACATCTGGGAGGTGTCGCGCGGGCTCGTCGTCGAGCACGACCTCGATCCTCGGGATCTGGGCCTGCGCCGGGCGAGCATCGACCAGCTCCGCGGGAAGGACGCCGCGTACAACGCGCAGGTGGTCCGCTCGGTGCTCGCGGGCGACGGCGGTCCCGTGCGCGACATCGTGCTGCTGAACGCGGCGGCCGGTCTCATCGCGTTCGATCTCGCCCGCGACCCGTCCCTCATCCAGACCGCGATCCTGGACCGCTTCCGCAGCGCGATGGAGCGGGCGGCCGACGCGGTCGACTCCGGTGCCGCGACCGCCAAGCTCGACGCGTGGGTCGCCGAGACGCGGCGGCAGGACTGACGCCGGGACGCGCGGACGCGGCCCTGCCCGAGCGCGGCGCCAGGGCGTAACGTGGGAGCGCTGTCCGCGACGGAGCGGACCGCGATCCACCCCGAGCCGGATCGCCCCGGACCTCTCCGGGGTGGTCGGACCCTGGAGGAGACCTCGATGAAGAAGCTCATCAACGACCCCAAGAACGTCGTCGCCGAGTCCGTGGCCGGCTTCGGCCTCGCCCACGCCGATCTCGTCCGGGTCGAGGCGGACCCGCTGTTCGTCGTGCGCGTGGACGCCCCGCGCTCGGGCAAGGTCGGGATCGTCAGCGGCGGAGGGAGCGGGCACGAGCCGCTCCACGCCGGATTCGTCGGCCATGGGATGCTCGACGCCGCGGTCCCCGGACCGGTGTTCACGTCGCCGACCCCTGACCCGATCGTCGCGGCGACGCAGGCCGTCGACGGCGGCGCGGGAGTGCTGCACCTCGTCAAGAACTACACGGGCGACGTCCTCAACTTCGAGACCGCGGCCGATCTCGCCGCGGCGGAGGGCATCGAGGTCCGCTCCGTCGTCATCGACGACGACGTCGCGGTGAAGGACTCGCTCTACACCGCCGGTCGGCGCGGAGTGGCGGGCACGGTCCTCGTCGAGAAGATCGCGGGCGCGGCCGCCGAGCGCGGCGACTCCCTCGACGCCGTCGCGGCGATCGCCGAGGCCGTGAACGCGAACGTCCGGTCGATGGGCGTCGCGCTGTCGCCGTCGATCGTGCCGCACGCAGGGGAGCCGAGCTTCGAGCTCGGCGAGGACGAGATCGAGATCGGCATCGGGATCCACGGCGAGCCCGGCCGCGAGAAGATCGCCCTCGAGCCGGCGGACAGGATCGTGGACCGCATCCTCGGCCCGATCCTCGAGGACCTGCCGTTCTCCTCCGGCGACAGCGTGCTGCTCTTCGTCAACGGCATGGGCGGCACGCCCCTGGTCGAGCTCTACATCGCGTACCGCCGCGCCGCGGAGGTGCTCGCCGAGAAGGGCATCGAGGTGACCAGGAGCCTCGTCGGGAACTACGTCACGTCGCTCGAGATGCAGGGCCTCTCGCTGAGCGTGCTGAAGCTGGACGCGGCCACCACCGAGCTCTGGGACGCGCCGGTCGAGACCGCGGCGCTGCGCTGGGGACGCTGATCGACGGGGACGGCGCTTCCACCGCACACGACACGACGGCCGCGGGAGCGGTCTCAGGAGAGGGAACGATGCAGGACGGACGGACGGCGCTCGACGCCGAGTGGGCACTCGCGTGGGTGCGGGCGGCGGCGCAGTCGATCTCGGAGCACCGGGTCGAGCTGATCACGCTCGATCGGGCGATCGGGGACGGCGACCACGGCGAGAACATGGACCGCGGCTTCCAGGCCGTCGTCGCGAAGCTCGACGCGACGAGCGGCTCCTCCACACCGGCGGAGGTGCTGAAGATCGTCGCGACGACGCTGATCTCGACGGTCGGCGGTGCGTCGGGGCCGCTCTTCGGCACCGCGTTCCTCAAGGCCTCGGCCGCGGTCGCGGGGCAGGAGTCGCTCGACGGCCCGGCCGTGGTCGCTCTGCTCACCGCCGCTCGGGACGGCATCGTGCTGCGCGGCAAGGCCGAGGCGGGGGACAAGACGATGGTCGACGCGTGGATCCCTGCGGTCGAGGCCGCGCAGTCCGCGGTGTCCGCCGGAGCGGCTCCGGCCGAGGTGCTCGCCGCGGCGGCGGAGGCGGCGCAGACCGGGGCCGAGTCGACGGATCCGCTCGTCGCCCGCAAGGGCCGGGCCAGCTACCTCGGGGAGCGGGCCGTCGGCCATCGCGACCCGGGGAGCGTGTCGACCGTGCTGCTGCTGCGCGCGGCGGCCGAGGCGGCCGCGTGAGCGTCGGGCTGGTCCTCGTCTCGCACAGCGCCCGCCTCGCGGAGGGCCTGGCGGAGCTCGCGGCGCAGATGGCGCCGTCCGTCGCGCTCGTCGCCGCCGGCGGCACCGATGACGGCGGGATCGGCACCAGCTTCGACCGCATCACGGCCGCCCTCGGCGAGGCCGACTCGGGCGACGGCGCCGTGGTGCTCTGCGACCTGGGGTCGGCGATCATGACGGCCGAGACGGCGCTGGAGTTCCTCGACGACGACGCGCGGGGGCGCGTGCGCCTGGTCGACGCTCCGCTGGTCGAGGGCGCCGTCGCCGCGGCGGTCGCGGCCGAGACCGGAGCCCCGCTCGACGAGGTCGTCCGCGCCGCGGAGTCGGCTCGGGGAGCGGCAGCGCCCGCCCCCCAGGAGCCGCCCGCTGCGGCGGGGGTCCGTCGCAGCGTCGTGCTGATCAATCCCAACGGCCTGCACGCGCGACCCGCCGCCGAGTTCGTCAAGCTCGCGACCGCGTTCGATGCGCGCATCGATGCGAACGGCAAGGACGCGACGAGCCTGCTCGGAGTGATGTCGCTGGGTCTGAACCGGGGCGACGAGGTCGTGATCTCGGCGACGGGCTCCGAGGCCGACGAGGCCGTCCGACGGCTCGGCGATCTCGTCGAGTCGGGCTTCGGCGAGGTCTGAGGCCCCGGCGCTCCGTCAGGCCAGGACTCCTAGGCTGAGGCCATGGCCCTGCGCGGAACACGACCCCCTCTCGTCCTGCTCCGCCGCCTCACCGGCCTCCCGCGGGCGGTGCGGCGGGCGGACGCCCGGGCGGCGCGGCGGCTGAACGCGCGACGCTCGCCGGTGCTCGTCGACGGGGCCCTGGTCGGACTCTCGCGAGCGGCCGACCACGGCGTGCTGTGGTTCGGGCTCGGAGCGCTGCTGCTCGCGGCCGGACGACCCAGGGAGGCCGCCAGAGGCGTCCTGTCGCTGCTCGCGGCCAGCGCCGCGGCGAACCTGATCGGCAAGCGCCTCTTCGGCGGAGTGCGACCGCTGGTCGTCGACGTGCCCGTCGGACGGCGGCTCGCCCGCGTGCCCACGTCCCCGTCCTTCCCGTCCGGTCATGCGGCGAGCGCCGCCGCCTTCGCCGCGGGGGTGGCCCTCGAGAACCCGAAGGTCGGAGCCGCGGTCGCTCCGCTGGCCGCCGCCGTGGCCTTCTCCCGACTGCACGTCGGCGTGCACTGGCTGTCGGACGTGCTCGGCGGTGCCGCGCTCGGCGCGACCGTCGCGACGCTGGGCCGGCTGCTGGTGCCGGCGACTCCGCGGCACGTGCCGGTCTCGGAGCGCGCGACCCTCCCTCCGGTCGGCGCCCGCCCGCTCGGCGACGGCTCCGCGCTGCTCGTGGTGCTGAACCCGGGTGCGGGTCGCGACTCGCACCGGCCCGATCCGGAGCCCCTGATCCTCGAGCGCTTCCCGGAGGCCCGCGTGCACCGCCTCGAGGACGGGGAGGAGCTCGTCGACGTCGTGCGGTCGGCGCGGGAGGGCGACTCTCCTCCCGAGGTGCTCGGCGTGTACGGCGGGGACGGGACGATGTCGGTCGGCGCCGCGCTCGCGCGGTCGGAGGGGATGACGCTGCTCGTGCTGCCCGGCGGCACGATGAACCACTTCGCCAAGGCGCTGGGGCTGCTGACGATCGAGGACGCGCTCGACGCGGCCGCGCACGGTGAGCGGCGGGACGTGGACGTGGCGGAGGTCGTCGTCGGCGGCTCCGAGCCCGTGACGGTGCTCAACACGGTCTCGGTCGGCGTCTACCCCGAGTTCGTCGCCGCCCGGGAGAAGCACGAGAAGGTGCTCGGCAAGCCCGTCGCCGCGGTGCTCGCCGCCCTGCGGGTGGTGCGCGGCACCGACCCGTTCGAGTTGCGGCGCGACGGACGCAGCGAGCTCGTCTGGTCGTACTTCGTGGGCGTCAACCAGGAGCACCCGCGCACCGCGACGCCCCTCGCGCGCCGACGTCTCGACGACGGGCAGCTGGACGTGCGCATCCTGCACGCGGGGCGCCGGCCGCGCACCCGCGGGGCGATCTCGCTCGTGCTGGGCCGCGCGGCGACCCCGATCGTCGGTCGGGTGCCCGGCTGGCGGGCGCCGGTGGTGGAGTCCTCCTCGACGGACCGGCTGACGATCTCGGTGCGCCGACCGCACGGCGACGACCCGGGCTGGGCGCACGACGGCGAGACCGAGGTGTTCGACGGCCGGCGCGACGGGTACGAGGAGGCGTCGGTGCGGATCGTGCGCCTCGCGCTCCGGGTCTACTGCGCGGCCGACTGACGCGCCGGGCGCCGGCCCCGCGTCCCGCCTCCCGTCAGCGAGCGCAGCGCCGGGGCGATGCTCTCGCGCCGGAGCGCGGCGGTGGCGAGCAGGAGCGCCAGCAGGACGACTCCGCGCAGGAGGCCCTGCCAATAGAAGGAGAGCCCGATGAGCACCATGCCGTTGTTGAGGAGGCCGAAGATCAGCACTCCCACGGCGGTGCCCAGGATGTTCGGTCGGCCCAGTCTGCTGAGCGTCGCGCCGATGAAGACGGCGCCGATGGCGTCGAGCACGTAGGGCTGCCCGCCGGCGGGGGAGAAGCCGTAGCTGCGCGAGGCGAGCACCACTCCGCCGACCCCGGCGATCAGGGCCGCGACGACGTACGCGGAGGCGAGGACGAGGGAGGTCCGACGGCCGGCGATGCGCGTCGCGGTGGGCTGCTCGCCCGTCGCGGTCAGCACGCGGCCCCAGCGCGTGCGGTCCAGCAGGAGCCAGACGGCGACCCCCAGCAGGACGGCGACGACGACCGGCACCGGGACGCCGCCGAGAGTCGCGTTGCCGATCGCCGCGAAGTCGTCGGGAGTGCCCGTCCGGCGGAGGTACACCGGGGCGCCGCCGCCCGTCAGGAGCTGCTCGACGCTCGTGCCGATGAACCAGACGCTCAGCG
The DNA here is from genome assembly GCF_001995175.1 of Rathayibacter rhapontici. Classification (GTDB taxonomy): domain Bacteria; phylum Actinomycetota; class Actinomycetes; order Actinomycetales; family Microbacteriaceae; genus Rathayibacter. The sequence goes on from NZ_MUKN01000005.1 coordinate 26,746, forward strand.
TCGCGAGGAAGGCGCGGATGCGCAGCACGACGATCAGGACCGCGTTGACGAGTCCGGCGAGCGCGCCGAAGGCGAGTCCGATCGACACGGCGAACCAGCCCACGTAGCCGTCGGCGATGAGACCGGCGGCGCCGAGGGCGGCCAGATCGATCGCGACCCCGATCGAGAGGTCGATGCCGCCGGTGCGGACGACGACGGTCATGGCGGTGGCGGCGATCAGGAGGATCGCACCGGCGCTGAGGACGCTGAGCAGGTTGCCCGCGGCGAAGTACCCGGGAGCGAGCGTGCCGAAGACCAGCAGGATCAGCGCGACGGTGCCGGGGGCGAGGACGCGCACCGCGAGAGCGCGTCGGCGCTCGGACCGGACCGCCGGATCGACGGCGGTGGGCGTGGCCGGCGGGGCCTGGGTGATCGTGCTCATCGGCGGGCGCCTCGCTCTCGGACGGCCGCGAGGCCGAGGACCAGAAGGATCAGGATCCCCTTGATGGCGCCGACCCACTGGCTGCCGACCCCCAGGAGGGTGAAGCCGTTGCCGAGTGCGGCGACGAAGACCGCCGCGAGCAGCGTGCCTCCGATCGTCACGACGAGGCGACGGGAGAAGACGACCGAGAGGAACGCGGTGAGGATGATGTCGAGCAGGATCTGCGCGCCGATGCCGGGCACCGCGGCCGCGAGGCGCGCTGCGAGGAGGATGCCCGCGATGCCGGCGAGGAGCCCGGCGATCACGTAGCTGCCGCCGACGTAGCGCCAGACGGGGATGCCCGCGACGCTCGCCGCCGTGCGGTTCTGGCCGACGGCGTAGCTGCGCACGCCCCACGGCGTGCGGCCGACCAGCAGGCCGGTGAGCAGCGCGGTGGCGCCGAGCACGAGCACCGGGGCGGGGACGCCGAGGACGGTGCCCGAGCGCAGCCACGTGAAGAGCGGGTCCTCGAGCGGCACCTTCACGTTGTCGGTCGCGAGGAACACGGTGCTCGTGACGATGCCGGAGGTGGCGAGAGTGGCGAGCAGGGGGCGGAGCCCCAGCACCACGGCCGTGCCGTTGACGGCGCCGAAGCCGACGCTGACGAGCAGCGCGAGGGCGATCGCGGGGAGAGCCGACCAGCCGGACTGCACGGCGACGGCGGCGACGACTCCGGAGAGCCCGACCACGGGGCCGGAGGACAGGTCGATGCCGCCGGTGACGACGTCGTCGCCGCCGGTGATCACGACGATCGCGAGACCGAAGCCGGCGATCGCGGGCACGGCCGCCTGCAGGAGGATCGTCGCGGCGTTCCCGGGTGTCGCGAAGGACGGCGACGCGAGGGAGAAGAGGAGGATCTCGGCGGCGACGACGAGGTAGCCGATCACGGCGAGGGCGCCGAGGCCGCGCCGACGGGGCGCGGTCCCCGCGGGCGCGCGGGACGGGGCGAGGGCGGTCATCGTGACTCCTGGGGGACGGGCGCGTCGTCGGCGCCGGAGGCGAGGGCGAGGATGCGGTCGCCGGTCGCGTCTCGGCGCGGGAGCTCGGCGCGGACGGCGCCGCGGTGCAGGACCACGACGCGGTCCGACAGCCCCACGAGCTCCTCGAGGTCGAGACTCACCAGCAGGACGGCGGCACCGGAGTCGACCAGCGCCTCGATCCGCCGGTAGAGGGCCGTGCGCGCGCCGATGTCGACCCCGGCGGTGGGGGAGTCCAGCACGAAGACGCGGGAACCCGCGGCGAGCCACCTGCCCAGTGCGATCTTCTGCTGGTTGCCGCCCGACAGGGTGCCGACGACGGCGTCCGGATCGGCGGGGCGGATGTCGAGGGTGCGGATCCACTCCGCGGCGAGCGCCCGCTCGCGTCGGCGGTCGGACACGAAGCCCAGGCGCGAGACGGCGCCCAGCGCAGCGAGGGAGAGGTTCTCGGCCACGGTGTGCCGGACGAGCACCCCGTCGCGGCGGCGGTCGCTGGGGACGTACGCGCCGCCGGCCGCCACGAAGGCGCGGGCGGAGGAGACGCGGCGGCCGGCGACCCGCACCCGGCCCCCGTGCGGAACGACACCGGCGACAGCGTCGGCGAGGATCTCGACGCCGGAACCGACGAGTCCCGTCACTCCGACCACCTCGCCGGGGCGGACGGCGAGCGAGAGCGGGTCGAGCCCGGGCGCCGAGAGCCCCTCGAGCTCGAGCAGGGCGGCGGCGTCGCGATCGACGACGCGCCCCGGTCCCTCGGCGAACTCCTCGACGTCGCGGCCGATCATCAGCCGCACCACGTCGTCCAGCTCGCCGGGCGCTCCGTGCAGGAGGACCTCGCCGGCGTTCGCGCCGTTGCGGAGGACCACGACCCGGGACGCGATGCGGCGCACCTCCTGCAGGTAGTGCGAGATGTAGACGACGGCCGTGCCGCGGGCGGCCAGACGGCGCAGCGCCGAGAAGAGCATCTCGACCTCCTCCGCGGCCAGCGGCCCGGTCGGCTCGTCGAGGACCAGGACCCGCGGGTCGCTGGAGAGGGCCCGCGCCACCTGGACGAGCTGCTGCTCGGCCACGGTGAGGTCGTCGACCAGGGTGTCGCCGCGGAGGGCGAGTCCGACGCGCTCGAGCAGCTCGCGCTCGGCCCGCAGACGCAGGGCGCGCGGCGAGACGAGGCCGCGGCGCCCCTCCGACCGGCCGAGGAAGAGCTGCTCGGCGACGCTCAGCCGGCCCGCGACGTGGCGGTCCTGGTGCACCACCTGCACGCCGGCCCGCTCGGCGTCGCGCGGGCTCGCGATCGCGACGGGCGCGCCGTCGATCGCCACGGATCCCGCGTCCGACGAGTACAGGCCGGTCAGGATCTTGATCAGCGTGCTCTTGCCCGCGCCGTTCTCGCCGACGAGCGCCACGATCTCGCCCGCCGCCAGCTCGAGTCCGACGTCGCGCAGGACCGGCACGCCCGCGAACGCCTTGCCGATGCCGCGCATCGACAGTGCCCGCGCGGACAGGAGCGGGTCAGCCACCGAGACCGAGCTCCTGGATCGTGGCCGCCGCGTTCTCCTTCGTGATGAGCACGGGAGCGAAGTAGCTGGTCGTGGGGACGCTGTCCTCCTCGCCGCCGAGGAAGCGCGCGACGTTCTCGGCCGAGCCGCTGCCGATGGCCTCGGTCTGCTGGGCGACGGTGGCGGTGTAGGAGGAGGCCGGGTCCAGGATCAGGTCCAGCGCGCCCTGGTCCGCGTCCACTCCGTAGATCTTGATCTCGTCGCGTCCGGCGGCGTCGACCGCCTGCGCGGCGCCGATCTGCGGCGTGTCCCAGCACGACCAGATCGCCGAGATCTCCCCCTCGGGATAGCGGGAGAGCGCATCGGTGATCTGCTGCTTCGCGTCCTCGATCGTGCCCTCGTACTTGTCCTGCAGCTCGGGCTGGATGAGCGTGATGCCGGGGTAGACCTCGAGCACGAGAGCGAGCTCCTTGTAGCGGATGCGGCAGGGCGCTACTCCGGGGAAGCCGTTGAAGACGAGGACCTGGCCCTGACCGCCGATGTCCTCCGCGATGGTGCGGGCGAGCGTGGAGCCGATCTGCCAGTTGTCGCTCGTCGCGTTGTTGATCGACAGGGGCGAGACGTTGTCGATCGTGAACAGCGGGATGCCCGCGTCGTCGACCTCCTGCAGCGCCGGGGCGAGGGTGGTGGCGTCGCCGAGGATCACGATGATCGCGTCGGGCTCCTGCGCGACGAGGTTCTCGATGTCGCTGACGTGCTTGTCGTCCTTGGCCTCGGCCTGGGTGGCGACGACCTCGCCGCCGAGCGCCTCGATCCGGTCCTGGACGCTCTCGTACACGATGCGGCTGAAGTCGTGGACGATGTCCTTCGCCGCGACGCCGATGGTCTTCCCCTCGAGGCTCGGGACGTCGACGGCGGCGCTCGCCGCGGCCGGAGCGGCGTCGGCGGCCGAGTCGTCGGCGGCGGCCCCGGTCTTGAGGCTGCAGCCCGAGAGCACGAGCGCGGCGGCTCCGAGGAGCGCCACGGAAGCGGTGAGGGTGCGGGTGGATCGCATGGTCTGTCCTGATCGTCGGGCCGGGGCCGGGTCGTCGTGGGGAGTCGGCACCGATCGTGCTGGACGCGGACGCCCCGCGTCGCCCCGCCGCTTCACGGTTCGTCACACACGCGCCGTGTGACGAAAGGTTGCGCCGCGCGGCGGAGTGCGTCGCGGGTCGGGGATACCGTCGAGCCCGCCGAGGCGCTGCCCGCGCCGCCCGCGACGAGAAGGATCCCCATGCCCCAGGACGTGCCGCTGCCCCAGGACGCGCCGCGCGACGACGCACCGCTCGAGCAGGAGCCGCCGAGCGGGCGCCCGCGCCGCATCGTGCTCAACGCCTTCGACATGACGTGTGTCGGGCACCAGGCGCCCGGGCTCTGGCGCCACCCCGACAGCCAGGCGCACCGGTACACCGACCTCGAGTACTGGACGTCCCTCGCCCGGACGCTCGAGCGCGGCACCTTCGACGCCCTGTTCCTCGCCGACGTGCTGGGCGTCTACGACGTGTACCGCGACTCCGCCGGCCCCGCCCTGATCGACTCGGCGCAGATCCCGGTCGGCGACCCGATCCTGCAGATCCCGGCCATGGCCGCGGTCACCGGGCATCTGGGCTTCGGCGTGACCATCGCCCCGACCTACGAGCAGCCCTACTCGCTGGCCCGCCGGCTCTCGAGCCTGGACCACCTCACGAAGGGCCGGATCGGCTGGAACGTCGTCACGTCCTACCTCGAGAGCGCCGCGAAGAACCTCGGCCTCGAGACGCAAATGCCGCACGACGACCGCTACGCGCTGGCGGAGGAGTTCCTCGACGTCTCGTACAAGCTCTGGGAGGGCTCGTGGGAGGAGGGCGCGGTGCTGCGCGACCGCGAGCGCGGCGTCTTCACGGATCCGCGCAAGGTGCATCCCGTGGCCCACGAGGGGCGCTTCTACCGCGTCCCCGGCATCCACCTCGCGGAGCCCTCGCCGCAGCGCACGCCCGTCGTGTTCCAGGCCGGAGCGTCGCCCCGCGGCCGCGACTTCGCCGCCCGTCACGGCGAGGCGGTCTTCATCAACGGAGTCACCCCCGAGCTGACGAGGCGGACGACGGACGACATCCGCGACCGCACCGAGCGGCGGGCCGCGACCGGGACGCGATCAAGATCCTCGTGCTCGCCACCGTCATCGTGGCCGAGACGGACGAGGCGGCCCGCGCCAAGCACCAGGAGTACCTCGGCTACGCCAGCCGCGAGGGCGCCCTGACCTTCTACGGTGGCTGGTCGGGCCTCGACCTCTCGCTCTACGACCCGGAGGAGGCGCTGCGCTACGTGGACACCGAGGCGGTCCGCAGCGCGCTCTCGATCTTCACCAAGGCGGATCCGACCCGCGAGTGGACGCCGGACGACGTCGCCGACTTCCTCGCGATCGGCGGCATCGGCCCGGTGATCGTCGGCAGCCCGAGCACCGTGGCGGACGAGCTCGAGCGCTGGGTCGACGTCGGCGGCATCGACGGCTTCAACCTCGCCTACGTCATCACCCCCGGCACCTTCGAGGACTTCGTCGACCTGGCGGTCCCGGAGCTGCGCCGCCGCGGACGCGTGTGGGACGAGTACGAGGGATCGACCCTCCGCGAGTACCTGCAGGGACCCGGGAACGCGCGCGTCGCCGACAGCCACCCCGCCGCCGCCTACCGCGGTGCCTACGCCGGCGGCCCCTCCGCCGCCGACGGACTGCCTCCCGAGGTCCTGGCCGTCCTGCCGCCGGAGCCCGCCGCCACCACCGATCAGGAGTCCGCACGATGACGCTCGACAGCACCCTCGCCCGCCCGCGCACGCACTGGACCGGCACCGCCTCCGCCGAGGAGACGGCGCACTGGAGCGCGATCGCCGAGGAGGTGGGCCGCGTGCTCGCCGCCGACGTGCTCGAGCGCGATCGCGCGAACCTGGACCCGGCAGCGGAGCTCGAGCCGCTGCGCGACTCGGGTCTGGTGAACCTGCTCGACCCGCGGGAGCTCGGCGGAGGAGGTGCGCACTGGAGCACCGCGTTCCTCGTCGTGCGGATCCTCGCCCGCGCCGACGCCTCCCTCGCCCAGCTGCTGCTCTACCACTTCGTCAACTCGGCGAACATCGCCTTCACGGCGCCGGCGGCGGAGCGGGAGCGCTTCTACCGCGCGACCATCGAGGGCCGCCACCTGTGGGGCGACTCCGTGAACCCCGTCGATCCCGACCTGCGGCTGACGCCGGACGGCGACGGCTACCGCCTGGACGGCCTCAAGCGCTTCTCGACCGGGGTGTCGGCCGGCGACGTGGCCCTGGTGAACGCGGTGATCGCGGAGGGGCCCGACGCGGGGACGGCGATCGCCTTCGTGATCGACCGGCACCGCGAGGGCGTCGAGCCGCTGGGCGACTGGGACTACCTCGGGCAGCGCCAGAGCGCGTCCGGCTCCGTCCGCTTCACCTCGGTGCGCGTGGAGCCGGAGGACCTGCTCGGTCCGCTCACGGACGAGCCCTTCGCGACGCTGATCACGCCGAGCATCCAGCTGGGCTTCGGCAACCTCTACCTCGGCATCGCCGAGGGCGTGCTCGCCCGGGCGCGGGAGATCACGCTCGGCCGTCCGAATTCGTGGTTCCTCAGCGGCGTGGACCGCTACTCCGAGGACCCGTTCGTGCGCCGGCTCTACGGGGAGCTCGTCGCGCACACGGCAGCGGCGGAGGCGCTCGCCGACCGGGTCGCGGTGCTGCACGACGCCGAGATCGCGAAGGGCGACGCCGTGACCGCGCAGTCGCGTGCGGCACTGGCGATCGAGATCGCGAAGGTGAAGGTCGTGACGAACGATCTGGCGCTGGACGCCGCGTCGCGCGTCTACGAGGCGACGGGCTCGAGCTCGGCGAAGAGCTCCGTGGGTTTGGACCTGTACTGGCGGAACGTCCGCACGCACTCGCTGCACGATCCGGTCGACTACAAGAAGCTCGAGGTGGGCGCGGCCTTCCTCACCGGCGAGGTCCAGCCGCTGTCGCTCTACACCTGAGCGCCTGCACGGCAGGGGGTCCGGGCGGACGTCCGCACGACACGGCTCCGGCCGGGAGCGGGCTCAGCGGCTGCGGGGCCCGGTGGTCCGCTCCGACGACGACGCGTCGGTGCCGCTCGTCCCGGACGACGCCGGACCGCTCCGGAGGCCCGCCTCGAGCGCGTCGAGCGCCGGCAGCTGACCGGCGACGATCTCGGTCCGCGCCCGGGCCGCGCTCATCCAGTCGGCCGCCTCGATCTCGGGGTACTCGCGGACGACGCCGGAGCCGCGCGGCCACTCGAGCTCGAACGTGTTGCTCGCCGCGAAGCGCACGTCGTCCCCTCCCGCTCCGGCGAAGACCGTGACGATCTTGCCGGAGGACTGCCGGAACGCGCCGAGGAGCCGGTAGTCGAGGTCCGGCGCGGGAACGCCGATCTCCTCCTCGAACTCGCGTCTCGCGGCGTCCAGCGGCGCCTCCTGCGCGGTGTGCAGCCCCTTGGGGATCGACCAGGCGCGCGGACGCCTCGTCCACAGCGGTCCGCCCATCCGCCCGAGGAACACCTCGAGCCCGGCGGGGCCGGTGCGGTGCAGGAGGAGACCCGCGCTCGTGGGGGCGGTCATCGTGGGCACCCGGTCATCCCTCCATCCTGCCCCTCGCGCGTGGAAGGATCGACAGGATCGACCGCGACGGCACGGAGTGGACCATGGACAGCACCGAGATCCTGCGGGCCCTGCAGGACGCCGTCGGCGAGGCGCTCGTCGTCGCCGGAGGGGAGTTCGAGGCGGTGCACACCGACAAGTCCGGCTTCACCACGGGGGAGCGCGCGCTCGCGCTGGTGCTCGCCCGCTCCGTCGAGGCGTCCAGGCCGTGCTGCGCCTCGCGACCGCGCACCGCGTGCCGGTCGTCCCGCGGGGAGCCGGCACCGGGCTGGCCGCCGGCGCCGTCGCCACGAGCGGCGCGATCGTGCTCTCGACCGCGCGGATGGACCGGATCCTCGAGATCTCGCTCGAGGACGAGCTGGCGGTCGTGGAGCCCGGAGTGATCAACCAGGCGCTGTCGGACGCCGTCGCCGCCGACGGGCTGATCTTCTCTCCCGACCCCGCGAGCAAGGCGATCTCGAGCATCGGCGGCAACATCGCCACCAACGCCGGCGGCCTGCTCTGCGCGAAGTACGGGGTGACGCGGGAGGCCGTGCTGGGCCTGGCGGTGGTGCTGCCCGACGGCCGTCTGGTGCGCACCGGGCGGCGCAGCGTCAAGGGCGTCACCGGCTACGACCTCACCGCGCTGCTGACCGGGTCGGAGGGGACGCTGGGCGTGATCGTCGAGGCGACCGTCAAGCTGCGGCCCGTGCCGCAGGGTCCGGTCGTCACGATCGGGGCGTACTTCCCGAGCGTGGTCCTCGCCGCCGCGGCCGCCGCTGCGGTGACCGCGGCGCGGCTGCGTCCGGCGGTGATGGAGCTGATGGACGAGGCCGCGCTCGCCGCGATCGGCCGCTACACGGGCACGGCGCTGGATCGCGGTGCCGCTTACCTCCTCGTGCAGACCGACGGCGGGGGAGCCCGGGAGGAGGCTCAGCGGATCCTCCGGATCGTCGTGGGCGCGGGCGGCGACGCGGAGTCCACGGAGGACCGGGCCGCCGGGGAGGCGCTGCTCGCGGTGCGCCGGGCGTTCCACCCCGCGCTGGAGGCCGAGGGCGAGGTGCTGATCGAGGACGTCTGCGTCCCCCGCTCCGCGCTGCCGGCGATGTTCGCGGCGATCCGGGGCATCGAGGAGCGCACCGGACTGTCGATCCCCACGGTCGCCCACGCCGGCGACGGGAACCTGCATCCGAACTTCGTGCTGCCCCCGGGTGCGCACGAGGTGGGAGTGGAGGTCTGGGAGGCGGCCGCCGAGCTCTTCCGCACGGCGGTGGCGCTCGGGGGCACTCTGACCGGCGAGCACGGCGTGGGGCTGCTCAAGCGGCGGTGGCTCGAGGAGGAGCTGGGGGAGGACTCGACAGCGCTGCAGCGGGGCATCAAGGCGGTGTTCGACCCGCTGGGCATCATGAACCCGGGGAAGGTCTTCTGACGCGTCAGGCGGGCAGGAGCTCCGAGACGAGCAGCGCGGCGGTCAGCACCGTCGTCGCGGCCGACATGAGCCAGTAGAGGATCGTCTCGCGCCAGGAGCCTGCCGAGCCGAGGACCGGCAGCGCGGCGTACCCGCCCGAGGTCCAGAGCCGTCGCAGCACCGGGACGCGGCGGAGCGCCCGGGGCGACCGGATCCGCAGCGGCCAGAGCCAGTTGATCCCCTCGGTGGTCAGGGCGTCCCCGGCGATGTGCACGAAGTAGCCGAGGGTGGCCGCGACGCGCAGCCACGCCCAGCTGCCGTCGGCGAGGCCGATCAGGAGCGCGGTGACCACCGTCGCCGCGGCCCAGGCGAGCGGCCAGGAGCGGGCGGCCCTGGTGGCCTTCGCCGCGAAGGCGATCGCGGGGAGCGTCAGCAGCGCCGCGAGGGACACGGTGCCCAGCGGAGGGAGCGGGAAGCGCACCGCCGTCAGGACGGGCACGAGGTACCAGACCACCGCGATGGCGATCAGCGAGTGCATGCCGTGGCGGTGTCCGCCGCTGATGCGACCGGCCGTGGCCGTCAGGATCGAGGCGCCCGGTGCGGAGCGCGAGATCGTCGCACGGGCGTGGTCGGCATCGGGGGCGAGCGCCCAGCCCGCGGCGACCGCGAGACCGACGAGGCGGATGTCGAGCGGCAGATCGGCGATGCCGAGCGGACCGGCGATCGCCGGCACGGAGGTGGCCACCGACCAGGCGAGAGCGCCGGAGACGGCGTGGGAGCGGCCCATCACGGCGGGTGGCACCTCGTGGTCGGATCGGAGCGGGACGGCCCGGGCGGGGCACGAGAAAACCCCCGGTGCCGCGCTGCTGCACGGGCCGGGGGTGGGGGTGGGCGATACCGGACTCGAACCGATGACCTCTTCCGTGTGAAGGAAGCGCGCTACCAACTGCGCCAATCGCCCAGGAGGACGTCTTGTGGACGGCCTGAGAGACGATGTTAGCGGATCCCGGACCGCGCAAAGCACCACGGCGGCGCGCCACGCCCGGGTGAACGGGGCGTGTCGGGGCGGTTTCCGGCGGAAAGACGGGGAAGTCGGCGACGTCCCCCGGATCCGCGTCCGCTCGATTTGGTTTCTCGCGCAGCCGTCCTATAAAGTCTTCTAGGTCGAGCCGGGCAGCGAAAGCGCCGGGGAGGCGAAGACGGGAAGCGTCCGGCAAGACGTAGCTCCGAAGTGCTTGTGCAATACAACTGAATACGACCTACATGCGGATGTGGCGCAGCGGTAGCGCATCACCTTGCCAAGGTGAGGGTCGCGAGTTCGAATCTCGTCATCCGCTCGAATATCGGCCTCCGGGCCGATGTTTCTGAGAGGGCCTCCGGGCCTTCTCCACCCCGGTCGGCTCGCCTCGCGGGCCGCCGACACCGAACCCAATACACGGTGGATTGGCCGAGAGGCGAGGCAGCGGCCTGCAAAGCCGTATACACGGGTTCGAATCCCGTATCCACCTCGATCGTTCCGACGAACGAGGCGCTCCTCGCGGAGCAACGGGCGATTGGCGCAGCGGTAGCGCGCTTCCCTGACACGGAAGAGGTCACTGGTTCGATCCCAGTATCGCCCACCACCTGGAACCCCGGCCCTCGGCCGGGGTTCCCTCGTTAACGGCCCGCACCGCCGGCGGCTCGCCCGGAGGTTCTGCGCGGTCGGCCGTGCGGGCTACCCTCGGTGGCGTGCCCGCTCCGATCCGACTCGACCAGAGCACGGTGCTCCGCCTCGTCGCCCGAGAGGACGGACCGGCGCTCTCGGAGGCCTACCGCCGGAACCGCCGCCACCTCGCTCCGTGGGAGCCGCTGCGCTCGGCCCGGTTCTTCGAGGCGGGCGGGCAGACCGACGCCATCGCCGACGCGCTCTTCGCCCACCGCTCCGGCAGCGTGCTTCCCCTCGTCCTCGTGCAGGGCGAGGAGATCGTCGGGCGGATCACCCTGTCGAACATCCTCCGGGGCGCTTTCGAGAGCGCCGAGATGGGCTACTGGCTCGACGCCCGCCTCGAGGGCCGCGGGGTGATGACCCGCGCGGTCGGCGCGGCGATGGGGATCGCCGGGGGCGAGCTGGGCCTGCACCGCGTCCAGGCGGGGACGCTCCTGCACAACAGGGGCTCGCAGACGGTGCTGGAGCGCAACGGGTTCGAGCGCATCGGCGTCGCACGCCGCTACCTCCGGATCGCGGGCGAGTGGCAGGACCACGTGCTGTTCCAGCGGCTGCTCGAGCACGGGCCCGACACCCCGCTGACTCCGCCGGAGGGGCCGCAGCCGCCTCCGAGTCGTCTCGTCTAGGGTGGGCGGCGGCCGCGCCGGTGATCCGTCGGCGCTCGGACCGAGAGGGACGGCTGGAGCATGACCCGCACCATCGGCGGACGCGAGTTCGACTTCGAGCGGCAGGTCGCCGTGATGGCGGTCGTGAACCGCACCCCCGACTCCTTCTACGACAAGGGCTCAACGTTCGCGCTCGATCGAGCGGTCGCCGCCTCGGTGCGGGCGGCCGAGCAGGGCGCCGACTGGGTCGACATCGGGGGAGTCCCGTTCGGCCGGGGCCCCGCCGTCTCGCTGCAGGAGGAGATCGACCGCGTGGTGCCCGTCGTCGCCGGCATCCACGAGCGGAGCGACGTGGTCGTCTCGGTCGACACGACCCGCGCCGAGGTGGCCCGGCTGAGCATCGCCGAGGGCGCCTCCGTCGTCAACGACACCAGCGGGCTGCACGACCCGGACATGCTCGAGGTCGTCGCCGCCTCCGCGGCGCAGCTCGTGATCACGCACAGCCTCGGCGAGCCGCGGAGCGAGCCCGTGCGGCCCCAGTACGACGACGTCGTCGCGTCGGTGATCGCGCACCTGCGCGAGCGGCGGGACCGGGCGGTCGCGGGCGGGATCCCCGAGGAGCGGATCATCCTCGACCCCGGGCACGACCTGAACAAGAACACCCTGCACACGCTGGAGCTCACCCGCCGTCTGGGCGAGATCGCCGCGCTGGGGCTCCCGGTGCTCGCGGCGGTGTCGAACAAGGACTTCATCGGCGAGACGCTCGACCGCCCGCAGGGCGAGCGGCTCGAGGGGTCCCTCGCCGCGGCGGTGATCTGCATCCTCAACGGTGCGCGCATCGTGCGCATGCACGACGTGCGCCAGGCCGTCGACGCCGTCCGGCTGACCGAGGCGGTGCTCGGCTGGCGGGCTCCCGCCCACGTCCGTCACAACATCGAGGAGGAGACGCTCGCGTGAGCGCCGCGATCGACCGCCTGCACCCGTCGCCGCTCGCCGCGCTCGACGACGACGCGCTCCTCGCGCTCTACTCGGCCGACGCCTCCGACCCGTGGCTCCGGGTGAACTTCGTCTCGAGCATCGACGGCGCGGTCACCCGGGAGGGCGTCTCGGGCGCGCTGGGCGGGGACGCGGACGAACGGGTTTTCGACCTCCTCCGCCGTCTCGCCGACGTGGTGCTGGTCGCGGCCGGCACGGTCCGCACCGAGGGGTACGGGCCGATGGTGCTGGGGGAGGAGTCGGTCTCGGCGCGCTCCGCCGAGGGGCGCCCCGCGCATCCGGTGTTCGCGATCGTGTCGGGCTCGCTGGAGCTGGACCCCGCCTCGCGGATCTTCACCGAGGCCCCCGTGCGCCCGGTCGTGATCACCACGGGGGCGTCCCCCTCCCGCCGGCGCGCGGAGCTCGCGAGGTGGCCGACGTGCTGGTCTGCGGTGACGAGGATCTGGACGCCGTGCGGATGCGCGACGCCCTCGTCGATCGCGGCCTGGCCAGGATCCACTGCGAGGGCGGACCGGGGCTCTTGGGCACGCTCCTCGCGCACGACGTCGTCGACGAGCTCGACCTCACCGTCAGTCCGACGCTGGAGGCCGGCGACGCCGGCCGGATCGCCCGGGGCGAGGCGGAGGCGAGGACGCAGCGCCTCGCGCACGTCCTCGCCTCCGGTGACACTCTGCTGCTGCGCTACCTGCGCGAGCGCTGACGATCGGGACGCCGCACCGGACGCCCCGATCGAGCTCAGTCCGCCAGGACGAACTGCGGCGAGACCGCGCGCGGCACCAGGCGCTCGAGCTGTGTGACGTGCGAGGGGTTCAGCTCCTCGAGCGAGTTCACGCCCAGCAGGCGCATGGTGCGCGTGATCTGCTCGGACAGGATCTCGATCATCCGGTTCACGCCCGCCTCGCCGCCGGCCATCAGGCCGTAGAGGTAGGCGCGGCCGACGAGGGTGAACCGCGCGCCGAGAGCGATCGAGGCGACGATGTCGGCGCCGGACATGATGCCGGTGTCGAGATGGATCTCCATGCCGGACGTGCTGCCCGTGCCGACCTCGCGCACCACGTCCGGGAGGAGGTGGAACGGGATGGGGGCGCGGTCGAGCTGGCGGCCGCCGTGGTTCGAGAGGACGACGCCGTCGACGCCGAGCTCGGCCACCCGACGCGCGTCGTCGACCGTCTGGACGCCCTTGACGACGATCTTCCCGGGCCACTGGTCGCGGATCCAGGCGAGGTCCTCGAAGCCGACGGTGGGATCGAACATGGTGTCGAGCAGCTCGCCGACGGTGCCCGACCAGCGGTCGAGCGAGGCGAACGACAGCGGCTCGGTCGTGAGGAAGTCGACCCACCACCACGGGCGCGGCATCGCGTTGACCACGGTGCCCAGCGTCAGCTGCGGCGGGATCGAGAAGCCGTTGCGCTTGTCGCGCAGGCGCGCGCCCGCGACGGGGACGTCGACGGTCACCAGGAGGGTGTCGAAGCCGGACGCCGCCGCCCGGTCCACGAGCGCCATCGAGCGGTCGCGGTCCTTCCACATGTACAGCTGGAACCAGTTGCGGCCGTCGGGGTTCGCCGCCTTCACGTCCTCGATGGCGGTGGTGCCCATCGTCGAGAGCGAGAAGGGGATGCCCCACTTCGCCGCGTTCCGCGCACCGGCGATCTCGCCCTCGGTCTGCATCATGCGGGTGAAGCCCGTCGGCGCGATGCCGAAGGGGAGCGAGACGGGAGCGCCGAGGACGTCCCAGCCGGTGCTGACCTCCGAGACGTCGCGCAGGATCGCCGGGTTGAACTGGATGTCCTCGAACGCCTGGCGCGCGCGGCCGAGCGAGATCTCCGCCTCGGCGGCGCCCTCCGTGTAGTCGAAGGCCGCCTTGGGCGTCCGGCGCTTCGCGATGCGCTGGAGGTCGTGGATCGTCAGCGCCTTGTCGAGCCGGGCCTTCTTGAGGTCGAGCTCGGGCTTCTTGAACTGCATGAGGGGCGCGAGGTCGCGCACCTTCGGGATTCGTCGGTCGACCATGGTCAGTCCTTCTCCGCTCCGGTGGGTGTCAGGTGGGTCTCGGCGTAGTAGCCGGAGATGTGGGCCTCGACGAGCGCGCGGGCGCGGTCGGGGTCGGCGGCGGCGATGGCGGCGACCAGGCCGCGGTGCTCCGAGCGGAGCCGATCGCGGGTCCGCGGCCAGTCGGGCAGGGTGCGCGCCGCGGTGATCACGTAGCTCTCGACCGCGTCGCGCAGGCCCGCGGTCATCGCGGCGATGACCGCGTTGCCGGAGGCCTCGGCGAGCGAGAGGTGGAACTGCGCGTCGAGGGCGAGGAACGCGTCGTGGTCGAGCACCTCGGCGTCCATCGCGTCGAGCAGCTCACGGCTCTCGCCCAGAACCGCACCGGGGGTGCGGGCGAGGTCGTCGACGACGGCGGTCTCGAGGACGAGCCGGGTGCGGACGACGTCCTCCACGGCGAAACCGCTCGCGGCGACCTGGAGGCGCATCAGGGCGCTCATCCCTCCGGTCGGCCGCGCCACGATCACGGCGCCCGCGGCGGGCCCGGAGCCGGAGCGGGTGCGGACCAGTCCCATCACCTCGAGGACGCGGACGGCCTCGCGGACCGAGGACCGGCCGACTCCGAGCTCGAGCGCGAGGGCGCGCTCGCCCGGGAGGCGGTCGCCGGGGGCGACCGCCCCTGTGAGCAGGAGGCCCTCGACGTGGGCGAGGACGGCCTCCCACGCGCGTTCGACGGTGTCGCTCATCCCGCTCCTCCTCGTGTGGTCTGACCACACCGTAGCATGTGGTCGGACCACAGGGTGCGGCGCGATGCCTAGGCTGTCGGGATGACCGGACCGGACCTCTCGCGGCAGTACTCGCTCGAGGGGGCCGTGATCCCCGCGATCGCCCGACGGCTCGGCGGGGAGCGGCCCGAGCTCGCCTGGCGGAACCAGGCGGACGGGCTGACGTTCCGGGTGCCGGCCGGGTACCTGAAGTGGAACCCCGCGGGCACCGGCATCGACCTGCGGCGGGAGGCGGTGCGGCTGCGCTGGCTGGAGGGCCGTCATCCGGCGCCCCGGGTGCTGGACGAGGGGGACGAGGACGGCGGCCAGTGGCTGCTCACGGCACCGGTCGCAGGGCGCAGCGCCGTCGATCCGCACTGGCTGGCGCGGCCCGAGACGGCGGTGCGCGCGATCGCTCGGGGTCTGCGCGCGCTGCACGCCGTCCCCGTGGACGACCTGCCGGACGAGCTCCGCCACGACTCCTGGTTCCACCGCGGGGCGGTGCCGGAGCCCGAACAGCCCGTGCTCGTGCACGGCGACGCCTGCGCCCCGAACGCGATGATCGACGACGACGGCTCCTGGAGCGGAACGGTGGACGTCGGCGACCTCGGAGTGGGCGACCGCTGGGCCGACCTCGCCGTGGCGGCGATGAGCCTCGGCTGGAACTACGGAGACGGATTCACCCGCCTCCTGCTCGAGGAGTACGGCATCGCGCCGGACGAGGAGCGCGCCGCCGCCTACCGCGCGCTCTGGGCCGCGGAGTCCTGAGACCCGCGGCTCACTTCGCGGAGTCGTCCTTCGCGTCGTCCGCCTGCGCCGACTTCTTGTTCTCGGACGCGAGGCGCAGCCACCGGCCGTCGCGCAGGTCCTGCTCGTGCACGGCGGCCTTCTTGTCGCTGGCGGCGGTGTCCCGCGGCGGGAGCTGGATGGTCTCCTCCGCCTCGATGCCGGCCTGCAGCTCGCGGCCGCGCTCGAGCTCCGCGTCGAACTCCGCCCCGAAGAGCAGCGCGATGTTGGTGATCCAGATCCAGAGCAGGAAGACGATCACCGCTCCGAGCGAGCCGTACGTCTTGTCGTAGTTCGAGAAGTTGGCGACGTAGAAGCCGAAGCCGAGCGAGGCGACGAGCCAGATCAGCAGGGCGAGGACCGATCCCGCTCCGATCCAACGGAACTTCGGCTGGCGGATGTTCGGCGACCAGTAGTAGAGGATCGCGACGATGACGATCGCGATGACGAGCAGCACCGGCCACTTCGCGATGTTCCAGACGAGGAGAGCGGAGGAGCCGAGGCCGACCACGTCGCCCACGGCCTCGGCCACGGGGCCGCTGAGGACGAGGATCAGCGCGGCGACGACGATCAGCACGACCGTGGCGAGCGTCACGCCGAGCATCGTCGGGCGCAGCTTCCAGAACGGGCGCCCCTCGTCGATCTCGTAGACGCGGTTCATGGCGCGGCCGAACGCTCCGACGTAGCCGGAGGCCGACCAGAGGGCGCCGAGGACACCGGTGACGAACGCGACGCCCGCGGCCGGCGAGCTCGTGAGCGACTGGATGGGATCGCGCAGGACGTCGACGACCTGCGCGGAGGCGAGGTTCCCGACCAGCTCGAGCACGGTGTCGGTGGTGGCCTGCGCCTGGCCGAAGAGGCCGAGGACCGAGACGATCGCCAGCAGGGCGGGGAAGAGCGCGAGGACGGCGTAGTAGGTGAGGGCCGCGGCGAGGTCGGTGCACTGGTCGGCGCCGAACTCGCGGAGGGTCTTCTTCAGCACGTAGCCCCACGACCGCTTCGTCAGGTCGCTCAGCTCGTCGGGCTTGCGCGCGTCGTCGGGTGCGGGCGCGCTCTTCTCTCGGGTCGTGCTCTTCTCGGCCATGCGGCCACGCTACGGTGCCGGGCGATCCCGCGGTGGCCCTTGACGGCGGTGCCCGGCGCTGTCAGGCGACGCTCAGCCGGCCGGGAGCCGCGGTGCTCGACGCTGCCGCGCGGCGGCGATCGTGCCGAAGACGAGGAACGACGTCGTCGACGCGAGGACGACCAGCAGCGGTGCGTCCCATCCGCCGCTGGTGTCGTGCGCGATGCCGAGCACGGTCGGCGCCGTCGCGGCGACCGCGTAGCCGATGCCCTGCACGGTCGCCGAGAGCCGGGACGCGTGGGCGTCGGACTGCGAGAGCCGCACCACGAGGACGAACACCACCGTGAATCCGCCGCCCTGCGCGATCCCGCCCAGGGTGCACCACAGCGCCCAGAGGTCGGGCGCGAGCAGGAGGCCGGCGGGGACCGTGCACCAGAGCGAGCCGACGAGCGCGATGCTGCCCAGCGGGGCGAGTCGGCGGACGAGCAGCGGGACGCCGAGCGCACCGACGACGGCGGCGACCTGGAAGACGGAGGAGCTCGCTCCCGCGGTCTCGACCGAGAAGCCGTTGCGGTCGACGAGGAGGCTCGGCAGCCACGCGGTCACGCCGTAGTAGGAGAACGCCTGGCTGGAGAAGCAGACCGCCAGCGCGAGGACCGTGGCGCTGCGGAAGACGCGCGGGGGAGCGGCGGCGAGGCCCGGCGGGCGGCACCGGGCGCGGGACGGGCCGGAACGCGCCGGAGGGGCCCGCGACGGCGAGCCAGCCCAGCAGTGCGAGCGCCGAGAGGACGAGCCAGGCCAGCAGGGCCCCGCGCCAGCCGAGCGCGTGCGCCAGGGGTGCGGTGCCGAGGGAGGTGATCGTCGAGCCGATGTTGAGCGCCGCCGTGTAGACGCCGGTGGTGAGATCGACCCGCCGAGCCGGGACGTCGCGCCGGATGACGACGGGGACGACGACGTTGCCGATCGTGATGAAGACGCCGATGAGGATCGTGCCCGCGACGACCGCGGCGGTGTCGCCGGCCGAGCGGACGACGGTGCCCAGGGCGACGCCGAGGACCGTCGCCGTCACGGCGGCGTCCGGTCCGGCCCGCCGGATGACCAGGAGGGCGAGCGGAGTCGCGAGGGAGAAGCAGAGCACGGGGATGCTCGTGAGGATCCCCGCCTGACCGGAGGACAGGGCCAGGTCGTCGCGGACGGCGTCGATCACCGGGGCGACCGCGACGATCGGACCGCGGAGGACGAGGGCGACGAGCGAGACGGCGACGACGAAGAGCCAGGGGGCGCTCCGACGGGGCGTCATCGGCGCATCGAGGAGGGGTCGGACCGGCGCACCCGGCTCAGCTGCCGAGCTGGGAGAGGAGCCCGGCGATGTTGACGAGGAACATCAGGCCGCCGACGGCGATGCCCACGACGCCCAGGATCAGGCCGGCGGTCGCCATGCCCCGGCCGATGCCGGTGACGGAGGCCGCCGCCCGTCCGCGCACGGAGAAGACGATGGCGAGGATCGAGGGGACGAACAGCAGGTTGAACACGAGGCTGAGGATCCCCATCACGAGGCTCGCGATCGCCATCGGGTTGCGGCCGGACGCGGCAGTGGAGTCGTACGGGTTCGCGGCGTACGGGTTCGCTCCGTACGGGGCGGCCGAGTACGGGTCCGCTCCGTACGCTGCGGACGGGACCGCCGGATCCGAGCCGGAGGCCGCCGCCGGAGGGGTGCCGTACGCCGCTCCGGGCGAACCGGCCTGCGGCGCGCTCGGCGTGCCGTAGAGCGGAGCCTGCGGAGCGGACGGGCGCGACCGGTCGGTCCAGGCCGAGCCGTCCCAGTAGAGCTCCGAGCCGAGGTCGGCGGGGTGCGGGTACCATCCGGGCGCGGGGGTGCGGGGGGAGTCGTCGGACATGGGGCGATTCTAGGGCGCGGCGACGGCCTCGACCGTCAGTCCTTCGGCTGCTCGATGCCCAGTGCGTTGCCGTCGGGGTCGAGGATCCAGGCCGCCCAGACGCTGCCGCGATCGGCGACGCCGTCGACGGTGCGCAGCTCGTCGCTGTCGTAGTCCTCCGGCGTCACTCCGCGAGCCGCGAGGGCGTCGAGCTCGGCGCGGAGGTCCCCGACGCGCCAGGCCGCCTTCGTCTGCTCGTCCTTCGAGCCGGTCGTGCTGGCGGTCACCGTCAGGCGCGTCCCTCCCGTCGAGTAGGCGATGGCGGAGTCGGACTCCTCCAGCACCTCCAAGCCGAGGGCGTCGGCGTAGAACCTGCGCGAGGCGGCGAGATCCGTCGAGAGGAGGACGGGACCGATGGGTGAGTCGGAGAGCACGGGAGCACCTTTCGTCGAGGAGCCGCACGGGCGCGGTGCGGCGGCTCCAGCCCACGCCGGAGCCGGTGGATCGACAAGGGGTTGCCAACGGCGCTGTCCCGAACACGCAGTGCGGAGGCGCTCCCCGCGACCCGCGCGCAGACTGTCCCCGGCGCGAGGAGGCGTGATGGACGGGTTCGAGGAACGGGACGCGGCGGTGCTCGCCGATCTCGTCTCGCTGGTGGCCGGACTCGTCGGCACCGAGGCTCTCGACGCTCGGCAGCGGGACGTGCTGGCCCGCGCGCTCGCGGTCGAGGACTCCGGCGCGATCGGCCCGGGGCTCGACGCGCTGGCGATCCGGCTCCGCACCGCGGGCTGACGCTCAGTCGCGGATCACGGCCCGCTCGAGCGCCGCCGCCAGCACCTCGAGCGCTCGGCCCGGAGTCGTCCCGCTCCCGGGCACGAGCATCCGCAGTCGCAGTCCGTCGACGAGCGCGAGGATCAGCTCCACGTGCTGCTCCAGGGGTCCGCGCCGCAGCACGCCCTCCGCGGCGAGCAGATCGATCCAGCGCACGGCGCTCGCGCGGCTGCTCGCGTCGATCGCGGCGACCAGAGCCCGGCCCTGCTCCGTCGATCCCGGACCGGCGGACGCCGCGTGCAGCGCGAACCAGCCGCCCAGGGCGGGAGGCGCGTCCTCGGCCGGGAGGAACTGCCGACGCACTCCAGCAGCCTCTCGAGCGGATCCACGCGCCGGTCCTCGATCCGCAGGTCCCCGAGCCCGAGGTGGAAGAGCTCGGCGACCACCGCGTCGTAGAGGTCGCGCTGCGAGGGGAAGTGGTGGCGCAGCGTGCTGGCGCCGATGCCGCGCGCGCTGCGACGGAGCGGACGCTGAGCGCGGCGACTCCGTGCTCGGCTGCGAGCGCGCGGGCGGCCTCGAGGATCTGCACGCGTCTCTCCATCGGAACGTCCTCCTGATCGGCCTGTATTCGTTGGAGCCGCGGTGGCACACCGTACCGGTACAGCGTGCCGCCCCCGCCCGGCACACCGTACCAGCCCGGAGTCGGTGCGGCGAGCGGAGTCGTCCACGCCGCCCCTGTACGGGAAACGAAGCCGACGCCCGTTCCGGCGCTCTCCCCGCGGACGCCTTTGCCAAGGTGGAGGAGACCTCGACGGACGCCGGCAGCCCGCGTCCGGGATCGGATGCATGAACTCGGACCGCAGTGCGCAGCCGCTCTCCGTCGACGACGCCCTGGCGGTGGTGGCGGTCCTCGCCGTCCTCGAGGGCGCCCTCGTCTCGGACGCCCTGCCCGAGGGTGTCGAGGCGGTGCTGGTGCACCACCTGGTGCAGAACGACCTCCTGCTCTCCGGAGCCGATCGCGGCGAGCTCCTGGACGCCCTGCGCGGCCTGGACGAGCGCGTGCGCGCGGTGCTCGGCTGACGTCCGTCCGCCGCCGCCCCGCCCCCCTCCGGCACGTCCCCGCGCACGCGGGCGACTAAAGTCGAGGGGTTGGCGAAGCCCTGAGGAGTGTCCGCGCGTGTCGAACGAACCGTCGAATCCGTCCGAGATCGAGTCCCCCGCGGTGGTGACCGAGGCCGGGACGGGCTTCACGCACTTCTCCGACCGGGCCGTCGTCGCGATCCGCGTGAACGGCGAGCTGAAGGACCTGGCCGCCGACGTCGTCCCGGGCGACCGCATCGAGCCGGTCCTGATCTCCTCGCCGGACGGGCTGAACGTCCTCCGCCACTCCGCCGCGCACGTGCTCGCCCAGGCGGTGCAGCAGATCAACCCGGAGGCGAAGCTGGGCATCGGCCCGCCCGTGACCGACGGCTTCTACTACGACTTCGACGTCGAGGAGCCCTTCACGCCCGAGGCGATGAAGGCGCTCGAGAAGGCGATGGACCGCATCGTCCGTCAGGGGCAGCGCTTCGTGCGCCGCGTCGTCACCGAGGACGAGGCCCGCGCCGAGCTGTCCGCGGAGCCCTACAAGCTGGAGCTCATCGGCATCAAGGGCGGCGGCGGCGAGGAGGAGTCGGTCGAGGTCGGCGGCGCCGAGCT
Organism: Rathayibacter rhapontici; assembly: GCF_001995175.1. Taxonomy (GTDB): domain Bacteria; phylum Actinomycetota; class Actinomycetes; order Actinomycetales; family Microbacteriaceae; genus Rathayibacter. The sequence goes on from NZ_MUKN01000005.1 coordinate 47,996, forward strand.
CACGATCTACGACAACGTCGACCCGCGCACGGGGGAGAACGTGTGGAAGGACCTCTGCCGCGGTCCCCACCTGCCGAACACCCGCATGATCGGCAACGGCTACGCGCTCACCCGCAACGCCGCGGCCTACTGGCGCGGGTCCGAGAAGAACCCGCAGCTCCAGCGCGTCTACGGCACCGCGTGGCCGACGAAGGACGAGCTGCGCGCGCATCAGGCCCGCCTCGAGGAGGCCGCGCGCCGCGACCACCGCAAGCTCGGGCACGAGCTCGACCTGTTCTCGTTCCCGGACGAGATCGGCTCCGGTCTCGCGGTGTTCCACCCCAAGGGCGGCATCATCCGCTACGAGATCGAGCAGTACATGCGCGAGCAGCTGCTCGCGCACGACTACGAGCTCGTCTACACGCCCCACATCACCAAGGGCGACCTCTTCACCACCAGCGGTCACCTGCAGTGGTACTCCGAGGGCATGTTCCCCCCGATGCACCTCGACGAGCTGCAGGACGAGGACGGGAACATCACCCGCCAGGGCCAGGACTACTACCTCAAGCCCATGAACTGCCCGTTCCACAACCTGATCTTCCGCTCGCGCGGACGCAGCTACCGCGAGCTGCCGCTGCGCCTCGCGGAGTTCGGCACCGTCTACCGCTACGAGAAGAGCGGGACCCTCCAGGGCCTCACGCGCGTGCGCGGGCTCACCCAGGACGACGCGCACATCTACGTGACGCAGGAGGACGTGGCGGCCGAGCTCACCCGCAACCTCGAGTTCGTGCTGCAGGTCCTGCGCGACTACGGCCTGAACGACTTCTACCTCGAGCTCTCCACCAACGAGGAGGGGAACCCGAAGTTCGTCGGCGCCCCCGAGCAGTGGGAGGCGGCGATCGAGTCCCTCCGCGCGGTCGCGGTGGAGTCGGGTCTCGAGCTGGTCCCGGATCCGGGCGGAGCGGCGTTCTACGGTCCGAAGATCTCCGTGCAGGCGCGCGACGCGATCGGCCGCACCTGGCAGATGTCGACGATCCAGCTCGACTTCAACCAGCCCGAGCGCTTCGAGCTGGAGTACACCGCGTCCGACGGCACCAAGAAGCGCCCGGTGATGATCCACCGCGCGCTGTTCGGCTCGATCGAGCGCTTCTTCGCGATCCTCACCGAGCACTACGCCGGGGCCTTCCCCGTCTGGCTCTCGCCGGTGCAGGTCGTCGGCATCCCGATCGCGGACGAGTACCTGCCCTACCTCGAGGAGGTCGTGGGCGAGCTCAAGCGCTCCGGCGTCCGCGCCGAGATCGACTACTCCAGCGACCGGATGCAGAAGAAGATCCGCAACGCCACGCTGCAGAAGGTGCCGTTCCAGATCATCGTCGGCGAGAAGGACCGCGACGCCGGTGCCGTCAGCTTCCGCTTCCGCGACGGCACCCAGGAGAACGGCATCCCCGTCGCCGATGCGGTGGCGCGGATCCGCGAGGCGATCGCGTCGAAGGCGCAGGTGTGACCGTGGACGACCTCGTCCCCGAGGGAGCGGAGGGCTCCGCGCACCTCGCGGGCGTCCCCGACGAGTTCCAGCGGCTGTGGACCCCGCATCGGATGGTCTACATCCAGAAGGGGCAGCCCGGCGCCGACGACTGCCCGTTCTGCGTCGCCCCGACGCTGAGCGACGAGGAGGCGCTGATCGTCGCCCGCGGCGAGCACGCGTACGTGCTGCTCAACCTCTTCCCGTACAACTCCGGCCACCTGCTCGTCTGCCCGTACCGGCACATCCCGCTCTACGACGAGGCCACCCCGGAAGAAGTGGCCGAGATCGGCGCGCTCACGCAGACCGCGATGCGCGTGATCCGCGAGGTGTCGAACAACGACGGCTTCAACCTCGGGATGAACCAGGGCGCGGTCGCCGGAGCCGGGATCGCCGCGCATCTGCACCAGCACGTGGTTCCGCGCTGGGCGACCGACGCGAACTTCTTCCCGATCATCGCCCGGACGAAGGCGCTCCCGCAGCTGCTGGGCGACGTCCGCGCCAGCATCGCCGCCGCCTGGCCGGCCGAGTAGTCGGGGTCCGCGCAGGCGGATCTCGGTAGACTGGACGGCGCTGTCGGCGGCACACGCGGCAGCGCATCCGGCTCGAGACGCCGCCCGGCCGTCGGCCCGAGACAGAGCCCAGCCGTCGGCGGGCGACAGAGCCCAGCCGTCGGCTGGAGACACAGCAGAGAAACAGGACCCGCGATCATGACCGACACCACCACTTCCTCCTCCTCCGCCGCGTCCGAGCAGTTCGGCTCGAGCCGCGTCAAGCGCGGTCTCGCCGAGATGCTCAAGGGCGGCGTGATCATGGACGTCGTCACGGCCGAGCAGGCCCGCATCGCCGAGGACGCCGGCGCCGTCGCCGTCATGGCGCTCGAGCGCGTCCCGGCCGACATCCGCTCGCAGGGCGGTGTCGCTCGGATGAGCGACCCCGACCTGATCGACGCGATCGTCTCGTCCGTCTCGATCCCCGTCATGGCCAAGGCCCGCATCGGCCACTTCGTCGAGGCGCAGGTGCTCTCCGAGCTGGGCGTCGACTACATCGACGAGTCCGAGGTCCTCTCGCCGGCCGACTACGTGAACCACATCGACAAGTGGAAGTTCACCGTCCCCTTCGTCTGCGGAGCGACGAACCTGGGCGAGGCGCTGCGCCGCATCACCGAGGGCGCGGCGATGATCCGCTCGAAGGGCGAGGCCGGCACCGGCGACGTCTCCGAGGCGACCAAGCACATCCGCACCATCTCGGCCGAGGTGAACCGGCTCAAGGCGATGACCAAGGACGAGCTGTACGTCGCGGCCAAGGAGCTGCAGGCCCCCTACGACCTCGTCGCCGAGATCGCGCAGACCGGCAAGCTGCCCGTCGTCCTCTTCACCGCTGGCGGCGTGGCCACTCCGGCCGACGCGGCGCTGATGATGCAGCTGGGCGCCGACGGCGTCTTCGTCGGCTCGGGCATCTTCAAGTCGGGCGACCCGGCCAAGCGCGCCGCGGCGATCGTCAAGGCGACCACGTTCTACGACGACGCGAAGGTCATCGCGGAGGCGTCCCGCGGACTCGGCGAGGCGATGGTCGGCATCAACGTGTCCGACGTCCCGGCCCCGCACCGCCTCTCCGAGCGTGGCTGGTAGCACCGGGCCCCGCGTCGCGGGGGAGGGCGAGACGCGCGAGTCCCTCGAGGGGCTCCGGGTCGGCGTCCTCGCGCTCCAGGGCGACTTCCGCGAGCACGCGGCCGTGCTGCGCGAGCTCGGCGCGGAGGTGGTGCTCGTGCGCCGTCCCGCCGAGCTCGCCTCCGTCGCCGGCCTCGTCATCCCCGGCGGGGAGTCGACGGTCATGGACAAGCTGTCGCGCCTGTTCGGCCTCGCCGAGCCGATCGGCGAGGCGATCGAGGCGGGCCTGCCCGTCTACGGGACCTGCGCCGGTCTGATCATGCTCGCCGACCGGGTCCTCGACCGCATCGAGGGCCAGCACAGCTTCGGCGGCCTCGACGTGACCGTGCGCCGCAACGCCTTCGGCAATCAGCTCGACTCCTTCGAGACCGACCTGGACGTGCCGGTCATCGGCGACCCTCCCGTGCACGCGGTCTTCATTCGCGCGCCCATCGTGGAGGAGCTGGGGGAGCGGGCGACCGCCCTCGCCGCGATCGCCGACGGCCGGGTCGTCGCGGTCGAGCAGGGCAACCTGATGGGCACGTCGTTCCACCCGGAGATCACGGGCGACTACCGCTTCCACGAGCTGTTCCTGCGGAAGGTCGCGGCCACGCGCTTCGGAGCCTGACCGTCGCCGTCCGCACGGGGGTGGACCCTGTCGGTGGTGCGGGGCACAGTAGGGCCATGCCCGAACTCCCCGAAGTGCAGGCGCTCGCACGGGATCTCGACGGCCGACTCGGCGGTCACGTCCTCGAACGGCTCGACGTGTTCGCGATCTCGGCGCTGAAGACCGTCGCGATCCCGCCCTCCTCCCTCGCCGGGCAGCCGGTGCACGGAGTCGAGCGGCACGGCAAGTTCCTCGACTTCGCGGTCGGCGACGCGCACGTGCTCCTGCACCTGGCCCGCGCGGGCTGGGTGCGCTGGCGACCGGAGCGGCCCACCGCGCCGGTGAAGCCCGGCCGGGGTCCGCTCGCGGCCCGGTTCGTCCTCGAGGACGGCTCCGGCATCGACGTGACCGAGGCCGGCACGAAGAAGAGCCTCGCCCTCTCGATCGTCGCCGATCCGCGCGACGTCGACCGCGTCGCCCGGCTCGGGCCCGATCCGCTGGACCCCGCCTTCACCCGCGAGATCCTCGGCGCGATCCTCGCCACCGCGGGCCGTGCCCAGCTGAAGGGCGTGCTGCGCGACCAGTCCCGGATCGCCGGCATCGGCAACGCCTACTCCGACGAGATCCTGCACGTCGCACGGATGTCGCCCTTCAAGCCCGCGACGCTCAGCGACGAGGAGCTCGACCGCCTCTACTCGGCCCTGCGCTACACCCTCGAGGAGGCACTCGGCCGCGCAGAGGGGCTGCACGCCGCCGACCTCAAGAAGGAGAAGAAGCTCGGCATGCGCGTGCACGGCCGCACCGGCGAGCCGTGTCCCGTCTGCGGCGACACCGTCCGCCAGGTGATCTTCGCCGACTCCACCCTCCAGTACTGCCCCACCTGCCAGACGAACGGGAAGCCCCTCGCGGATCGTGTCCTCTCGCGGTTGCTGAAGTAGCCGGCTGCGCCGGCCACTTCAGCAACCGCGTCCGAGCCGGTCCCTGCCCGGCTCGGCGCAGTCGGCTCCCCGAGGTGGGCGCGCGGGAGGAGCGTCCTGCGAACGCCTACGGCGATTCGCTGGCACGCGAATCGCCGGTTCGGCTCGTGGGTCGTCGCCGATCCGGCTCCTCCGAGACCGGGAGTGCGCCCCACCCTGCTGGTCGAGTAGGCGCGGAGCGCCGTATCGAGACCCACCCTCACTGATCGTGCGGCAGCGGCCGCCTCCGGTGCCAGCGCGGCGCGGGGAAGAGACGGATCTTCTGGGAGACGTGGGTCTCGATGCGCCCCTTCGGGGCTACTCGACCAGCAAGGCGGCGGCGGTCTCCTCCACAGAGGCCCACCTTCACCGATCGCGCGGGAGCCGATCCCGCGTCCTTCCTTCCGGCATCCCACCCCCGCTGCTTCAGGGCACCCACTGCTGGTCGAGTAGGCGCGCAGCGCCGTATCGAGACCCGCACCCCCGGACCTGCGGCAGCTCCCTGTCCTGCCTTGCGGTTCAGCCCCTCCCGGCGAGCCACAGCTGTGTCGCTCCACGAGGCGAACCGGCGATCCGCGTGTCAGCGGATCGGCGTCGCCAGACGCAGGACGCTCCACGTGGCGCACCATTTCGGGAAGCCGACTGCGCGGAGCCGGGCGAGGACCGGCTCCACATGAGCGCCGCGACCGCGCGGAGCCGGGCAGGGACCGGCTCCGAATCAGCGCAGCCCGCTCTCAATTAGACTGATCCAGCTATCAGCGGCGCCTCCGGGGGTCGCATACGACGATTTTCCGAGGGAGCACCGTGTCCGGGCATTCCAAGTGGGCCACGACCAAGCACCAGAAGGCGATCAAGGACTCGCGTCGCGCGAAGTCGTTCGCCAAGCTGATCAAGAACATCGAGGTCGCCGCCAAGATCGGCGGAGCCGACCTCTCCGGCAACCCGACGCTCGTCGACGCCGTGCAGAAGGCGAAGAAGACGTCGGTCCCGAACGACAACATCGACCGCGCGATCAAGCGCGGCGCCGGCCTCACCGGCGAGGTCATCGACTACACGACGATCATGTACGAGGCGTACGGCCCGAACGGCATCGCCCTGCTGGTCGAGTGCCTCACCGACAACAAGAACCGCGCCGCGGCCGACGTCCGCACCGCCATGACCCGCAACGGCGGCACCATGGCCGACCCGGGCAGCGTGGCGTACAACTTCGCGCGCAAGGGCGTCATCAGCGTGCCCCACGGCGAGAGCGTCACCGAGGACGACGTCCTCGGTGCGGTCCTCGACTTCGGCGTCGACGACGTCCTCGACCACGGCGAGAGCTTCGAGGTCCGCGTCGAGCCGAGCGAGCTCGTGCCGGCCCGGTCGGCGCTGCAGGAGGCGGGCATCGACTACGACTCCGCCGACGTCGAGTTCGTCGCGTCCCTCCAGGTCGAGGCCGACGCCGAGACCGCGCGCAAGGTGTTCCGGCTGATCGACGCGCTCGAGGACTCGGACGACGTGCAGAACGTCTACACGAACCTCGACATCACCGCCGAGGTGCGCGCCGAGCTCGAGAACGAGGAGTGACCCGGTGACCCCGGGTCGTCCGGGCGGCGCGCGCTGATGCGCGTCCTCGGGATCGATCCGGGGCTCACCCGGTGCGGGGTCGGCATCGTCGACGTCGCCCGCGACCGTCGCGCCACGCTGGTGCACGTCAGCGTGCTGCGCACTCCGGTCGACGACCCGCTCGAGCGGCGCCTGCTCGCGCTGGGCGACGGCATCGAGGCGCTCCTCGACGAGCACCGCCCCGACGCCGTCGCGATCGAACGGGTCTTCGCGCAGAACAACGTGCGCACCGTCATGGGCATCGCGCAGATCAGCGGAGTCGCGCTCGTCGCGGCCGCACGCCGCTCCCTCCCGGTCGGCATGCACACGCCGAGCGAGGTGAAGGCCGCGGTGACGGGCTACGGAGCCGCCGACAAGCGGCAGGTGACCGCGATGATCCAGCGCGTCCTGCGCCTGGACGCGCCTCCGACCCCGGCCGATGCGGCCGATGCGCTCGCGCTCGCGGTCTGCCACGCGTGGCGGGCCCCGCTCGCCTCCGGGCCGTCGTCCGCGGCCGAGGGGGAGACGCCGGCCCAGCGCGCGTGGCGCGCCGCGGAGGCCTCCACTCGAACGCCTGTTCGAGCATCTAGACTGACGCGGTGATCTCCTCCCTCCGCGGCACCGTCCTCTCCGCCCGCGGGAGTCTCGCCGTCATCGACGTCCACGGCGTCGGCTACGCGGTCAACGTGACTCCGCAGCACGCGCTCGAGATGCGCGTCGGCGACGAGACGACGGTCACGACCACGCTCATCGTCCGCGAGGACTCGCTCACCCTCTACGGCTTCCCCGACGAGGAGCAGCTCGAGATCTTCGAGCTCCTCATCGCGGTGACCGGGGTCGGCCCCAAGTCCGCCCTCGGAGTCCTCGGCGCCGTCGAGCCCGAGCGCATCGCGCAGGCCGTCGCCGACGAGGACGACGCCGTGTTCCGCAAGGTGTCGGGCATCGGCCCCAAGACCGCGAAGCTCATCATCCTGTCGCTCGCGGGCAAGCTCGCGGTGCGCCCGCGCGCCGCCCGCGGCTCCGGTCCGGGAGCGACCGCCGCGCAGAGCGTGCTGTCGGCGCTCGTCGGCCTCGGCTGGCCCGAGCGGATCGCCGCCGAGGTGGTCGACGAGATCCTCCTCGACGCCCAGGCGTCCGATGCCGCGAACGTGCAGGCGCTCCTGCGCCTCGCGCTCGCCCGACTCGGTCCGGCGGCCCGCTCGTGAGCGGCGACGGCCTGCTCGGCCCCGAGGTCGTCTCCGAGGCCGAGATCGCCTTCGAGGGCGCACTGCGGCCCAAGAGCCTGCGCGAGTTCGTCGGGCAGCGCAAGGTCCGCGGGCAGCTCGAGCTGCTGCTCAAAGCGGCGGCGATGCAGGCGCGCACGCCCGATCACATCCTGCTCGCGGGGCCTCCCGGCCTCGGCAAGACCACTCTCGCGATGATCGTCGCCGAGGAGAGCTCGTCGCCGCTGCGCCTGTCGAGCGGTCCGGCGATCCAGCACGCCGGCGACCTCGCCGCCGTCCTGTCGTCCCTCCTGCCCGGCGAGATCCTCTTCATCGACGAGATCCACCGCATGGCCCGCTCCGCCGAGGAGATGCTGTACCTCGCGATGGAGGACTTCCGGATCGACATCATGGTCGGCAAGGGCGCCGGAGCGACGTCGGTGCCGCTGGACCTCGCCCCCTTCACCCTGGTCGGCGCGACGACCCGGTCGGGACTGCTCCCGAACCCGCTCCGCGACCGCTTCGGATTCACGGCGCACCTCGAGTTCTACGCGGAGGACGAGCTCCGCCAGGTCCTGGCCCGCGCCGCCGGGCTGCTCGAGCTCGACATCGACGCCGCGGCGATCGCCGAGATCGCCGGGCGCTGCCGGGGCACGCCCCGCATCGCGAACCGGCTGCTTCGGCGCGTGCGCGACTTCGCCCTCGTGCACGGCGGCCGCGCGGACGTCACGGCCGTCCGGGCCGCGCTCGATCTGTACGACGTCGACGCGCTGGGCCTGGACCGCCTCGATCGGGCCGTCATGGAGATCGTGCTGACCCGGTTCGACGGGGGTCCCGTCGGCCTCAACACCCTCGCCGTCTCGGTGGGGGAGGAGGCCGAGACCGTCGAGGCGGTGGTCGAGCCCTTCCTCGTGCGGATCGGACTGCTGACCCGCACCCCGCGGGGACGCGTCGCCACTCCCGCGGCCTGGCGCCATTTCGGGCTCGACCCCCGCGGGGCCGCCGCATCCCAGCAGTCGCTCTTCGGGGATGACCTATAATCTTCAAGGCCCGACGGGCCGCTCGATCCCGCGCATCCGGCTGAGACGCCGCGCGGGCTCGCCACCCACTCCGGAAGGCTCACCCATGGATCCGACGATCATCCTGCTCGTCCTGCTGCTCGCCGTGATGATCATCTTCATGTTCCGCAACAACAAGAAGCGCCAGCGCGATGCGGAGAACATGAAGAACAACCTGGTTCCGGGGGTCGAGCTGATGACCGGCTCCGGCCTCTTCGGCACCGTCGTCTCGATCGACGACGACGCCAACAAGATCGTCATCGAGTCCACGCCCGGCACGCTGCTGACGATCCACCGCCAGGCCATCGCGCGCCTGATCGACCCGAGCGAGAACGAGGTCGTCGTCGACGAGGACGAGTCCGCCGCCGTCGACGGCACCGCTCCCGCGTTCGGCGAGCGCGACGCCGCGCACCAGGCCGACCCGCTGGTCGACCCGGTCGAGCGCGACCGCAAGCCCGACGCGCAGTAGTCTCCTCGGCGGGCACGGGCGCGCCAGCGCCCTGCCCGCCCCTCGTCCCTCCGGGTCCGCCCCGGCACGTCATCGTCGACCGAAGAGAAAGCTGAGCCCTGGGTGGCCGCATCAACCCCCGTCCGGAAGGCCCGGCGCTCTCTGAGCTGGCTCGGTGTCCTGATCCTCGCTCTCGTCGGTCTGAACACCGCCGCTGTCCTCTGGGGCGGCGGATCCTGGACTCCGAAGCTCGCTCTCGATCTCGAGGGCGGCACGCAGATCGTGCTCCAGCCCCAGCTGAACGACGGCGACACGGTCTCGTCGGAGCAGCTGACCCAGGCCGTCTCGATCATCCGCCAGCGCATCGACGCGTCCGGCGTCTCCGAGGCCGAGATCACGACGCAGGGCTCGAGCAACATCGTCGTCTCCATCCCGGGCACGCCCGATGACGAGACCCTGCAGCGCATCGAGCGTCGGCGAAGCTCGACTTCCGCCCGGTCCTCGTCGGCAGCCAGGCCACCAACACCGCGGTCGGAGGCGACGCCACGTCGTCGCCGACGCCCACGCCGGTCGACCCCGCCCTCGCGACGGAGCCCACCGCGGAGCCGACGGACGCCAGCGACCTGGCGTACATCACCCCGGCGCTCGAGGCCCAGTACACGGCCTTCGACTGCGCGTTCCTGAACAGCCAGGACCCCAACCTCGCCCCCGCGGACCAGCCGCTGATCACCTGCGACGACACGGGGACGGTCAAGTACATCCTCGGCCCGGTCGAGGTGACCGGCGAGGACATCGCCGACGCCTCCAACGGCCTCGTCACGACGCAGTCGGGGGCCAGCACCGGCACCTGGGCCGTGAACCTCTCGTTCGACGACGCCGGCACCACCGCCTTCTCGGACGTCACGACCCGCCTCGTCGCCCTGCAGGGCGCGCAGAACCAGTTCGCGATCGTGCTCGACGGACGCGTGATCTCGGCGCCGTCCACGAACGCCGCGATCACCGACGGCAACGCGCAGATCACGGGCTCCTTCACCCAGGAGTCGTCGAAGACGCTCGCGGACCAGCTCAAGTACGGCGCCCTGCCGATCGGCTTCGAGGTGCAGAGCTCGGACAGCATCTCGGCCACCCTCGGCACCGCGCAGCTCGCGAGCGGTCTGCTCGCCGGCCTGATCGGACTGATCCTCGTCGTCGTGTACTCGCTCGCCCAGTACCGGGTGCTCGGAGCGGTCACGATCGCCTCGCTGATCGTCGCCGCCGTCGTCACGTACCTCGTCGTGACGCTCCTCTCGTGGCGGGAGGGACTGCGCCTCTCGCTCGCGGGAGTCGCGGGTCTGATCGTCGCGATCGGCATCACGGCCGACTCGTTCATCGTCTACTTCGAGCGGATCCGCGACGAGCTGCGCGACGGTCGCGGTCTGGAGTCGGCGGTCGAGGCCGGGTGGCGGCGCGCGCTGCGCACCATCTTCGCCTCCGACATGGTGAACCTGCTCGCGGCGGTGGTGCTGTTCATCCTCGCCGTCGGCAGCGTCCGCGGCTTCGCCTTCACCCTCGGCATCACGACGCTGATCGACCTCGTCGTCGTGATCCTCTTCACGCACCCGATGCTGCAGCTGCTCGCGACGACGAGGTTCTTCTCGGACGGGCACAAGCTCTCCGGGCTCGATCCCCGGGCTCTGGGCGCCGTCTACCGGGGCCGCGCCGCGTTCCGCCCGCAGGACGCCGTCGTCGCCGGAAAGGGCTCCTCCGCCGCCCGCGAGGCCGCGAAGCGCCAGACCATCGCCGAGCGCAAGGCCGCCGAGGCGGCGCGCACTCCCGGCTCCTCCGACTCGACCAAGGACGCGTGATGGCCAGCTTCTCGCAGTTCGGCAACGACCTCTACACCGGCAAGCGCTCGATCGACTTCGTCGGACGGCGCCGCACCTGGTACCTGATCTCCCTCGCCCTGATCCTGATCACGGTGCTCGGAACCGTCGCCCGCGGCGGCTTCAACTTCAGCATCGAGTTCACCGGCGGGTCCGAGTTCACGGTGTCCTCGCCGTCGGACCTCGACCAGGCGACGGCGACCGACGCGGTCACCGCGGTCTCGCCCGAGACCGTGCCGCGCGTCTCGGTCGTCGGAGAGACTCCATCCGCGTGCAGACGGACCAGCTCTCGACGGACGAGTCGACCGCGGTCCGCAACTCCCTCGCAGAGGCCTACGACGTCCCCACCGACCAGGTCGCGTCCTCCTTCATCGGAGCGTCCTGGGGCAACGACGTCACGCAGCAGGCCCTGCGGGCTCTGATCATCTTCGTGCTGCTGGCCTCGCTCGCCATGTGGGCCTACTTCCGCACCTGGAAGATGTCGCTCGCCGCGATCGTCGCCCTGGTGCACGACCTCGTGATCGTGGCCGGCGTCTACGGCATCACCGGCACGGAGGTGTCGCCCGCCGCGGTCATCGGCCTCCTGACGATCCTCGGCTACTCGCTCTACGACACCGTGGTGGTCTTCGACAAGATCCGCGAGAACACGGCCGAGTCGCTCACCAGCACGACGAGGACGTTCGCCGAGACGGTGAACCTCGCCGAGAACCAGACTCTGGTCCGCTCCATCAACACATCGATCGTGGCGGCGCTGCCGGTCGGCGCGATCCTGGTGATCGGCGCCTTCGTCCTCGGGGCGGGAACGCTCCGCGACATCTCGCTCGCCCTGCTCATCGGCATCATCGTCGGCACGTACTCGACGATCTTCGTCGCGGCGCCCTTCTACGCGCAGCTGCGCGGTCGAGAGGTGGACGTCGCCCGCAACGACAAGCGCGTCGAGGCGGCACGCCTGAAGGCGGGCTCGCCCGCCGTCGAGCAGAGCGCGTAGGGGGAGCGATGACCGAGTTCTCGCAGGTCTCCGCGGTCGACGCCGTCGGACTCGTCGCGCGCGACGAGGTGTGGCTCCTCGATGTCCGGGAGCCGCACGAGTGGGCGCTCGGCCACGCCGCCGCCGCCCACCACATCCCGATGAACCAGATCGGCGCACGGCAGGACGAGCTGCCCGCCGAGGCGCCGATCCTGGTCGTCTGCCACTCGGGAGTCCGCTCGGCGATGGTCGTGCAGGCTCTCGAGGGGGCGGGCTACGAGGCGGCCAACGTCGACGCCGGCATGACCGCGTGGGCGGCCGCCGGGGGAGACGTCGTCGACGACGAGGGGCGCCCCGGCCGCATCGACTGACGGCTCCGGGGTTCGCCCCGGGCGGATCGGTCGGCGGCGCGTTCCGCAGGCGCGATAATGGGGCGATGGAGATGCCCGCGTGACGGAAACCACGACCACGTCGTCGACCGCTGCCCTGCGCAGACTGGTCCCCCGGATCTTCTCGCGCGCGCAGCCCTCCGGTGCGGTCGACACCCTCGTGCGCACGGTGCGGATGCACCACCCCAAGAGCGACATCGCCCTCATCGAGCGCGCGTACTCGGTCGCCGAGCGGGCCCACTCGGGGCAGAAGCGCCGCAGCGGCGAGCCGTACATCACCCATCCGCTCGCGGTCGCGCAGATCCTCGCCGATCTCGGCATCGGCTCGAAGACCATCGCGGCGGCCCTCCTGCACGACACGGTCGAGGACACTGACTACAAGCTCGACGAGCTCCGCGCCGACTTCGGCGACGAGGTCGCCATGCTGGTCGACGGCGTCACGAAGCTCGACAAGGTCAAGTACGGCGACAGCGCTCAGGCCGAGACGGTCCGCAAGATGATCGTGGCGATGTCGAAGGACATCCGCGTCCTGATCATCAAGCTGGCCGACCGCCTGCACAACGCGCGGACCTGGGGCTTCGTGCCCGCCGAGTCCGCCGCCCGCAAGGCGACGGAGACGCTCGAGATCTACGCGCCCCTCGCGCACCGCCTCGGCATCCAGGCGATCAAGTGGGAGCTCGAGGACCTGTCGTTCGCGGTGCTCTACCCCAAGATCTACAACGAGATCGAGAGCCTCGTGAAGCGCCGGACGCCTCAGCGCGAGGAGTTCGTGCAGAGCGTCATCGACCTGATCGGCGAGGACCTGCGGGCCGGCAAGATCCGCGGCCGCGTCGTCGGGCGTCCGAAGCAGTACTACTCGATCTACCAGAAGATGGTCGTCCGAGGCCGCGAGTTCGACGAGATCTACGACCTCGTCGGCATCCGCGTGCTCGTGAACTCCGTCCGCGACTGCTACGCGGTGCTGGGCTCGATCCACGCGCGCTGGACGCCGATGCCCGGCCGGTTCAAGGACTACATCGCGACCCCGAAGTTCAACCTCTACCAGTCGCTGCACACGACCGTCGTCGGGCCCAAGGGCCGGGCGGTCGAGATCCAGATCCGCACGAACGAGATGCACCAGCACGCCGAGTTCGGCATCGCCGCGCACTGGAAGTACAAGGAGCAGATGGCGACGGGCAAGGTGCCCACGTCCGGCTCGAACGACACCGACCTCGCCTGGCTGGCGCACCTCTCGGACTGGCAGTCCGAGACGACCGACCCGAACGAGTTCCTCGACTCCCTCCGCTTCGAGATCGGAGCGAAGGAGGTCTACGTCTTCACTCCGAAGGGTCGCGTCATCGGCCTGCCGACCGGAGCGACCCCCGTCGACTTCGCCTACGCCGTGCACACCGAGGTCGGCCACCGCACGATGGGCGCCAAGGTCAACGGCCGTCTGGTGCCGCTCGAGTCCTCGCTGACCACCGGCGACGTCGTCGAGGTGTTCACCTCGAAGAACCCCGACAGCGGCCCCAGCCAGGACTGGCTGAACTTCGTGCAGAGCCCGCGGGCCCGCAACAAGATCCGCCAGTGGTTCACGAAGGAGCGCCGCGACGAGGCGATCGAGCAGGGCAAGGACTCCATCGCCCGCGCGATGCGCAAGCAGAACCTGCCGCTGCAGAAGCTGATGAGCCAGGACACCTTCACCGAGGTGGCCAGCCAGCTGCGCTACAACGACGTGGAGGCGCTCTACGCCGCCGTCGGCGAGGGCCACGTGTCGACGCAGTCGGTGCTCGAGAAGGTCGTCGCGTCGATCCAGGGCGATCCGGAGTCGGACGAGAACGAGGTCACGCTGCCGCGCTCCCCGCGACCGCGGAGCCGCAGCAGCGAGTCGGGCGTCCTGGTCAAGGGAGCGCCGGACATCCTGGTCAAGCTCGCGAAGTGCTGCACCCCGGTCCCGGGCGATCAGATCGTCGGCTTCGTCACGCGCGGAGCCGGGGTCTCGGTGCACCAGGCCAACTGCCACAACGTGCAGGAGCTCCTGAAGGAGCCCGAGCGGATCGTGGACGTGGAGTGGGCGCCGTCCTCCAAGAGCATCTTCCTGGTGCAGATCCAGGTCGAGGCGCTGGACCGCTCCGGTCTGCTGAGCGATGTCACGCGCGTGCTCTCGGAGCACCACGTCAACATCCTCTCGGCGACGGTGTCGACCTCCAGCGACCGGCTCGCGATCAGCCGCTTCGTCTTCGAGATGGGCGACACCACCCACCTCGACCGCGTGCTGAACGCCGTCCGGCGCATCGACGCCGTCTACGACGTGTACCGGGTCAACGCGGGCTGAGAGGCCCTGACGGCGGCCGCGCGCTCAGCGCGGCCGTCAGCCGGCGCTCGGCGATGCGGCGTCCTGCTACGGCGCTCCCCGCCGCCTCGAGTGCGGCGAGGACGTCCTCCAGAGCGGTGACGGTCGTCAGCGCGAGCGACCGGAGCAGGGAGTCGTCGCAGGCGTCCGGGACGCGGGTCAGGTCGATCAGGGTGCGCACCGGAGTCGTGACCGGGCAGCCGCCGATCGAGACGACGTCCGCGGCGGGCAGCCGGACCTCGTGGAAGCGCACGCGGGCACGAGGCTGCGGCCGGAGGCGATGCTCCCGGTCGATCGAGGCGCTGTGCAGCGCGGGCGGCTCGGTCATCGCTCCGTGCACCCACGCGGCGCTCGAGCGGTCGGCGACGGTGCCCCGCGGCAGGACCGCGAGCAGAGCCGCGCCCCGCTCCGCCGCTCCGGTCGGCAGATCGCAGAGCACGAAGCCCTCGTCGAGCGCGCGGAGCTCGCCGTCGAGGCGGGCGGCGCACAGCTCGGCGAGCGGGAGGTGTCCGGGGAGCAGAACGGAGGGGAGGCGCGTCATCCCTCGAGAGTGGACGACGCGCCTCCCCTCCGGAGGCGTTCGCGCCGATCTGTGGAGGGATCGGCGCAGGGGAGGGAGGACCCTCCGATCAGCCCAGGGCGTCCAGCCACACCTTGCGGGCGTCGAGCGCCTCCTGCGCCTGGGCGATGGCGGCGCGGTCGCCGCGGGCCTTCGCCTCGTCGAGCTCGTCCTGCAGTTTCTGGATCGCCGAGGTGAGCTGCGACGCGAGGCCCTCGGAGCGGGCCTTGCGCTCGGGATTGCTGCGGTTCCAGTGCTCCTCGTCGAGCTTGCGCACGTGAGCCTCGACCTTGCGGAGCCGATCCTCGATGGTGCGGACCTGCTCGCGGGGCACGCGGCCCACCTCGTCCCAGCGCTCCTGGATGGAGAGGAGGGCGCGCTTGGCCTTCTCGCGGTCCTGCTCCTGCAGGAGCGGCTCGGCCTCCTCGAGGAGGGCGAGCTTGCGATCGAGGTTCTCGGTGTACTCGACGCTCTCCTGCGCGACGATCTCGGCCTTCGCGCCGTAGATCGCATCGCCGGCCGCCTTGAACCGGGCCCAGAGGGCGTCGTCGAACCGCTTGCCGGCGCGACCGGCGACCCGCCAGCTCTCGAGGAGGGTGCGGTACTCCGGGATCGCGTCGGCGCCGCGCGGCACGAGCGCCTCGGCCTGGTCGATCAGCGACTGCTTCGCCGCCTTCGCCTCTCGGTGCGCGGAGTCGAGGTCGGCGAAGAACGCCTTGCGGTTCTGCTCGATCGTGGTGCGGGCCCCGCGGAAGCGGCGCCAGAGCTCGTTGGCCTCGTTCTTGGGGAGGCGCGGACCCTGCTGCTGGTGGCTCTGCCAGCGGGCGAACAGATCGTCGATCGCCGCGCTCGCCTGCTTCCACTGCGTCTTGGCGGGATCCACGGCCGCGAGGGCCTCGGCCTCGGCCACGATCGCCTCGCGGTACGCGAGTGCCTCGGCCAGCACGGCCTTCGACTCGGCGGCCTGCTGCTCGGTGAGGTCCTCGACCGATCCGCTCAGGGCGCTGACGCGGGTCTGCAGGGCCTCGAGATCGCCGACGGCGTGCGCCTCGGCGATCGCCGCGGTCAGCGACTGCACCGTCCGGGCGACGTCGGCGGCGGGGGCCCCGCGCTTCGCCCGCTGCTCGAGCAGGGAGACCTGCCCGGCCAGCTCGGTGTACTTGCGCTCGTAGTAGGCGAGCGCCTCCTCGGGGGTGGCATCGGGGTACTGGCCGACCTCGCGCTCACCGTCTCCGACTCGGACGTAGACCGTCCCGTCGTCGTCGACTCGTCCCCACGGCTGCTGGTCACTCATCGCTCGGAGCCTCACCTTGCTGTTCGATGTCGTGCTGTTCGATGTCCGTCGCGTCGGGTGGCCGATCGGGCTCGACGGCCGGTAGGCCGGGTACCGCGCTCGGCCGCGAACGGGCAGTGACGATCAGCCTATTGCACGGGGGCGCCCCCGGCTCCTGCCCCGCGGGCGACGGCCGGTCGCAGCGCGTCTACTGGAGCGAGACGGAGGTGATCGCGACCGGCTCGGCGGGCGCGCCGTCGGCGGATCCGTCGGCCGTGCCCTTCGCGACGACGTCCGCCACGAGGGCGTCGAGCCCGGAGGTCACCTGACCGATCACGGTGTAGCCGCCGGCGGCGTCGGCGGGGAGCGTGGTGTCCTCGTAGACGACGAAGAACTGGCTGCCCTGGCTGTAGCCGTTTCCGGACTGCCGCGCCATCGCGATGGTCCCGGCCGGGTACAGCCCGTCCTCCGGGGCGTTCTCGACCGGGCCGTAGCTGTAGCCCGGTCCGCCGGTGCCGTCGCCGTCGGGGTCGCCGCACTGGAGGACGAACAGGCCCTCGGTGGTCAGGCGGTGGCAGGAGACGCGTCGTAGAAGCCGGACTGCGCCAGGGAGAGGAAGGAGGAGACGGCCTGCGGGGCCGCGGCGCCCGCGAGCGTGATCCCCAGCGGATCGGCGTTGATCGTCATCTCGCCGGTCCAGTCGCGGCCCTGGGCGAGGTCAGCCGAGGGCACGTCGCCCGTGTTCTCGCCGGTGGGGGCGGGTGTCCGAGCGGCGCTCGCGCTCGAGGACGGCTCGGCGACGGGGGTGCCCGGTCCGCCCGAGAAGTAGAGGAGCTGGGCGAGGACGGCGAGGGCGATCACGACGACCCCGGCCACCGCGGCGATCACGTTGTCGCGTCGGCGGCGCCTCGCCCGCGTGCGGTGCAGGGTCTGGCGGGCCTGGTAGGCCCGGAGCCGGGTGCGCGCCTCGCGATCGTTCGACTTTCCCTGGGCCACGTGTTCCTCCGACGTCTCCGGTCGCGCCCCGGCGGCGCGGCGCTCCGCGCGCAGGCGCAGACCGAGAGGAGCCTACGAGAATCGGCGCAGCGACTCCACACGGCGCTCCGCCCGTGCCGGGGCCCGTGTCGGAGCCCCTGGTTACGCTGGTGCGCATGACCATGCAGCAGGCAGGACTCCGCTCGGGGGCGACTCCGCTCGCCGTGCGGATGCGCCCGCGCAGCCTCGACGAGGTCGCCGGGCAGCGCCACCTGCTGACGCGGGGCTCGCCCCTCGTCGCCCTCGCCGCCGACACGACGGGGGAGCGCGGCGCCGTGTCGGTCATCCTGTGGGGCCCGCCCGGCACCGGCAAGACGACGCTCGCCCAGGCCGTCGCGCACTCCAGCGGCCGCCGCTTCGTCGAGCTCTCGGCGGTCACGGCCGGAGTGAAGGACGTGCGGCAGGTGATGGAGGAGGCGCTCTCGACGCGCGATCTCTACGGCACCTCGACCGTGCTGTTCCTCGACGAGATCCACCGCTTCACCAAGGCGCAGCAGGACGCGCTGCTGCCGGGAGTCGAGAACGGCTGGGTCATCCTGATCGCCGCGACGACCGAGAACCCGTCCTTCTCGGTGATCGCGCCCCTGCTGTCGCGCTCGCTCCTGCTCACCCTCGAGCCGCTGAGCGACGACGACCTCGGGATCCTGGTCGATCGCGCCCTCGTCGACGAGCGCGGGCTCCGCGGAACCGTCGCCCTCGATCCCGAGGCGCGGGCGAGCATCGTCCGGCTGGCCTCGGGCGACGCGCGCCGGGCGCTGACGGCGCTCGAGGCGGCGGCGACGTCCGCGCGCTCGGACGCGAGGGAGGCGGACCGGGCCGCGCGCGCGTCCGACTCCGAGGACGAGGACGACGAGGACGACGACGCCGCCGCCCCGGTCGAGGAGGACGCCCCCGCCCAGGAGCCCGAGCTCCCGCTCATCACCACCGAGGTCGTGGCGCGCGCGGTCGACCGGGCGCTCCTGCGCTACGACCGCAACGGCGACGAGCACTACGACGTCATCAGCGCGTTCATCAAGTCGATCCGCGGCTCCGACGTCGATGCGGCACTGCACTACCTCGCCCGGATGATCGAGGCGGGGGAGGATCCGCGGTTCATCGCGCGCCGCATCATCGTGTCGGCCTCGGAGGACATCGGCATGGCCGATCCGCAGGCGCTGGTCATCGCGGTGGCGGCCGCGGACGCCGTCCAGCTCATCGGCATGCCGGAGGGGCGGATCCCGCTCGCGCAGGCCGTCGTCCACCTCGCGACCGCTCCCAAGTCGAACGCCTCCTACACGGCGCTGGACGCGGCCATCGCCGACGTGCGCGCGGGCAGGGCGGGCCGGGTGCCGCCGCACCTGCGCGACGCGCACTACCCGGGCGCCAAGCGCCTCGGCCACGGGAAGGGCTACCGCTACCCGCACGACGCCGAGCTGGGAGTCCTGCAGCAGCAGTACCTGCCGGACTCGCTCGACGGCGCCCGGTACTACGAGCCGACCGAGCACGGCAACGAGCGCGACGTCTCGGCGCGGCTGTCGAAGCTGATGAGGATCATCCGGGGCTCGTGAGTCGTCGGGCGGAGGCCCATCCGGGCCGAGGGATGCGGCTCGTCCGTGATAGTCTTCTCCGGTTGCCCACCGCTCTGTAGCCGAGCGGAGCAGCGCATCCCTCTGAATCGCGCAGCTCGTCACCGCGGTCACCCTTCCGCGCGCACCCGCGAGCGGACACGACCACGGCGCCCGTGCTCCACCCGGAGCCCGTCGGCGAGAGCTGCGACCGAACCTCTCAGACCTTGGAAGGACCACAGTGTCGACCACCTCACGTTCACGCTCGAAGACGCGCCTCTCGCGCGCCCTCGGCATCCCGCTGACCCCGAAGGCCGCCCGCTACCTCGAGAAGCGTCCCTACGCTCCCGGTGAGCACGGCCGCTCGAAGCGCAAGGCCGACTCCGACTACGCGGTCCGCCTGCGTGAGAAGCAGCGTCTGCGCGCCCAGTACGGCATCCGCGAGAAGCAGCTCCGCATCGCCTTCGGCGAGGCCCGCCGCACCCAGGGCCTGACCGGTGAGAACCTGGTCGAGCTCCTCGAGATGCGCCTCGACGCCCTCGTCCTCCGCTCCGGCTTCGCCCGCACCACCGCGCAGGCCCGCCAGTTCGTGACCCACCGTCACATCCTCGTCGACGGCAAGATCGTCGACCGTCCCTCCTTCCGCGTGAAGCCGGGCCAGGTCATCCACGTCAAGCAGCGTTCCGAGGGCACCGAGCCCTTCCAGGTCGCCGCCGCCGGTGGACACGTCGATGTGCTCCCCAAGACCCCGGGCTACCTCGAGGTCGAGATCGACAAGCTCCAGGCGACGCTGCTGCGCCGTCCGAAGCGCGCCGAGGTCCCCGTGACCTGCGAGGTCCAGCTGGTCGTCGAGTACTACGCCGCCCGCTGATCCACTCCTGACCCGGTCGCTCGACCGACGTCCCAGAAGGCCCCGGCTCACCGCCGGGGCCTTCTGCCGTCCCCGGGACGCCGCGCCCGCCGCCCGCGGCCTGCCGCGGCGCCTGCCGACTCCGCCCGCGCCTCGTCGCTAGGCTGGAGTGCCGCATCGGGCGGCGCCGAACGGAGGTCACCGTGTCCGGTGGAGACATCGCAGGACTCATCGCCGCGGGAGTGTTCGCGATCCTGGTCGCGATCGCCGCGATCCCGCTCTGGAAGCTCGGTCGCGTCTTCGACAGCACCAGCGAGGCGATCAAGCAGGCCAGCGACGGCCTCACCCCGATCCTCGACGAGTCGGCCTCCACGCTCCGCGAGGCGAACCAGCAGCTCGCCCGCGTCGACACGATCACCAAGGACGTGGCCGAGGTCACGGGGAACGTGAACGCCCTCGTCGCCCTCACGGCGGCGACCATCGGCGGGCCGCTGATCAAGCTCGCCGGCTTCACGGCCGGCGTCCGCGCGGTGCTGGTGGCCGGGCGGACGGCCGACAAGGTCGGGGAGGCCGCCGGGAGGACCGCGGCGAAGCGCTCCAAGCCCGCCCGCAGGTCCTCCTCCCGGTAGCCGCAGGCTCGCGCCCTAGAATCGATCCGGTCGTCGCGCACCGCCGCGCCGTCCGTCACCCACCGCCGCGGAAGGAACCACCGTGAAGAACCTCGTCCTGGTCGTCGTCGGGATCGGCCTCGGCTTCGCGCTCGCGCACCAGGCCGCCCGCACCACCGCCGGCGCCCGCCTCTTCGAGGACATCAACCGGAAGGCGAAGGAGCTCGGCGACGCCGTCGCCGAGGGCTACCACCAGCGGGAGGCCGAGTTGAAGGCCGCCATCGGCGAGGGCTGACCCCGCCCGCACTCCCGGCCGTCCGGCCACTCCCGCGTCGACACCGACCGAACACGTAACGGAACCCATGCAGACCGCCGAAATCCGCACCCGCTGGCTCGACTTCTTCGGAAGCCGCGGTCACACCGTGGTGCCGTCCGCCTCGCTCGTCAGCGAGGACCCGAGCCTCCTCTTCACCGTCGCCGGCATGGTGCCGTTCGTGCCGTACCTGACCGGAGTGGTCCCCGCGCCGTACCCGCGCGCGACCAGCGTGCAGAAGTGCATCCGCACCAACGACATCGAAGAGGTCGGCAAGACTCCGCGTCACGGCACGTTCTTCCAGATGAACGGCAACTTCTCCTTCGGCGACTACTTCAAGGAGGGGGCGATCGGCTACGCCTGGGAGCTCCTGACCGGCGCCGAGGGCGACGGCGGCCTGGGCTTCGACGAGAAGGACCTCTGGGTCACCGTCTACAAGGACGACGACGAGGCCATCGCGCTGTGGAAGAGGATCGCGGGCCTGCCCGACGAGCGGATCCAGCGTCTGGACAAGGACACGAACTACTGGTCCACCGGCCAGCCCGGTCCGGCCGGCCCCTGCTCCGAGATATTCTTCGACCGCGGCCCCGCCTACGGCATCGACGGCGGCCCCGCCACCGACGACGACCGCTACGTCGAGATCTGGAACCTCGTCTTCATGCAGTACCTGCGCGGGGAGGGCACGAGCAAGGTCGACTTCGACATCCTCGGCGAGCTGCCGCGCAAGAACATCGACACCGGCATGGGTCTCGAGCGCGTCGCGTTCCTCAAGCAGGGCGTCGAGAACATGTACGAGATCGACCAGGTCCGCCCGGTCCTCGACCGCGCGGCCGAGCTCTCGGGCCGCCGCTACGGCGCCGACCACGAGGACGACGTGCGCATGCGCGTCATCGCCGACCACGTGCGCTCCTCGCTCATGCTGCTGTCCGACGGCGTCACTCCGTCGAACGAAGGGCGCGGCTACATCCTGCGCCGCCTGATGCGCCGCACGGTGCGCGCCATGCGCCTGCTCGGCGTGGACACCGCCGTGTTCCCGGAGCTGTTCGCCGCCTCGCGCGACGCGATGGCCTCCGCCTACCCCGAGGTGCAGACGGAGTACGAGCGTCTGTCGACGAGTGCGTTCGGCGAGGAGGAGGCGTTCCTGCGCACCCTCGCCGCGGGCACCGAGATCCTCGACCTCGCGGTGCTCAAGACCAAGAAGGCCGAGGCGGAGACGCTCCCGGGCGACACCGCGTTCCTCCTGCACGACACCTTCGGCTTCCCGATCGACCTCACCCTCGAGATCGCCGAGGAGTCGGGGCTCCGCGTCGACCGCGAGGCGTTCGACTCGCTGATGTCAGCGCAGCGCGCCCGCGCCAAGGCCGATGCGAAGTCGAAGAAGTCGGCCCTCGCCGACCTCTCGGTGTACGCGGCGTTCCGTGCGCACGGCGAGACGCTGTTCACCGGCTACGACGTGCTCGACACGGAGTCCCGCATCGTCGGCCTCGTGGTCGGCGGGCAGTCCGTCACGAAGGCGTCGGCGGGCGACATCGCCGAGGTGATCCTCGAGGCCACCTCGCTCTACGCCGAGTCCGGCGGGCAGGAGGCCGACGCCGGCCGCATCGTCGGCAACGGCTTCGACCTCGAGGTCCTCGACGTGCAGAAGCCCGTGAAGGGGCTCATCAGCCACACCGTCCAGGTCGCGAGCGGCGAGGTCGGGGTCGGCGACGCCGCCACCTCGGTCGTCGACCGCGACTGGAGGCGCGGGGCGACGCAGGCGCACTCCGGCACGCACCTGATCCACGCGGCGCTCCGCCAGGTCCTCGGCCCGCAGGCGCACCAGTCCGGCTCCTACAACAAGGCCGGCTACCTCCGCCTCGACTTCTCCTGGAACCAGGCGCTGTCGCTCGACACCCGCAGCGAGATCGAGGACATCGCGAACACCGCGATCCGCGACAACCTCGAGGTCGTCACCCGCGAGCTGCCGCTCGACGAGGCCAAGGCGCTCGGCGCGATGGCGCTGTTCGGCGAGAAGTACGGCGAGGTCGTGCGCGTCGTCGACATCGGCGGCCCCTGGTCGCGCGAGCTGTGCGCGGGCACCCACGTGGGGAGCTCCTCCGAGATCGGGCTGATCAGCCTCGTCAGCGAGTCGTCCGTCGGATCCACGAACCGCCGGGTCGAGTCGCTCGTGGGCCGCGAGGCGTTCCAGGATCTCGCCGCCGAGCGCGCACTCGTCAGCACGATCTCGTCGTCGCTGAAGACGCCGCGCGAGCAGCTGCCCGAGCGGATCGCCGACCTCGTCGCGAGCCTCAAGGCCGCCGAGAAGCGGATCGCCGCCTTCGAGGCGAAGGCCCTCGCCGACCGGGTGCCCGCGATCGTCGCGAACCAGCGCCGGGTGAACGGGGTCGCGATCGTCGCCGAGAACGTCGGCACGGCGGGCTCGAGCGACGAGCTCCGCTCGCTCGTCACCTCCGTGCGCGAGCGCCTCGGCTCCGAGCCGGCCGTCGTGGCCCTCGCCGCCGACGTGTCGGGCAAGCCCGCCGTGATCGTCGCGACCAACCAGGCCGCGCGCGACTCCGGCGCCAAGGCGGGCGTGCTCGCCAAGCTCGCCGCGGGCGTGCTCGGCGGCGGTGGCGGCGGCAAGCCGGACCTCGCCCAGGGCGGAGGCTCGGACGTCTCGGCGATCGGCGCCGCCCTCGAGGCCGTGGTCGCGGAAGCGACGCGCTGAGCATGGAGCGGTTCGGCGTCCGGCTCGGCATCGATGTGGGCCGCTCCCGCATCGGTGTCGCCCGCTGCGACGCCGACGGCCTCCTCGCGGTGCCGGTCGAGACCGTCGCCCGCGAGCAGGACGCCGAGGGGAGCGCGGACATCGCGCGCCTCGCGGCGATCGCCGAGGAGCACGGAGCGGTCGGCGTCGTCGTCGGACTGCCCCTGTCGCTCTCGGGGGCCGAGACGGCCTCCACCGACGACGCGCGCGCGTTCGCCGCGCGTCTGGCCGCAGCGGTGCCCCGTGCGCCGGTCCGGCTCGTCGACGAACGTCTGTCGACGGTGACGGCGCAGAGCGCCCTCCACCGCTCCGGACGCGACACCCGCGGCTCCCGCGCCGTGATCGACCAGGTCGCCGCCGTGGTGATCCTGCAGCACGCCATCGATTCCGAGCGCTCCAGCGGTCTCCCCGCCGGATCCCCGCTCGAACCGAACGAAGGACGACCCACCCGTGACCGACGTCCCCCCGAGCCGCCGCGACGACCGCGGCGCCGATCAGCCGAGTCAGCTCCCTCCGGACCGCGAACCGCTCCCCGGTTCGAGTGAGGCCGCGACGTCGTCGTCCGGCGCGGATCAGCTCGACCGCCTCTTCTCCGGCCCCGATGTCCCCGTCGCGCGCGACCGCGGTGCCGCGGTCGAGCCCGCCCACCCCGCGCGGGCGCCTCCACGCGGCGTCGTCGTGCGCGCTCCGGCGGCGCGCCGCGCGCGCGCCGCAGCCGCCGGGGCCTGATCGGCGGCCTCCTCGCGTTCGGCGTCTTCGTCGCGCTCGTCGCCGTCGCCGTGACGATGTTCGTCGAGCCCGTCCGCGCGCTCTTCGCCGAACCGGAGGCGGCCGACTACGCCGGCACCGGGACGAGCGAGGTCGTGTTCACGATCCACCAGGGCGACGGCGGCAGCGACATCGCGAGCAACCTCGTCTCGGACGGCGTGATCAAGTCGTACGCGCCCTTCTACGAGCTCCTCGTCTCCACGCGCCCGAGCCGGTGTTCCAGCCCGGCGCCTACTCGCTCAAGGCCGAGATGAGCGCGAAGTCGGCCCTGGCCGCACTGCTCGACTCCGACTCGACGCGCCTGGCGAACACCTTCGTCATCCCCGAGGGGACGGCCCTCGCGGGTGCGCTGCCGCTGATCGCGGACGGCACGGGGGTGCCCCTCGAGGAGCTCCAGGCGGCCGCCGCGGACTTCGGCTCCTACGGACTCCCGGCCGAGGCGACCAGCCTCGAGGGCTTCCTCTTCCCGGCGACGTACGACGTCGATCCGAGCACCCCCGCGCACGACATCCTGCAGACGCTCGTGACGCGGATGTTCCAGGCGCTCGACGAGGCGCAGGTCGCTCCGGAGGACCGCTACCGGGTCGTCGTGTTCGCGTCGCTCGTGCAGCGCGAGGCGCGGATCGCCGAGGACTTCCCGAAGGTCGCGCGCGTGTTCCAGAACCGCCTCGACCAGGGCTGGCGGCTGCAGTCCGACGCGACCGTCGCCTACGGCACGGGAGCGACCGACCGGGTGTCGACGACCGACGCCGAGCGCGGCGACGTGAACAACGTCTACAACACCTACCAGCGCGACGGCCTGCCGCCCGCTCCGATCTCGAACCCCGGCGACGTCGCGATCGAGGCCGTCCTGCGCCCCGCCGAGGGCACCTGGATGTACTTCGTCACGGTGAACCTCGAGACGGGCGAGACCGTGTACTCGACCACCGACGCCGAGCACAACGCCGCGGTGGACCAGTGGCAGTCGTGGATGCGGGCGAACCCGGAGTACCAGTGACGTCGGGTGCGCGCCTGGCGGTCCTCGGATCGCCGATCGCGCACTCGAAGTCGCCGGCCCTGCACGCCGCCGCCTACGGCGTGCTGGGGCTCGACTGGAGCTACACGGCACTCGAGACGACGGAGGCGGCCCTCGCGGCCGTGCTCGCCGATCCGATCGCGCAGTGGCACGGGCTCTCGCTGACGATGCCGCTGAAGCACGCGGTCCGGCCCCTGCTGGACGAGGAGGACCGGGTCGCGCGCGCGACCGGCGCGGTCAACACCGTGCTGATCGAGCGCACGGACGGCGTCGTGCGGCGGCGCGGCTTCAACACCGACGTCGCCGGCATCGTCCGGGCGCTGAGCGAGGCGGGGGTCCCCGCGTCCGATCACGTCGAGATCCTCGCGCCGGTGCGACGGCCGCCTCGGCGATGGCCGCCGCGGCCGAGCGGGGCGCGACCCGCATCACCGTCACCGCCAGGTCGCCGGAGCGCGCCGAGCCCCTGCGCCCGGTCGCGGCGGCCCTCGGCGCGGTGCTCGACATCCGCTCGTTCGAGGACTGGGAGTCGGGGGAGCCGCGTCCGCTCGTCGTCTCGACGCTCCCCGGCGGCGCATCCGGGGCTCTCGCGGTGCCCGACGCCGTCGTCGCCGCCTCGACGCTCTTCGACGTCGCGTACTCGCCGTGGCCGAGCCCCCTCGCCGTCCGCTGGCGGGCCGAGGGCTCTCCCGTCGTCTCCGGGCTCGGCATGCTGCTGCACCAGGCCCTGGTGCAGGTCCGGATCTTCGTGGCCGGGGATCCCGCAGTCCCCCTGCCCCGGGAGGACGAGGTCCTCGCGGCCATGCGCGCCGCCCTGGCCGACGCCGCCTGAGCGGCCGGGGACCGAGCGCTGGCCCGCGCTGCGGCGGTGCGCTCCGGCCCCGTGTGCGAGAATCGGAGGATGCTCCGTTGGCTCACGGCCGGGGAATCCCACGGTCCCGAACTCATCGCCGTCCTCGAAGGACTCCCCGCGGGGGTCCCCGTCTCACTCGAGGACATCCGCAGCGATCTCGCTCGGCGCAAGCTCGGCTACGGCCGCGGCGCACGGATGAACTTCGAGCAGGACGAGCTCACCGTCTCCTCCGGGATCCGCCACGGCGCCTCCATGGGCAGCCCCATCGCCCTGCGCATCGGCAACACCGAGTGGCCGCGCTGGGTCGACGTGATGTCGGCCGAGCCGCGCGACCCCGAGACCCTGCCCAAGGGGCGCGGAGCCGCGCTGACGCGGCCGCGGCCCGGTCACGCCGACCTCGTCGGCATGCAGAAGTACGGCTTCGCCGAGTCGCGCAACGTCCTCGAGCGCGCGTCCGCCCGCGAGACCGCCGCACGGGTGAGCCTGGGCGCGATCGCCCGCCGCTTCCTCGGCGAGCTCGGCATCGAGCTCGTCAGCCACACCCTCGCGATCGGCCCCGTGCGGGTCCCCGAGGGCTCGCCCCTGCCGTCCGCCGCCGACGTCGACGCGCTGGACGCGGATCCGCTGCGCTGCCACGACGCCGCGACGAGCGCCCTGATGGTGGCCGAGGTCGACCGGGCGCACGACGACGGCGACACCCTCGGCGGCGTCGTCGAGGTCCTCGCCTACGGCCTGCCGCCGGGTCTGGGCTCCTACGTCCACTGGGACCGCCGCCTCGATTCGCAGCTCGCCGCCGCGCTCATGGGCATCCAAGCGATCAAGGGCGTCGAGGTCGGCGACGGCTTCCTCACGACGACGCGCCGCGGCTCCGAGGCGCACGACGAGCTCTTCCAGGACGCCGCCGGCATCTCGCGCTCCAGCGACCGTGCGGGCGGCACCGAGGGCGGCATGAGCACCGGCACGGTCCTGCGCGTGCGGGCCGGCATGAAGCCGATCGCCACCGTCCCCCACGCCCTGCGCACGGTCGACGTCGCCACCGGCGAGGCGGCCGGCGCGCACCACCAGCGCTCGGACGTGTGCGCGGTGCCCGCCTCCGGCGTCGTCGCCGAGGCGATGGTCGCGCTGGTGCTGGCCGACGCCGTCCTCGAGAAGTTCGGCGGCGACAGCATCGGCGAGACGCGCCGCAACCTGCGCGGCTACCTCGACGCGATCCCGGACGAGCTGCGGACCGCCACGGCGAGCAACCCGGCCCTCGGAGCGTCCTGATGCCCGCCCCCGCCCCGCGGCGAGAGCGCTGATGGCCGGACACGATACCGGCGCGGCCCGCGCCCGAGTGGTGTTCATCGGTCCCATGGGGGCCGGGAAGACCACCATCGGGAAGCGGGTCGCGAAGTCCCTGGCCGCGCCGTTCGTCGACTCCGACGCCGACTTCGTCGCGAGCCACGGCCCCATCTCCGCCTACTTCGACGCCCACGGCGAAGCGGCCTTCCGGCGGGAGGAGCGGCTCGTCGTCGCCCGCGCGGTGCGCCGCGACGTCGTGCTCAGCCTCGGCGGGGGAGCGGTGCTCGATCCGCTCACCCGCGCCGATCTGGCCGAGGTGCCGGTGGTCCTGCTGACCACGACGGCCGAGGCGTCCGCGACCGCCTCGGCTCGGGCAGCAGACCGCTCGTGCGCGGCGGAGTCGCGGACTGGACGCGCCTGCACGAGCAGCGCCGTCCGCTCTACGACGCGCTCGCCGACCTCACGGTCGACACCTCTCGTCGGCCGATCACCGCGATCGCCGCGGAGATCGCCGACTGGGTGCGCGCGAGCGGGAACGACTCCCGGCACGACGCGACCGCCGCCGGCGGCCGTGCAGACGACCCGGCGGCCCCCTCCGGCCGCCCGAGCGGAAGACTCCCATGAACGACGGCTCCACCGCCATCACCGTGACAGGCGCCACCGGCTACGACATCACCGTCGGCCGCGGGCTCCTCGACGGCCTCGCCGACGCCATCGGCCCGCGCGCGGCCAAGGTGCTCATCGTGCACCCGCCGACCCTCGCGGTCCTGGCCGCCGAGATCCGCGAGAGCCTGCTCGAGCGCTACGAGGTGCTCCTGGCCGAGGTCCCGGATGCGGAGGCGGCCAAGCGCGTCGAGGTCGCGGCCTTCTGCTGGCAGGTCATGGGCCAGTCGGACTTCACCCGCACGGACGTCGTCGTCGGGTTCGGCGGGGGAGCGATCACCGACCTCGCCGGCTTCGTCGCGGCGACCTGGCTCCGCGGTGTCGACGTCGTGCAAGTGCCCACCACGGTGCTCGGGATGGTCGACGCGGCCGTGGGCGGCAAGACCGGGATCAACACGGCCGAGGGCAAGAACCTCGTCGGCGCCTTCCACGCGCCGCGCGCCGTCGTCGCCGATCTCGACGTGCTCTCAAGCCTTCCGCGCAACGAGATCCTCGCCGGCTTCGGCGAGATCGTGAAGTACGGCCTGATCGCCGAGCCGCAGATCCTCGACATCATCGAGTCCGACGTCGATCTGGCGACGGACCCGACGTCCGAGGAGTTCCGGCGCCTGGTCGAGCTGTCGATCGGCATCAAGGCGCGCGTGGTCGGCGAGGACTTCACCGACCAGGGGCTCCGCGAGATCCTGAACTACGGCCACACCCTCGGCCACGCCATCGAGCACGCCGAGCGCTACCAGTGGCGCCACGGCGCGGCGGTCTCGGTCGGGATGGTCTTCGCCGCCGAGCTCTCCCGGCTCACCGGAACCCTGAGCGACGCCGCGGTCGACCGCCACAGGAGCGTCCTCGAGTCCCTCACCCTGCCGACCAGCTACCCGCTGGGCCGCTGGGAGACGCTCCTCGCCGCGATGCAGCGCGACAAGAAGTCCCGTGCGGGAATCCTGCGCTTCGTCGTGCTCGACGACATCGCGCGCCCGAGCATCCTGCAGGGGCCCGAGACGTCGCTGCTGTTCGCCGCCTACCAGGAGATCGGCTCCTAGGACCGCGGGGCCGCTCCGCTCAGGTGCGGCCCTCGAGCGCCGCGCGTCTCGCCGCGGCGTGCTCCTCGGCGGTGAGGGTGCCGTCGGCGCGCAGCCGGTCGAGCTCGGCGAGGCGCTCGCGCAGGGTCCGCCCGCCGCCGAAGCCGTCCTTCGCGAGCTTCGCCGCGAGGTCGGTCTCGAGGGTGAGCGGATTCACACCCAGCTTCTTCGCGCGTCGCAGGTTCACGACGATCAGGACCACCATCAGGACGACGACCGCGGCGATGACGATCGGGACCGCGGCGAACGCGGCGTCGGCCGATCCCGAGTCGAAGGGTGTCGTGACGTCCGGCATGGCGGGTCTCCTCTCGTGACGTGCTCCCACCCTCCCCCCTCGGCGAGGGCCGTGTGCGGATTCGCACCCGGCGTCCAGGCTCCCTCGGCCCCGCCCGGCCCATCGACTACACTCGACGGGTCAGCCGTACCGGCCGATATCGCCGCGCCCGGAGTCGGGCCCACCGGCAGCAGACTTCCACCGAAACGGATCCCCCTTCGCATGGCCTCTACCACCGACATCAAGAACGGCACCGTCCTCAACATCGACGGTCAGCTCTGGAACGTCATCGACTTCCAGCACGTCAAGCCGGGCAAGGGCGGCGCGTTCGTCCGCACCAAGATGAAGAACGTCCTCACCGGCAAGGTCGTCGACAAGACGTTCAACGCGGGCGCGAAGATCGACACGGCGAACGTCGACCGTCGCGACTTCCAGTACCTCTACCGCGACGGCCAGGACTTCGTGTTCATGGACACGTCCGACTACGACCAGATCACCGTGCCCGAGGCGGTCGTCGGCGACGCGGCCAACTTCATGCTGGAGAACCAGAACGTCACCCTGGCGCTGCACGACGGCGACCCGCTCTACATCGACCTGCCCGCCTCCGTGGTGCTCGAGATCACCTACACCGAGCCGGGCCTGCAGGGCGACCGCTCGACCGGCGGCACCAAGCCCGCCACCGTCGAGACCGGCTACCAGATCCAGGTCCCGCTCTTCCTCGAGCAGGGCACGAAGGTCAAGGTCGACACCCGCACGGGCGACTACCTCGGCCGCGTCAGCTGAGCCGGGCCGTCCGTGAGCGCACGCACGAAGGCGCGCAAGCGCGCCCTCGACATCATCTACAACGCCGACGTCCGGCAGATCCCCCTCACCGAGTCGCTGCGTGCCGAGGCGGAGCGAGCGGTCCACGAGCCCGCTCGTGAAGCGTCCTGGCTCTACGCGCGGGAGATCGTCGACGGCGTCATCGACAACGCCGACGAGATCGACGCGCTGATCGAGCGCCTCTCGAAGGGCTGGACGCTCGCGCGCATGCCCCTCGTCGACCGCGCGATCCTCCGGATCGGCGTGTGGGAGATCCTGCACAACGACCAGGTCCCGGACGGCGTGGCCATCTCGGAGGCCGTCGAGGCCGCGACGGTCCTCTCGACCGACGACTCCGCGGGCTTCATCAACGGCCTGCTGGCGTCGGTGGCGGAGTCGCGCACCCCCGCCTGACCGTCGCCTCCGAGCGCTGCACCGACGACCGGGCGGTCCGTCCCCTCACGGCAACGGGCCGCCCGGTCCCGTCTCAGGAGACGACGATCGCGTCCAGGATCAGGTTCGAGCCGCTCGAGGCGGCGTTCCTGGTGCTGCCGCGCTTGATCGTGATCGTGTGCGGGCCGGCGGGGAGCGCGTCGCTCGTCCACACGGTCTGGTTGTACTTCGTCGACGCGCTGTAGCGGTCGACGGTGGTGACGAGCACGCCGTCGAGGTACACCTCGTTGGTGCCGGAGGACGATGTGCGCCGGCTCACCCAGCTGACCCTCGTCCCCGAGAACGTCAGTGCGGCCGAGGCGCCGACGCTGGTCGAGTACGAGATGCTGCCGCCGTTGTCCGCGGAGGACGACAGCGACGACCAGTTCCCCTCGGTGACGATCGCCGCGTCGCCGTTCTGGTAGGTGCCGGGTCCGGCCGCCGCCGGAGTCGGCGGTGAAGTCAAGGGGGTGTCCTCGACGACGAAGGCGTCGAGGATGATGTTCGACCCGGTCGAGGACGGGTTCCTCGTGCTGCCGCGCTTGATCGTGATCGTGTGCGCACCGGCGGCGAGGGGGCCGCTGGTCCACACCGTGCGCGCGTACTGGGTGGACGCGCTGTAGCGGTCGACCGAGGCGACCAGGACGCCGTCGAGGTAGACCTCGTTGGTGCCGGAGGAGCTCGTGCGGCGGCTGACCCAGCTCACGGCGGTCCCGGTGAAGGTGAGCGACGCCGAGGCTCCCGTGCTGGTGGAGTAGGAGATGCTGCCGCCGTTGTCGGCCGAGGCCGAGAGCGTCGACCAGGTGCCCTCGGTGACGATCGACGCCGATCCGTTCTGGTAGGTGCCCGCGCCCGGGGCGGCGGGCTGCGGCGGGTTCGGCGTCCCGTCGACGGGCCCCTCGGCCAGCCAGCGGTCGAACGTGTCGAGCATGTCCTTGTTGGTGAGGCTCGGCACCACGTGACCGTAGGGAGCGCCCTCGCCGGAGTGGCGGACGACGCTCGTCTCCTTCGCAACCGGCAGCGCCTTCTCGTGCAGCGCGAGGCCGTGCTTCGCGAGCGGGACGATCGTGTCGTCGTCCGAGCCGGTGATCCGCAGCCGCGTCGCGGCCCAGACCGACTGCGGCAGCAGCGCCGGGTTCGTGGCCGGGACGGTGGAGAGGTCGTTGCCGTAGGCGGCAGGACGCGCAGAGGATCGCGCTCGGCGATGTCGGCCATGTCGAAGGTGCCGCTGGCGATGTAGGCACCGCGGATGTTCGGCACGAGCCGGTTGCCGTACGCCCAGCTCAGCAGGGTGCCGCCACCGGAGTTGGAGCGGAGGAAGCTGGCGCCGACCTTCCACTGCGCGGTGACCCACTTCACGGCGTTGCCGTGGGCCGTGATCGCCTTGGGCCCGGTCCACTCGCTGCCGCCGTAGTTCGGGCAGATGCAGACGAAGCCGCGGTCCACGGCCTGATCGGCCGCGTACTGGAAGGCACCGGACAGAGCCGCGTAGCTGCTCCCGTTGGCGTGGTAGTACCAGAGGAAGGTCCGCGCGGAGGCGAGGCTCGGCGCGGCGCTGTGCGGCACGAAGAGCCGGGTCCGGTCGCCGCCGATCGAGACGTCGATGATCTCGTAGGGCGTGCGACCCACCCGCGACAGGACGGTGTCGGTGCGCGAGATCTCGCCGAGCAGCCGGGGGATCACGGAGTAGTCCGGCGCCGCGGCCGCGGGGGAGGCCAGCACGATCGTCGCACCGATCCCCGCGATCGATCCGGCGAGGACGGTACGGCGCGAGATCGGGGCTGCGCCGAAGGGGGACGTGGTCATGGAGAGGATCCTTACTTCCGGCGGGCACGGCGGCCGGGACGTGAGCGGGTCGCTCGGGGGAGTGCGCCGGGGGCGTTCCGCGGGAGGGGCGGGCGGAACGTGCGACGGGAGGAGGGGCGGCGCGCCGTCGTCACAGGATGCCAGGCTATCGGGGACGGTGGGGGAACGGGCGTTCTCTTCTGCTGATCCGCCTCCCTTCGAGGGGGTACGGCGACGTCCGGCGACCGGTCGCCGGCCACTCCGGCCCTCGGCCGCACCGTCGGCCGCACGGAGCCGGGCGCCGTCGAGCTCCCCCTATACTCGGGGGGACATTTCCTTTAAGGCCGTCCGGAGAGACGGGGAAGGAGGTCGGTGTGACGGCACGCATCGTGCTGAACGGCGCTGACATCTCGCGCGCTCTGACGCGCATCGCCCACGAGATCCTCGAGTCGAACCGGGGAGCGCAGTCGCTGGTGATCCTCGGGATCCCCACCCGCGGCGTGGTCCTCGCCCGACGGATCGCCGACACCATCGCCCGCATCGAGCCCGAGGCGTCGCCCGTGTTCGCCGGCGCTCTCGACGTGACGATGTACCGGGACGACCTCTCCCGGCACCCCGTGCGCACGCCCGCCAGGACGACGGTCCCCGCGAGCATCGACGGCCGCACCGTGGTGCTCGTCGACGACGTCCTCTTCTCGGGACGGACCATCCGCGCCGCTCTCGACGCCCTGAGCGACATCGGCCGCCCGCGGGCCGTCCGCCTCGCCGCGCTGGTCGACCGCGGCCACCGCGAGCTCCCCATCCGCGCCGACTTCGTGGGCAAGAACCTTCCGAGCAGCCTCAGCGAGAGGATCAACGTGCGCCTGGTCGAGACCGACGGCGAGGACCTGGTCGCGATCGAGTCCGCCCCCGCGCTCGACGGCGCGACCGACGGACGGAGCGGCGCGTGAAGCACCTGCTCTCCACCCGGGACCTCGACCGCTCCTCCGCGATCGGCCTCCTCGACATCGCCGAGGACATGGCGGACGTGCAGAACCGCGAGGTGAAGAAGCTGCCGACGCTGCGCGGGAAGACGGTCGTCAACCTCTTCTTCGAGGACTCCACCCGCACCCGCATCTCGTTCGAGGCGGCCGCCAAGCGGCTCTCGGCCGACGTGATCAACTTCAGCGCCAAGGGCTCCAGCGTCTCGAAGGGCGAGAGCCTGAAGGACACCGCGCAGACCCTGGCCGCGATGGGCGCCGACGGCGTCGTCGTGCGGCACGGCGCCTCGGGCGCCCCCGCCGTCCTCGCGGCGAGCGGATGGATCGACGCGTCGATCCTGACGCCGGCGACGGGACGCACGAGCACCCCACCCAGGCGCTGCTCGACGCGTTCACCATCCGGCGGCGGCTGCACGGCGCGTCGGCGTCGCGCGGCAAGGGCCTCGACGGAGTCGCGGTCACCATCGTCGGCGACATCCTGCACTCGCGGGTGGCGCGGTCGAACGTCTGGCTGCTGACGGCGCTCGGCGCCGAGGTGACCCTCGTCGCTCCGCCCACCCTCGTGCCGGTCGACACCGCCGGCTGGCCCGCGACGATCCGCTTCGACCTCGACGACGCGATCGACTCGGGCCTGCCCGACGTCGTGATGCTGCTGCGCATCCAGCTCGAGCGGATGTCGAGCGGCTTCTTCCCCAACGGACGCGAGTACGCGCGCATCTGGGGTCTCGACGACGAGCGCCTCGCCCGCTTGGGCCCCGATACCATCGTCATGCACCCCGGACCCATGAACAGGGGCGTCGAGATCTCCTCGGCCGCCGCCGATTCGAGCCGCTCCACGGTGCTCGAACAGGTCACCAACGGAGTCTCGGTCCGGATGGCCGCGCTCTACCTGCTGCTGTCCGGCGAACGGGAGATCCACTGATGAGCACGCCACCGACGAGCACCCGCGGACACGGTCGGATCCTGATCTCGGGAGCGACCCTCGCCGACGAGAGCACCGCCGACGTCCTGATCGACGGCGGGGTCGTCGTCGACATCGGCGCCGACCTCGACTCCAGCGGGGCCCGCGTCGTCGACGCCGACGGCCTGCTGGCGCTGCCCGGCCTGGTCGACCTGCACACCCACCTCCGCGAGCCCGGCTTCGAGCAGAGCGAGACCGTGCTCACCGGATCGCGCGCCGCCGCCGCGGGGGGCTTCACCGCCGTCTTCGCGATGGCCAACACCTCGCCGGTGCAGGACACGGCCGGTGTCGTCGAGCAGGTGCAGAGCCTGGGCGAGGACGCCGGCTACGCGACGGTCCGGCCGATCGGAGCCGTCACCGTGGGCCTCGCAGGGGAGTCCCTCGCCGAGCTCGGCGCGATGGCCCGCAGCCGGGCCGCGGTCCGGGTCTTCTCGGACGACGGGAAGTGCGTCTCGGACGCGCTGCTGATGCGCCGTGCGCTCGAGTACGTGAAGGCCTTCGACGGAGTCGTCGCGCAGCACGCGCAGGAGCCGCGGCTCACGATCGGCGCCCAGATGAACGAGGGAGCCGTCTCCAGCGCCCTCGGGCTGACCGGCTGGCCCGCGGTGGCGGAGGAGGCGATCATCGCCCGCGACGTCCTGCTGGCCGAGCACGTCGCTCCCGCCTGCACGTCTGCCACGTCTCGACCGCCGGCTCCGTCGATGTGATCCGCTGGGCGAAGGCGCGGGGGATCGACGTGACCGCCGAGGTGACTCCGCACCACCTGCTGCTCACCGAGCAGCTGATCGCCGGGGGCGACGAGGGCGGCGGCTACGACGCCCGCTTCAAGGTGAACCCGCCGCTGCGCCGCGACGAGGACGTCCTGGCCCTGTGCGAGGCCCTCGCCGACGGCACGATCGACATCGTCGCGACCGACCACGCCCCGCACCCCGTCGAGGCCAAGGACTGCGAGTGGGACGCCGCCGCCTTCGGCATGGTCGGTCTCGAGAGCGCGCTCTCGGTCGTCCACGCCGCCGTCGTCGACGACGGCCGGATGACCTGGTCGGACGTCGCGCGCGTCCTCTCCGCCGCGCCGGCGCGAATCGGCAGGCTCGAGGGCTACGACCGCGGCCTCGCGGTCGGCGCCCCCGCGAACGTCGTGCTCTACGACCCGGAGGCGCGCCGCCGCTTCTCGACCGCCGACCTGCGCGGCCGCAGCGCGAACTCGCCCTACCTCGGGCGCGAGCTCCCCGGCCGCGTCGTCGCGACGTTCCACCACGGCTACCCCACCGTTCTCGACGGCGAGCTCGTCGACGCCGCCGAGGTCGCCGCCGCCGCGAGGTCCGCCCGTGGATAGGTCCGTCATCACGATCGTCATCGCCGCGCTCGTCGTCCTGGTGTTCGCCGGGATGATCCTGTCGTGGCGCGCGCGCCGCCGCCGCTCCGCCGACCTCGCGCCGGAGGCCGTGCCGGCCGAGTCGCTGGGCGCCGAGCTCGAGTCGGTCGAGCTGCCCTACGTCGCCACGACCCGCTTCGAGCAGCCGCTCGAACGCGTGGTGCTGCCGGGCCTCGGCTTCCGCGGGAGGGCGACGCTGCGGCTGCACGAGCGCGGCGTCGTCCTCGCCCCGGTCGGCGAGCGCGAGACCGTGATCCCCGCGGCCCTGCTGCGCGGAGCGGGCGAGGGCAGCTACGCCATCGACCGCGCCGTCGAGGAGGGCGGGCTGCTCGTCCTCTCGTGGTCGCCGCGCGGCGCCGAGACGGTCGACTCCTACCTCCGCGTCGCCGAGCCGGCCCTGCGCCGGCACCTCGTCGCCGAGCTCCGCCGGCTCGCCGGCCCCGATACCTCCCCCTCCACCCCGGGAGCCGCCGACGGCGGCTCCTCCCCCGACCAGAAGCTCCTAGTCCGTGCCAACGTCACGCCTCAGCACCGAACCCACCGCCGTCCTCGTCCTCGAGGACGGGCGACGATTCTCGGGTCAGGCCTACGGCGCGCGCGGGCGCACCCTCGGCGAGATCGTCTTCGCGACCGGCATGACCGGCTACCAGGAGACCCTGACCGACCCGTCCTACGCCGGGCAGATCGTCGTGCAGACCGCGCCGCACATCGGCAACACCGGGACCAACGACGAGGACAAGGAGTCGCGCCGCATCTGGGTCGCCGGCTACGTCGTCCGCGACCCCTCCCGCGTGGTCTCGAACTTCCGCGCCCAGCGCTCGCTCGACGACGACCTCGAGGCCGACGGTATCGTCGGCATCTCGGGTGTCGACACCCGTGCGATCACGCGCCACATCCGCTCGGCCGGCTCGATGCGCGCCGGCGTCTTCTCGGGCGAGGACCTCGCCCTGGGGGAGGAGGAGCAGCTCGCGCTGGTCCTCGGCGGCGCGCAGATGGAGGGGATGAACCTCTCCTCCGCCGTCTCGACGACCGAGCAGTACACGGTGCCCGCCCAGGGCGAGCGCGTGGGCTCGGTCGCGGTCATCGACCTCGGAGTGAAGACCTCGACCGTGCACTACCTGTCGGAGCGCGGCTTCGACGTCCACGTGCTCCCGGAGTCGGTCACCGCCGACGAGGTCCTCGCGCTCGACCCGTCCGCGCTGTTCTTCTCGAACGGACCGGGCGACCCGGAGGCCTCCGACCGCCACGTCGACCTGCTGCGCACGACGCTGCGCGCCGACCTGCCCTTCTTCGGCATCTGCTTCGGCAACCAGCTCCTGGGCCGCGCGCTCGGCTTCGGCACCTACAAGCTGCCCTTCGGGCACCGCGGCATCAACCAGCCGGTGCTCGACAAGCTCACGGGCCGCGTCGAGATCACCGCGCAGAACCACGGCTTCGCGGTGGACGCGCCCATCGACGGCGAGCTCGATTCGCCCGAGGGCTTCGGCCGCGTCGAGGTCAGCCACTACAGCCTCAACGACTCGGTCGTGGAGGGCCTGCGCTGCCTCGACATCCCCGCCTTCTCGGTGCAGTACCACCCCGAGGCGGCCGCCGGACCGCACGACTCGAACTACCTCTTCGACCGCTTCCGCGCGATGGTCGTGCAGCGCACGACCGAGCAGGGCGGCGCCGAGCCCGCGAACGACATCCTTTCGACCAGCACCACCGGAGAGCAGAAGTAATGCCGCGCAGGGAAGACATCAACAGCGTCCTCGTCATCGGCTCCGGCCCGATCGTGATCGGCCAGGCGGTCGAGTTCGACTACTCGGGCACCCAGGCCTGCCGCGTCCTGCGCGCCGAGGGGGTGCGCGTGATCCTCGTCAACTCCAACCCGGCGACGATCATGACCGACCCCGACTTCGCCGACGCCACCTACGTCGAGCCGATCACCCCGCAGGCGATCGAGGCGATCATCGCCAAGGAGAAGCCGGACGCGATCCTGCCGACCCTCGGCGGTCAGACCGCCCTCAACGCGGCGATCCAGCTGCACGACCTCGGGATCCTCGAGAAGTACGACGTCGAGCTGATCGGCGCGAGCTTCGAGGCGATCAACCGCGGCGAGGACCGCCAGATCTTCAAGCAGCTCGTGCTCGACGCGGGCGCGACGTCGCGAAGTCCTACATCGCGCACACGGTGGAGGAGGCGATCGAGTACGCCGAGGACCTCGGCTACCCGCTCGTCATCCGCCCGTCCTTCACCATGGGCGGTCTCGGCTCCGGCTTCGCGTACACCCGCGAGGAGCTCGTGCGCATGGTCGGCGACGGACTGCACCAGAGCCCCACGACCGAGGTGCTCCTCGAGGAGTCGATCCTCGGCTGGAAGGAGTACGAGCTCGAGCTCATGCGCGACACCGCCGACAACACGGTCGTCGTCTGCTCGATCGAGAACGTCGACCCGGTCGGCGTGCACACGGGCGACTCGATCACCGTCGCCCCCGCGCTCACGCTGACCGACCGCGAGTACCAGAAGCTGCGCGACATCGGCATCCGGATCATCCGCGACGTGGGAGTGGACACCGGCGGCTGCAACATCCAGTTCGCGGTCGACCCCGCCGACGGCCGGATCATCGTCATCGAGATGAACCCGCGCGTCTCGCGCTCGTCGGCCCTCGCCTCCAAGGCGACCGGCTTCCCGATCGCGAAGATCGCGGCGAAGCTGGCCATCGGCTACCGCCTCGACGAGATCCCGAACGACATCACGAAGGTCACCCCGGCGAGCTTCGAGCCGACGCTCGACTACGTCGTGGTCAAGGTCCCGCGCTTCGCGTTCGAGAAGTTCCCTGCAGCCGACAAGACGCTGACGACCACCATGAAGTCGGTCGGCGAGGCCATGGCGATCGGCCGCAACTACGCCCAGGCCCTGCAGAAGGCGCTCCGCTCGCTCGAGAAGCGCGGCTCCTCCTTCCACTGGGGCGAGCAGACGCACTCGGTCGAGGAGCTCCTCGAGATCGCGGAGACCCCGACCGACGGCCGCATCGTCACGGTGCAGCAGGCGCTGCGTCTCGGCGCGAGCGTCGAGCAGGCCTTCGAGTCGACGAAGATCGACCCCTGGTTCCTCGACCAGATCGTGCTGATCAACGAGATCGCCGACCTGGTGCGCGAGCATCCGTCGCTGGACGCGGGGCTGCTGCGCCTGGCGAAGGACCACGGATTCTCGGACCTGCAGATCGCGGAGCTCCGCGGTCTCGACGAGGCCGAGGTGCGCGCCACCCGCTACGAGCTGGCCGTCCGCCCCGTCTACAAGACCGTCGACACGTGCGCGGGGGAGTTCCCCGCGCTCACCCCGTACCACTACTCCTCCTACGACGAGGAGACCGAGGTCGTGGCGGCCGACCGCCGCAAGGTCGTCATCCTCGGCTCCGGCCCGAACCGCATCGGGCAGGGCGTCGAGTTCGACTACTCGTGCGTGCACGCCTCGTTCGCCCTCTCGGAGGCCGGCTACGAGACGATCATGATCAACTGCAACCCCGAGACCGTCTCGACCGACTACGACACCTCGGACCGCCTGTACTTCGAGCCCCTGACCCTCGAGGACGTCCTCGAGGTGATCCACGCGGAGTCGCAGTCCGGCGAGCTCGTCGGCGTCGTCGTCCAGCTCGGCGGCCAGACCGCCCTGGGCCTGGCGAAGGGCCTCGAGGAGGCGGGGGTCCCGATCCTCGGCACGACTCCCGAGGCGATCGATCTCGCGGAGGAGCGCGGCGCGTTCTCGCGCATCCTCGACGAGGCGGGTCTGCTCGCGCCGCGCAACGGCACCGCGATCGACCTCGAGGGGGCGCTCGGCGTCGCGACGGGCATCGGCTTCCCCGTCCTCGTCCGCCCGTCGTTCGTCCTCGGCGGCCGCGGCATGGAGATCGTGTACGGCGCCGCGCAGCTCGAGGACTACTTCGAGCGGATGGCCGACCAGGGCATCATCGACGCGACGCACCCGCTGCTCGTCGACCGCTTCCTGGACGACGCGATCGAGATCGACGTCGACGCGCTCTACGACGGCGAGCAGCTCTACATCGGCGGAGTGATGGAGCACATCGAGGAGGCCGGGATCCACTCCGGCGACTCGGCGTGCACCCTGCCGCCCGTGACCCTCGGCCGCCGGCAGATCGACGAGGTCCGCGACGCGACGCTCGCCATCGCGCAGGGCGTCGGGGTCCGCGGACTCCTCAACGTGCAGTTCGCGATCGGCCAGGGCGTGCTCTACGTCCTCGAGGCGAACCCCCGCGCCTCGCGCACCGTGCCCTTCGTCTCGAAGGCGCTCGGCATCCCGCTGGCGAAGGCGGCGTCGCGCCTGATGGTCGGCGAGACCATCGCCGAGCTCAAGGCCGAGGGCCTGCTGCCCGAGCGCGACGGCTCCGACGTGCCGATGGACTCGCCGATCGCCGTCAAGGAGGCGGTCCTGCCCTTCAAGCGCTTCCGCACCAAGGAGGGCCAGATCGTCGACTCGCTCCTCGGCCCCGAGATGCGCTCGACCGGAGAGGTCATGGGCATCGACCGCGACTTCCCCCGGGCCTTCAAGAAGAGCCAGGACGCGGCCTACGGCGGCATGCCCTCCTCCGGGACCGTCTTCATCTCGGTCGCCGACCGCGACAAGCGCGCCATCGTCCTGCCGGCGCTCCGTCTGCGCCAGCTCGGCTTCGAAATCCTCGCGACGGAGGGGACCGCCGAGGTGCTGAACCGCAACGGCATCCGGACCAGGGTCGTGCGCAAGTACAGCGAGGAGGCCGTCGGCGACTCCCCGTCGATCGTCGAGCTCGTCAGCCGGGACGAGGTCGACGTGGTCATCAACACGCCCAGCGGAGGAGCGTCCCGCGCGGACGGGTACGAGATCCGCGCCGCAGCGGTCGCCGCCGACAAGCCGCTGTTCACCACCATCGCCCAGCTGGCCGCCGCCGTCGCCTCGCTCGACGTGGCTGGCGAGCCCTTCGAGGTCACGAGCCTGCAGGACTACGCCCTGCGTCGGGCGGAGCGCCTGGCGTGACCGAGCCTTCGGAGCGCGCCTCGAGCGCGCCTTCGACGAGCACGGACAGCTCTGCGTCGGCATCGACCCCCACGCGTTCCTCCTGGACGCGTGGGGGCTGGGCGACGACGCCGCGGGGCTGGAGTCGTTCGGCCGCCGCGTCGTCGAGGCCGCGGCGGGGCGCGTGGGCGTGGTGAAGCCGCAGGTCGCGTTCTTCGAGCGCCACGGCTCGGCGGGCTACCTCGCGCTCGAGCGCGTCCTCGCCGACGCGCGCGCGGCCGGGCTCCTCGTGATCGCCGACGTCAAGCGCGGCGACATCGGCACGAGCGTCACCGCCTACGCCGAGGCGTGGCTGCGCCCCGGCTCGCCTCTCGAAGCCGACGCGATGACCGCCTCCGCCTATCAGGGGCTCGGCTCCCTCGACGGCATGCTCGAGCTCGCGGAGGAGGCGGGGAAGGGCGTCTTCGTCCTCGCCGCCACCTCGAACCCGGAGGCGGGACCCGTGCAGCGCGCGCTCGTGCAGGACGGCGAGCACGCGGGGTCCCCGCTGGCCAGCGCCGTGCTGGCGGACGTGGCATCCTGGAACGCGCACCACGCGCGCTCCCCGATCGGCTCGATCGGCGTCGTGCTCGGGGCCACCGTCGCCCTGGGCGACTACGGCATCCGGACGGACACGGCGCCGGCCCCCGGGCTCCCGGTGCTGGCACCCGGCTTCGGCCATCAGGGCGCCGGCGCCGCGGACGCACCGCGGCTCTTCGGGGCACTCGCGGCGACGACTCTCGTGAGCGAGTCGCGCAGCGTGCTCGGTGCCGGTCCCGACGGGATCGCCGCCGAGATCGACCGCCGTGCCCGAGACATCCAGGAGACCCTTGTCCGCTGAAGCCGCCCCCGCCGATCCCGGGTCCCTCGCCGCCGCCCGCCGGCCGTCGCCTCCGGAGGTCGACCGCCGCGCCGCCTCCGCCGCGGCCATCGCCGCCCGGCGCGCCCGTGCCGGCGTGAAGAAGGACGTCGCGTCCGGCGAGCGTCCCGCGACGGCGGTGCTCGCCGCCGCCCAGAGCGATCCCACCGGAGTCGAGGGGCGGATGCGCGTGAGCGAGCTCCTGCGCTCGGTGCCCGCCCTCGGCGTGGTCAAGACCCCGCGCGTGATGGAGCAGCTGCAGATCGCGCCGTCCAAGCGCCTGGGCGCCTCGGCCGCCGTCAGGTGGAGGGGCTGCACTCGTTCCTCGAGCAGCGCGAGGCGCGTCAGCGCCGCGGGGAGCGCACCCGCCTCGTCGTCCTCGCCGGACCGACCGCGGTCGGCAAGGGCACCGTGTCCACCTACATCCGCGAGAACTACCCCGAGGTGCTGCTGTCCGTCTCGGCGACGACCCGTGCGCCGCGCCCTGGCGAGATCGACGGCGTCAGCTACTACTTCATCGACGACGCCGAGTTCGACCGCATGGTCGAGGCGGGCGAGTTCCTCGAGTACGCGACCGTCCACAACGCCTACCGCTACGGCACCCCGCGCGGGCCGATCGACGCCGCTCTCGCCCAGGGGCGCCAGGTCATGCTCGAGATCGACATCCAGGGCGCACGGCAGGTCCGCGAGCGGATGCCGGACGCGCGGCTCGTCTTCCTCCTGCCGCCGAGCTGGGACGAGCTCGTGCGTCGACTCGTCGGCCGGGGGACCGAGAGCCCGGAGGAGCAGCAGCGCCGTCTGGCGACCGCGCGCATCGAGCTGGCCGCGCAGGACGAGTTCGATTTCGCGGTCGTGAACAGCACCGTGCCCGAAGCGGCTCGCGAGGTCGTAGAATTGATGTCGCCTCGTTCCGACGGCGCGCCCGCCGACCCGGGCCGCTGACGTCCGGGCCACCGACCACCTCCGGGCCGACGCCCCGACCGCCGACAGGGCCCAGCCCCCAGGCGCCGCCGCGTCGAGCTCCTCCGGAGCCGCAGATCGGCGCTCACGCGCCCCGCAGTGGCTGACACGCCAACAAGGAGACACCATGGCCAACAACCTCGGCATCATCGACCCGCCCATCGACGAGCTCCTCTCGAAGGTCGACTCGAAGTACGCGCTGGTGATCTTCGCCTCCAAGCGCGCTCGCCAGATCAACGACTACTACGCCGACCTCCACGAGGGCAGCCTGTTCGACAACGTCGGCCCGCTGGTCGACTCGACCATCGACGACAAGCCGCTCTCGGTCGCTCTCCACGAGATCAACGAGGACAAGCTCGTCGCCCAGCCCCTCGCCGAGTAGTCCGGCCCCCTCCGGGTGCGCTCCTCGCAGAAGACCGCTCGGCGGCTGAACGTCGTCGTCGGGATCACCGGCGGCATCGCCGCCTACAAGGCGGTCGGCGTGGTGCGCGCGCTGGTCCTCGAGGGTCACGACGTCCACGTCGTGGCCACCGAGGCCGCGCTCCGCTTCGTCGGGAAGCCGACTCTCGAGGCGATCTCGCGGAACGCCGTGCACACCGAGCTCTACGAGGGCGTCGCCGAGGTCCGGCACGTGGCGATCGGCCAGGCGGCCGACCTGATCGTCATCGCCCCGGCGACCGCGCACACCCTCGCCAAGCTCGCGACCGGGCTCGCCGACGACCTCCTCGGCAACACCGTGCTCGCGAGCACCGCCCCGCTCGTCGTCGCCCCCGCGATGCACACCGAGATGTGGGCGAACCCCGCCACCGCCGCGAATGTCGAGACGCTCCGCTCGCGCGGCGTGCACCTCGTCGGCCCCGCCTCGGGTCAGCTGACCGGGTCCGATTCCGGACCGGGGCGGATGGAGGAGCCCGCGACGATCGTCGCCGAGGCCCTCGCCGTCCACGGCCGCTCGGTCGGCGCGAAGCGCGACCTCGAGGGGCTCCGCGTCCTCGTGACCGCGGGTGGCACCCGCGAGCCTCTGGACCCCGTCCGCTTCGTGGGCAACCGCTCGAGCGGTCGCCAGGGCGTCGCCCTCGCCCTCGCCGCCGCGGCCAGGGGAGCGAGCGTCACCGTGCTCGCCGCCAACCTCGACATCGAGGCGCCCCGCGGGGTCGAGGTCGTCGCCGTCGGCACGGCGCTCGAGC
Source organism: Rathayibacter rhapontici (assembly GCF_001995175.1). Classification (GTDB taxonomy): domain Bacteria; phylum Actinomycetota; class Actinomycetes; order Actinomycetales; family Microbacteriaceae; genus Rathayibacter. The sequence continues at coordinate 91,774 of NZ_MUKN01000005.1, forward strand.
TGCGGGAGGCGGCACTCGCGGCCGCCGCGGACGCCGACATCGTGATCATGGCCGCCGCCGTGGCCGACTACCGGCCGGCCGACGTCTCGGAGTCGAAGATCAAGAAGGAGCAGCAGGGCGACCGTCTCGTCCTCGAGCTCGTCAAGAACCCGGACATCCTCGCCGAGATCGCCGCGGCGAAGACGGGGAACCAGCTCGTCGTCGGCTTCGCCGCCGAGACCGAGACCGACCGCGAGGCGATGCTGGCCCTCGGACGCGCCAAGATCGCGCGCAAGGGCTGCGACCTGCTCGTCCTCAACAGGGTCGGCTGGACCGAGGGCTTCCAGAGCGACAGCAACACCGTCGTGGTCCTGGATCGGGCCGGCGATATAGTGATCGAGGCTTCCGGCACGAAGGCGTCGGTGGCCGACCGCGTCCTCGACGTGGTCGCGCGCTAGCCGACGGCGGCTGCTCTCAGGCGGTCCCGTGCGTGCGCGGACCGGGTCCGAGCGCGGCACCTCCGCCGGTCGGGCGCGGAACACCCCCGAGCCCGGCGATCCGTGTCCGCACGCCGCCGCGCCCCGCTGCCGTCGCCGGTCATCCCGCTCCCCGTGAGCCGGCCGCGCCCGACGCCCCGGCCGAACAGTTCCCGGAACGAAATGAGACCCCCCGCATGACCTCCTCCGGATCGCTCCGCCTGTTCACCTCCGAGTCCGTGACCGAGGGGCACCCCGACAAGATCTGCGACCAGATCTCGGACCGCATCCTCGACGCGCTGCTGCGCGAGGACCCCAGGAGCCGCGTCGCCGTCGAGACCCTCGTCACCACCGGCCTCGTGCACGTCGCCGGCGAGGTCTCGACCACCGGCTACGTCGAGATCCCCAAGATCGTCCGCGACACGATCGTCGAGATCGGCTACGACTCCTCCGAGAAGGGATTCGACGGGCGCTCCTGCGGCGTCTCCGTCTCGATCGGGCAGCAGTCGCCCCAGATCGCCGCCGGTGTCGACACCGCTCTCGAGGTGCGCACCGACGCCGCCGACGACGACGCCTTCGACCGGCAGGGTGCCGGCGACCAGGGCCTGATGTTCGGCTTCGCCACCGACGAGACCCCCGAGTACATGCCCCTGCCGAGCTGGCTCTCGCACCGGCTCGCCGAGCGCCTCGCGGCCGTGCGCAAGTCGGGCGAGCTCGACTACCTCCGCCCCGACGGCAAGACCCAGGTCACCGTCGGCTACGACGGCACGACCCCGCGCTCGATCGACACGGTGGTGCTCTCGACGCAGCACGCCGAGCACGTGAGCACCGAGACGATCCACGCCGACATCGAGGCGCACGTGATCCGGCCGGTCCTCGAGACGGTCGACCTCGACTCCTCCGCCGTCCGCCTGCTGATCAACCCGACCGGCCGCTTCGAGATCGGCGGCCCGCAGGGCGACGCCGGGCTCACCGGCCGCAAGATCATCGTCGACACCTACGGCGGGGCCTCGCGGCACGGCGGCGGCGCGTTCTCGGGCAAGGACCCGTCGAAGGTCGACCGCTCGGCCGCCTACGCGATGCGCTGGGTCGCCAAGAACGCCGTCGCGGCCGGTCTCGCCCGGCGCCTCGAGGTGCAGGTCGCCTACGCGATCGGCAAGGCCGCTCCGGTCGGCCTCTACGTCGAGTCGTTCGGCACCGGCACGATCCCCGACGAGCAGATCACGGAGCGATCCGCTCCGTCTTCGATCTGCGTCCCGCCGCCATCATCCACGCGCTCGACCTGCTCCGCCCGATCTACTCGCAGACCTCGGTCTACGGCCACTTCGGCCGCGAGCTCCCCGACTTCACCTGGGAGCGCCTCGACCGCGTCGACGACCTCCGCTCCGCCGCGGGTCTCTCGTAGCGGGCGCGGCGCAGGCGGTGGAGACCTCCTCCGGCGCGTCGGACGCCGTCGCGCGCGTCCTCCTGGACTCGCCGCTGCCCCAGCTCGACCGGCTCCTGGACTACGCCGTCCCCGAGTCGCTGCGGTCGGACGTGCGCCCGGGCGTCCGGGTGCGCGTCCCGTTGCGCACCGGCGGGCGCATCGCCGACGCCTTCGTCGTCGAGGTCGGCGAGGGGTCCGAGCACGTCGCACGCTCAGCGCGATCGAGGAGCTGGTCTCACCGGTGGTCGTGCTCACGCCCGAGGTGTGGGCACTGGCGCGCCGGGTGGCCGACCGGGCCGCCGGAGGGGCGAGCGACGTGCTGCGCCTGGCCGTGCCGCGCCGGCACGTCCGGGTCGAGCGCGCGCACCTCGCGGCGGAGCCGGTCGTCGTCCCGGTGCCCGTGGCGGCGGCTCCCGTCGCCGGGTACGCCGCCGACGCCTTCGACTCCCTGGCCCTGAGCGGCCGCCTCGCCGTGGGAGCGGTGCCCGCGCCGGTGCAGCTCTCGACGGGCACATGGGTCGGCGGCTGGGCGCTGACCCTCGCCGAGCTCGCGCGCAACACCGTGGTCGCGGGCGGCGACGCGATCCTGGCGGTGCCGGACTACCGCGACCAGGAGCAGCTCGAGCTCGCGCTGGCGGATCTGCTGCCGGCGGAGCTCGTCGTGCGGCTCGACGCCCGGCAGAAGGGAGCGGAGCGCTACGGAGCGTTCCTCCGCTGCCTCGGGCCGGGTCCGCGGGTGATCGTCGGGAACCGCTCCGTGCTCTACGCGCCCTCGCGGGCCCCGCGCCTGATCGCGCTCTGGGACGACGGCGACCCGCTGTTCGCCGAGCCTCTCGCGCCCTACGCCCACGCCCGCGACGTCGCGCTCGTGCGCCAGGAGCAGAGCGGAGCGGGACTCGTCCTCCTCGGCCACACCCGCACGGTCGAGGTCGAGCGCCTCGTCGAGATCGCCTTCGCGGCGGAGGTCGAGCCGCGCCCCGCGAAGCGGCCGCACGTGGTGCCGACCGCCCAGCAGTCGGCGGCCGACGAGCACGACGCCGCGGCCCGCATCCCCTCGTCGGCCTGGCGGCAGGCTCGCATCGGTCTCGACTCCGGCCCCGTCCTGGTCCAGGTCGCGCGCCCGGGCTACGCGCCCGTCGTCGCCTGCGCCCGCTGCCGGACGGTCGCCCGCTGCAACCGCTGCCAGGGTCCGCTCGCCGTGCACGCCGCCGGGGCCCGGCCCAGCTGCGGCTGGTGCGGCCTGATCGCCGCCGAGTGGCACTGCTCGGTCTGCGAGGCCACCGCGCTCCGGCTCGTGACCCTCGGCGCCGGTCGCACGGCCGAGGAGCTCGGCCGGGCGTTCCCGGGAGCGAAGGTGGTGGTCGCCGACGGGCAGCGCCCGGTGCTGACCCTGCCGGACGAGCCCGCGCTGGTCGTCGCGACCCGGGGCGCCGAGCCCCGGGCGGACGGCGGCTACCACGCCGTCCTCCTCCTCGACGGCGAGCGGATGCTGGCCCGCGAGAGCCTGCGCGTCGCCGACGACGCCCTGCGCACCTGGTCGAACGCCGCCGCTCTGGCCCGGCCCGGTGCCCCTGTCCTGCTCGTCGGAGTCGGCGGACGGATCGCGACCGCCCTGGCCACCTGGCGCCAGGCCGAGTACCTCCGCGCCGAGCTGCTGGAGCGGCGCGCCCTGCGCTTCCCGCCCGCGGTGCGCCTGGCCACCGTCAGCGGCGACGCCCACGCGGTCGAGGAGGCGCTCGACGCGCTGGACGAGAGCGACCGGCACGAGGTGCTCGGCCCGGTCGGGCTGGAGGACGGCTCCGTCCGGGCCATCGTGCGGTTCGACTACGCTCGCGGTGCGGAAGTCGCTGCTCGGCTCCGCTCCGCGGTCGTGCGCAACGCCACTCGCCGCCGCCGTCCGCCGACCACCCCCGGCCGCTTCCGCCCGGCCCCGAAGCTGCGGGTCCGCCTCGACGATCCCGACATCCTCTAGTCCCACCCGCACCACCGCCACCCAGGAGCCCCTCGTGCGCCTCGTCTTCGCCGGCACTCCGGCCCCCGCCGTCCCGACCCTGCGGGCCCTCGCCGCCTCCGGTCACGAGATCGTGGCCGTCGTCACCCGCGAGGACGCGCCCGTCGGGCGCAAGCGCGTGCTGACGCCCTCGCCCGTCGCCGTCGTCGCGGAGGAGCTCGGCCTCCCCGTCCTGAAGGCGAACCGCCTCGACGAGGCCGTCACCGACCGCCTCGAGGCGCTGGCGCCCGAGCTCGGCGTGATCGTCGCCTACGGCGGACTCGTGCGCGCCCGGCTGCTCGCCGTGCCCGCCCACGGCTGGATCAACCTGCACTTCTCGCTCCTGCCGCGCTGGCGGGGAGCGGCGCCGGTGCAGCGCGCGCTGATGGCGGGGGAGGAGACGATCGGCGCGAGCGTGTTTCAGCTGGTCGCGGAGCTCGACGCCGGGGACGTCTACGCGGAGCTGTCGGAGGAGGTCCGCGACCGGACGGCGGGGGAGCTGCTCGAGGTGCTCGCCGACTCCGGTGCCGGGCTGACGGTCGAGGTCGTCGAGGCGATCGCCGCGGGCACCGCCCGGGCCGTGCCGCAGTCCGGCGAGGTGACGCTCGCTCCCAAGCTCGACGTGTCGGACGGTCGACTCGACTGGACCGCGCCGAGCGCCCGCGTCCTCGCGCTCCTTCGCGGCACGACTCCGGAGCCCGGCGCCTCCGCCGCCGTCGGCGACGCCCGGCTGAAGGTGCTCGCGGCCCGTGCGGTCCAGGAGGGCCCGGCGCTCGAGCCCGGCCGCGTGCTCGTCGATCAGGGCCGCGCGCTGGTCGGCACCGGCGACGGAGCCGTCGAGCTCGTGACCGTGCAGCCCGCGGGCAAGAAGCCGATGGCCGCCGCCGACTGGGCCAGGGGCCTGCGCGAGAGCACGGTGCTGCGATGAGCGGCCGCCGCGAGGCGGCGCCGGCCCGCCGCGTCGCCTACGACGTGCTGCGCGCCGTCAGCGGGTCCGACGCCTACGCCAACCTCGTCCTGCCCGGCCGGATCCGCGCCGCCGAGCTCTCGCCGGCCGATGCGGGTCTCGCGACCGAGCTCTGCTACGGGACCCTGCGGATGTCCGGCTACTACGACCGGGTGATCGTGCTGGCGGCGGGCCGCCCGATCGAGTCCGTCGACGCCCCCGTCCTCGACGCGCTCCGCCTCGGCGTGCACCAGCTGCTCAGCACCCGGGTCGCTCCGCACGCCGCCGTGAACGAGAGCGTCGCGCTCGTGGCCGCCGACGGCTCCCGCGGGGCGGTCGCCTTTGCGAACGCCGTACTGCGCTCGGTCTCGCGGGGCTCGTCCGAGGAGTGGCGGGAGCGCGTCTCGGCCGCCGCCGTCTCGGCCGACGACCGCATCGCCGCGCTGAGCTCGCATCCGCTCTGGATCGTCAAGGCGCTGCGCCGCGCCCTGGCCGCGGAGGGGCGGGCCGACGAGCTCGACGCGCTCCTCGCGGCCGACAACGCGGCTCCGCGGGTCAACCTCGTCGCGCTCCCGGGTCTCGCCGAGGCGTCGGAGCTCCCCGAGGCCGCCGCGGACCGCTGGTCGCCCGTCGGCCTCGTCAGCACCGGCGGCGATCCCGAGGCCGTCGACGCCGTGCGGGAGGGGCGCGTGCGCGTGCAGG